>USGU01000004.1 GCA_900554415.1 uncultured Lachnospiraceae bacterium | reverse complement strand
TAGTATACAGGTAAATCCACGTTGTTACAAATGTGGGGTCACTTCATATTATCTATGTATATATGGATGCACCACACCTATCAGAAGTTTGTTTCAACATTATAAGTAACGCTATAAAATATACAAATACAGGAGGTACGATATCCTGTGATGTTGTACAGAAATCTTGTGAAAAAGAAGATTGGTGCAATATGATCATCACCATTACCGATAATGGAATTGGTATGTCTGAAGAATTTCAGAAGCACATTTTTGAAACTTTTGAAAGAGAATATAACTCTACAGTCAGTCATATTGAGGGAAGCGGCATCGGAATGGGCATTACCAAAAAACTTGTAGAGCTTATGGATGGCACGATAGATGTGAAAAGTAAGCAGGGCGAGGGTTCCACATTTACAGTGACGATTCCTTGCAGAAAAGTATCAAAAGAAGAATCTCTGATGAAGAAAAACAGTAATCCGAGTAATAAGAATTGCTTAAATGGTGTTCGGGTTTTATTGGTCGAAGATAATGAAATCAACACAGAAATCGCAACAGAACTATTGAAGGAAGAAGGCTGTATTGTTGAGACTGCAAATGATGGAGCTGCATGTGTTGACATGATTGAAAGGGCTGACGCTGATTATTACAAGATGATTCTTATGGATATTCAGATGCCGGTTATGAATGGATATGATGCTACATTAGCTATCCGAAAGATGAAAGATGCTAAAAAAGCCGGGATTCCAATTATTGCAATGACTGCCAATGCCTTTGCAGAAGATATACAAAAGGCTCTTTCTGTTGGAATGAATGGTCATGTTGCAAAGCCTGTTGATATGAATATTCTTGTGCCAACAATGATGAAATATTTATAATGAGTGTAAGGAAAAACTATTGTATGCTAAATAAAAAAGATTTCTTAAAATATGCATCAAAATTAGCATTTCCAATTATGATCCAAAATCTGATTGGAACATTGGTAAACATTGCGGATACTGTAATGCTTGGATATGTAAGCCAGACTGCCATGTCGGCTTCCTCCCTTGCTAACCAGTATACTTTCATTCTTTTCTGTTTATATTATGGTATGGCCACGGGAGCCGCCGTTTTATGTGCTCAGTACTGGGGAAAAGGTGATAAAAAGACAGTCGAAAAGATTCTCGGCCTGGCAGAACGGATTTCACTGATTGCCTCTTTTGTATTTTTTGTTATTTCCTTCTCTATACCAACTACGATTATGAAGATTTTCACAAGCAGTCCGGATACGATTGCTGCAGGCAGTGAATACTTAAGGGTAATTTCATTTTCATTTATGTTTATGGGATTCTCTCAGGTTTTTATGAGTGCTCTTCGAAGTATTGGAAAAATAATGCTGCCCTCTGTTACGTACGTTGTCTCGCTTTGTGTCAACGTGCTTTGTAATGCCACCTTTATCTTTGGGCTGTTTGGACTTCCAAAACTTGGTGTTACCGGTGTTGCCCTTGGTACTGTTATTGCCAGAATCACAGAAGTATTGATCTGCCTCATCTACTCATTAAAAAGTTCCGATGTGAGATTCAGGATAAAATACTTCTTTGCGAAATCAGGCATTTTGTTCCGGGATTTTATGAAAATAGCTACTCCTGCCGTAATAAATGACGTTGTGTGGAGTTTTGCCGGTTCAGCATTCGCAGCAATCCTTGGTCATATTGGCGATGATATGGTTGCTGCAAATGCTGTCGCTGTTATGGTGGTAAATATTGGTGCTATCGCCTGTCGCGGTTTTGCTAACGCCACTACCATTATTGTCAGCCAGGAGCTGGGTAAAGATAACATTGAAGCAGCCAGAGAATATGGAAAACGCATGCTCAGAATAACAATGATCGTAAGTTTGATCGGATGTGTCATTATTCTGGCGCTTCGCCCTTTAATACTGGATTTCTATCGGGATAAACTAACAGAGACTGCTATTTATTATCTTGGCATTTTTATAGTTATGACAACCTGGCGCCTTGTGGGAGAAGGCATCAATACCTGTCTTATATGTGGCTGCTTCAGAGGTGGTGGGGATTCCAGATTTGGAATGATCGTAGATTCTATATTTATGTGGCTTGTTGCAGTTCCACTTACCTTTCTTGCAGCATATGTTTTAAAACTGCCGCCTATCTGGGTATACTTTGTAATGACTTTGGATGAGTTCGAAAAAATGCCAGTGGTATTCATTCACTATTTCCGAGGCAAATGGCTTACAAATATTACCAGAGATTTTGATTGAACAGGAGTTATAAAGCAATGAAAAAAGAGTTTGCTTAATTCAATTCTGACATAATTAACGATAAAAAGGGGCATTATCCTGTATGGACAATGCCTCTTTTGCACTTCGTAATTATTCTTCTGATTTTTCCTCAGCTTCATCGGATGAAGCACTTGCAGAACAGCAGCAGCCTTCTTCGGAGGAAGTACTTTCTTCTGAACAGCCGCAAGTTTCGTCTTTAGAAGAACAGTCGCAGCCTTCTGAACAGCCGCAAGCCTCGTTTTCAGAAGAACAGTTTCCTGCACTTTCAGCAGGTGTTTCTGTCTGTTCTGCCTCTGTCTTCTCAGCAGCAGGAGCTGCTTCTTTACCTGGGGTAAGAGAAACATATCCGCGTTCACCTGCTTCGCGAAGGTCATCATCTAATTCAAATTCTTCTGCATCAAAATCTTCGTTAAATTCATCCTCGAAATCGTCTCCTGTTTTTTTCTTAAAGTAGTAGTAAGCGCCGGCAGCAACTGCACCGACAGCAGCAAGACCTGCGAGGAATTTTCCAGTGTGTTTAGACATAATTTTTCTCCTTTCAGATGTCATACAGTTATTGTAATACTTTTTAATAAAAAGGAAAAGTAAAATATTTATAAAGAGTTGGAAAAGTTGGGATGAGGGTCATTGTGAGAAGCAAAATTATGTGTTAGGATATAACCGTAGCTAAAAAGGGGGAACCATACATGGATGGAAAATTAAATGAATATAAGGAGAAAAGTGTCCAGGTAGGGAAGAAAGTAAAGAAACAGGCGAAAAGTAAGGTGTTTGGGATTGTTTACAGCCGTACCGCAGTTATTCTTTTGCTGTTGCTTGCCCAGATAGGGCTGTTTGCGTTTACACTTACTTATATGCAGCATTATGAAAGCCATATATATGGTATTTACGTAGTGGTATCTGTTATGGCGGTTATTTATATTATTAATGAAGAAGGAAGTTCTTCATTTAAGATGACCTGGCTGATATTTGTAATGGTTGTTCCTGTAATCGGGGTTGGTTTTTATATTTATACGAAGCTGGAGTTTGGAAAGAAACTGTTGCGCAGGCGTCTGGAGATGCTGCAAGGGGAAATAGAGCCTTACATGAAGCAGAATGATGATGTGATTCAGATGATGCGAAGCAGCAGGCTTGCCAATGTGAATTTGTCCTACTTTTTATATAAATATGTGGGCTTTCCGACATATGGAAATACGACAGCAGAATATTTTCCTCTGGGTGAAGAGAAGTTTAAGGCCATGCTGGTGGAACTGGAGAAGGCAGAGCATTTTATTTTTATGGAGTATTTCATCGTAGAAGAAGGAATCATGTGGGATTCTATTCTGGACATTCTGAAAAGGAAAGTACAGGAAGGTGTGGAAGTACGCTTTATGTATGATGGAATGTGCAGTGTGGCATTGTTACCGTATGATTATCCGAAGAAACTGCGCAGAATGGGTATCAAGTGCAAGCAGTTCGAGGAGATTAAGCCGGTGCTTTCTACCAGTCAGAACAATCGTGACCACAGGAAGATTTGTGTGATTGATGGAAAGGTAGCATTTACCGGAGGTGTCAATCTAGCAGATGAGTATATCAATCAGAAGGAACGGTTTGGACACTGGAAAGATACAGCTATTATGCTGAAGGGTGATGCAGTGCAGAGTTTCACTATGATGTTCCTGCAGATGTGGAATGTGACGGAGCGCACAAAGGAAGATTATTCTCTTTATCTTACCCCGAAGCAAAGAGGCTTCCGCAGAGAAGATGGTTACATGATTCCATACGGAGACAGTCCGTATGATAATGAAAATGTAGGAGCAGAGGTTTATTTCCATATTTTGAACCATGCCAAGAAATATGTGCATATTATGACACCATATCTGATTCTGGACAATGATATGATAGATGCGCTGAAGCGTGCAGCCAAAGGCGGTGTGGAAGTGCAGATTATTATGCCGGGTATACCAGACAAGCCATATGCATTCTATCTGGCAAAGACATACTATGAAGAACTTATAGAAAGCGGTGTGCAAATTTTTGAATATACACCTGGATTTGTGCATGCGAAGATTTTTACGTCAGACGATGATACCGCTACGGTGGGTACGATTAATCTGGATTATCGAAGCCTGTTTCATCATTTTGAATGTGGTGTTTTCATTTATCACAATCCGGTGGTATATGATATTGAACGGGATTTTCAGAGAACGAAAGCAAAATGTCACAAGGTTTCGCTGATAGAGGTAAGAGAGCGTACATTATTTGTGAAACTTTACGGACAGATATTACGTCTGATTGCGCCTTTGATGTAGAGAAAAGGCAGAATTTAACTTTTAAAAATAACAGTATACATCTGGGAAAAAAAGTAGTATAATTCAATCTGGATTTATTTTGAATCAAAAGAAAACAAAAAACATATAGACATGACAGGAGGAATTGTTATGGTTAAGGCAGTTGTAGGTGCAAATTGGGGCGACGAAGGAAAAGGAAAGATTACAGATATGCTTGCAGAGAAAGCAGACATTATCATCCGTTTCCAGGGTGGAGCAAATGCAGGACATACCATCATTAACGATTATGGAAAGTTTGCACTTCACACATTACCTTCCGGAGTGTTTTACGGACATACAACCAGTGTTATCGGAAATGGTGTTGCACTTGATATTCCGGTGCTGGTAAAAGAGATTCAGTCTCTGGTAGACAGAGGTGTGCCGACTCCAAAGATTTTAGTATCAGACAGAGCGCAGATGGTAATGTCATACCACAAGAACTTTGATGCATATGAAGAAGAACGACTTGGTGGAAAGTCATTCGGTTCTACAAAGTCCGGAATCGCACCATTTTATTCAGATAAATATGCAAAAATTGGTTTTCAGGTAAGCGAACTTTTTGATGACGAGCTGTTGAAGGAAAAGGCAGCACGCGTAGCAGAACAGAAGAATGTTCTGTTAGAGCATTTGTATCATAAACCGGCAATTGACCCGGAAGACCTGTATAAAGAACTGGTAGAATACAGAGAGATGATTTCACCATATGTGTGCAATGTATCTGCTTATCTTGCAGAAGCATTAAAAGAAGGAAAGGAAATTCTGTTAGAAGGTCAGCTTGGAACACTCAAGGACCCAGATCATGGAATTTATCCAATGGTAACTTCTTCTTCCACACTTGCAGCTTATGGCGCAATCGGAGCAGGAATTCCACCGTATGAAATTAAGAAGATTATTACAGTTTGTAAAGCATACTCAAGTGCAGTAGGAGCTGGTGCATTTGTAAGTGAAATTTTTGGTGACGAAGCAGACGAACTCAGAAAACGCGGTGGTGACGGTGGAGAATTCGGTGCAACGACAGGTCGTCCTAGACGTATGGGATGGTTTGACTGTGTTGCTTCCAAATATGGATGCCGTCTTCAGGGGGCAACAGATGTTGCATTTACCGTTGTCGATGTACTGGGATATTTGGATGAAATCCCGGTATGTGTCGGATATGAGATTGATGGCGAAGTGACTACAGAATTCCCTGCAACACATCTCCTTGAAAAAGCAAAACCAGTGATTAAAAAATTACCGGGATGGAAGTGCGATATCCGTGGAATTAAGAAATATGAAGAACTTCCGGAAAATTGCAGAAACTACATCGAATTTATTGAAAAGGAAATTGGATTCCCTATCACTATGGTATCCAATGGTCCTGGAAGACATGATATTATTTTTAGAAAATAATATACTTGCCAGTGTCAATAGGTGGATTTTGTCTGCATCTGAGCAGACAGAATAGTGACTTTACGATGCGGTATCTAACAAAAAGGAGGTAGTGATTATGAAACACACAAAGAAAGCACTTGTTGCACTTGTGATGGCGGTACTTATGGTTGCAATGACCGCCTGTTCAGGAAGCAAGTTCGATGCAAGCAGCTATGTGCAGTCCTGTCTGGATGTACTGACCAAAGGGGAAAAGGACAAGTACATGGAACTGACAGGAAGAACTGAGGAAGAAGCAACTCAGGATTATGAGGACAATCTTCAGGCAATGGTAGACGATATGGCTTCCATTGGAATTACAGATGAATCGTTACTTGAACAGTATCGTACATTTTTTGCTGATTTGATGAAGATGACGAAGTATGATGTCAAAGAAGCAAAAGAAGATGGAGATAACTATACGGTAGATGTAGAGATTACTCCAGTGACAGGCGTATTTGACGGAATTTTAGACCAGCTTCTTGCAGATGCAGAAGAATATGGTGCTGAGAAAGAAAGTGCCGGTGAAGAATTGACAGATGATGATCTTCAGCAGTGGGTTTGCGAAAAGCTGTTAGAACTTGTAAAAGCAAATATGGCTTCTGCTTCTTATGGAGATCCAGTCACAGTGACAGTACATGTTGTAAATAACGATGATGTGTATGAGATTCCAGAGGCAGATTACACAGCATTGGATGATGCGCTGATTGATCTTGGCGATTTGGCTGAATAAGAATTATCTGTTGGTTTAGTTTGAATTTGTTAATGCAAAAAGACATTGTTTCTTGTAGAAACAATGTCTTTTTTGTGCTGTAAAGTATTACAAAAGCTGAATGCCTGCTTTTGCGGTTTCATCTAATACATCTTCGGGCCAGATAGAAGACTGTACTTCACCGATATGAGCTTTGCGAAGATAGAACATACAGATACGGGACTGTCCGATTCCGCCTCCTACTGTGTAAGGAAGCTCACCGTTTAACAGAGCTTTTTGAAAATCGAGCTCAGCACGGTCTTCGCAGTCTGCAGCTTTGAGCTGTTTTCTTAACGCATCTTCATCTACACGAATACCCATCGAAGAAAGTTCCAGTGCAATATCGAGAACCGGGTAATACACGATAATGTCACCGTTTAATTCCCAGTCATCATAGTCAGGAGCCCGGCCATCATGTCTCTCACCAGAGGCAAGAGTTTTTCCAATCTGTTTGATGAAAATGGCTCCTTTTGCCTTGGCAAAGTGGTATTCTCTTTCTTTTGGTGTCTTGTCAGGATACATGGTTTCCAGTTCCTGAGAGGTGATAAAGGTAATATCATCCGGAAGAATCGGATTGATGTAATTATAACGGCGTGACATAAATTCTTCCGTGTCTTTCAGTGCGCTGTAAACCTTATTTACCGTGTATTCCAGAGTCTCGGTATTCCGTTCTTCTTTTGAAATTACTTTTTCCCAGTCCCACTGGTCCACATAAATAGAGTGGATATTATCGGTGTCTTCATCACGACGAATAGCACTCATATCTGTGTAAAGTCCTTCACCCGAATGGAAACCATAACGCTTCAGAGCGTAGCGTTTCCATTTTGCGAGAGAATGTACAATCTCCACTTCTTTGTCATCTTGTTCTTTTACGCCAAATGCAACGGGGCGTTCTACACCATTCAAGTTATCGTTCAGTCCGGACTCCGGGCGAACAAAAAGAGGGGCAGATACACGTGTTAAGTGTAATGATTTTGCAAGGGCACGTTCAAAATGGTCTTTGACTTCCTTGATTGCAACTTCTGTTTCCCGAATGGTAAGCGGAGAATGATAATTCTCTGGTATCAGTAAATGCTGCATGTCTATCATCCTTTCTATATGGGATAAAATCTCTTCTGACCTTATTAACGTCATGAATTTAGTGTAGTAGAAGAGCGCAGTAATGTCAATTAGAAATTATTAAGAAATTAGTTATAAAGTCTTCAGCACACAGTCACAAGTTGCACATAATTCCATGATAAAGTCAGAAAAAAGGAATATTTGAAGAGTACCATCATAAAATGTTAATGTTGGTATTTCCCGTAAGTGGAAAGCCGGTAAATCAGAAGGAGGCCAGCTATGGAACTACAGAAAAAAGAAAATAACGGAAGAAAACCGATTTCAATAGAAGAATATCTGGATAGAAGACAAAAGAAAAGAGAGGAGGAAAAAAATACTTTGCAAACAACAGAAAAATGCTGTATGATATACAGAGTAACATAAGAATAAAAGGAGATTTTAAATATGAGCACATTGTTAGAAAAATGGAGAGAGACCGCTTACTCACAGGAAGCAGACAGAGCTTCTCTTCAGAAATTCTGGGGAACTTATTTTCAGATTGAAAAAGGAATTTATGAAAAGCTTCTCACCAATCCGGATGAAGAAGTAAGAGGAACCATAAAAGAACTTGCTGAAAAGTATGGTATTGAAGTATTTACAATGACAGGTTTCTTAGATGGTATCAATGACAGTCTGAAGGTTGCAAACCCAATTGAGACAATGGATGAAGATACAGAAGTGAATCTGGTATTTGACAAAGAACTTCTTTACAAGAACATGGTAGATGCAAAGGCAGACTGGTTATATGAACTGCCACAGTGGGACAGCATTTTCACAGAAGAAAAGAGAAAAGAATTATACAAAGAACAGAAGAATTCCCGTACCGTACACGTAGAACACAAGGTATATCCAAATGATCCATGTCCATGCGGAAGCGGAAAGAAATATAAGAAGTGCTGCGGAAAAAATAAATAAAAAGAATAAACAGAAAAAATCTGAGCATAATAAAACTGACTTTGGATAAAGAGGAGGATTTATTATGCCAGAATTAAAATGTACAGTTCAGACCTGTATGCACAATCAGGATTTTTATTGTGATTTAGGAGAAATCCGCGTAGGTGGAAGTTCTGCAAGAACACCGGAAGAAACAAGTTGTGACAGCTTTGAAGAAAGAAAATCAGGGACGTATACAACCAATGCGATTCACGAAGGACAGCCGACCTCAAAGGTTGAATGTCAGGCGACCGGATGTAAATACAATGAAAAATGTCAGTGCCATGCAGGTAAAATCAGCGTGGAAGGCGGCCAGGCCTGTCATTGTGGTGACACAGAATGTGCAACCTTTACGTGTGGTTGTTAATTCCGTAAGGAAAAGAAAGAAAATCAAATAAGCAGATGAGGGAGTCATGCTACCAGACAGTGTATGTCTGAAAGTATGACTCCTTTTTAACAACGGTTGACGAGAGAAGCGGAATATAGTTATAATGGTAAGAAGTAATTGCAGGAGGACAAGGTGACGGAAATGGAAGAAAAAAAAGCGGCAGAAGAACAGAAGACTGAGAAACAGACACAGGAAGAGTACATACCTTATTATTCGAAACGCCCGCAGTTTGGCAATAAGGGACCATCGAAAATCAGACAACAGTTCAGTAATGGAATGACTTATTTTCTGGTCATTGTAGCGTGTGTAGTTTTTTATTTTGCACTGCTTCGAATTGACATGATTACAAGTCTGGTGAGTAAGGTTGTGGATGTGCTTAAGCCTGTTATATATGGGCTGGCTCTGGCATATCTGCTGAATCCGATTATCAAATTTGTGGACAGTAAGATGGTGCCGGTGCTGGAAAAGAAGATGTCATCGGAAAAGGCAAAGAAGCTGTCCCGCACCATGGGGATTGTAGCGGCACTACTCTTTCTGATTGCATTGATTGTTGCTCTTTGCAATATGCTGATTCCGGAATTGTATAAGAGTATCCGCGATTTGCTTCTGACGCTTCCGGGACAGATTAATGAGATGGTCAGCCATGTGGAAAATATTCAGAATCAAGACAGCACCATCGGAGTGATTGTTAAAAATGCGGTTGAAGAAGGAACGAATGTGTTCCAGAATTGGTTCCGTAATGATTTCATGACACAGATTAATACGATTATGTCTAATGTGACAGTTGGAATTGTCGGATTAGTGGGCGAATTTGTAAATTTTGTTTTGGGTCTGATTGTTTCCGTGTATGTTCTTTATGGAAAGGAACGGTTTACTTCCCAGACGAAAAAACTGACTTATGCATTTCTGTCAAATGACCATGCCAATATGCTGCTTCATCTGACAAAAAAGAGCAACGAAATTTTTGGTGGATTTATCATTGGTAAAATCATAGATTCCGCAATTATCGGAGTATTGTGTTTCATCGGACTGTCGATTTTAAGAATGCCTTATACTTTGCTGGTAAGCGTTGTTGTGGGGGTTACGAATGTAATTCCATTTTTTGGTCCATATATTGGAGCTATTCCGAGTGCCATTTTAATTACTCTTGCTGACCCGAAGATGGGACTTTATTTCTTGATTTTTATCTTGATTTTACAGCAGGCAGATGGAAATATAATTGGACCTCATATTCTGGGAGATTCGACAGGACTTACCCCCTTCTGGGTACTGTTCTCCATTTTAGTTGGAGGGGGCCTCTTTGGATTTGTAGGAATGATTATGGGTGTTCCGACCTTTGCGGTAATTTTCTATATCATTGGAATGATAGCCGAAAGACGGCTGGAGAAGAAGAATCTGCCAGTACCATCAGAGTATTATAGTGAGAAAAGTTATGTAGATGATAAAGGGCAGTATAAAAAAGAGATGATACCAAAAGTCCAGAAACAGGATGAAGAAAAAGAGGCAGAAGAGAAGAAAACAGAATAAGCAGAACAAGGAGCAGGTGTATGTTATTAGAGAATACGACAATTGAATTTCTGAGTAAACTGGCATCCGGGGACCCGGTGCCGGGCGGCGGTGGTGCTTCTGCGGCAGTGGGTGCTTTTGCGGCAGCACTTGGAAGCATGGTTTCCAATCTGACAATCGGAAAGAAGAAATATGCGGCTGTAGAAGACGAGGTGAAAGCATTAAAAGGACAGTTACAAGAATTACAGGAAGAACTGATACAGCTCGTAGATAAGGATGCGGAAGCGTTTCTTCCACTGGCAGAAGCTTACCGGCTTCCAAAGAATACAGAGGAAGAACAGGCTTATAAAGCAAAGGTCATGGAAGAAGCCCTTTATGGGGCAAGTGCACTGCCAATCCAAATGATGAAAACCATTCTGAAAGTGATAAAAATCTTAGATGAACTCTCTGATAAGGGCAGCAGACTTGCGATTAGTGATGTGGGAACCGGAGTTTTGTTTGCACAGGCCGCACTGGAAGGCGCATCACTGAATGTGTATATTAATGCGGGAATGATGAAGAATCAGGAGAGGGCAAAGCAATTAATCCAGTGTGCGGACGATTTGATTCGGGAAGGGCAGGAGCTGAAGGAACGGGCATATAAGATTGTGTTAGAACAAATTCGCTAAACATACAGAATTTGCAGACCAGATTCCGTGTGAGGCAGACCTTAAATGAATGGAGCTGAGAGAAAATGGAAAAGTTGATGTTGGGAACAGAAGTAGCAAAGGCAATGAAAGAAGCGTTGACCTTGAAGACAGAAAAACTGAAAGAACAGGGAATTGTTCCTTGTCTTGCCATTGTGCGTGTGGGAGAACGTCCAGATGACATTTCCTATGAACGCGGGGCAAAAAAGAAGATGGAGAGTATCGGAATCGAATGCCGTAGTATTGTTCTGGAAGAAACAGTTTCCATGGCACATTTTGAAGAGGTGCTCGGAGTCTTGAATACGGATGAAGGAGTACATGGAATTTTACTGTTGAAGCCGCTTCCGAAACAGTTGGATGAGAAGATGGTTAAGGCATGGATGAATCCGGAAAAAGATATGGACTGTATGTGCGACAGCAATATTCTGAAGGTATTTGCAGGAGAGCAGGCGGACTATGCGCCTTGTACGGCAGAAGCAGTCATGGAAATGCTGAATTATTATCAGATTCCGGTTGCAGGAAAGCGGGTTGTGATTATCGGAAGAAGTATGGTAATAGGAAAACCGCTTGCTATGCTTATGCTACATGCCCATGCGACGGTAACTATGTGCCATTCCCGCTCTGAAGAGATGGAGGTCATTTGCAGAGAAGCGGATATTCTGGTTGCAGCGGCTGGAAAAGCCAAAATGGTAAAAGCTGAAATGGTGAAAGAAGGCGCAGTGGTAGTTGACGTAGGCATTAATGTGGACGAGAATGGCAAATTGTGTGGAGATGTGGATTTTGAGGAGGTAGAGCCAAAGGTATCTGCTATCAGTCCGGTCCCGAAAGGGGTAGGAAGTATTACCACATCTGTACTTGCAAAACATGTGCTCTTAGCGGCAGAAAAGTGTGCCCGGTAGCGGAAAAACAGAAGCCAGGATAATAGTCTGAAAAATAGAAATGAATTTGCCAATAAATAAACTTGCAATTTATGTGATTTTTTTGTACAATAAGAAAAATAATTTAACACGGTAAAATGTTAAAATAATAACACAAAAGAGCGCGGAGGTTGAAGGAATGTTAGAGGCAATAAAAGGAACAATTGAATGGCTCAACGGAATAGTATGGGGCTGGCCAATGATTATTTTATTATTGGGTACCCATATTTTTATGACATTTCGTACAGGTGTCATTCAGAAGTATCTGTTCAGAGGAATTAAGTTATCAGTGACGAAAGACCCGGATTCTGAGGGGGACGTCAGCCAGTTTGGAGCACTGGCGACCGCGCTCGCGTCAACCATTGGAACGGGAAATATCATTGGTGTGGGAACAGCAGTAGTACTTGGAGGACCGGGAGCCGTATTCTGGTGCTGGATTACCGGAGTATTCGGAATTTCTACCAAGTATGCGGAGTCCCTGTTATCAGTAAAATACAGAGTAAAGACCGAAGACGGCAGAATGCAGGGCGGTCCTATGTATGTACTGGAATATGGATTTAAGAATAAGAAGATTGGAAAGTTTCTGGCACTGATGTTTGCAGCATTTGCTTCAGTGGCAACCATCGGAACAGGGTGTGCCACACAGGTAAATGCCATTGCGGTGGTCTGCAAGGAAAACTTTCAGGCACCGGCATGGATTATCGGTGTGGTTCTGGCTATTCTGGTTGGAATCGTTATCTTCGGAGGAATCGAGACCATTTCCAGAGTATGTGAGAAACTGGTTCCACTTATGGCAGCATTTTATGTATTTGGCTGTATTTGTATTCTTGTAATGAATTGTGATTTTATCATTCCTGCATTGCAGGTGATTGTGAAGCTTGCATTCCAGCCGGGAGCAGCTTTGGGCGGTCTGGTAGGAAGTGGTATCATGATGGCGATGCGTTATGGTATTGCCCGTGGACTTTTTTCAAACGAATCTGGTATGGGAACCGCACCGATTGCAGCAGCCGCTGCCAAGACGAGAAATCCGGTCAGACAGGCATTGGTTTCTTCCACAGGAACTTTCTGGGATACGGTAGTTGTCTGCATGATGACAGGACTGGTTCTGGTAACAACCATCATGAAGAATCCGGCAGTTGATGTGAGTACCATTGAAGATGGTGGAATTTTAACTACACTGGCATTCCGGCAGATTCCGGTGCTTGGACCGCTGATTCTGGTTGTGGGAATTATTTCCTTTGCGTTTTCTACCATTATCGGCTGGTTCTATTACGGAGAACGATGTGTGGAATATTTAGGCGGTAAGAAAGCCATGATGGTTTACCGTGTTTTCTATGTAGGTGTTGCCTTGATTGCGCCGGTTATTTCACTGAACTTTATGTGGGTAATTACAGATACCTTAAATGCACTCATGGCAATTCCGAACTTGATAGCGATACTTGCTTTATCATCTGTGGTTGTCAGTGAAACGAAGAAATATATCAATGACCTTGACAAACGGGATGAAAGTGATATTCCGGTTGTCAAGCTGTAAATGCAAAGTGTGAAAAATGAATGATAAGAGCACGCAGATGAGTAGTCAGATTGCTGACAGCTTGCCTGCGTGTTTTAATGCGTATAGCTGGTTTAGTGCTGTTGACTTGCAATATGTCCGGCTGAGGATTTATTTGAAATACATTCCTTGATTGACGGAAGGAATAGAACGTGGTAGGATATAAAAAAGACACATAATATGGATTTGTTATTTGAAATAAATACTAGATATAGCGAATGGAGGGAGAAGAAATATGAATTTAAAAGACATCCGCGTGGTGAAGAAAGACGGTACAAAAGAAGAATTTAATGTACAGAAGGTCATTGTGGCTGTCAATAAATCTGCCGAGCGTGCACTAATCAAATTTTCAGAGGAAGACCTTCGTTTTATCTGTCAGTTTGTGGAAGAACAGGCAGAGAAGATGGGAAAGAAGCAAATTCCGATTAAGGAAATGCACAATATTGTAGAGGGTGCACTGGAGAAGGTAAATCCAGTGGTTGCCAAGAGTTACCGTGATTATCGGAATTATAAACAGGATTTTGTGCATATGCTGGACGAGGTATATTTGAAAAGCCAGTCCATCATGTATATTGGAGATAAAGAGAACAGTAATACGGATAGTGCACTGGTATCAACTAAGAGAAGTTTGATTTTTAACGAGTTAAACAAAGAGCTTTATAAGAAATTTTTCCTGACGGTAGAAGAACTTCAGGCAATCCGTGAGGGTTATATTTATATTCACGATATGTCGGCAAGACGAGATACCATGAACTGCTGTCTGTTTGATGTACAGAGTGTGCTGACTGGCGGATTTGAGATGGGCAATCTCTGGTATAATGAGCCGAAAACACTGGACACTGCATTTGATGTGATTGGAGACATTGTACTGAGTGCGGCAAGCCAGCAGTATGGCGGATTTACCATTCCGAGTGTAGATGAGATTCTGGAGCCATACGCAGCAAAATCCCATAAACGCCATATCGAAAAGTATCGGGAGTTAGGTCTTCCGGAAGAAAAGGTGCAGGAAATTGCGTGGAAAGATTTGGAAAAAGAGATGGAACAGGGATTCCAGGGATGGGAATACAAGTTCAATTCCGTTTCTTCCAGCCGTGGAGACTATCCGTTCATTACCATGACAAGTGGAACCAATATCAGTAAATACGGCAAGCTGATTACGAAAACGTTACTGGAAGTACGCCAGAAAGGACAGGGAAAACCGGGCCACAAGAAGCCGGTACTGTTCCCGAAAATTGTATTTTTGTATGATGAAAACCTTCATGGACCGGGAAAAGAAGGGGAAGATTTATTTGAGGCAGGAATTGAGTGCTCCAGAAAGACCATGTACCCGGACTGGCTCAGCTTGAGCGGGGAAGGTTATGTGGCGAGTATTTATAAAAAATACGGCAAAGTAATCAGTCCAATGGGATGCAGAGCTTTTCTTTCACCATGGTATGAGCGTGGAGGTATAGAGCCGGCAGATGAGCAGGATGTGCCTGTTTTTGTAGGACGTTTTAATATCGGCGCAGTCAGCCTTCATTTACCGATGATTCTTGCAAAAGCCAGACAGGAGAGCAAGGATTTCTATGAGGTATTGGATTATTATTTGCAGCTTATCCGTAAGCTTCACATCCGTACTTATGATTATCTGGGAGAGCTGCGTGCTTCTACGAATCCACTGGCATACTGTGAGGGCGGTTTCTATGGTGGACATTTGAAGCCGCATGACAAGATTAAGCCACTGTTAAAGTCTGCAACGGCTTCTTTTGGAATTACAGCGTTAAATGAATTGCAGCAGTTATACAACAAGAAATCGCTGGTAGAGGATGGCGAGTTTGCCATCCAGACTCTGGAATATATCAATAAGCGGGTCAATGAATTTAAGAAAGAGGATGGCTATCTGTATGCTATTTACGGAACACCGGCAGAAAATCTCTGTGGAGTGCAGGTGCAGCAGTTCCGCAAGAAATATGGAATTGTGGAAAATGTGTCTGATCGTGCTTATGTAAGCAACAGTTTCCACTGCCACGTAACAGAGGATATCACTCCGATTCAGAAGCAGGATTTGGAAAAGCGATTCTGGGATTTATCCAATGGCGGAAAAATCCAGTATGTGAAATATCCAATCAATTATAACGTGGAAGCGGTGAAATCACTGGTCCGCAGAGCCATGGATATGGGCTTTTATGAAGGAGTCAATTTGTCCCTTGCCTACTGTGATGACTGTGGACATGAGGAACTGGCTATGGATGTATGTCCGGTCTGTGGAAGCCATAATCTGACAAAGATTGACCGTATGAACGGCTATCTTTCTTACTCCAGAGTCAAAGGAGATACCCGTTTAAATGACGCAAAGATGGAAGAAATTGCAGAAAGGAAATCAATGTAAATGCGTTATCATAACATAACAAAAGACGATATGCTCAATGGTGATGGACTCCGGGTAGTGCTGTGGGTTGCCGGATGCGGCCACCACTGCAAGGAATGCCATAATCCGATTACCTGGGACCCGGATGGAGGACTGCCATTTGGCGAGGCGGCAAAGCAGGAGATTTTCGAAGAACTTGGAAAGCCTTATATCAGTGGAATTACATTTAGCGGAGGTGACCCGCTTTATCCTGCAAATGTGGCAGAAGTGACCGAACTTGCGAAAGAAATCCGGAAACAGTTTCCAGATAAGACAATCTGGCTTTACACGGGTGGACTCTGGGAAGAAGTATGTGGGATGGAGATTATCCGCTACATAGATGTGCTGGTGGATGGAGAGTTTGAAGTAGAGCGCAAGGAACTGAATCTTCAGTGGAAGGGCAGTGCAAATCAGAGAGTGATTGATGTGCCGGAGACATTAGAAAAAGGAGAAATACAATTACATGAAGAGAATCGCTAAGTTTGAGAAGGTAAGTTTAAAGAGATTTACAGAGGACTGGAAAGATACCTTTGGGGAAAAGAATACAGAGGAAGAAATTGCTGCCATCTATGAAGAAATTCCGCTTCCAAAGCGTGCAACTTCCGGAAGTGCAGGGTACGATTTCTATGCACCGGAAACCTTTGTGGCAGAACCGGGACAGACCATTAAGATTCCGACAGGAATCCGTGTGAAAATGGATGAGGAATGGGTATTAAAATGTTATCCAAGAAGTGGTCTTGGATTCAAATACCGTCTACAGTTAAACAATACGGTTGGAATCATTGACAGTGATTATTATTATTCTGATAATGAGGGACATATATTTGCAAAGCTGACCAATGATACCAATGAAGGAAAGACGGTGGAACTGAAAAAGGGAACCGGTTTCATGCAGGGGATTTTTGTGGAGTATGGAATTACCGTAGATGATGATGCTACAGAAAAGAGAAATGGTGGATTGGGAAGTACAACAAAATAGCGAATCATAGTACAGAAAATTACAGTGCAAAGAAGCAAAGTACAAGGAATCATAGTACAAGATAAGACAGAATAGAAAAATGGCAGTGCCAACCGTTGGGAAGGCAGTGCCATTTTTTCTTTCTGAAAGTGTTATGAGGTTTGCTTGAAGTTTAATTCATAGACTTTTACCGGACGCCCCTTCGAATTGGATGTTTTGGTGTACGCTATGCGGGCACAATTTCCTCTTTCCAGATTTTGAAGAATCCGGTTGGCGTTTCGGACGGTTACACCGAAGCGGGATGCCAGATCCTGAGTGGTTACTTTATTTGTTCCGGTCAGCTTCTGGTAGGAAATCAGCTTCTGAATGGTAATTGTGGAAAGTCTGCATTGCTTTGCAATCCGAATCACATTCTGACTGGAAGTGTTTTCAATTACAATTCGTTTCTCGGAGCCCAGAGGTCCGATTAAATCACCGTTTTCATTTTTGATAAAGCTGTGACCTGCAAAACGTGCCTCGCGGGCGGCGTGTTCTGAATTTACCAATGCATCATTTAAGGTGGTTCCGATTCCATAGCCGACACTGCATTCAAATGTCAGTGCGGATTCCAGATATCCGCTGAGCTGGCAGGAATGATAATGATCTGTGATGGAATCCAGTACTTGTACCGTAGTAAACAAAATAAATCCATCCTTTTGCTGCTGAATCATGGATTCAATCAGATTTTCCCTTAAAAATTCTTCAATACTGTGGTGGAGTAAATCCATGTTCTCTGCATTGATACAATCAGAACTGCGTGGAGAGATATTCACCACTGTAGAACGGTTTGCCAGCAGATGATTCATCTCGATTTGCACATATAGCTCATGAAACAGGGAGCTTAAGGTCAGGTCTGATGGGAACGGGTAAGTATATGGAATATGATGTTCCTCCAGCATAGGAATGATGTTAGTGAACTGACAGATTACCATGTCTACTTTATGCTCCTGATAAGCCTTTACAATATGTTCCACCATTTCATTTTCCACCTGAAGCATTTCTTTCGCAGAAGTATGTTTGATGCGGTTATTCAGTTTTGGAATAAAATCTTTAGTTTCGATACGCTTCATAAAATCTTCCGCACTGTCATTTTCGTGAATGAATACCATGAAGTCCATCAGAATCCGGTCCAGTTTCTGTTCTTTATTCTCGATAATGATATCCAAAATCGATTTATACAATCCCTCCAAGTCTACCTGAAAAGCCACAATTGGTTTTTTTATGGTATGTGGAACTGCCAGAATGGCAGATTTAGCCATTCGTCCACTGACCAGAAAACCATCGGCTTCTTCAGCATACGCGTCATATACAGAAGGGATGTGTTTGAAATTGTCGTAAGTTGTCAGAATCAGGTCACAATCTGGTTTCAGACGTGCCACTGCCTCTTCGATAAAAGAAGCCAAAAAGTGGCTCGATATAATTACAATTTTTGCTCTCATTTATATGCCTCCGCAAGGCATTATAGCATATTTTCCCGCAAGGGTCAAAACATACAAATTACAAACAATTTTTTAAATTTTCTTGAAATTACAGAAAGTTACATAAAAAAAGAAAATAAACATGTTTATTGGAATGGTAAAATAAAAAATACAGATACTATTAAAAAAATATTGACACAATTAAAAAGTTATGGTATATTCCAGATAACAAATATTCCATAAATGTTCCATAAATAAAATTTTGTATTCTAAAAGTATTCTTTAAATAAAAAATTAGAAAAAAGAATGTCAAAATACAAGATTTTTCAAAACAAGGAGGGAAACATATGAATTACTATGAAAGAGCACTTGAGTTGAAGGAAGAAACTATTGAAAATCGTCGTTACTTCCACACCAATGCAGAAGTAGGTCTTGATATGCCAAAGGCAAAGGCTTACGTGATGAAGAAACTTACCGAATATGGCTTAGAGCCAAAGGACTGTGGTTACGGTGTAACTGCTACATTGGGTAAGGGAGGAAAAGTTCTTTTGCTCCGTGCAGATATGGATGCACTTCCAATGCCAGAAGAAAGTGGAGAACCATTCGCATGTCCAACAGGAAAAGAAGCACACACATGTGGACATGATTTCCATGCGGCAATGTTACTTACTGCAGCAAAGATGCTGAAGGAAAATGAAGCAGAATTAGAAGGTACTGTAAAATTCATGTTCCAGCCGGCAGAAGAAACATTCCAGGGTGGAAAGAATATGCTTGAGAATGGTATCCTTGAAAATCCACATGTTGATGCAGCACTTGCTTACCATGTATCTCCTGGAAAAATGCCAGTAGGTATTTACATGTACAACAGCACCGGAACAATGATGTTTTCTGTAGATGGATTTAAGATTACTGTTACAGGTAAGGGTGGACACGGAGCATATCCTCATACATCCATTGACCCAATCAATATTGCAGTTCATGTTTATCTTGCATTAGAAGCATTAATCGCAAGAGAAGCAGATCCGAACAAAGCATGTGTTCTTACAGTTGGTCAGTTTACTGCAGGTACAGCAGAAAATATTATTCCAAATAATGCAGTGATGAAAGGAACTATCCGTACAAACGATAAGACAAACAGAGAACTTCTTGTTCGCAGAATGAAAGAAGTTGCAATCAAGACAGCAGAAGTATACGGAGGAACAGCAGAAGTGGAAATGCTTTCTGAAGTACCACCACTGATTTGTGATCCAAAGCTTACAGAAGAATTTGTTGGATATATGAAAGAATTAAATATTCCGGGAGCAATGCCATATCCGGGAATCTCAGCAAGTGCTTCTGAAGATTTCGCAAGTATTGCAGAAAGAGTTCCAAGTACATTTATGTATCTTTCAGCAGGATACACAGATGAAAGAGGTCAGTATCCGGCACATAATCCAAAAGCACAGTTCAATGAAGACGTTTGCCCAATCGGTTCAAGCTGTCTGGCACACTGCGCTACACAGTGGTTAAAGAATAACAAATAGAAGAATAAAGAGTAAAGAGTAAAGTTTCTTAGAGAAACAGGAGGAAATGAATATGAGTAAAGAACAACAGGCTCAGGCACAGACACAGGCGGCAATTCCATTGCCGAAAGGAAAGAAAAATGCCGTTCAGCTCGGATGCATCTGCATGATGCTTTCCGTAGCAATGTACGGTCTTGTATTTGCAACACTGTTATCACCGATTCTGAAAAGCGTTGACGCAATGGGATATGTAGGTCTGTTCTCTATCCTTGGAGCAATTGGCGTATCCATCATGACTCCAATCGGTGGAAAACTTGGCGACTTAATTGGTAGAAGAAATATCGTAGTGATCCCTGGAATCATCTGTGCAGTTGCAGGTTTTGGATTTGCATTTGTAAGATCTCTGATTCCGCTTATGATTCTTAGACTGATTATCAGCCTTGCACAGGGTGCATTTACAGCGGCACCTTATATTATTGTAGGTCTGATTAATGAAAGAAAAGATGTTCCGAAAGCAATGGGTATGCTTGCAACAGCTGTCGCTGTTGGTGGATTCGGCGGAAGTATTATCGCTGGTATCTTAACAGATATGGGACTTCTTACAGTGGCAGTCATTATGCCGGCTATCCCATTAATTCTTGGTATTGTTTTAATCGGATTAAATATGCCAAATCAGAAACGTGAAGGTAAAGTAGTAATTGACGTTAAGGGAATGGTTGCATTAATTGTAGCACTTGCCGGTATCTTACTTGCCCTGAACTTCGGATCTTCTGTAGGATGGACAAATCCTGCAATTATCGCTGGATTTGTAATCGGTATTGTCGCACTTGTTGCACTTGTTAAGATTGAAGAAAAAGCAAGCGAACCACTGATTCCGTTAAAGTTATTTAAGAACAAGAATTACACAATTCTTCTTATTGTAGGATTTATCTGCTATTTCTATCAGAACGCTATGAACGTGTATGCACCAATCGGAGCTATGCAGGTAATGGGAGCACCTACAAGTGCTGCCGGAGCTCTTCAGATGCCACGTACAATTATAACCATTCTGCTTCCGACAATCGCCGGCGCATGGGTTGGTAAGAAAACAGGAAATGCATGGAAAGCAATGGCTATCGCTACAGGATTTGTTGCAATTCCAATGGCTATCATGGCAGTTATGACAAATTCAAGTGCGTCAATCATTATCTACTTTGTAGCGTTGTCAATCACAGGTATTGCAGAAAGCTTCCGTGCAGTTTCCATCACTCCTACTGCGCAGGGCATGTTGGCTCCGGAAGATATGGGTGTTGGTACTGCTCTTGTAAACTTTGCAAACTCACTGGCAGGAACAATTGCAGCAGCAGTATATGCAGTAGCATATAACGCAAGTATAGCATCAGATCCAACAAATCCAGTTTTGATTCAGAGTGGTGTAAAATCTGTATTCTGTACAGCAGCCGTTGTTTTAACAATTGGTCTTCTTCTGGTACTCTTTGTAGTAAAACCACAGATGTCAAAGAAAGAAGCAAAATAAGAAGGGTAATAAGACAAAAAGTTTCTTACATAATAATAAGAGAATATGCGTCGCAGGTGTGCGGCGCATATTTTTTTGTACTTTGGGAAATCTATTTCCATATGGAGGAAGAGACTTATGGAAAAACAGTTGGTGGATAGAAGTATCAAAAGCAATGTGGAAATGATGAACCGGATTCTGCCTGTAGAGGAAAGCTTTGATATTCTGGAGCGGAATGTAATCATCGGTGGAAGAAAGAGTTGTCTTTATTTCATCAATGGATTTACCAATGATGAATCGGAACAAAAAATTATTGATTTCTTTTATGGAATACAGGAAGATGATATGCCGGAAGACATCAATGATTTTATCGAGCAATGTGTGCCGTATACAGAGGTGGAAATTATCAAGGATTTTCATGTAGTGCTAAAGAATCTGTTCTCGGGAGTGAGCTGTCTGTTTATTGATGGATACCAGGGATGCATCGCCATTGACTGCCGTACCTATCCGGCGAGAAGTGTGGAAGAACCGGAGAAAGACAAGTCCCTCAGAGGTTCCAGAGATGGATTTGTGGAAACGATTGTATTTAACACGGCTCTCCTCAGAAGGCGTATCCGGGATGAGCACCTGATTATGGAAATGAGTGAAATAGGAACCAGTTCCAGAACGGATGTGGTTTTAAGCTATATGTCTGACCGGGTGGATAAGGAGCTGTTGGAAAATGTGCGAAACCGGATGAGTCAGATTGATGTGGATGAGCTGCGGATGAACCAGCAGAGCCTTGCGGAAGCACTTTATAAACGAAAATGGTTTAATCCATTTCCCAAATTCAAATTTACGGAGCGGCCTGATACGGCAGCAGCCTGTCTGATGGAAGGAAAAATCTGTATTTTTGTGGATAATTCACCGTCAGCGCTGATTCTGCCGACTTCTATTTACGATATGATAGAAGAGGCAAACGACCACTATTTTCCGCCCATTACCAATATTTATCTGAAGATTTCCAGAGGAATTATTACGTTTCTGACTATCTTTCTGGTTCCGTTTTTCCTGCTTTTGTGTCAGAATCCGGAATGGATTCCGGATTATCTGCAGTTTATCACCATAGATGACCCGATTTATGTACCTCTGATTTTCCAGATTCTGATTCTGGAACTGGCAATCGACGGTCTGCGTCTGGCTGCCTTAAATACACCGAGTATGTTAAGCACACCGCTCAGTGTGATTGCAGGTATTGTCATGGGTGAGTTTTCCGTAAAATCAGGCTGGTTTTCTGAAGACCTGATGTTGTATATGGCATTTGTGTCAGTGGCAAATTATACCCAGCCAAACTTCGAGCTTGGCTATGCATTGAAATTTATGCGCCTGATGTTACTGGTCCTGACCGCACTCTTCAATTTGGCGGGATTTGTGATTGGCTGTATCATTGTCATTTGTTGTGTTTGTTTTAATAAGACTTTATCCGGCCGGAGTTATTTAAATGTCAAGTTAAACTAATATCAGGATAAAATTTGTTTTCAATGAATTGAATTCAATGGAAGATTGGAATATAATAAATACCATGCGAAAGAATAGAAGAGAAAAGAGGAAACGAAAGATGGAACAGAATGACAAAATGGGGACGGCCCCGCTTGGAAGACTGATTATGAGTCTGGCACTTCCGGCAGTGGCAGCCCAGTTGATTAATGTACTTTATAATATTGTAGACCGAATTTATATTGGTCATATAACTGGATATGGGGCGCTGGCTCTTACGGGAGTAGGAGTCACTGCACCAATCCTCACTATGATTTCCGCGTTCAGTGCCTTTGCAGGGGCAGGTGGTGCGCCGCTTGCAGCAATCGAAATGGGGCGGAAGGATAAAGAAGGAGCAGAGCGGATTATGGGAACAAGTACCGCCCTTCTGCTTACATTTTCCGTGGTGCTTACGATTGGATTTTTACTTTTTAAGACTCCGATTTTATATATGTTCGGAGCTACAGAAAATACCATTGTTTATGCAGAACAGTACATATCTATTTATTTGATTGGAACGATTTCCGTGCAGCTTGCACTGGGACTCAATATGTTTATCAGTGCCCAGGGAAATGCAACCATCGCTATGCTTTCCGTATTGATTGGAGCGGTGATCAACATTGTGTTAGACCCGATTCTGATTTTTGCCTGTGATATGGGTGTGCGTGGTGCGGCACTTGCGACCATTATTTCCCAGACCGTCAGCGCTGTATGGGTAGTAAAATTTCTGATGTCGGAAAAGAGCCTGATTCGTCTGCAGAAAAAATATATCCGTTTTAATAAGAAAATGATTTGCCGGATTGGTGCGCTTGGTGTTTCGCCATTTATTATGCAGAGTACAGAAAGTCTGGTACTTATAACACTGAACAGTGGACTAAAAAATTATGGCGGAGACCTGTATGTAGGAGCAATGTCGATTTTAACCAGTGTGATGCAGCTCATTTCCATCCCGGTTCAGGGAATGAATCAGGGAATCCAGCCGATTATCAGTTATAATTACGGGGCAGGAAATAAGAAGCGTGTGACAGGAACTTTTAAGATTATGATTGCTGCAGCACTTACCATTTCACTTGTGATGGGTGGAACTGCGGTATTGCGGCCTGAAGTTTTCAGCAGACTGTTTACGAATAAGGCAGAATTATTAGAGGTGACCAATCAGGTGATGCCGATTTATTTCGTTGGAATGACGATTTTCGGTATTCAGATGGCATGTCAGTCTACTTTTGTAGCGTTGGGACAGGCAAAGGTATCCCTGTTTATTGCACTCCTCCGAAAGGTCATTCTGCTGATTCCATTGGCACTGATTTTGCCACGATTTTTCGGGGTTATGGGTGTGTACTATGCAGAACCGGTTGCCGATATTACCTCGGTTACCGTTACCATTATTCTATTTATCATTACCTGGTGTAAAGTTTTGCGTAACTGGGGAGAGAATACGGCACAGACGGATGACAAATAAGAAGACCGTGTTATGCTTGAATTATATGATGCCTGGGTGGATTGCGGGAGTGCGAAGCACGGAACAATCCGCAGGCATTACGGTGATAGTTTAGTCAGAAATAGTTGAGGAAAGAAATATGTAAATAAGAAAGAGAGTAATGAGGAAAACAACATGAATGAAAAAAATAAACAAACAACAATGATAAATCTTCAGAAGGCAGAGTGCGTGTATTCGCTTGTGTCTTTATGCACAACCCAGCCGTATATTGTATGTGATGCGGAGACCTTTGACGATCAGATTTATGTGTATTTTGATAAAGATACGGCCCAGAGGGCTTCGGAAAAGCTTATGGGAGAGAAAATTCCGGTAAAGATGGTCACAATTCCGAAGAATATTTATCTGCCATTTTACAGCAGTCTGTTCTCCATGGGAGTGAACCGGCTTGTTGTGGACTCCGGTACGGACAACGAGATTGGAATTCAGCTGGATGAACTGATAAAAAGAGGAAAGAATCCGAATGGTGGAGAAAAGCAGGTTGTGATTGAAAATCCGGAACTGCATCTGACTGCACTTTATTATATGCAGGAAGTAAAACGGGATGCAAAAGCACAGCAAAGAGAAGATATGAAAGAATTATATGAGGAAATGCTGAATCATTTTCAAAAAGGAAAATATATTGTTCCGGCAAGAGGAGATTCGAAGGAAGTGCCGCTTCTGAAACAGCAGAATGGAGATACCTTTTATCCGATTTTTACGGATTTGCTGGAATTTCATAAGTTCTGTACATCACACAAAGAAGAAAAATGGCAGTCAGGAATCATTGAGGCTCAGAATTTACATAAAGTAATGCCGGATGGAGTGAAAGGTGTTACGGTCAATCCTATGGAAGTAAATCTGTTATTACAGATGGTGAAGAAATAGCGAGAGGAAATCGAAACTTTAAAGCGGTTATTGCAGGCGCAAAGCGAAAAAGAGTAATATATAAGTAAAAGGCAGCATACAGGAAAATTTTGAGAGACCTCTCATTTCCTGTATGCTGTCTTTATATATTTGCGATATTATCTTTACAGTAATCCGGCATCTAGTGTGGACCATTTACTGCAGTCCCATACTTCGGATACCACATCCTGATAGAATTCCGGCTCATGGCAGATGAGGAGTACGCTTCCCCGGTAATCCAGGAGAGCGCGTTTCAGTTCATCCTTGGCATCTACATCCAGATGGTTGGTCGGCTCATCCAGAAGCAGGATGTTGGTGTCTTTGTTAATCAGTTTGCAGAGACGGACTTTTGCCTGTTCCCCACCACTGAGTACACGGACCTGACTTTCAATGTGTTTGGTGGTCAAGCCGCATTTGGCAAGGGCAGAGCGCACTTCATACTGGGTGAAGGATGGAAATTCCTGCCAGAGTTCTTCGATACAGGTGGTTTTATTATCTCCTTTTACTTCCTGTTCGAAATAGCCGATCTGGAGATTTTCTCCAAGCTCGCAGGAACCGGAGAGGGCAGGAATCAGGCCAAGAATACTCTTCAGAAGCGTGGTCTTTCCAATTCCGTTTGCTCCGACCAGGGCAATCTTGTGTCCCCGTTCCATGGAGAGGTTTAATGGTCTGGAAAGCGGTTTATTCTTATCGTATCCAATCACCAGGTCATGGGTTTCGAAAATATATCTGCCCGGTGTACGGCCGACTTTGAAATTGAACTGTGGCTTTGGCCGTTCTGCAGCCAGTTCGATCATATCCATTTTATCCAGTTTTTTCTGACGGGACATGGCCATATTTCTTGTGGAAACACGGGCTTTATTTCTTGCTACGAAGTCCTTTAATTCATTAATTTCCTGCTGTTGGCGCTTATACGCTGCCTCAAGCTGGGCTTTCTTTACCGCATAAACCTCCTGAAAATGGTCATAGTCTCCCACATAACGATTGAGTTCCTGATTTTCCATATGGTAAATGATGTTTACTACTTCATTTAAGAATGGAATATCATGGGAAATGAGAATAAATGCATTTTCATAATCTAATAAATAGCGTTTCAGCCATGCAATATGTTCTTCATCCAAATAGTTGGTCGGCTCGTCGAGCAGAAGAATATCAGGTTTTTCCAACAACAGTTTTGCTAATAAGATACGGGTACGCTGACCACCGCTTAAATCCGTTACATCACGGTCCAGACCGAAGTCTAAAATGCCGAGTGCACGGGCAACTTCCTCAATTTTGGCATCAATGATATAAAAGTCATGGGCACTGAGCATATCCTGAATCGTTCCGGCTTCTTCCATCAAGACATCCATTTCTTCCGGGGAGACATCCCCAAGATTGGCATAGATGCCATTCATTTTTTCTTCTAATTCATATAAATAAGAAAATGCGGATTTTAATACATCACGAATGGTCATGCCTGCAGTCAATTTGGTGTGCTGGTCTAAGTAACCGGCACGGACATTTTTTGACCATTCAATCTTTCCTTCATCGGGCTGAAGCTTTCCGGTTACGATACTGAAGAAAGTGGATTTTCCTTCTCCATTTGCACCAACCAGCCCGATGTGTTCCCCTTTTAACAGGCGGAAGGAAACATCATTGAAAATGGCGCGGTCCCCAAAACCATGGGTCAGATGTTCTACATTTAAAATACTCATAAAGGTTACTCCTTGTTTGTAATCACTGTTTTGGCACTTACGCCGTTGATTTCTACATGGTCATCCACACCGATGATAAGGCAGGTGCGTCCGTCAATCACTTTGGTTTCAATCAAATCTGCAAATTCCGGGCTGACCTGAATGGTAATTTCAGCAGTTTTGATTTCAAATTTTTTGGAACTTGCCACATTGGTTGCAAGCAGTGTGGTATTTTCCCCGGCTGCGGCATCAAACTGTTTGTCGAATGTCTCTAATTTCTCAGCTTCGACTCCGCTTTTTGCAAATAAATATTTTACTTCCGCTTTGTCCAGTTCCAACGGGTCCGGGCTGTCTGCGTGCTGCTCTAAGAGTTCATTTAGGTTTTCGTGGATGTTCTTTACCACATCATAAGAGCAGTCCTCACCCAAAGTTTCTTCAATCAGCAGATGAAAGGTTTCTTTTTGGCTTCCGGCAGTGAGTGGCGGAACACAGCCAAGGAGATTGTCCGTGAGACCATTTTCCAGATTTTCTGCATTCTTAGAATAGTAGAGCAGGCTATGGATGTCCGCACTACGCTCATTGAAGGCAGGAAAAAGAAATCCGGCTTCCGGCATTTCTACAACCCAGTCACGAATCCGTTCATGGAAGCTGTTTTCGTCTGCGTGATAGCTGAGTGCAGGCTTGGAAAGCTTTACCGGACAGATAGCGCACTGGATATAGTCATATACTTCATCGGAAGCGTCAAACATTTCGCTTCCATCGGAAGATTTTCCCGGAATGTCATAGACAGAATGAATCAGGAGAATCAGATAATTTTCGCCATAATTATAAGAATCAATGACACGGGTGTAAAATTCTTCCAACAGATGTTCATCCGTGAGACGGCTGTCCCGGAGCTTTAAGAGGGCATCCTGAGAACCGCCTTCTTCCTCTGTATGAAGCGGAAATTCCATATTTAATAAATTCTTTCCGATATTTCCAGAAAGAGATTTGCGGAAAATGTCAAAGTATTTGAACATTTCTTCTTCCGGGAGGGAAAGAAAGGCATCTTTAAACGAAGCTTTCTTTTCTTTTTCACCATCTACATAGCAGCCGCAGATGCGGGTAATGGCACAGTTATTTGGAGTTAATTGTTTTTTGATTTCTGTTACTTCTTTTTTATTCATATGTAAACCCTCGATTAGACAAATTTGGAATGACCCCGTCCGGGGACCATTCCATCGTAAGACTTAGTATAGTATACCTTATATTTTGACGAGAAACAAATATTAAATCTTTATAAAATGATAAAGTTTATGAAAAAAATCATTGCGTAGAATTTTCAATCAGAATAAACTATAGTTCTGTTACGGAGGTATTGGAGAGCACCCTTGGAACCGTCAACGGTGTGGAAAATGTAACCAGCACTTCCTCAGAAAATTATAGTATGGTAATGTTGGAATTTTCTTCCGGAACCAATATGGACAGTGCCATGGTAAAGCTGTCTTCGGCTATTGACCAGTTGGGGGACCGGCTTCCAGATGAGGCAGGAACACCGATGCTGATGGAAATTTCTGCCGATATGCTGCCGAACATGATGGTAAGTATGGATTATGAAGGCAAGGATGTCAAAGAGCTGAGCAAATTTATCGAAGAAAAGGTGGTCCCTTATCTGGAGAAACAGGAGGGAGTTGCCAGTGTCAGCACTACAGGTCTTACTATGGAAAGCGTGGAAATACGTTTGAATCAGGCGAAGATTGACGAGATTAATGACCGTCTTCTGACTCAGTTAGATTCCAAATTTGCAGATGCTAAGAAGCAACTTGATGATTCCGAAAATCAGGTAGCAGCTTCAGCCGGACAGATACAGAGCGGCAAGAATGAACTGGCTTCCCAGCAGGACTCTACATATACAGAGTTGATTAAATACAGCCAGATGATAGATGAGGCAACCGCTACGGAGGCTTCTTATGAAGCACAGGTGACAGGACTGAAGTCCAGTCAGGCGGCACTTCAGGCAGAAAAGGCTGCCTATGAAGAACAGGTGGTGCCCGTTTATAATCAGTTAAATGCAGTGCTTGCCCAGATTCCTACAGGCGGTACACCGCTCAGTGTGTCTGTGATTGTGAGTGATACTTCCCAGAGTACTTACCAAATGCTTCGGAGCATGCTGGAGCAGACGGCAGCAGGAAATGCAGAGTATGCGGAATTGCTGGATAAATTTACATGGGAAAATCTGGTGTCTTTGGACCATACGGTAAATGTACGCATGGGCGAGATTGACACAGAACTTGCCAATTTGAATACAGAGCTTGCGGCAGCAGAAATGGTGCTTGGTCAGGTAAAAGGACAGGTAGAAGCCGCCAAGAATAATTATATGTCTGTCGAAAAAGGAAAGCTGACGGCTGCGGCAGCCTTTGGAGCGGCAAGCGCACAGCTTACTTCCGGAGAGAGTCAGCTTGCCAGTGCCCAGACACAGCTTGATGAGGCAAGAGCGCAGTATGAAAGCTCTAGAGAAACGGCACTTAAGAGTGCGAATATTGACCAGCTCGTGTCCATGTCCACCCTCTCGCAGCTGATTTATGCACAGAATATGGAAATGCCTGCAGGTTACATTCAGAATGGAGAGGAACAGTTTCTGCTGAAGGTAGGCGACCAGTTCGACAGTCTGGATGAACTGAAAGAAATGCTGCTTTGTGAAATGGATGGAATCGGAACGGTCCGTCTGCAGGATGTGGCGGATATCACGATCATTGATAATTCCGCAGAAAGCTATGCCAAGATCAATGGAAACGATGCGGTTATGCTCAGCATGATGAAATCCTCCACAGCAGGAACTTCCGATGTGTCCAAGACTTTAAATAAAGCACTGGAAAGTCTGGAAAAGGAATATGACGGACTTCGAGTTGTCACAATGATGGACCAGGGAGATTATATCAAACTGATTGTAAATTCCGTACTTTCGAACCTGATTTTTGGTGCGATCCTTGCAATCATAGTATTGATTCTGTTCTTAAAGGATGTGAAACCGACAGTGGTAGTGGCATTCAGTATTCCGCTTAGTGTGCTGTTTGCCATTGTACTGATGTATTTTTCAAATGTGACTTTAAATATTATCTCCTTGTCGGGTCTGGCACTTGGCGTAGGTATGTTAGTGGATAACTCGATTGTTGTTATCGAAAATATTTACCGTCTGCGAGGCGAAGGAGTTCCGGCAGCGAGGGCAGCAGTGCTTGGAGCAAAACAGGTGGCAGGTGCGATTTTAGCGTCAACGCTTACGACTATCTGCGTGTTCCTTCCGATTGTATTTACCGAAGGTCTGACCCGCCAGTTGTTTACAGATATGGGACTTACTATTGCATATTCCCTGCTGGCAAGTTTAGTAGTTGCATTGACCGTAGTACCTGCTATGAGTGCGACTGTACTGAAGAAGACCAGTGAGAAGAAGCATCCGTGGTTTGATAAGATCTTGGAAAAATATGAAATATTATTACGTTTCTGCCTGAAACACAAGGTAGTACCACTTGCCCTTGCGGTAGTCCTGCTTGTTGGCTCTGTTTATGGAGTGACCCGGATTGGTATGGAGCTGATTCCAAGCATGGACGGACAGGCAGTAAGTGCGACGGTCAATATGGTAAAAGACGATATGAGTCAGGAAGAAATTTATCAGGAAATTGACGGTTTATCGGAAGAACTTACTGCGATTACCGGAGTAGAAACCGTGACAGCCATGTCAGGTGGAACGACTATGAGTCTGACTGACGGAACATCTTCCGGAAAGAAACAGACTACATTTACCCTTTATGCCCTGTTGGATGAAAAGCACAGTAATGATGCATCAAGAGTGGCAAAGGAGATTACCGAGGCTGCGAAAGGAAAAGAGGATATTTATGAACTGGAAGTATCTTCTTCTGATATGGATATGTCAGCTCTGGGCGGAAGTGGTATGCAGATTGAAATTCGCGGAGCTGACTTGGATACCCTGCTTGCAATCAGCGAGGATGTGAAAGGAATCTTAGAGCAGGTTGATGGCTTTGAGGATATTTCCAATGGACAGGAAGACGGCGACGCAGGAATCAAGCTGGTACTGGATAAGGACACCGCTATGAAATATGGTCTGACAGCCGCACAGATTCTTGGAGAGTTATCAACAGCTCTTACCACAGAGACTTCCGCGGTAAGCCTGACACTGGATGGAAATGACTATAATGTGGTGATTGTCGATGAATCAGATATGCTTACAGTAGAAAATCTGATGGATTATACCTTTGAGACCAAGACTACGGATTCAGAGGGACAAGAAGTGACGGAGAGCCATAAGCTCAGCGAGTTTGCCACCAAAGAGGATGTACAGAGTGTGACTTCAATTTCCAGAGAAAATCAGGGACGTCACATTACCGTGACAGCGGCAACGAAGGAAGGGTACAACACCACACTTCTGAGCCGTAAGGTGGAAGATTTGCTGAAGAACTACGAAGTGCCAGACGGATACGAAGTAGAGATGGCAGGAGAAGTGGTAAGCATTCAGGATACGATGAAGGATTTAGTGATGATGATTCTGCTTGCGATTGCATTTATTTACCTGATTATGGTTGCGCAGTTCCAGAGTCTGTTGTCACCATTTATCGTTATCTTCACCATACCTCTGGCATTTACAGGCGGATTTTTAGCATTGCTGCTTACCGGACAGAATCTGTCACTGGTTTCTATGATTGGTTTCCTTGTACTTGTAGGTGTGGTTGTAAATAATGGTATTGTGTTCGTAGATTACACCAATCAGCTTCGTATGGCAGGCCGTGAGAAGAGGGAAGCACTGGTTGAAACAGGAAAGACCCGTATGCGTCCAATCCTTATGACTGCCCTTACCACCATTCTTGCTATGTCAACCCTGGCATTTGACCAGGACATTACAGCAGCCATGAGCCGTGGAATGGCAACCGTTACCATTGGTGGTCTTGCTTATGCCACACTGATGACACTGTTTATCGTTCCGGTGATGTATGACATCTTATTCCGTAAGGAAGTAAAAGTCATTGATGTAGATGCAGAAGTAGATGTGGATACGGATAACATTGCACTTGCGATTGACAAGTCCGTAGAAGAAGCAAAAGAAAACGAATAAAAGTGGATATATGAAAAATGCAGCAACTGGCGTTTGTCAGTCGCTGCATTTTTTATGAGCTTTCAGTAAGTATTTCGTAAATATAGAATCATCTTAATCCATCAACTGTAATTCATATAGATTTTTATACAGTCCGTTATGGGCTAACAATTCCTGATGGGTTCCTGATTCTTTGATTTGTCCATAATGCATGACGATAATCTTATCCGCATGCTGAATGGTAGAAAGCCTATGGGCAACCATGATGGTAGTGCGTCCCTGCATCAGTCTTGCCAGAGCCTGAGTGATGAGACTTTCGGTTTCCGTATCGATATTGGCTGTCGCTTCATCCAGTACCAGAATCTTCGGATTATAAGCCAGAGTGCGGGCAAAGGAGAGTAGTTGTCTCTGCCCTGCGGAAAGTGTACTTCCACGCTCTGTAACTGGTTCGTCATATCCCTGCGGCAGTTTTTCGATAAAGGAATCTGCACCACTGATATGGGCGGCACGTTTGATTTCTTCTATGGAAATTGCTTCGTTGTTCAGAGAAATATTACTCTTGATATCTCCTGTAAATATGAACACATCCTGTTGTACCTGTCCGATAGCACCTCGCAGTACATCCAGATCAATGTCTTTGATATCCACACCGTCAATTAAAATCTGTCCTTTCTGGATATCAAAATATCGGCCGATGAGATTCAAAATCGTAGATTTTCCGGCTCCGGTTGCACCTACAAAGGCAACCTTTTCACCGGGATGAATTACAAAACTGACATCTTTTAAAATATAGTTTTCTTCCTCATAAGCAAACCACACATGGCGGAATTCGATTTCACCTAAAATCTGTACATCCGTAGGATGAGCAGGGGAAGTGATGTCCGGTTTTTCATCTAGAACACTGAAAATCTTTTCCGCAGAAGCAACTGAGGACTGCAAAGTTCCAAGCTGCTCCGACAGTTCCTGAATCGGCTCAAAGAAGGAACTGATATAAGTAATAAAGATAAACAGGGTTCCCATAGAAAGTGTTCCATGTAATACGGATTTGCTTCCGGCTCCAATTACGATAATCATGGCGATTACAGAAACTAAGTAAATGGACGGACGGAAAATGGCGAAGGTCATGATTTCACGGAAGTTTGCCCGGTATAAATCCATGGATTTGTCTTCGAATTCCTGATATTTTTCTTTCTCACGGGCAAAAATCTGAATCAGTTTCATGCCGGAAATATGCTCCGATAAGAAAGTATTCAAATCCGTAATCTTATTTCGGGTAATCTGGTATGCTTTATGGGAAAGATGGCGGAACAGGAAGGTTAAGGCAGCTACCAGTGGAAGCAGCAGAAAGGAAACTCCTGCCATTTTCACATTGATAGACAGCATAACCACAGCATAACCGATAATCTTTACAATGTTCTTGAACAGTTTTACAAGAATAGTGGAAAACAGTTCATTTACCGCCTCCGTGTCATTGGAAACACGGGTTACTAACTTTCCAACAGGCGTGTTGTTGAAAAAAGACAGAGAGAGACTATGAATGTGGGTAAATGTTTCTTCCCGCAATTTATATACAATCTGCTGTCCCATGCGTTGCAGAAGCCAGGTGTCTGCCATATTGAGGAAAAATCCGGAAAAGAGCAGTAGAAGAAAGAGAACCCCTGCACGGAGAATCCCCTTGAAATCATTTGCCCGCAGGATTTTTAAATCTGCTTTTGACAGCTTCACTGCCCCATTTTTTACATAGGTTTCCAAAGCAGCAGTATCTGCTTCCTGAAGGACGGTACATTCGTCTTTTGTTAAATGTTCTGCCATATAATACTGGTTGTCCCAGAGAAAGATTTGGTAAAAATCCGAAGAATTGGGAGCAGTTTCGACAGCATCACGGGATAAATAAATATCATTCCAAAGCACAGCATCGGAAGCAGATGCATCGGATACCGCATAAGGACGGTAATAACCGTTGATATATTCATCAATGGCATTTCCAATCAGAATAGGGCGGTAGAGTTCCACGCCAATAATCAGAAGTGTCAGAATGGTAGCCAGCGTCATGACCCATTTATGCGGTTTTAAATAACTCATTAATCGTTTCATTATCTTGCCACCTCCTGTTCCCCGATAGAAGCCTCAAGCTGTTGCTTTTCAAACATTTCTTTGTAAATGCCGTTTTGCTGAATCAACTGCGCATGGTTTCCAAGCTCTTTCATTTCACCGTCTTCCAATACCATAATTAAGTCTGCGTGTTGTACGGTAGAAATACGGTGTGCAATCAGAATGGTGGTCTTGCCATTCCGGTCCTCGCGAAGATTATGTAAAATGTGTTCCTCTGTATCCGTATCTACTGCGGATAAGGAGTCATCTAAAATCAGAATCGGTGCATTTTTCATCAGGGCACGCGCAATCGAGCTGCGCTGTTTCTGACCGCCTGACAGCGTTACACCACGCTCGCCAACCACGGTATCATAGCTTTCCGGAAAATTCGCAATATTGTCGTGGATGCAGGCAGATTTTGCGGCTGCAATGACCCGGTTCAAATCTTTGGAACGGGAGCCAAACGCAATATTTGCCTTTAAGGTATCGGAAAAGAGAAAGTTATCCTGAGGTACATAGGCAATATTTTCACGCAGAGTTTTCAGTGGAATGGTGTTAATATCCTTTTCGTCTAAATAAATCATACCCGAATCCGTATTATACAAGCGGAGCAGCAGATTGACCAGGGTGGTCTTTCCATTTCCCGTGCGCCCGATAATTGCAAGGGTAGTCCCGGAAGGAATATCCAGATTAATGTCATGAAGGACAGGTGTCTGATTTCCCTGATGGGTAAAGGTCAGATGGGAAAAACGGATGTGTCCGTTTAACTGTTTCGGATCTTCTACCAAATCACTGTCTTTTACTGCGGTATCTGCTTCTAAAATTTCCTGTACACGACGGATGGAGGCGGTTCCCTGAGAGAACATAACTGCCGCCTCGGAACAGGCAAGCATTGGCCATACCAGCATATTGACGTACTGGTTAAAGGCAACGAAACGGCCAAGGGTAATGTCACCCATCAGTGCCAGATATCCACCATAGAGGAGGGAAGCCAGACTGGAAAAGCCGATGATTACATCCAGAAGAGGAATGAGAATGGCTTCCAGTTTTGCAATCTTCATACTTTTGTCCATGGTGTCCTGATTCTTCTTACCGAAAGAAAGAATTTCGGACTGTTTGCGGACAAAAGCTTTAATCACACGAATTCCGGAGAAGCTTTCCTGTACAAAATCAGCCAGATTGGAAACACTGTCCTGACGCTCCGTATACAGCTCGTCCAATACTTTTCCGTAGTGCATATAGCCAAGGCAGATGATAATCATTGGGATGAGCGCCAAAAGCGTCAGTTTTACATTGACATAGCGCATCATCTGAACAACAACCAGAATTGTCATAACCACAGAGTCAAAAATACAGATGACCGCAGAACCAAGTGCCAGACGGACGGCGTTTAAGTCACTGGTGAAACGGGTCATTAAATCACCGGTTTTGTGTGCGTTGTAATATTCCACATCCATGGTTTCCAGATGGGCGAACATATCATTACGAAGCTCACGCTCAATGATACGGGCGGTACCGAACAGGAAATAGCGCCATAAAAAACGTCCGATGGCAAGGGTAAGTCCAAGAAGAAAAATTCCCAAAAGATAAGATCTCACTGAGGACCAGCCAATGGTCCGGGCAGTAAGACCGTCGGTAATGGCACCGGTCAGCCTTGGTATAAATACATTGGCAGCGTCTACGGCAAACAAGGTAAAAATCCCTGCCAGATAACGAAATTTATACCGTTTGATGTACTGCATGATAAAAGTCAATGGTTTCATATTCTAGCCTCCTGTTTCGTGTTTTCCATTTATGTCCATTATAGAGGAGAACAGGTGATTGTGTCAAAGATTCTGACAAATAAAATCCAGCAAATAAGTGAAAAAAGGTATTGTTTTTTCGTACTCATCTTTTTATAATAGCGGTTGGCAAATAAGTTGATAATAATTTACAGAGGAATAGATATGAAAACACTACAAAAGGATATGACAAGCGGGAGTCCGGCAAAGATGATTTTTCATTTTACACTCCCTATATTCATAGGAAATGTATTTCAGCAGTTTTACAGTATGGCAGATACGGTGATCGTGGGAAAATTTATAGGAACCAAGGCACTGGCAGCAGTGGGAAGTACGGGAACGATTATGTTCTTAATCAATGGATTTGTACTTGGTATGACGGCAGGGTTTACGGTACTGACCGCCCAGAAATTCGGAGCAGGGGACATGAAGGCCATGCGGCAGACCGTGGGAAGTGCAGCCCTTTTGGGCATTATCATGTCCGTAATTTTGACGGCTGTTGGAATGCTTGGAATGCGACCATTACTGACCTTTATGCAGACACCGGATGATATTTTCAGGGATGCTTATGCTTACATTATGGTTATCTGCGCAGGAATTGGAGCACAGATGCTTTATAACCTGCTATCCAGTGTGCTTCGTGCCCTCGGAAACAGTAAGGTGCCACTTTATTTTCTGATTCTTGCAGCACTTTTAAATATTGTACTGGATATGGTATTTATCATCGTATTCCATATGGGAGCGGCAGGAGCAGCCTGGGCAACCATTGTATCTCAGGGGATTTCAGGTTTATTGTGTCTGGTGTATATCATCAAGGCAGTTCCGGTGCTGCATCTGCAAAAAGAGGATTGGAAGCCAAATCTGCATCTGCTGAAAATTCAGCTTTCCGTAGGACTTCCAATGGCGCTTCAGTATTCCATTACTGCCATCGGAACCATGATGGTACAGACTGCGCTGAATCTTCTTGGTTCGACTCAGGTGGCTGCATTTACCGCAGCAAGTAAAATCGAGCAGGTTGTTACGCAGGCTTATGTGGCAATGGGAACGACCATGGCAACTTACTGCGCCCAGAATATGGGAGCCGGTAAGATTCGCCGAATCCGTCAGGGATTTAAAGCCATTACGATTATGGGAATCATTTATTCCGTGGTAGTGGCGGCAGTCATTATGACAGTTGGAAAATATATGACGTATCTGTTCTTATCAGGAGATTTGACCGAGATTATGCAGTCAGTAGATATTTATCTGAAATGCGTAGGTGCCTTTTTCATTCCACTTACCGTGGTAAATGTTTACCGCAACGGCATTCAGGGAATGGGCTATGGACTGCTTCCCATGATGGCAGGGGTTGCGGAACTCATCGGAAGAGGCGTAGTTGCAGTTCTTGCGACCAGACAAAAGAGTTATGTCGGAGTCTGTATGGCAAGTCCGGCAGCGTGGGTACTTGCAGGCGGTTTGTTGCTTATTATGTACTATTACGTGATCCGGCAAAATGAAAAAAGGTTTGGAAAAGAAGATTGATGTGGTTGCCGGGGCATTTGACGATACCATGCTTAATGTACGCCAGTGCAATGGGCTGGAAATCAGCAGAGAACCGTTTTATGTGGCGGTTTCCATCTATCACAGGCTTGCTGAGGTATTTAATCAATGTGAGAATAGCAATCAGGTGTTACTTGCGTTTAAGCATTGGGAAAGTGTGCATCCACTTATGAAAGTGATACCGGTAGCATGGAATTATGGGATGCCATTTGGACTGCTGTATTCGAAGAATCCTGACAAAAAAGTGCAGAAAGTGCGCCAAAACCAGCCAGATCACAGGAGATGTAGTTGTTCGTCATACGCCCAGAGGCAGGCTGATTGGTGCAGCAAAAAGAACTGATACCAGTATAGAGGGATAAAATTGTGAGTTCAGACATAAAATAGAAAGGGTGTAGTTGTCCTTGACAAATGTGCTTGTGGAGGATAAACTATACCTAGTGATCGCACTACGGAAACTTATGAAGCCCGTAGTCCGGAAGGCTCCTGAGGGGGCCTTTCGTTATTTTCGGATTATGGTAAGGCGGTGGAAAGATGATAAAAAAGCATTTTTTATCCTATGAAGAGCAGATTGACTTTTTAAAGGAGAAGAAAAAACTGGATATTGCAGATGTAGATTTTGCAAAAAAGACGTTGTTTAAAACAGGATACTTTCCGCTGATTAACGGATACAAAGAAGTGTTCAAGAATCCGGATACAAACCATTTTTATCTGGGAACAAGGTTTGAGGATATCTACGAATTATATAGATTTGACCATGATTTGCGAAATGTGTTTATAAAATATATTCTGATTGCAGAGCGAAATGTAAAATCCTCTTTATCCTATCATTTTTGCTTTACATATGGCGACAAGCAGGAAGATTATCTGAACGCCTCAAATTATAGGACCGTTGAAAGTCAATGAGATGGGAAAATTGTTTTTCCATGATTTAAAATCTTGTTTTCAGAAACATCCAGTGCATCAGGCAGTACTAGAACGCATGGGATTTCCTGAAAAATGGAATCGGATTGGGAGAATCAAAAAGTATACGAAAAAAGAAATGAAATAGAAAAATGAAAACAGTAACAGTCAATGATAGCAGGTTATGTTCTGAAAAGGAATGTATCCTGCTATTTTTTTGCATGAAAGTGAGAAAACGAAATGAAGCGATTTTATACTATAAGAAAATGACACATGAAGAAATATTTGAAATCTTTCAGGAGTGCTTTTAAATGGGAACAGACAGAAAAGTAAAAATCGGCATTGATTTATTGATGTTCCTTGCCCTTATGCTGCTGATGCCTTATGAAATGGTAGGAGAAACAACCCATGAATGGATTGGAATGGCAATGTTTTGCTTATTCGTACTCCATCATATTATGAATCTGAGGTGGACTAAAAGCATCACAAAAGGAAAATATACACCCTTGCGTATATTTGGTTATAGTGTAAATTCGACTGAAACAAGATAGATTTGTCATGGAGTTGCGATAATGGCTACCGTAGGGATTGTTGTTGCTGGGATAAGGATGGAAGAAAAAATAGAGGAACTTCCGTATGGGATTGTCGTTCATCTGATGGGAACTGCCGAATCGGAACAGGAAAAAGGGGCAGAGTTCACACCGCTTCAGGGGATGCTGCACACAAGTTGAAAATGTTGTCGAAAAAAACTTCTTGCCAAAGGTATCTTATTATGTTATACTGTCAAACAGTTTGAAATTAAAAGTATTTTAAAATAAAATATTTTACATTTAAAATCAAGAAGGACATTACAAATATGAGAGCAAAAATATGCGGTACCGGTGCGTACGTGCCGGAGAACTATTATGATAACAATGATTTAGCGAAGATGGTGGAGACCAACGATGCCTGGATCCGGGAACGGACCGGAATCGTGAAGCGGCACATCATTGACGGTGATACTACAGTCAGTATGGCGGTAGAAGCAGCCAGAGCAGCACTGGAGAATGGAAATGTGAAAGCAGAAGAGGTAGATCTGATCCTGGTATCGACGATCACACCGAATACCATCATCCCGTGTACTGCCTGTGAGGTGCAGCGAGAACTGGGAGCAGTCAACGCAACAGGGTTCGACTTAAGCGCAGCATGCAGCGGATTTGTCTTTGCCTACAATACGGCACAGGCATTTGTCGAAGCAGGTATGTACAAGACAATCCTAGTCATCGGAAGCGAGAGCCTTTCGAATATCGTGAACTGGCAGGACAGAGGAAGCTGCATCCTGTTTGGTGACGGGGCCGGAGCCGCAGTGGTGCGGGCAGAGGCCGGAGAGGCGGCGTCCTGTGTGACATATTCCGATGGAACGATGGGAGAAGTCCTTGCCTGTGAGAGCCGTCATCAGATGGGATGGCAGGAAAAAGAAGAAGCAAAAGAAACCTATATGTCCATGGATGGACAGAGCGTTTTCAAATTTGCAGTAAAGAAGGTGCCGGAGGTCATCGGCGAACTTCTGGAACAGTCCCATACTCCGGTAGAAGAGATTGACTGGTTCGTGCTTCATCAGGCGAATCAAAGAATCATTGAATCTGTGGCAAAGCGGATGACAGTTGATATCGGAAAATTCCCGATGAACATTGCAGAATATGGAAATACATCTTCCGCCAGCATTCCAATCCTGTTGGATGAGATGAATCGCAGCGGAAAGCTGAGAAGAGGACAGAAGATCGTTTTCGCAGGCTTCGGAGCAGGACTCTCCTGGGGAGCAACCTTACTCGAGTGGTAACAAGGTAAGAGCCGCCAAAAGTCTGTCAGAAGGAAGAGATACAGCTTCCGGGCAGGAAAAGACGGATTACATATACAAACAAATTTATAGAACAAAAAGGAGACAACAAATATGTTAGAAAAAGTAATTGAAATCGTAGCAGAAGGATTAGGAACAGACGCAGCAGAGCTTACAGCAGAGACAACATTCGAATCTCTTGGAGCAGATTCTCTTGACCTTATGGATCTTGTAATGTCATTCGAAGACAAATTTGGCGTAGAGATTGATACAGAAGCGATTTCTGACCTGACAACAGTAGGAAGCGTAGTAACTTACATCGAAGGACTTCAGAAATAAGACATAATAATAAAAAAGCGAGGTTGTAATATGAAGACAGAAGTAACCGAATTACTGGGAATAGAATATCCGATTATCCAGGGCGGAATGGCCTGGGTTGCTGAGTATCATCTTGCGGCCGGTGTATCAAATGCCGGTGGGCTTGGACTCATTGGAGCTGCGAGCGCTCCGGCAGAATGGGTACGTGAACAGATCAGAGAAGCAAAAGAACTGACAGACAAACCATTTGGAGTAAATATCATGCTCATGAGTCCTTATGCGGACGAAGTAGCAAAAGTCGTAGCGGAAGAGGGCGTAAAGGTAGTAACTACCGGAGCCGGAAATCCGGAGAAATATATGAAGATGTGGAAGGAAGCAGGAGTGAAGGTCATTCCGGTAGTAGCTTCCGTAGCACTTGCAAGAAGAATGGAACGCTGCGGTGCAGACGCACTGGTAGCGGAGGGGTGTGAAGCCGGAGGACATATCGGGGAGAATACCACGATGGTTCTCGTTCCTCAGATCGTAGATGCCGTGAAGATTCCGGTCATTGCAGCCGGTGGTGTGGCAGACGGAAGAGGAGTGGCGGCAGCATTTATGCTGGGCGCAAAGGGCGTACAGATGGGCACCCATTTTGTGGCAACGAAAGAATCTGTTGTTCATGATAATTACAAACAGGCAATCATCAAGGCAAGGGATATCGATTCCCGTGTAACCGGAAGAACCACAGGACATCCGGTGCGTGCCCTGAGAAATCAGATGACAAAGCAGTATCTGGAACTGGAAAACAGCGGTGCATCTTTCGAAGAACTGGAGCATTTGACGCTGGGAGGACTGCGAAAAGCGGTTGTCGAAGGTGACGTGGTAAACGGAAGCGTGATGGCAGGACAGAGCGCAGCAATGGTAAAAGAGATCTTAAGCTGTGAAGAACTAATCCAGAAACTGGTGAAAGAAACCGACGCTTTAATCGGAGGATTACACATTTATGAGTAAGATTGCATTTATTTACCCGGGCCAGGGCGCACAGAAAGCCGGCATGGGAAAAGAATTTTATGAAAACAGTGAACTGGCAAAAGCGGTCTATGACAAAGCGACCGATCTTTTGCAGATAGATATGAAAGCATTATGCTTTGAAGAAAATGACAAACTTGATTTGACAGAATATACCCAGGCAGCTCTGGTAACAACCTGTCTTGCCATGACAAAAGTGGTAGAAGAGAAGGGCTTAACCCCGGATGTTACCGCGGGACTTAGTCTTGGTGAGTACTGTGCCATCAGTGTAGCCGGCGGAATGGCAGAAGAAGATGCCATCCGTCTGGTAAGAACAAGAGGAATTCTGATGCAGAATACCGTTCCGGCCGGAGAAGGCGGGATGGCAGCAATCCTGGGACTTTCCGCAGAAGCGGTGGAAGCAGGCATTCAGGACATAAGCGGTGTTACCGTGGCAAACTACAACTGCCCGGGACAGATCGTGATCACCGGAGAAGGAAAGGCAGTAGAGCAGGCAGCAGAAGTACTGAAAGCCGCGGGCGCGAATCGAGCAGTGATGCTCAATGTCAGTGGACCGTTCCATTCTCCGATGCTGAAAAAAGCAGGAGAAGAACTGGCAAAAGAGATGGAGCAGATGACATTTACCGAGCTTCAGATCCCGTATGTGACCAATGTGACCGCAGAATATGTAAGCGATATCAGCCAGACTAAGACACTTCTGGAGGACCAGGTGGCGGCTTCCGTAAGATGGCAGGAGAGCATGGAAAAGATGATCGCTGAAGGTGTAGATACCTTTGTAGAGATCGGTCCGGGAAAAACACTGGCAGGATTCATGAAAAAAATCGATAAAAGTGTCAAGATGTACAACATCGCAAGCTGGGAAGACGTGGAAAAAGTTGTGGGCGAACTGACAAACTAGGCAGAGCGCCAAAGGAGAGAAGATATGTTAAATGGAAAAATCGCAGTAGTGACCGGTGCTTCCCGCGGAATCGGAAGAGCCATTGCAACGAAGCTGGCGAAGCTGGGAGCTACCGTTATCATCAATTATAATGGCTCTGCCGAGAAGGCAGAAGAAGTAAAACAAAAGATTATTGCAGACGGCGGAAGAGCAGAGATTATGCAGTGCAACGTGGCAGACTACGATTCCTGTGAAGCATTTTTTAAAGAAATCATCGATCAGTTCAAACGGATCGATATTCTGGTAAATAATGCCGGAATCACAAAAGACGGACTGATGATGCGTATGAGTGAAGAGGACTTCACAAGCGTGATCGATGTGAATCTGAAGGGAACCTTCCACGGGATCCGTTTCGCATCCCGCCAGATGATGAAGCAGAGAAGCGGCCGGATCATCAACATGTCTTCCGTAGTCGGCATTTCCGGAAACGCAGGACAGGTCAACTATGCGGCTTCGAAGGCCGGAGTTATCGGAATGACCAAATCAGCGGCAAAAGAGCTGGCTTCACGTAACATTACCGTCAACGCCATCGCACCGGGATTTATCGAGACCGATATGACAAGCGTGTTGTCTGAGAAGGTAATTGAGGAAACCATGAAACAGATTCCACTGGGACGCTTAGGAAGCGCAGAAGATATCGCAGAGACCGCAGCGTTTCTGGCATCCGATGCAGCAGCCTACATCACTGGTCAGGTGATCAGTGTAGACGGCGGAATGGCCATGTAAGGAGGAAGAAATGAAACGTAGAGTAGTGATTACGGGGCTTGGAGCAATCACCCCGGTTGGAAATAACGTAGAAGAATTCTGGAGCAGCTTAAAAGCTGGGAAATGTGGAATCGGTGAGATCACCAAATTCGATACCAGTGACTATAAAGTAAAAATTGCGGCAGAGGTCAAGGGCTTTGTGGCAAAGGAACGGATGGATTTCAAAGCGGCAAAGCGTATGGAGACTTTTTCTCAGTATGCTGTTGTGGCAGCAAAGGAAGCCTGCGAGGATGCAGGATTCGAGATTGAAAAAGAAGATCCGTTCCGCTGTGGCGTTATCATCGGATCCGGAATCGGAAGTCTTCAGCAGATTGAGAAACAGTATACCACCATTCTGGAAAAGGGACCGGGAAGAGTGGCGCCTCTGATGGTGCCGATGATGATTTCCAACATGGCCGCAGGCAATGTTTCCATCCAGCTTGGACTGAAAGGGAAATGTACCAACGTGGTAACAGCCTGTGCATCAGGAACCAACTGTATCGGAGATGCCCTTCGTGCCATCCAGTACGGAGACGCGGAAGTCATGTTTGCAGGGGGAACTGAGAGCTGCATCTGTCCGACCGGAGTAGCTGGATTCACCGCACTTACTGCACTGACGACCAGCACAGATCCGGCACGTGCATCGATTCCGTTTGACAAGGACAGAAGCGGATTCGTTCTTGGAGAAGGCGCAGGTGTTGTAGTGTTGGAAGAACTGGAGCATGCAAAAGCAAGAGGAGCGAAGATCTACGCAGAACTCGTGGGATACGGGGCAACCGGAGATGCATACCACATCACTTCCCCGGCAGAGGACGGAAGCGGAGCAGCCAAAGCCATGGAGTATGCCATGGAAGAAGCAGGGATCACACCGGCTGATGTGCAGTATATCAATGCACACGGAACCAGCACACACCACAACGACTTGTTTGAGACTTATGCAATCAAGAAAGCATTTGGCGAAGCTGCAAAGGATGTTGTCATTAACTCCACAAAATCTATGATCGGTCATCTGCTTGGAGCAGCAGGTGCAGTAGAATGTGTTGCCTGTGTCAAATCTATCCAGGACGGCTTTATCCACCAGACCGTAGGAACAGAAGCAACAGATGAAGCCTGTGATCTGAACTATGCGGTAGGTGCGCCGGTAGAAAAAGAAATTAAGTATGCAATGAGCAATTCTCTGGGATTCGGCGGACACAATGCGGCGATCCTTTTGAAGAAGTATGAAGGATAGAGGTGCAGGACATGGAATTTGAACATCTGGTAAAACTGATCGGGGCAGTTTCTAACTCAGAACTGACCGGATTCGAGTATGAAGAAAATGGAATCAAATTAAATATACAGAAAGAAAAAGTACAGACAATCTGCGGCGGAGCAGCAGTGACCGCGCCGACAGCAGCATTTGCAGCCGCACCGGTGGTTTCTGCAGCCGCACCGTCAGTAGTTTCCGGAAGTGAAAGCACAGAAAATACAGCAGAAGAAAAGCCGGGAAGACTGATCAAATCTCCGCTTGTCGGAACCTTTTACGTGGCACCGGCCGAGGATGCGGATCCATTTGTGGCTGTAGGAGATACGGTAAAGAAGGGACAGACGATTGCAATCGTAGAAGCCATGAAATTGATGAATGACATTGAAAGTGATTTCGACGGTGTGATTCAGGAAGTACTGGTGTCAAACGGAGAAGTTGTAGAGTACGGACAGCCACTGTTCAGAGTGTCGTAAGAAAGCAGGAAAAGGAGACAGACATGAAACATCTTGGAATTTCAGAAATTAAAGAAATCATTCCACACAGACATCCGTTTCTGCTAGTGGATTATATCGAAGATTACGAACCGGGCGAATATGCTGTTGGATACAAATGTGTTACATACCGGGAAGACTTTTTTGCAGGACATTTCCCGCAGGAGCCGGTTATGCCTGGTGTTCTGATCGTAGAGGCACTGGCTCAGGTTGGGGCAGTTGCCGTTCTGGTTCAGGAAGAAAACAAAGGAAAGCTGGGATACTTTGGTGGAATCAAGAATTGCAAATTCCGCAGAAAAGTTGTTCCGGGAGATAAACTGAAGCTGGAAGCGAAGATCATCCGTCAGAAAGGACCACTGGTCATCGGTGAAGCAATCGCATCGGTTGACGGTGAAGTCGCAGTAAAAGCAGAATTATCACTGATGATTGGATAGGGGAAGACATGATTAAGAAAGTATTGATCGCCAACCGTGGAGAGATTGCCGTGCGGATCATCCGTGCATGCCGGGAAATGGGAATCGAGACGGTTGCCATTTATTCAGAGGCAGATAAAGAAGCACTCCATACACAGCTTGCAGACGAAGCAGTCTGCATCGGTCCGGCAGCATCTACAGACAGTTATCTGAACATGGAACAGATCGTCAGCGCGACCATCGTATCCGGGGCGGATGCCATCCATCCGGGATTCGGGTTCCTGTCAGAGAACAGCAAATTTGCAGAACTTTGTGCGAGATGTAACATCATTTTCATCGGACCATCTGCGGAGGCGATCCGGAAACTGGGACACAAGTCTCAGGCAAGATGCACCATGGTAGAGGCAGGAGTTCCGGTAATCCCGGGATGTAATGAGCCCCTCTATGAGGCAGATGCCGCAGCAGAGATAGCAGGGGAGATCGGCTATCCAGTGATTGTCAAGGCAGCACTTGGCGGTGGTGGAAAAGGCATGCGTGTGGCTCAGACTCCGGAAGAGTTCGAAGTGGCATTTAATACCGCACAAAAAGAAGCAAAAGCTGCATTTGGAGATGGAACTATGTATCTGGAGCATTTTGTAGAGCATCCAAAACACATCGAGTTCCAGATCCTTGCCGATAAATATGGAAATGTCATTCATCTGGGGGAGCGTGACTGCTCTATCCAGAGAAACCACCAGAAGCTGATCGAGGAGTCGCCATGTCCGGCAATCTCCGAAGCACTTCGCAAGGAGATGGGAGAGGCGGCTGTGAAAGCGGCAAAGGCATCCGGCTATGAAAATGCTGGAACCATCGAGTTCCTTCTGGAAAAGACAGGGAAGTTCTATTTTATGGAGATGAATACCCGGATTCAGGTGGAACATCCGGTCACAGAATGGGTGACAGGGATCGATCTGATTAAAGAGCAGATCCGGATCGCGGACGGAAGAGAACTCTCCTATCGACAGGAAGATGTACAGCTTACCGGACACGCCATTGAGTGCCGGATCAACGCGGAGAATCCTGCGAAAAACTTCCGCCCATGCCCGGGAACGATCACAGATATGTATCTTCCGGGAGGAAAGGGAGTACGGATTGATTCCGCAATTTACAGTGGTTACACTGTGCCGCCATATTATGACAATATGCTGGCAAAGTTGATCGTATATGCAAAAAACAGAGCGGAAGCTATCATGAAGATGCGCAGTGCGCTTGGAGAAGTAATTATAGAAGGTATCGACACAAACGTGGATTATCAGTATGAGATTCTGAATCATCCGGATTATCAGGCAGGCAAATTTGACATTGAGTTCATCGCGGATAAGGAACAGGAACTGCTGAAGGGCATGACAGAATAGACGAAAATCCGGTGTGCGTAAGGAGGAAAAAACGTGAAGTTATCGAATATGTTTAAAAAGACGAATCGTAAGAATTATATTTCGCTGGCCGAGGTGCACGCACCGGGGGCGCACACTGAGAGGAACGCTGCTCCGGAGGTACCGGAAGGGCTGCTGAAAAAGTGCAATTCCTGTAAGGCAGCGATCATGACAGAGGATGTGAAGAACGGATACTATATCTGTCCGAAGTGTGGGAACTATTTTCGTGTACACGCCAAGAGACGTGTGGAAATGGTGGCTGACGAGGGAAGCTTTGAAGAATGGGATACCGGTCTGATTTCCGGCAATCCGCTTCATTACAAGGGATACGAAGAAAAGGTGCAGGCACTGCAGGAAAAAACCGGACTTGATGAGGCCGTTGTGACGGGAAAAGCGAAGATCCAGGGAAGTGATGTGGTGCTTGCAGTCTGCGACGGCAGATTTCTGATGGCAAGTATGGGAAAAGTGGTCGGAGAAAAGATTACCCGTGCAGTAGAACGTGCAACCGACGAAAAACTTCCGATCATTATCTTCACCTGCTCCGGCGGCGCGAGAATGCAGGAAGGAATTCATTCGCTGATGCAGATGTCCAAGACTTCGGCAGCGCTGAAGCGTCATCACGATGCCGGTCAGCTCTATGTGACCGTACTGACTGATCCGACCACCGGCGGCGTGACAGCAAGCTTTGCCATGCTTGGAGACATTATTTTTGCAGAACCGAATGCATTGGTAGGATTTGCCGGACCGCGTGTCATCGAGCAGACTATCGGACAGAAGCTTCCGAAAGGATTCCAGAGATCCGAGTTCCTGCTGGAGCATGGATTTGTTGATAAGATTGTAGAACGACCACAGCTGCGAGAAACATTGGCGAAGATTGTGAAAATGCATGAAGCTGGGCAGAATGCAGAGATGATCAAGAAAATGACCGGGGAAACAGTGGAAAACGTGGAGCCGGAAGAAATGCGCAAAACTGCATGGGAGCGGGTACAGATCTCCAGACAGAAGGATCGTCCGGTAGGTTCTGACTATATCGAGTCCATGTTTACCGATTTCGTAGAATTTCACGGAGACCGCTATTTCAAAGATGACAAAGCAATCATCGGTGGAATTGCACGTTTCCACGGGATGCCGGTGACAGTGATCGCACAGGCAAAAGGAAGAAACACGAAGGAAAATATTGAGCGCAACTTTGGTATGCCGTCTCCGGATGGATACCGAAAAGCCTTGCGTCTCATGAAGCAGGCAGAAAAATTCCAGCGTCCGATCATTTGCTTCGTGGATACACCGGGCGCATTCTGCGGACTGGAAGCAGAGGAACGTGGACAGGGAGAAGCCATCGCGCGCAACCTGTTTGAGATGTCGGCGCTTAAAGTACCGGTTCTCTCCGTAGTGATCGGAGAAGGCGGAAGCGGCGGCGCACTTGCTATGGCAACTTCGGATGAAGTGTGGATGCTGGAAAACTCCATTTACTCCATTTTGTCACCGGAAGGGTTCGCAAGCATCCTCTGGAAAGACAGCAAGCGTGCCCAGGAAGCAGCGGGAGTTATGAAACTGACTGCAAAGCATTTGAAAGAAGCAGGAATCGTAGAACGTGTGCTGGCAGAGCCGGAACATCTGACGGTAGAGAATCTGGCAGAGGTAACGGGGGAGATGGATCGGGCGATGCAGCATTTCCTGAGAGAACATCTGCAGTTAACAGGGGAAGAACTGGCAGAAAAGAGATACCAGAGATTCCGCAATATGTAACAGTGGAACCGGGGGATTTCACAGAAGATTCAGAAGAAAGGTTCAGGTGGAAATATGGAATATCCATCCTTTAAAATAGGAGATTTGACAATTAGAAAGCCATTGATTCAGGGCGGAATGGGTGTCGGAGTCAGTCTTGCAGGACTGGCAGGCGCGGTTGCAAAAGAGGGCGGTGTAGGAATCATTTCCACTGCCCAGATCGGATTTCGCGAGCCGGATTTCGAAAAGAATCCGAAGGAGGCGAACCAAAGAGCCATCCGGACAGAGCTTGAAAAGGCGCGTGCCATCGCGCCCGATGGTGTGATCGGTTTCAATATTATGGTTGCACTGAAAGATTACGAACAGCACGTACGATGTGCCGCAAAGGCAGGAGCGGATCTGATCATCTCCGGAGCAGGGCTTCCGACAGAACTTCCGGCGTTCGTAGAAGGAACCGAAACCAAGATCGCACCGATCGTGTCTACCGAGAAATCCGCAAAGGTCATCTTAAAATACTGGGACAAAAAGTATGGACGTACAGCAGACCTTCTGGTGATTGAAGGACCGAGGGCGGGAGGCCATCTTGGCTTTGACATGGAGCAGTTGGCAGCGTTCGATCAGGAGACCTATGATCAGGAAATACGGAAAATCCGGGCAGTTGTAAAAACATACGAAGAAAAATACAGCTGTCAGATTCCGGTTGCGCTTGCAGGTGGAATCTATGAAGCAGCAGATGTAAAACATGCATTCGAACTTGGTGTGAATGCTGTTCAGGTGGCAACCAGATTCGTGACGACCTGGGAGTGCGATGCAGATATCCGTTATAAACAGAGTTATATCAATGCAAAAAAAGAAGACATCATCATCGTAAAAAGTCCGGTGGGAATGCCGGGACGTGCAATCAAGAATCCGTTTATCAATCATATCATGGCAGGAGAGCGATGCGCACCGAAGAAATGTCTGGGATGTATTAAGACCTGCAATCCGGCAGAGACTCCGTACTGTATCACGGACGCTCTGGCCAATGCAGCGAGAGGAAACATCGGAGAAGCACTTTTATTCTGCGGCGCAGATGCATGGAAGACAGAAAAAATCGAAACAGTGAAAGAAGTCATTGATTCTTTGCTTGATCTCCGTGTATAATTGACTGTAGAAGAGAAGCAGAGGGAGAGACAGACGTGGACGAATACAAAAGCATCAACAATTTGATGGTACATTTGTTTAACGATATATGGAAATTGGAGGAGAATGCGGTTATTACCGAGGAATTCAAGGACCTTACGAACAATGATATGCATATTATTGAAGCAGTAGGTCTTGGGGAAGGGAATAACATGTCCACGATTGCACGGAAGCTGGGGATTACCGTCGGATCCCTTACGACGTCTATGAACAGTCTTGTGAATAAGAAGTATGTGGTGAGAGAGCGCAGTGAGGCGGACCGCAGGATCGTGTATATCCGCCTGACTCCGAAAGGAGAGAAGGCATACCGGCATCACGAAGCATTCCATAAGAAGATGGTGGAGTCGGCGATGGAGAAGCTTTCGGAAGAAGAAGTGAAAGCACTGTCGAAAGCGTTGGATGGATTGTTTGAGTTTTTTCAAGAGTATAGTGATTAGACGTTGTATTTTCTGCAACTGGTGTAAGTAAAACAAAGAGTCTGAGATAGTTGGCGTGAGTCTCCTGTCTCAGGCTCTTTTTCTGAGGAGTATTATCTGAAGAGGATAGTTATCAGAAAAGTTCCTTCCTGATAAACAAAGAATGTGCCTTGGCACATTCTTTGTTTAAGAAAAATATTACTGCAGCATTCCCATAAGAATCTGGTTTACCAGTGAGCCATCAGCTTTACCTTTTACCTGAGGCATTAATTCTTTCATGATACGGCCTTTATCCTTGGCGGTTGGTGTTTCAATTTCCAGTTTTGCCAGAACAGAAGCAATTACTTCTTTAATTTCTGCTTCATCCATCATCTTAGGTGCGTAGTTTTCCAGTACAGCAAGACGTTTCTTGCATTCGTCGATAATATCGGTACGGTCTGCCGGAGTCATTTCCAAAGTTTCCTTTGTCTGTTTGATTTCTTTTAAGATAACCTGAATTTCTTCTTCTTCGGTCAGGTCAGCACGTTTGTCAATTGCCTTGTTTTTCAGTGCAGCGAGGAGTGCAGATAAGGTTTCCTTGGTATCTTTATCTTTTGCTTTCATGGCAGCGACCATAGCGCTTCTTACTTCGTCAATTTTACTCATATTCCTACCTCCAGTGAAAATATATTCTACCTATGAGTTTAACACCCTTATGCGAAAAATACCAGTAAAAATATTGTTTCTGACGGCAAGAAAAGATATAATGGGTACAGTTGATTTTCCGTAGGAACAAAAAGACAGACGGTAAAAACAGAGAACAAAGATAAAGAAGACAGATAGAGAGTGAGGGGCAGACCATGGCAGCGTGTACACTTTGTCCGAGACATTGTATGGCAGACCGGGAAAATGGAAAAAGTGGATTTTGTGGAGAGACTGAGCAGGTCCGTGTGGCAAGGGCGGCACTTCATATGTGGGAGGAACCTTGTATCTCCGGTGAAAAAGGCTCAGGAACGGTATTTTTTACAGGATGTACCCTGCGATGCGTATTCTGCCAGAACCATCAGATAGCAACAGGTGAAGTGGGAAAATGTATTTCGATTGAACGGCTGTCCGAAATTTTTCTGGAACTGGAAGCAAAGGGCGCCAATAATATCAATCTGGTGACTCCGACTCATTTCGTGCCACAGATTCGGAAAGCCCTTCAGATGGCAAGAAAAAGAGGACTTGCAGTTCCAATTGTCTACAATACCAGTGGCTATGAAGAAGTGGAAACTCTGAAAATGTTAGAGGGCTATGTGGATATCTATCTTCCTGATTTTAAATATTGGAATCCCAGACATGCGAAGCGGTATTCCTTTGCGGAGGATTACCCGGAGAAGGCAAGAGCGGCTTTGGCAGAAATGGTGAGACAGACAGGAGAGCCAAAGTTTGATGATAATGGAATGATGACAAAGGGAGTTATTGTACGGCATTTGTTACTGCCGGGGTGTTTGGAGGACGCAAAAAGAATCGTAAGCTATTTATATAATACCTATGGAGACAGCATTTACATGAGTTTGATGAACCAGTATACACCACTGGATTCACTGGATGCAGACCAGTATCCGGAACTGAACCAGAAAGTAAAAGAAAAGGTGTATGACTGGTTGGTGGATTATGCCATTTCCATTGGAGTTACGCAGGCGTATATTCAAGAGGGCGATACGGCTAAGGAGAGCTTTATCCCGCCATTTACGCTGGAAGGAGTATAAAGAAAATGAAGCGAAACATAGATTTGAAAGAAATTTCCGATGGCAGGCTGTACGGAAGCAATGATCTGGTAAAGGCAGACTGCGGAGACTGTCAGGGCTGCTTTGCCTGCTGCTGCGGAATGGGAAACTCAATTATTTTGGACCCGCTGGATGTCCATCGCCTTACAACAGGATTAAATCAGTCTTTTGAAGCATTGCTTGCAAGCTATTTAGAACTGAATGTGGTGGATGGGATTATTCTGCCAAATCTGAAAATGCAGGGTTCCCGTGAATGTTGTGCGTTTTTGAATGAAGAGGGCAGATGTACGATTCATGCAATCAGACCGGGAATCTGCAGACTGTTTCCTCTGGGAAGATATTATGAGAATGGAAGTTTCCAGTATTTTCTGCAGACACATGAGTGTAAAAAGACAAATCGGACGAAAGTTAAGGTAAAGAAGTGGATAAATACACCGGAGTTTGGCAAATACGAGACATTTGTAAACCGGTGGCATTATTATTTAAAAGATATGGAAGCATTGATTGAGAGGCATCCGGAGAAAGCCAAAGAAATCGACCTTCAGATATTGCAACAGTTTTATCTGACTCCTTATGGGGATGATTTTTATACAGAGTTTGAGCAGAGAATGCAGAAAGGATAAATGACATTATGGCAAAGGTGATTATGGTACAGGGAACCATGTCAAATGCAGGAAAAAGTCTTCTGGCAGCAGGGCTTTGCCGCATTTTTAAGCAGGATGGATACCGGGTCGCTCCGTTCAAATCCCAGAATATGGCACTGAACTCCTTTATTACGGAAGAAGGACTGGAAATGGGGCGGGCACAGGTCATGCAGGCGGAAGCAGCAGGAATCCGTCCTATGGTCTGTATGAATCCGATTCTGCTGAAACCTACGAATCATACAGGTTCCCAGGTCATTGTAAATGGAGAAGTTCTGGGAAATATGAGCGCAAAAGACTATTTTGCTTATAAGGTACAGCTTATACCGGACATCAAAAAGGCTTTCCGTAAACTGGAAGAAGAGGCAGATATTATTGTGATTGAAGGGGCAGGAAGTCCGGCAGAAATTAATCTGCGTGAAAATGATATTGTAAATATGGGAATGGCAGAGATGGTGGATGCACCGGTTCTGCTTGCAGGGGATATTGACCGGGGCGGTGTGTTTGCACAGCTTTTGGGAACCTTATCCTTGCTTACTGACGAGGAGAAGGAAAGAGTCAAAGGCCTGATAATCAATAAGTTTCGTGGAGATAAGTCGATTCTGGACCCGGGAATTACGATTCTGGAAGAAAAAGGACAGGTTCCGGTTGTGGGGGTAGTTCCATACATGGATTTGTCATTGGAAGATGAGGACAGCCTGACGGAAAGATTTGACAAGAAAGAGGCAGGATGGATTGATTTGGCAGTCATCCGCTATCCAAGGATTTCCAATTTCACGGATTTCAATGTATTTGAGCAGATGAAAGGTGTTTCCGTGCGGTATGTCACATCGGTCAGTGAACTGCAAAGCCCGGATCTGATTTTCCTGCCGGGAAGCAAGAACACCATGGGGGACTTGAAATGGATGCGCCAGAACGGCTTAGAGGCAGCCGTGAAGAAATGGTCGGAGAAAATTCCGGTCTGTGGAATCTGCGGCGGCTATCAGATGCTTGGAATGCGTATTTCTGACCCTTATGAAGTGGAAGAAGGCGGAGAATTAAATGGAATGGGTCTGCTTCCACTGGATACCATATTAGAAAAGGACAAGACCAGATGCCAGACAGAAGGACATTTGAATCCTGTAGAGGGAATTTTCCAGTGCATTTCAGAAATGCCGTATAGCGGTTATGAAATTCATATGGGAAAGACAAGATGGCGGGATGGCAGTCCATGTACCGATACGATGGTATACGATGAAAAGACACAGGTATATGGTTCCTATGTACATGGACTATTTGATTACGGAACCATGGCAGTGCGTATGATAGAAGCACTGGCTGCGAAAAAAGGAATTACATTGGAACATATGGAGTTTTCGGATTATCAGGCATTTAAGGAAATGCAGTACGATAAGCTTGCCGACACACTCCGGGCATACTTGGATATGGATGCCATTTATGGAATGTTAAGAGAAGCCAGACTGGAGGAATAGCGGTTGGAAAATGAACACAAAGTACCAGCGCAGATTGTGATTACAAAGCCGGATGAAACGGTGCGCAGACAAGTACAAAAGAACTGGGATATGGTGGCAAAACCACTGGATGGAATGGGAACATTTGAAGGACTCATTTCCCAGATTGGTGCAATTACAGGAAAGACACAGATTTGTCTGGATAAGAAAGCGGTACTTGTCATGTGTGCGGATAATGGTATCGTGGAAGAAGGCATCAGCCAAAGCGGGCAGGAAGTGACAGCGGCCGTGGCAAAGGAAATGACGAAGGGGCTTTCTTCTGTAGGGAAAATGGCGGCCTCCATTGGGGCAGATGTATTTCCCGTTGATATCGGAATCAATATTCCTGAAAAAATTCCGGGACTGCTTCAGAAATCCGTGCGGAAAGGCACCCGGAATTTCAGTAAAGAACCGTCAATGACCGTCAGGGAAGCATGGAAGGCTGTTTGTACAGGAATAGATTTGGTAGCAGAATACAAGGAAAAAGGTTATCAGATTCTTGCTACGGGAGAAATGGGAATTGGAAATACCACCACAAGCAGTGCAGTGATTGCCTCCCTTCTTGGATGTAAAGCGGAGCAGGTGACCGGGAGAGGTGCCGGACTTAGCGATGCGGGGCTTCTGAAAAAACAACAGGTAATTCAGAATGCTATCGAAAAATATCATCTTTATGAAGCGGAGCCTTTTGAGGTGCTGCGGACGGTTGGAGGACTTGATATTGCCGGACTTACAGGGGTGTGTATTGGTGGTGCTATCCATCATGTACCGATTGTGCTGGATGGAGTTATCAGCTTTGCGGCAGCACTTGTGGCAGAGCGGATGTATCCCGGGGTCAAGGCATACCTGCTTCCATCCCATAAAGGAAAAGAGCCTGCATTTGAAAGTCTGATGGAAGAATTGGATTTACACCCGGTCATTGATGCAAGACTGGCACTTGGCGAGGGAACAGGGGCAGTTATGCTTTTTGCGTTACTTGACATGGCACTTTGTGTGTATGAGGAAAAAACAACGTTCCATGATATCGAAATTCAGCCTTACGAGAGGTTTCAATAAGATGATGACAGTAATCATTGGCGGAAGCGGAAGCGGCAAGTCTGCTTTTGCTGAACAATATATAGACGAAATTGCCAGAGGACGAAGAAAATATTATGTTGCCACCATGAAGGTGTATGATGAAGAAGGACAAAAGAAAGTTGAAAAGCACAGGACTCAGCGACAGGGAAAAGGTTTTCAGACGATTGAATGCCCGTCGGAGATAGAGACGGCTGCAAGGGCGGTTATGGAGAAAGAAAGTGTGGTTCTCTTGGAATGTATGTCCAATCTGGCTGCAAATGAAATGTTTGCGGAGCAGGAAATCCGCGAAAAGAATATAGTTGTTTCTAAAATATTACAGGGAATAAGTATGCTGCGTGATAAGACAGGTGAACTGGTGATTGTGACAAATAATATTTCAGAGGAAGGAACAAACTACGATGCCACTACGCTGAATTATATTGAGGCTCTTGGAGAAATTAACACAGCACTTGCACAGGAGGCAGATACAGTCATCGAAGTGGTGGTGGGAATCCCGGTCTGGATGAAAGGAGAAAAGCAGGATGTCCATTATTAAATCATTTTTTATTGCATTTTCGATTTATTCGAAGATTCCAGTTCCACAGTTCGAGTGGAAGGAAGAGGATATGCGGTATATGATGTGCTTTTTCCCGTGGATAGGCGGTGTTATCGGACTCTTATTATATGGCTGGTGTGTGCTTTGCCAGAAATGGGAGATAGGAATGGTGTGTCAGGTACTGATGTGCGGCATTATTCCACTTGCTGTCTCCGGTGGTTTTCACGTAGATGGCTTTATGGATACCATGGATGCCTTTCATTCCTATCAGGAAAAAGAGCGGAAACTGGAGATTTTGAAGGATTCTCATATTGGAGCCTTTGCCGTGATTATGCTGGCACTTTATGGTATGATTTATCTGGCAGCATATTCAGAAATTCAGAATATGGTTGTGTTACGGATTGTATGTGCAGGCTTTTTTCTGTCACGTACCTTAAGTGGAATCGCAGTATTGGTATTCCCCAAAGCAAAGAAAGATGGACTTCTCCATACCTTTGATGAGGTATCCAGAACCAGACTTGTGCGAAACATTCTATTGCTCCAATGCATTGTATGCGTGGTATTTATGTTAGCACAGTCGGTTGTGGCAGGCGGTCTTGTGGCAGGAATGACATTTGCCGTATTTGGATATTATTACCAGAAGACGAAGAAAGAACTTGGCGGAATCACGGGAGATACCGCAGGATATTTTGTGACAGTATGTGAGGGCGTAATGGCGGTGATGGGAGCACTTATTTGTATACTGGCAGTTGGAGTTTAAAGCCTTTGCTGGCAGTAAGTTACAGTCAGGGCGTAAACTGCAAACTGAAAGCAGATGATAAATAAAATGCTGACGATAAATAAAAGTAGACGATAGATAACAAGAGGATGCAGGATGAAATTAATTATAGGCGGATATGCGCAGGGAAAACTGCAATATGTACACAAAACATATCAGACAGAAAACTGGAAAGTGGCAGAAGCCAGTCTGCCCGATACGGATGAAAAAGTGATTATCAATCATTTTCATTTGTGGGTGAGAGAGATGTTAAAGCAGAATGTAGAGCCGGAACAGTTATTGATGAAATATCTGCAAACCCATAAAGACTGTATTTTCATCAGTGATGAGATTGGAAACGGTTTAGTTCCTATGGATGCATTCGAAAGAGAATACCGGGAGCGGACGGGCAGAATGCTGATTGCTATTGCAGAACAGGCAGAGGAAGTAGTGAGAGTCATATGTGGAATGGGTCAGAAAATCAAGTAATGATTTCTTTGATTCGTCATGGTAAGACAGAGGCGAATCTGGAGGGACGATATCTCGGAAGAACAGATGAAGATTTGACAGAGGCAGGAAAACAGGAAATTCTGGACAGGGTAAATGCCGGATATTATCCGGAGGCAGACGTGGTATTTACAAGTGCCATGAAGCGGTGTAAGACAACGGCAGAGTTGATTTATCCGGGAAGGAGTCTTATCGCACTGCCGGAATGGAATGAAATAGATTTTGGACTGTTTGAAGGGAAAAACTACAAAGAATTAAGTGAAAATCCAGATTATCAGGCATGGATTGACAGTGGAGGCGTGACTGCATTTCCGGGCGGAGAGAGCAGGGAACAGTTTATAGAGCGATGCGCCAGTGGTATGGAAAAGATGGTTTCCATGCTGCCAAAACAGGTAGAACGAGTAAGTATTGTGGTTCACGGAGGCACGATTATGGCGCTTGGAAGCCGTTTTTTTGGCGGGGATTATTTTGATTATCAGATAAAGAATGGCAAAATGATTCAGGCGATATTAGAAAGAAAGCAGGAAATACGATGCAGTATCATATCATAGCGTTTGCAGCCGGATTTTTATTAGATGGGTTATTCGGTGACCCGCATTGGCTGCCGCATCCGATTCGGCTGATTGGAACATTGATCAGCAGAACGGAACAGTTTTTGAGAAAAGAAAAAGACGGGGTAACACCAGAGCAGGAAAGACAGCAGGGCAGATGGATGGTTCTGGTTGTAGTGTGTGCTACGGTTTTTTGCAGCGGACTGGTGCTTGCCCTTGCATATAAATGGAATAAGATAGCGGGATGTGTGGTAGAGTCTGTTATGACCTATCAGATTCTTGCTGCAAAATCCCTGAAAGTGGAAAGCATGAAGGTGTATCAGGAACTGAAAAAAGAGGATTTGAGCGGTGCGAGAAAAGCCGTTTCCATGATTGTAGGAAGAGATACGGACTGTCTGGATGAAACCGGAGTTGCCAAGGCGGCGATTGAGACGGTGGCAGAAAATACATCCGACGGAGTCATTGCCCCCATGCTTTACACGGCGATTGGAGGCCCGGTGCTTGGTTTTGCATATAAGGCAGTCAATACCATGGATTCCATGATTGGCTATAAAAATGAGAAGTATTTGAATTTTGGAAGGGCAGCAGCGAAACTGGATGACATTGTGAATTTCATACCGGCAAGAGTAAGTGCGTGGACTATGATTCTGGCAGCGGGATTACCGGGAAAAGCTTATAGCATGAAAGATGCTTACCGGATTTACAAACGGGATAAAAGCAATCATGCAAGTCCAAATTCGGCTCATACGGAAGCCGTGTGTGCAGGGGCGCTTGGAATCCAGCTTGCAGGAGATGCCAGTTATTTTGGAAAGCTTGTAAAGAAACCCTATATTGGAGATAAGACAAGAGTGGTAGAGATAGAAGATATCTGTCGTGCCAATCATTTGATGTACAGGACAGCGTGGATCATTGAAATCTTGTGTGTGCTGATATTAAGCGGCATTTATTTGGAAATGTAAGAGATAGCTTGGACAAAGAATGCCAGAAGATGATAAGAGAAAATGATAAAGAAAAATGACAGGCAGGAGAAAGATTATGATTCATGGAGGAGATATTTACCGGAATGAGGTGGAGTTGGATTTCTCGGTTAACATTAATCCATTGGGAATACCAGACAAAGTCAGGCAGGCGCTGATAGAAGCAGTGGGTACGTGCACCAGATATCCGGATATAGAAGTACAACGGCTGACGGAAGCGGTAAGTAATATGCTTGGAATACCTGAGAATACCATTTTATTTGGAAATGGTGCATCGGAACTTTTTCTGGCTGTTATGCATACACTGCGGCCAGAGAAGGTCTGGATACCAGTTCCCTCATTCTATGGATACGAATATGTGGCAGAAAATGCTGACTGTAAGATTCAATATTTCTATATGAAAGAAGAACAGGGATTTACACTGGATGAAACGGTGATAAATGAGATTCCGTCAGATACAGATATGGTTTTTCTTGCAAATCCAAATAATCCTACGGGAATGCTGTTAAGGCAGGAAGTACTTGTGCGAATTCTTGATTATTGTAAAGAACAGAACATTTACGTGGTACTGGATGAGTGCTTTATTGAATTTTGCGAGGAGGCATATTCTATGCTTTCAGAGGTAAATCAGTATGAGAATCTCATGATTGTGCGTGCATTTACCAAGATTTTTGCTATACCGGGTGTGCGGCTTGGTTATCTGGTTTCTTCTAATGAAGAACTGATGCGAAAAATAAAACGGCATTTACCGGAGTGGAATATTTCTACTTTTGCGGAGGCGGCAGGAACAGCCTGTGCCGAAGAAACGGCATTTATAGAGCAGACCAGAACCTATGTGGCAGCAGAACGGGAATTTGTGGTAAATGGCCTTGCGAAAATGGGGCTGACTGTTTATCCGGGCAGCGCCAATTTCCTGATGATAAAGACAGAGTTGCCTCTTTATGAGGAGCTGTTAAAACGGAAAATCCTGATTCGCGATTGCAGTAATTATAAAGGACTGGTAAAAGGCTATTACCGGATTGCAGTAAAAACAAGAGCAGAAAATGAAAGATTATTAGAAAAGATAGGAGAAATCAAATGCTTAATATAGAACATGTACTTCCAGAAGATATTGAACATAGAAGCTTTGAGATTATTTCTGAAGAACTGCGCAACAGGGGAATTACACTTTCACCGGAAACGGAGATGGTAACAAAGCGGGTCATTCACACCAGTGCGGATTTTGACTATGCGCAGACCATGACCTACTCACCAAATGCAGTTGCCATTGCGAAAGAACTGATTCAAAACGGGGCAGATATTGTGACGGATACCAATATGGCTCTGGCGGGAATTAATAAAAAGACATTGGCATGTCATGGGGGAGAGGCCCATTGCTTTATGGCAGATGAGGATGTGGCAAGAATTGCCAAAGAACGACAAGTAACTCGTGCCACGGTCAGCATGGAGAAGGCAGCAGGGATTCAAAAGCCGGTGATTTTTGCAGTGGGAAATGCACCGACTGCGCTGATTCAGTTATATGAAATGATACAAAGCGGAACCTTCCGACCGGCATTTATCATTGGAGTACCAGTGGGGTTTGTCAATGTAGAGGCGGCCAAGGAACTGATTTTACAGACAGATATTCCGTACATTGTGAACCGTGGACGAAAAGGCGGAAGCAATGTGGCGGCAGCTATCTGTAATGCGATTTTGTACGAACTGGGGAGATAAGAATGCGGCAGGGATTTACGACGGGAAGCTGTGCGGCAGCAGCAGCCAAGGCAGCAGCTTACATGCTGTTGACCGGAAAACGAAAAGAAACGATTATCATTGAAACACCCAAAGGCATTCTCTATGAGGCGAAAATCAGGGATATTTCCAAATCAGAAACCAAAGTTTCCTGCGGGGTGGAGAAAGATGGTGGCGATGACCCGGATGTGACAACGGGGCTTCTGATTTATGCCAGTGTGTCTTATGCAAATGAAACGGGGATTTTTATTGACGGTGGAAATGGAGTAGGCCAAGTGACGAAACCCGGACTGGACCAGCCGGTTGGAAATGCAGCCATTAACCATGTGCCACGGGAAATGATAACAAGGGAAGTTCAGGAAGTGTGCGAGGCAGCAGATTATCAGGGGGGACTTTGTATCGAGATATCAGCTCCGGGCGGTGAACAGGTGGCAGAAAAAACCTTTAATCCAAGACTTGGTATTGTGGGTGGTATTTCCATTCTTGGAACAAGCGGTGTGGTAGAGCCCATGAGTACTCAGGCTATTTTAGATACAATCCGGGTGGAATTAAGCCAGAGAAAAGCACTGGGGTATGATTATGTGGCAATTACACCGGGCAATTATGGACAGGATTTTATCTGGAAGACCTACGGCTATGATTTGGATAAGAGCGTGAAATGCAGTAATTTCATCGGACAGACCATTGATATGGCAGTGGAACTTGGCTTTCAGAAGTTATTGATTACCGGACATTTGGGAAAATTAGTGAAGGTGGCCGGTGGAATTATGAACACCCATTCCAGAGAAGCGGACTGCAGAATGGAGATTTTGGCAGCACTGGCAGTAAAACATGAGGTGGAAGTGGAGAAAATCAGACAGCTTCTGGAATGTGTGACTACGGAAGAGGCAGTGCGGATTTTAAATGAAACCGGAAAAAGGGATGCAATCATGCAGGAAGTAGTAGACCGTATCTGTTATTATCTGGATAAGCGGGCAGGCGGAAAACTATCTATTGACTGTGAACTATATGTAAATGAATTTGGCGAGCTTGCCAGAAGCAAGGGGGTAGAAGAATGGTTTATTTTGTTGGCGCAGGATGCGGAGCGGCAGATTTAATTACAGTGCGCGGAATGCATATGCTGGAACAGGCGGATGTGATTATTTATGCCGGTTCTCTGGTAAATCCGCAGCTTCTGGAGTATGCGAAAAAAGAATGTGAGATTTATAACAGTGCGAAAATGACACTGGATGAAGTCATTGATGTGATGAAACAGGCAGAACAGGAACAGAAGATGACGGTGCGTCTGCATACGGGTGACCAGAGCGTGTACGGTGCTGTGCGGGAGCAGATGGATATGTTGGACGAACTGGGTATTTCCTATGAGAGCTGTCCGGGAGTCAGTGCCTGTTTTGGAGCAGCAGCTTCCTTAAATCTGGAATACACCCTGCCGGGCATTTCCCAGTCCCTGATTATCACCCGGATGGAGGGAAAGACCAAAGTGCCGGAAAAGGAGCAGATAGAAAGCTTTGCAGCTCATGAGGCAACGATGGCAATTTATTTAAGTACCGGAATGCTTGGAGAATTATCGAAGAGGCTGATTGCAGGAGGCTATGGGGCAGATACCCCTACGGCACTGATTTATAAGGCAACGTGGCCGGAGGAAGAAGCATATCGTTGTACCGTGGCAGAACTGGAACAGACGGCAGCAGAGCATGGAATTACAAAGACAGCACTGGTGCTTGTGGGAGAGGTGATTGCACATCAGAACTATCAGAAATCCCGTTTATATGCACCGGATTTTTCAACGGAATTCAGACAGGCAAAGGAAGAATCATGCGAAGATTAAGTATAATCAGTTTTACGGAAAATGGAAACAGGATTGCCCTTAAAGTGCAGGATTGTATAAAAGACTGGGATATTCAATGTTTTACGAAGGAAGCAGTCAAAGAGCAGGGACTGGCCGTATGGACGAAAGAACAGATGAAGCAGAGAAATGCGCTGTTATTTATTGGAGCCTGTGGAATTGCGGTTCGTGCCATCGCCCCAAATCTGGTGGACAAGCTGCAGGACAGTCCGGTTCTGGTAATGGATGAAAAGGGACACTATGTGATTCCTGTTTTGTCCGGTCATGTAGGTGGAGCCAATGAACTGGCATATTTACTGGCAGAACGGATGGAAGCTGTTCCAGTGATTACCACGGCTACGGATATTAATGATAAATTTGCGGTAGATATATTTGCGAAGAAAAATGGATTGTGGATTCAGAATAAAGAAGGAATTGCAAAGGTTTCTTCCAAAGTGCTTGCGGGAAAGCGGATTACGTTATCCGTAGAAGAAGGCAGGATAACAGGTACAAAGCTTCCGAATGCAGTAGAAGTAGTTTCTTATCCACCGGAAAAACCGGTGGATGTGCTGATTACGGAGAAACCGATTGTATGCGATTCACTTTTGACTTTGATTCCAAAGGAATATGTGCTCGGAATGGGCTGCAAAAAAGGAAAAGAAGAAGAGAAGATAAGGGCATTTATTGCGAAAATCCTGAACAGAGAAGGAATATCGATACGACAGATTTACACTCTTGCCTCTGTAGAACAAAAAGCAAGAGAAGAAGGATTACTTGGCTGGAGCCAGAAAATGGGCATTCCTTTCGTGACTTACTCCGCGGAAGTACTGAATCAAGTGGAAGGGATATTTTCCGGGTCTGATTTCGTGAAGCAGACGATAGGCGTGGATAATGTTTGTGAACGCTCGGCATTAAAGGCATGTAAAACCGGTGGCACTTTGCTTGTGAAAAAGGAAGCGGAGGATGGAATGACGCTTGCAATTGCAAAGCGGGATTGGAGGATTTGTTTCGATGAAATCTAAAATATATGTAGTAGGGATGGGACCCGGAGAGGAAGAAATGATGACGGGACAGGCCATCCGTGTGTTGGAAGAGTCCGATGTGATTGTAGGATATCCCGTGTATCTGCGGCTTCTCGGAGTACGTTTTTCGGAGAAAGAATTTCTCTCCACACCGATGAAGCAGGAGGTGGCAAGATGCAAGATGTGCTTTGAAGAAGCAGAAAAAGGAAAACGGGTAGCCATGATATGTAGTGGAGATGCCGGAATTTACGGAATGGCTTCCTTGATGTATGAACTCGGAGCGGAGTATCCGGATATAGAGATTCGTGTGGTCCCTGGAATTACGGCGGCAAGCAGCGGGGCGGCAGTTTTGGGAGCACCGCTAAACCATGATTTCTGTGTCATTAGTCTCAGCGACCTGCTGACTCCATGGGAGAAAATCGAAAAACGGCTGCGTGCGGCAGCAATGGGAGATTTTGCCATTGCTATTTACAATCCGTCCAGTCATAAGAGACATGACTATTTACGGAGAGCATGCGATATTTTACTGGAAGAAATAGAGCCGGAGCGGGCATGTGGTTATGTGGAAAATATTGGAAGAGAGGGGACAAAGGCAGTTACCTGTACATTGGGGGAACTGCGTAACCGGGAAGTGAATATGTTTACCACTGTATTTGTGGGAAATTCCGGCTCTCAGATTCTGAATGGCAAATTAGTGACAAAACGGGGGTACCAAATTGAAAAAGATACTAATCTTTGCGGGGACAACGGAAGGTAGACAGCTTTCGGACTGGCTGTGTGAAAGGCAGATACCGAATACAGTATGTGTGGCAACGGAATACGGTGAGATTGTATTAAAGGACAATCCGTATCGTACCATCAAAACCGGGCGGAAGAATGCCAAAGAAATGCAGAAACTGATACACCAGGGCGGCTATGAGATTGTGATAGATGCCACCCATCCTTTTGCGGAAGTGGTGACGGCTCAGATTCGACAGGCAGTGGAAGGATTGGAAGATTGGAAGGTTTCCTGTTATCGTCTGCTCAGGGAAACAGGAGAAGCAGTGTCCTATCCAAAGCTTCGATTTTTTGAAAACCATGTCTCCTGTGTCAAAGCTTTAGAGCAAATCGAGGGAAATATTCTGCTGACGACAGGCAGTAAAGACTTACACACCTACAATCAAGAGGCATTCAAAGACCGGCTTTTTGCGAGGGTGCTGCCGAGCATGGAGAGCCTGAAGCTTTGTCAGGAAGCAGGGATTACCGGGAAACAGATTCTGGCTCTTCAGGGACCATTTTCAGTAGAAATGAATGAAGCACTGATCCGACAGTATGGTATTTCCTGCATGGTGACAAAAGAAAGTGGGAAATCCGGTGGATTTGCAGAAAAAATAGAGGCGGCAAAGCGGGCAGATATTCCGGTGTTTGTGATTGGCAGACCGAAAAAAGAAGAAGGATATTATTTCGAAGAGCTGTGTCAGAAACTGGAAGAAATATATGGAATTCATTCGGAAACTGTTTCCGAGTCGTTTTTGGGGTTATCCGCTGAAAGGAACAGTGGCGTAATTGCTGAAAATGGTATCAGGCTTCCGCAGATTTTTCTTGCAGGAATCGGGATGGGCTCCGCAGAAAGTATGACGGCGGAAGTGCGAAATGTGATTCGGGAAGCAGATATTTTACTGGGAGCAGAACGGATGATTGCAGATTATGAGCCGCGAATCGAGAAGCAACCTTATTATCTGGCGAAGCAGATTGTACCATATATCAAGGAAATGTTAAAACAAAAGCCACATGAGATTCAGAAGATTGTCATCCTGTTTTCGGGAGATAGCGGCTTTTACAGCGGTTGTCAGAAGCTGTTTGATGCACTGAATGAAGAAATTGCGGGTGGCGGTATACAGGCAGTCCTGCATATGCTGCCTGGAATTTCTTCCATCTCTTATCTTGCGGCCTGCCTTGGAGAAAGCTATCAGGATGCGGTGATTACCAGTATACATGGGAAAGATACCACGCATCCAAGATGGAAGTCAGAGATTTTGGAACAGGTTCGCACAAATGAGAAGGTCTTTTTATTGTTGTCAGGAAATCAGGATGTGAAGAAACTGGGAGCATTTCTGACAGAAGCCAATCTGGAGCAGTGCGAAATTCATTTAGGATACCGGCTTTCCTACCCTGACCAGCGTATTCAGAAATTCACTCCGCAGGAATGTATGGATTTGGAAGAAGCAGGACTTTATACTTGTATGATAAAGAATCCATATCCGGTAAGGAAGAAGCTGTCCTATGGCACTGCGGATTCTGAGTTTTTGAGAGATGCCGTGCCTATGACGAAAGAAGAAGTGCGGGAAGTCAGCATTTGTAAACTGAAGCTGCACGAACAGGCAGTGGTTTATGATGTGGGGAGCGGTTCCGGTTCAGTGGCAGTGGAAATTGCAGGAATTTCCCATAGCATACAAGTCTATGCGATTGAACGCAAACCGGAAGCTGTTGCGCTTATGTGCAAGAATCGGGAAAAATTTCATGCTTATAACATGGACATTATAGAAGCTTTTGCACCAGAAGGATTAGAAGAACTTCCGGTTCCGACTCATGCGTTCTTAGGTGGGACAGGAGGAAAGTTACAGGAAATTCTGAAGTGTTTATATCAGAAGAATCCTCAGATGCGTATTGTGATAAATGCGGTGACTTTGGAGACGGTTGGTGAAATCAGGGAAGCACTTGCACATTTTCCGGTTGCGGATGAGAGTATGGTGCAGTTACAGGTCAGCCGGACGAAAAAGGCAGGGGCTTATCATCTGGTTCAGGCAGAAAATCCAGTCTGGATATGTGCGTTTACCTTTCAGACGCAGGAAACAGCAGGCGAGGAGGAGACAAGATGAAGCTAAGAAGACTGATGTTTGCAGCTCCCAAAAGTGGAAGTGGAAAAACCCTAATCACCTGCTCCATACTTCACATTCTGAAAGAAATGGGGGAGGATGTTGTTTCTTACAAATGTGGACCCGATTATATTGACCCCATGTTTCATAAACAGGTGCTCGGCATTTCATCTAAGAATTTAGATACCTTTTTTACAGGCGAAGAAGTGACAAGGGAATTGTTTCTGTATGGCAGAACCGAGAACCAGATAGCAGTACTGGAAGGAGTCATGGGAGTTTTTGACGGTCTTGGTGGAATTCGGGAGGAAGGTTCTTCCTATCATCTGGCAAAAGTGACGAGAACACCCATTATTTTGGTGGTAGATGCGAAAGGTATGGGGTATTCTCTGATTCCATTGATTGCGGGTTTTTTGTCTTATGATACGGAACATCTGATAAAAGGAGTGATTCTGAACCGGATGTCGGGAATGTATTATCAGACACTGAAGCCTTTGATAGAGGAAAAATTACAGATATCTGTTGTGGGATATGTACCGCAGAACCCGGAATTCACTCTGGAGAGCAGGCATTTGGGACTGAAGCTTCCAGAAGAGGTGGAACATCTGCGGGAGAAGATTGCTTATGCAGGGGAAGAACTGCAGAAAACTCTGGAGATAGAAGGTCTGTTACAGATTGCAGATGAGGCAGAAGAAATTCCGGAAACAAGCAGGGAAAAAACAGATGTGAAAAAAGTAGATACAGAACAGCCTGTTATTGCAGTGGCGAAGGATGAAGCTTTTTGCTTTTATTATGAAGATAATCTGCGTCTTTTGGAAGAAGCAGGGGCAAAACTTCAGTATTTTTCACCAGTGCACGATACAAAATTGCCGGAGCATTGTGATGGTATTTTACTTGGAGGCGGTTATCCAGAATTATATGCCAAAGAACTGGAAGCAAACCGGGAAATGCGGGATGCCATTAAATCTGCTGTTTGTGTAGGGGTACCGTCAGTGGCAGAGTGCGGCGGATTTATGTATTTACATGAAAAACTGACCGATGCCAAAGGACAGACTTATGAAATGGCAGGGGCCATCCCTGAATCGTGTCATTACACTGGAAAACTGGTTCGGTTTGGCTATGTGGAAATTGCGGAAGAAAAGACTGGAAAAGATATGGGAATGGGCGGAAATTTTCTACCGGAGAATGGTGTGATAAAAGCACATGAGTTTCATTATTTTGACAGTACGGATAATGGAGCCTCCTGCAAGGCAACGAAGCCGACCACCGGAAGACAGTATTCCTGCATCTGGGGCGGAGAAAATCACTGGTGGGGATTTCCGCATTTGTATTATCCGTCGAATCCGAATTTTGCAGAGCATTTTGTATCTCTGGCAAAGCGTTATAAGAGTTGTAAATTAAGAAAAATTTGATATAATAGGAAAGAACGAAATAGAATGAATTTCAGTGCCAGACAGGAATGTCAGGGTAAAAGAGAATCAGGTGAAAGTCCTGAGCGATCCGGTCACTGTAAACATGGAGTGATGCCGCGGGTATGCCATTGCGCGTAAAGCGTGAGAAGGTGTGGCAGAGCGATGATATGTAAGCCAGGAAACCTGCTGAAAGTCAATGAATAGCTTCCGAAGAAAGCGTTTTCATAGAACCACCTGTAAGTCCTTGGGACAGACAGGAATGTTTTGAGGTTATGAAATGTCTGCTTTTTATGGGTGGACATTTCTTTTTTTATGATGGAAAGGAATGCATAAGTGCAGGGCATGGAGCAGCCTGTCAGACATCATGTGACTCCGGCATCATTCTATTTAGAAAAAGATAGAAAAGGAAAGGAAGAACAAAATGAAAGGAAACAAAAAAAGATTTCTGGCATTAGGACTTGCGGTTTTGATGGCGGGAAGTCCGGTGGCACGCCTTCATGCAGAAGAAGGGGAAGCAGTGGAAATGATTTCGCAGGAGGCGACAGTCGAACCAACTCAGGAGAAACCAGTTTCTGAAAATGAAAGTCAGGAGAACACAGTATCAGATAATACTGTTTCTGAAGAGAAAGCAGCAGAGGAAACAGTAGAAAAAGCAGAGACAGAAGAACAGGAAGAAACAAAGCAAAAAGAAGAACTTTCAGAAGAAGCACAGGAAAATAATCAGGAAGAATCTGCTGAAGCAGCAGGTGAAGACGCTGTTACTCAGTCCATCATAATCGGTGATAAGACCTATGAGGACGGGGATTATACACTGGATATAGTAAGTGGATTTTCTATGTTCAAAATAGAAAGTTCCAAAGCAGTACTCAAAGAGGACACATTGACAGTCACTCTTACAATAAGTTCTGCAAGTTACGACAAGATTTATCTGGGAAGGAAAGACGATGAAGTCAAAGAACCAGTATATCAGGGAGTAAAGCGGGAAGGAACAGATGGCTATATCTTTACCTTTGACTTAAAAGCAGAGGATATGGGAAAGGAAATGAACTTTGTCCCGGGAAAGCCGGATGGAAGCTGGTATACAAAGAAACAGTATACACTGACGATTCCAAGCGTGATTGAAAAAGATGAAACAGTAACACCAGAAGAACCGGAAACTCCGGATAAAGACATTGAAAATGGAGATTATAATGTTACTGTAGATTCCAGTTCAAGTATGTTTAAAGTTGTAAACTGTGTTTTAACCAAAAATAATGGTCAGATGAGTGCAGTCATTACCCTAAGTGGAACAGGCTATGATTATTTATACATGGGAACTGCGGAAGATGCAGCCAAGGCCGATAGGAGCAGTCTGATTCCATTTGTGGAAAATGAAAAAGGGGAATATACATATACGATTCCAGTATCTGCTTTTGATACACCGATTAAAGTAGCTGCACATTCTATCAAGAAGGATAAATGGTACGACCGTGAATTAACATTCCAGTCCGACGGAATAGAAAAAATAGACAAAGAAACACCGACACCAGACCCGGTAGAACCAGTAATCCCAGTAAATCCGGATAATTCAAAGCCATCTACACCGGGCAATGAGTCAGGTCATGTAACCGACTTAAATGGCGGAACAGCCCGTGTGGACAGCAGTACTACATTGAAAGACGGAGTATACATCCCAGACCAGTTCTCGTGGTCAGGCGGAACCGGAAGAGTTTCTATCAGTTGTGACAAGATTACCATCAAAAATGGTCAGGCTTATGCAACCATCGTATTCAGCAGTGGTTCTTACTCTTATATTAAAGCAAACGGTAACATTTACTATGGAACCAACACCGGCTCTACTTCTACATTTGTGATTCCGGTGCAGTTAAATAAGAACAATACTATCATCGGAATGACAACAGCCATGTCAACCGCTCATGAGATTACATATAACATTTTCATTTATCTCGCAGCGGCAGGCTCAGGTGAGCAGGGCGAGGCACTTAATAATCAGAAGCTTGACCAGAAAGCACCGGTGATCATGGGACTTACTTACGAAGAAGAAATTGAAATGGAATATACCAAGTATGTAAAGCTTTACCGTTATGAAAATGATATTATGCTGTTGGAAATTGATATGAAGAAAGATACTGAACGTGAAGTTTTAGAGGAAGAGACGGATAACCTTTACGAAGGAAATGTAGTGAAATATCTGATTGTTCCAGAAGATGTAGAGATTCCTGCAGGACTGGATAAAAATGTAATCATTATCCAGAGACCATTGGAAAAGGCATATATTGCAGATGAAGACATTTTAAAACTGCTGAAAGAGGATTTTGAAATTGACGAAGAGCTTTTGATGGAAGGGGATGTAGAAGACCCGGATTACAAAGAAATTGTAAAGAATAAATGCAATCTGGCTGTACTTCCATCGTCTGTGCTTGAGGTTGAAAAAGACAGCAAGGATAAGAAAGAGGAAAAGGAACAGCTTCTGGATTTAAGTGAACGTTTTGCAACACTTCAGATTCCGGTATTCGTAGACCGTATGGCAGATGAAGAACAGGAAGAAGCAAAACTGGAATGGCTGAAGGTTTACGGTGTACTCTTTGACTGTGAAGAAAAAGCAAATGAAGTATACACAGAGAAATTAGCAGAACTCCAGAAAACGGAAAAGAAGAATTAAAATCAAAATAAGGGAAACAGCGTGATGAGAAAAAATGTGATGAAAAAATTTGTTCGAAATGTATCACTGATTGTTCTATCCGCCTTACTGACCGCATCATCTGTCCTGACAGGATGCGGTCAGACCGCTTCTGGCTCAAAAACGGAAAACAGTCAGGAAAAAACGGCAGACAATCAGACAACGGATAAAAAAACCAAGGCAGCACCTGAGATTGCAGGACTGACATATGAGAGAACCCTGGAGTTGGAATACGCAACAGGATTTGATGTATTTTATTATGAAGAAGGATATGTGCTGATCGATGTCCACGACAGTGCACAATATCTGGCAGTTCCGGAAGGGAAGGAAGCACCGGAAGGACTGGATGAAAATATCGTAGTTATACCAAAGTCACCGAGTAATATTTACCTTGCGGCCACATCGGCTATGGCATTGTTTGATTCCCTTGATTGTCTGGATTCCATCAAGATGAGCGGAACACAGGCATCGGGCTGGTATATTGAAAATGCGGCAAAAGCAATGGAAGAGGGAAAGATTGTCTTTGCCGGAAAATACAGTGAGCCGGATTATGAAATGCTGGTAGATAAAGGCTGCGACCTTGCTATTGAATCCACCATGATAGCTCATACACCGAAAGTAAAAGAGATGATAGAAATGCTTGGAATTCCGGTATTTATAGACCGTTCAAGTTATGAAAATCATCCCCTTGGCAGAACGGAATGGATTAAATTATATGCTGCACTTATGGGAAAAGACGAGGAAGCAGAAACCTTTTTTGCGTCACAGACCAGTGTGATTGAAGAATTAAAGGATTTCAAGAATACAGAAAAAACAGTGGCATTTTTCTATGTCAGTACGGACGGAACTATTGTGGTGCGTAAAACTAAGGATTATATCCCGAAAATGATTGAAATTGCAGGAGGAAAGTATGCTTTCGATAATCTGGAAAATACAGAAAATGAGAGCGCAGCCGTTTCTCTTACGATGGAGGAGTTCTATGCCACAGCCGTAAATGCAGATTATCTGATTTACAATTCCAGTATCGACAGCGAAATCAAGTCCGTGGACGAGTTGATTGGAAAGAATGAGTTGTTTGCAGATTTTAAGGCGGTCAAAGAAGGAAACGTGTGGTGTACCGGAAAATATTTGTATCAGGCCACAGATATCGTGGGTAATCTGATACAGGATATCCATCTGATGCTGACAGATGGAGATGAAAAGGATATGACATTTTTGTATAAAGTAGAGTAAGAAAGAATTGTGGACAGCATTCACAGGACAGGGAGTCATTATGAACATAAGACGAAAACGACAACTGCGGTATGGCCTTGTATTTGGAAGCCTGATTCTGGCATTTGCGGTGATTGTGGTTTTGAATATTAATACCGGAAATGTACAAATCTCCATTCCAGATATTCTGAGGATTTTATTTCTGCGGGAAGGTGGAGAAGTAGAGTACAATATCATATGGAAAATACGCCTGCCCCGTCTTTTAATGGCGGCAGTGCTTGGCGGTGCCTTGTCTTTGTCAGGATTTTTATTACAGACATTTTTTTCGAATCCGATAGCAGGACCATTTATTCTGGGAATTTCATCAGGTGCTAAAATGGTAGTGGCACTTACTATGATTTTCTTCATGAACCATTTTCGGCAGATAAGCTCCAGTGCACTGATCATTGCTGCATTTACAGGCTCATTGATATCCATTGGATTTATTCTGCTGATGTCGAAAAAGGTGCATCATATGGCAACGCTACTGGTAGCTGGAACTATGATTGGATATATCTGCTCGGCAATTACGGATTTTGTTGTGACTTTTGCGGAGGATTCGGATATTGTGAATCTACATGGCTGGTCTCAGGGAAGCTTCTCTGGCATGAGTTGGGGAAATGTGCGTGTAGCTTTTCTGATAGTGGGGATTACTTTTGTATGTACGTTCTTAATGGCAAAACCAATTGGTGCTTTTCAGATGGGAGAAGGCTACGCACAGAGCATGGGAATCAATATGCGGGTATTTCGTGTGATTCTGATTCTTTTATCCAGTGTATTTTCAGCCTGCGTGACAGCTTTTGCAGGACCGATTTCTTTTGTGGGAATTGCAGTACCGTTTCTGATGAAGAAACTGCTTGGCAGTGCCAATCCGCTGGTGGTGATTCCGGGGACGTTCCTTGGAGGTGGAGTTTTCTGTATGATGTGTGATTTGATTGCAAGGATGGCATTTGCACCGACGGAACTGAATATTAGTACGGTAACATCCATGTTTGGTGCACCGATAGTTATTTTTATGATGTTAAACAGAAAGAAAGGAAAGTAGAAATGGAGAAACAATATGTTCAGCTTACGAATCTTTCAGTGGGATATCATAGAAAGGTGCTTATCCATGATATCTGCATTGATATCGGAAAAGGGGAAATTGTCACACTGATTGGACCAAACGGTTCAGGTAAATCTACGATTTTAAAGACGATTACCAGACAGCTTGAAAAAATCGACGGCAGAATTGTATTTGCAGAAAAAGATTTGCATCATCTTTCCTTTAAAGAACTGGCTACCAAAATGGCGGTTGTACTTACGGAGCGGGTAAATCCAGAACTGATGACCTGCTATGACGTAGTGGCAACCGGACGTTATCCATATACCGGACGAATGGGGATTCTTGGAAAGAAAGATGAGGAAAAGGTCTATGAAGCTTTGCGTGCAGTGCATGGAGAAGAACTGGCAGAGCGTTCCTTTGATGCCATCAGTGATGGGCAGAAGCAGCGCATTTTACTGGCAAGAGCAATCTGTCAGGAGCCGGAACTGATTGTACTGGATGAACCGACCTCTTATCTGGATATTAAGTACAAATTAGAATTGCTCTCTATTTTGCGAAAGATGGCGAAAGAGAAAAATATTACTGTGGTGATGTCTCTCCACGAAATCGATTTGGCGCAGAAGATTTCGGATAAGATCATCTGCGTGAAAGGAGAGACCATCTCATGGTACGGAGAACCGGAGCAGGTTTTCAAGGATGACATCATACGGGACCTGTACGGACTGGACAATGGATATTTTGACACTGTTTTTGGAAGTGTAGAACTTCCGGGAGCGGTAGGAAAACCGGAAGTATTTGTGCTTTCATCCTGCGGAAATGGCATTCCGGTGTATCGAAGACTCCAGAAAGAACAGATACCCTTTGCTACAGGAATCCTGTATACCAACGATTTGGATTATCAGGTGGCAAAATATCTGGCTGCGGAAGTAGTGACAGAACAACCATTTTGCAGTATCAGTGATCAGAGTTTAGAAAGGGCATTGCGACTGATGAGCCAATGTAATAAAATCATCAATGCAGGGGTCTGTATTGGGGAATGTAATGTCAAAATGCAGATTTTACTGGATGAAGCAAAAAAGCGAAAATCATTATAAAAAATAAGAACAGGAAAGTATAGCAGATGGAAAAGGGACTGATAGAAGTATATTGTGGAGACGGAAAAGGAAAGACAACAGCGGCCATAGGGCTTGCAGTGCGTGCCGCAGGATGTGGAATGAGAGTGTTGTTTGTACGTTTTCTGAAAAATGAACATTCGGGAGAACTGGTGATTTTAGATAAAATTCCGGAAATTGATGTGATTCATTTAAACCGTGAGTTTGGGTTTGTGTTCCGCATGACAGAAGAGGAAAAGCAGGAAGCAAAAGAAGTGTATTCGAATCTTTGGCAGGAAGCAGTAAGAAGGGCAGTAGAAGAAGAGTACGATATGCTTGTGGCAGATGAATTTATGGCAGCATACCGCTATGAATTTATTGACCATGTACATGCACTGGACTTTTTGAAAAATAAACCGGGAAAACTGGAAGTTGTACTGACAGGCAGAGATCCGGCACCGGAAATCCAGGAACTGGCAGAGTACATTTCTGAAGTGAAAAAAATAAAGCATCCTTTTGAACAGGGAGTTCCGGCGAGACGAGGGATTGAGTTTTAAAAGAATTTGAAGAACTATTATAATTATGATATAAGCATCGAAGGTGCAAATAATGATGAAACAAATATATGTAAATCTTACAGGAGAAAACAGACAATGATTCGACACGCAGAAGAAAAAGATATGCCTGTGATTCTGAATATTTATCAGATTGCAAGAGCGTTTATGGCAGCACATGGAAATACAGTACAGTGGCAGAATAACCACCCATCTAAAGAAGTGCTTATGCAGGATGTGGAAAAGGGACAGTTATATGTCTATGAAAATCAAGATCGGGTGCATGGCGTGTTTGCATTTATTCCGGGGGAGGACCCAACGTATAAGGTAATTGATGGTGCGTGGATGGACGATTCACCATATGCTGCGATTCACAGAGTTGCCAGTGATGGAACAGAGAAAGGGGTATTTGCAAAGGTTGTGGATTATTGTAAAAAAGAAATTCCCCATCTGAGAATCGACACTCATGAACGGAACCTTCCTATGCAGGGAGCCATTCAGAAATGTGGATTCCACAGATGCGGAATCATTCATATCGCAGATGGGAGTCCGCGAATTGCTTATGAATTTATAGAAAAAGAGGAATCAGCATTATGATAGTGGCCCAGAAACTGTCTGGTGCGTTCTTCCTTTGGATGTTCAAATACTTCCTCTGGTGTACCTTCTTCCAGAATGCGGCCTTCATTCATGAAGATGACATGGTCAGAAACTTCTTTGGCAAATGTCATCTCATGGGTTACGATAATCATGGTCGTATTTCCGTCTGCCAGTTCTTTCATGACGCGCAAAACCTCTCCGGTGAGTTCCGGGTCAAGAGCAGAGGTAGGCTCATCAAAGCATAAAATATCCGGATTCAGTGCCAGTGCACGGGCAATTGCAACCCGCTGACATTGTCCACCGGAAAGCTGGTGTGGATAATTGTCCATCCGGTTAGCAAGGCCCATCTTTGTCAGAAGGTTGACAGCCTGTTCTTTGATTTCCGATAACAATTCTTTCTTCCGGCTTTTGTAGTCGGGCAGTTCTCTGGCAAGCAGTTCCTTTGCCAGCATCACATTTTCCAGTGCCGTATATTGAGGAAAAAGATTAAAAGACTGAAAAACAAGCCCAAAGTGGAGCCTCTTTTTCCGAATCTGAGGTTCCGACTGGGAAGAAAGGTCTGATGCATCAAACAAGGTCTCCCCGTTTACCCGGATTTTGCCGGTATCTGCACGCTCCAGAAAATTCAGACACCGGAGCAGGGTTGTTTTTCCGCTTCCCGAAGAACCGATGATGGAAAGTACTTTTCCTTTTTCCAGCGAAAAATTGATATCTTTTAACACCTGAGTGTTTCCAAAGGATTTATTCATATTCTCAACTTCTAAAATAGCCATTTGTCATACCTCCTCGATTATTGGAAATAATCCAGTTTCCGTTCCAGTCTGTTAAGCAGTACAGTCAGGATTCCGGTGAAAATCAAATAATAAAATGCGGTAAAGAACAGCGGCCAGAGTGCACCGGAGATTCCCTGGGAACCTTTCATAAATGCCTGACCTGCCCAGATGATTTCCTGAAGGGCAATAATGCGCGCTAGGGAAGTATCTTTTACCAAAGTGATGATTTCGTTGGACATAGGTGGAATAATACGCTTAATCATCTGTAACAACGTAATGCGGAAGAAAATCTGTTTCCGCGTCATTCCAAGCACCAGTCCGGCTTCTTCCTGTCCTTTTGGAACGCTCTGGATTCCACCACGGTAAATCTCAGAAAAATAGCAGGCATAGTTAAAAATAAATGCAACAGCCGCAGCAAGAAATCGACCGGACTCACCACCGCCCCAGATTTGATTTTTCAGTACCAGACCCGGAAAGTAGTAGACAATCAATAACTGAATCATCAGAGGCGTACCTCTGATAACCCAGACAATGAATTTCGTAATATAGCTAAGAGGTTTAAAGTGGGACATGGAACCGAATGCAATTACAAGCCCGATGGGAATGGCACCGATCAAGGTGACAAAAAATAATTTTAAGGTCTGTAGAAATCCGATGTTCAGTGAATTCAGAACAATCGGTAATTGGTTTAATATCTGTTCCATATGTAAATCCCACTTTCTTTTTATTTAAGGAGTTTGTTTTTATCAGATTTTTGAATTGAACAATCTTATTTCTGCTCAATAATGGCAGCCTGAACACCATACGTATTTGCGCATTTCATAAGAGAGCCGTCTGCGTAGCTCTTCACGAAGAAATCATTGAGTGCATCGGTAAGGTCAGAGCCTTTACGGAATCCAACACCGTATTCTTCTGTAGTAAGTTTCAGTGTGTAGGTAAGGTCTGAATAGCTGGTTCCGTCACCAACCATTGCTCCGGCCATCAGAGAATCGATGATAGCTGCATCGGAGCTGCCGGCTGCAACTTCCATCAGGGTATCTGCCTGTGCTTTCAATGGTGTATAATTTAAGTTATCTTCTTTTGCGGCGTCTTCGCCGGCACTTCCTGCCTCTACTGCAAATCTTAAATCGGACAGACTTTTTAAGTCAGGATACTGGTCTGCTTTGTCTTTTGGAAGAATGACAACTTGTGCGTTATTACAATAAGCATTGGAACAGCTCATTCCAGTTTTGACTTCATCGGAAAGTGTCATACCGTTCCATACACAGTCGATGGTTTTGCTGTCAAGCTCGATGATTTTGTTATCCCAGTCGATTTCTACAAATTCAACGTCCACACCAAGGTTTTCTGCAAATGCTTTTGCCATGTCTGCGTCGAAACCAACCCATTCACCGGAGGCATCTTTGTAATCCATAGGTTCAAATTCTGTGATTCCTACAACCAGAGTTCCTTTCTCTTTTACATATTCCATGTCGGTCTGGTCTGAGGATGTATCATTGGAGGCAGAAGAACCACCACAGGCTGTAAGTGAGAGTGCCATTACAAGGCAGAATGTAAATGCTGTAAACTTTTTCATAATCTTATTCCCTTTCTTTTCCCATATTTTCGTTTTAAATGTTTTAATATGCTACCATATTATCAATTTACCATACTAAAGTCAATGGAAAATATAAAATAATTAGAAAAAATCGAGCCTCTTATAAAAGAGCCTCGACTTTTTTACATACTTGTTGTATTGATTCACTGAAAGGAATATCCGAACAGCCTACGATAAAATGATTACACCGGTTTACCGGAAGCAGGATTTTATAGGCTTTGCTGGAACCGATAGCAGTTGCGATGGCAGGTGTGATTTCCCCAAGCAAGGAATTTGCCATCACAATTCCAACGGGACCGATGATAATATCGGAGTCCTGAGCGTTAACGATGCATGGGTTTTCACCGGTGGCACCAAAATCGGCACCGGCTTTCAGCATGGCGGAAGTCGCAATACTGTTTGTTCCGATTGCATATAAAGTCAGTTCAGGGTGTTCTTTTTTTAGCTGTTTAATAATGGATTTTCCCATTTTCCCGCCCTGACCGTCTATAATCGTAATTTTCATATCTATATACCTCCCTCCCGTCTGCGACAGGGATTCTGTTTTATGGTATACATGATACACGGATTTCATGGTGAGTACAAGAAGTTATCCATATAAACTTTACACGGATTACTACATTTATTTACAGCATTTCAATAAATGCGGTGATTCTTGTGGTGAGCTGCCCTTTATCAGATTCGCCTGCGTCAGTTTCCACTGCCATATAAGGAATGCCAAGAGAATCTTCGCAGAAGCGGGTCATTTTATCCCGTTCTACGGTATAAGGGTGGCAGGTCTGAAGGGTAATATCCAGAATACCGTCCACCTTGTAATCCTGAACCAGTCTTGCAAGCAGCTCAAAGCGAAGTTCATTCGGTGACATAATTGCACAAGCCGTATTCTGGTAACAGTCGGCAAGTGCTGCAAAGACATCTTCTTTTTCTGTATCAAAATGGCGGACAGCCGATTTCATGACTTCGCAGTTTTCAAAGCAGACAACTACACCGCCGTTCTCTTCGATGGCTTCCAATATTTTCTCGTGTACACCACTGAGTGGGCAGCCGGTTACAAGGATGCGTTTGGCGAATTTCGGAACTGGAGAGTCTTTTGAAGAAAGCTGTTCCAGAGTTTCCAGATTGGCAGCGGTACGTTTCCTTACATCAGGGAGAGCCCTGTGTTCTTCCAAGGCATGGAAAATGTCTCTGCCAAAGGCAGCAGGAGGGGTCTGACGCTGGATTTCCATGAGATTTAAAATGCTTTCTCTTTCTTTATTATAAAGAGCACCGGCAGTACGGACTGCATCATCCGTAATCGGTGTGCCAAAGCGTTTTTCCAAATCTTTTGCCAGATATTTGCATTCCGAATAAATAAGTGGATTTACATAATCGCGGTCAGCACCCTGGGCAACCTGATAATAGTAAACACGGTCCTGACGGGAAAGCAGTTCGTACATTTTTTTCTTTCCGTCGCAGGAAGTTTCAGCAATAATCAGGTCTGCATCCTCTAATGCCTCGTCTTCGCAGATATCACAACAGTTTTTTACGACTGGGCAAAGATTACGGATTAGAATTTTAGAAGCAGAATCTGCTACCCCACGGACATAAGGAATCCGAAGCGGACAGACTCCGGCTGCTTCTAACAGTTCCACCGGGACATGGGAGCAGAAGGAAACTGCCACCTTTTTGCCGTTTTCATGACAGGAATCAATCAGTGTCTGCAATTCTTGTTTATTCATGGGCTTCGGCCTCCTTTTTCATACGGATCATCTCTAAGAAGGCTTCCACGCGTGTACGGATTTGTCCTTCATCACTTGGAGAAAAATCGGTTTCAATATGTAAAAGTGGAATCCCCTTCGATTCACAGACACGACGGAGATTTTCGGTTTCTACGGCAAACGGGTTGCAGGAGTGAAGGGTAATACTGATATAACCGTCTGAATTCCATTCATCAATGGTATCGGCAACCTGCTCCATACGTCTGTTATTTGGGGAGACAACTGCACAAGGTACTTCCAGATATTTTTCTGCGATACGGACAATCGGGTCACGGGAGGTATCTTCTGATACGGCGCGTCTGAGAGAAGAAATACCGCAGCAGCCTTCATAACAGACAATGGAACCGCCCAGTTCTTCGATAACATCAATGGTTTTCTGGCTTGTGCCTGCGTAACCGCCACCGGATACAATCAGACGAGGGCGGTATGGGTCCGGTTCTACCGGGTAAATGCCGTTTTTCCAGTTTTCCTCACATTGTTCAATGATTTCCTGAATCTTATTATATTTTTCTTCCGGGTCAAACATAAACTGGAGTCCGTCAGACACGTCATTCATGCTTTTTCCAGTGATAGCAGGTGGATTATAACGGCCAAGCTCGTATAAATGTGCATGCTGAGCACGCTCTTTATTGCACCATTTAATGGAATCCTCCAGCATTTCATCGGTAATCTTGATGTTAAATTTTTCTTCCAGACCTTCTTTGAAAGCACGTATTTCAGACACCCACATATCCAGTGAACGCTCATAATCCGGTACATTTGGCAAATGAATAACCTGCATTGGTTTTAATTCACCGAGAAGTTCGTACATTTTCTTTTTTCCGTCACAGGTCGTTTCCCCGACAACAATATCGGAAAAGAAAGCATAAGGGCAGCTTTCTTCCATGACATGCCCAAAGCTTGCCTTGATCAGTGGACAGAGGTTAGCAGGAAGTCTGGTTTCTGCTGTTTTAATTGGCTCCTGGCTTCTGCCGCAGAGACCCACCTGGTACAGACCGGCAGCGCGGATGATTTCAGCAGGGGTATACTGGCAGAACATGCCACAGACATTTTTCCCCTCGTCTTTTAATTGTTTTACTCTTAAAAATCCTTCACGTCTTGCTTCTGCGAAATCTTCAAAATGTTTGGGTAATGAAGTAGACATAATTTTTCCTCCTGGTATGATGATATAAGTGATATATATCACAAAGCTTTATATTTATAAATTAACATGCGTTAATAAATAACACAATAAATAGTAAGGTTTTGTGAAAAAAGTCAATATTTTCTGTGAACTTTATTTACTTTTTTGATAAATAGTATTATAAATTCAAAGTACATAATCGTTGCAAAAATAAAATTATGTGCTATAATAAAATAAGAATCATTCCTAATATTGAAGAGGGAAAGAAGAAAAGGAGAAGAAAGTCATGAAAAAATTTGTATGTACTGTATGTGGTTATGTTTATGAAGGAGAAGAAGCACCGGCAGAATGTCCATTATGCCATCAGCCGGCAGATAAGTTTAAAGAAGTAGTAGAAAACCCAAGAAACAAATACGCTGGAACAAAGACAGAAAAGAACCTTTGGGAAGCATTTGCAGGAGAATCTCAGGCAAGAAATAAATATACTTATTTCGCATCAGTTGCAAAGAAGAACGGATACGAACAGATTGCAGATTTATTCTTAAAGACTGCTGAAAATGAAAAAGAACATGCAAAACTCTGGTTCAAGGCACTTGGAGAACTTGGAACTACAGAAGAAAACCTGCTTCATGCTGCAGAAGGTGAAAATGCAGAATGGACAGATATGTATGAAAGAATGGCAAAAGAAGCGGAAGAAGAAGGCTTCCCGGAACTTGCTGCACAGTTCAGAGGCGTTGGCGCAATTGAAAAGCATCATGAAGAAAGATATCGTGCGCTTCTTAACAATATCGAAACAAAACAGGTATTTGAAAAAGCGGGCGTTATGATCTGGGAATGCCGTAACTGCGGACATCTTGTAATCGGAACAAGTGCACCGGAAGTATGTCCAGTATGTAATCATCCACAGAGCTACTTCGAAGTAAGAAAAGAAAACTACTAGAATTAACAGCAGTATCGACAGTTGAATTGAATGAGACTTGCAGAGAAGGAAGGTATTGTGAAATGGATAAGAAAGCAATGCATAATCTGACCTATGGTCTGTTTGTTCTGACTACAGAATTAAATGGCAAACAAAATGGATGTATTATTAATACAGCAGCTCAGGTAACATCTGAGCCGAACCGTATTAGTATTGCCGTGAACAAAGCAAATTATACACATGATATGATTAAAGAAAGCGGCAAATTTACCGTATCTATTATCAGTGAAAACGCTACATTTGATTTGTTCCGTCATTTTGGATTTGTTACCGGAAAAGAAGTGGACAAGTTTGCTGATTTTGCAGATTATAAGGTTGGCGAAAACAAGATTCCTTATATTACAAAAGGAACAAACGCTTATATCAGTGCAGAAGTAGAGAAAGTAGAAGAACTGGATTCACACACACTGTTTATTGGCCGTGTGACAGAGATGGAAGTGTTATCAGAAGACCCATCCGCTACTTATACTTATTATATGGAAAATATCAAACCGAAACCGGAGAAAACCCAGAAGAACGGTAAGACCGTATGGCGTTGTACGATTTGCGGTTATGAATATGAAGGCGAAGAATTACCGGAAGATTTCATTTGCCCGCTTTGCAAACACCCGGCATCTGATTTCGAAAAGGTAGTTGCAGAACCGGCATCTACTGGAAATAAGTACGCAGGAACCAAGACAGAAAAGAATCTTTGGGAAGCATTTGCAGGAGAATCCCAGGCAAGAAATAAGTATACCTATTTTGCATCCAAGGCGAAAAAGGAAGGATTTGAACAGATTGCAGATTTATTCCTGAAAACTGCGGATAATGAGAAAGAACACGCAAAATTATGGTTCAAAGCACTCGGTGAACTTGGCGACACAGCCGAGAATCTGCTCCACGCTGCGGAAGGTGAAAATGCAGAGTGGACCGATATGTATGAACGTATGGCAAAGGACGCAGAGGAAGAAGGCTTCCCGGAACTTGCTGCACAGTTCAGAGGTGTAGGTGCAATTGAAAAGGCACACGAAGAAAGATACCGTGCATTACTCCATAATCTGGAAATGCAGCAGGTATTCGAGAAATGCAGCGTGAAGATGTGGGAATGCAGAAACTGCGGACACATCGTTGTTGGTGAGAAAGCACCGGAATACTGCGAAGTATGTAAGGTAGGACAGAGTTATTTCGAAGTCCGTGAAGAAAATTATTAATAAAATAATTGTAACTGTTCAGAGCCAACCTCCAAAATGCTACGCATTTCGTCGGTGTGGCGTATCCGCCAAATAAAATTTTAAAAACAGTCTTAAAAATACAAGCATTTTACGCCTGTTTTATGAAATTTTTCTTGGCTCTGAACAGTTATAAATAATTAAAAGTAATGAGAGGCATAACGAAAGTTATGTCTCTTTTCATGTTGCCAGATATACGATGAAAATGTACAGGATGTAGATTGAAATTTATCCAATTTAGAAGATGGTTTTTCATATATTTTGTACAATTTATCAAAAATACTTCTCAATTCTAAGGAATTATGGTAAACTATAGACAAAATATAAACAGAGGTGAAGGATTATATGAAAAAGTGGAAAGTATGGATTGCGGCGGCAACTGCATGCGCAATGCTTTTTGCCGGATGCGGTTCCAAAAATGCAGAAAATGTGAAGGAAACGGACTCAGACAAACAGGCAGAACAGCAAGAGGAGAGAGAGCCAATTAAGATTGCTTCTTTGAAAGGCCCTACCTCGATTGGTATGGTAAAATTAATGGATGACGCAGAAGAGAACGGGAAATACGATGTTACTATTTACGCATCGGCAACAGAAGTCAGCCCGCTTTTGATTTCAGGTGATGTGGATGTGGCAAATATTCCTGCAAATCTTGCGGCAGTATTATATGCAAAGACTAATGGCAATATCGAAGTGCTGGATATTAATACACTTGGTGTTCTTTATATGGTTGGTACGAATCGGGAGTCAGCAACCTTTGAAGAATTAAAGGGAGCTACAATTTACACAACCGGAAAGGGAACAACACCAGAATATACACTGAATTATCTGCTGGAACAGAATGGAATGTCGCCAGATGACTTTAATATCGAATATAAGTCAGAAGCTACAGAAGTAGTGGCTGCGCTTCAGAGTGATACCGAGGCAGTGGGTGTACTTCCACAGCCATTTGTGACGGTGGCTCAGAACCAGATTGATGGATTGAATATTCTTATGAGTTTCACAGATGAATGGAGTCGTGTGACAGAAAGCTCAGAATTAGTAACAGGTGTTACAGTGGTACGTAAGGATTATCTGGAAGAACATGAAGACCAGATTCAGGAATTTATGACAGATTTGGAAGCTTCTATTAATTATGTCAATGCAAATACAGAGGAAATGTCAGCAAGCGTTGAAAAATATGACATCATTAAAGCTGCGATTGCGAAAAAAGCAATTCCATACTGTAATTTATCATATATTGCAGGAAACGAAATGAAAGACAAGCTGGGTGGTTATCTTGAAGTGTTGTTTCAGCAGGATGCACAGTCAGTAGGAGGAGCAGTACCAGAAGATGATTTCTACTATCAGGCAAAGTAAGATACGTTATCTTTTGATTGCGTTGTTCTGGCTTGCATTATGGCAGCTTCTTTACAAAATCATTAATCAGCCACTGTTCCTTGCGTCTCCGCTTGATACAGCGAAATCGTTGGGAATGAGGCTGATACAGGCAGAAACGTGGGGAATACTTGGAAATACTTCTGGAAGAATTATCGTTGGATATTTTACAGCGATTATATTCGGTATCGTATTTGCAAGTATTTCTTATGTCAGTCAGATGTTTGAGGAACTCGTAAAGCCTATGATGCTGCTTATGAAGTCCATACCGGTTGCTTCTTTTATTGTGATTGCACTTGCGTGGTTTTCGTCAAAGAGTGTTTCCGGATTTATCACTTGGTTTGTAGTATTTCCATTGATTTATTTCCACGTGCTGGCTGCGCTTCGGAGGGTGGATGGCAAGCTGCTTGAAGTATGCCAGGTATTTCATGTAAAGAAAATAAGAAAATGGAAATATATTTATGTACCGCAGGTAATGGAAGAGTTTCCAGAAATTTTAAAACTGACAGTTGGTATGGGGATTCGTTCTGCTATTGCAGCAGAATTGATTGGAGTACCTGAATATTCTGTGGGCGAAGCCATTTATAAGGCAAAGTTGTATTTTGATATTGCTGATTTGTTTGCGTGGACAATATTAGCTATTTTCCTATGCTGGACCCTTGAAAAAATTATGATTTGGGTATTTCAGCGGTTAGGGAGAATGATGTATCATGAGTGAAAAAAGAAAAATGATTGAAATAAAAGAAATATCTAAAAGTTATGATAAAAAAGTACTTGATAAGGTTTCGTTTACAGTAGAACCGGGAAGTATTATGATCATTACAGGACCGTCGGGGAAAGGAAAAACCACACTTCTGAATATTATGATGGGGCTTATACCCCCAGATTCAGGAGAAGTTATTGGAATGCCGGAGAAAAAATCCAGTGTATTTCAGGAAGACAGGCTGTTGGAGAATTTTACCGTAGAAGAAAATTTAAAACTGGTAAGCGACCTTCCAGTGGAAGAACTGAAAAAAGAGTGCAGCATTTTGCTTGGAGAAAAAGAATTTTCACAGAAGGTCAGAGAATTTAGCGGAGGAATGAAACGCAGAGTCTCCATTTTAAGAGCACTTTTAACTTCTTCGGAGGTTATATTTATGGATGAGCCTTTTAAAGGTTTGGATGTAGAATTGAAGGAAAAGGTCATCCGGTATACTTTGGAGAAGAAAAAAGATAGAACCCTGTTTGTTGTGACTCACGATACAAGTGAGGCAGAGCAACTGGGAGCAACTTATTTCAAAATTCTATAGGAGGTACATTGAGTGAGCAGATTAACAATTTCAACGAAGGACAGAGCAGAATCTACCATGGATTCTATGTATAAGGATTTGGAACGTCGTATCGTAGCGGCTCCTCCAGGTCTTTGTCCGGTAGACGTGACAAGTTCCTTTATTAAAATGTGTCTTGCACAGTCATGTGGAAAATGTATTCCATGTCGTGTAGGACTGAAGAAGCTTGCAGAGTTATTTGACGATGTATTAAATAACAATGCAACAGAAGAAACTCTTAATGTAATCAAAACAACTGCAGAAAGTATCTATTCATCCGCAGACTGTGCGATTGGATATGAAGCTGCAAAACTTGCTTTAAAATGTTTGGAAGGATGTATGGACGATTTCAAATCCCATTTGGAAAAAGGAGTCTGTTCATGCAACAGTAATGACCCGGTGGCATGTGTCCGTTTATGCCCTGCGCATGTGGATATCCCAGGGTATATTGCACTTGTGGGAGCAGGACGCTATGAAGACGCAATCCGTCTGATCCGCAAGGACAATCCAATGCCATCTACCTGTGCATATATCTGTGAACATCCATGTGAACATCACTGTAAGAGAAATATGATTGATGCTCCGGTTAATATCCGTGGACTGAAGAAAATGGCAGTAGACCATACAAAGAATGTTCCGGTTCCAGAGTGTGCGCCATCTACAGGAAAGACAGTAGGAATCGTAGGAGGAGGACCGGCAGGTCTTACTGCAGCTTATTACCTTTCACTGATGGGACATAAGGTAACCGTATATGAGCAGAGAAAACACCTTGGTGGTATGCTTCGGTATGGTATTCCGAATTATCGTCTTCCTAATGCACTTCTTGATGAAGAAATTGATTCCATCCTTTCGACTGGAGTGGAAGTACATAAAGAAGTAAGCATTGGAAAAGATGTGACACTGGATGAAATGAGAGAGAAATTTGATGCTGTATTTATCGCAATCGGTGCACATACAGATAAGAAGCTCGGTATCGAAGGGGAAGATGCAGAAGGTGTTATTTCTGCAGTAGATATGCTCCGTGCAGTCGGTGATGATGAAATCCCGGATTACAAGGGAAAACGTGTCATTGTTATCGGTGGTGGAAACGTAGCTATGGACTGTGCACGTTCTTCTGTCAGATTTGGTGCAGAAAGCGTAAGTATTGTATACCGCAGACGTAAATCAGACATGACTGCTTTAAAGGAAGAGGTAGAAGGCGCAGAGGCGGAAGGCTGCGACGTAATGGAACTGATTTCTCCGGTAAAAATCGAGAAAGATGAAAATGGCAAGGTGAAGGGGCTTTGGGTACAGCCACAGATGATCAGTGTGGTAAAACGTGGAAGACCGGCACCGAAAAATGCGGATAAAGAAATGCAGTTCATCCCATGTGAAATGATTCAGGTAGCAATCGGACAGGATATCGAAAGTGATTACTTCGAAAAAGTAGGAATTCCGGTAAAATGGGGACAGCTTATGGCAGATACGGCATGCGAAATTCCAGGTATGGAAGGTGTATTCTCTGGTGGAGACTGCGTATCTGGACCTGCTACTGTTATCAAAGCGATTGCAGCAGGTAAAGTTGCAGCAGCTAACATTGATGAGTATTTAGGATATAATCATGAAATTTCCTGCGATGTGGAAATTCCGGATTGTGGATACGAAGATAAAACACCATGTGGCCGTGTGGAAGTTGCAGAAAGAGATGCTTCCGACAGAAAACATGATTTGGAACCAATTGAATTCTGCTTTAGCTGCGAAGAGGCTTGTCAGGAAGCCGGACGTTGCTTAAGATGTGATAAGACTGGTTTTGGTTCATTGAGAGGAGGCAGAGTAGATAAATGGTAAATTTGAAAATTAATAATATCGAACTTTCCGTTGCAGAAGGAACAACAATTCTTGAAGCTGCAAAACAGGCTGGAATTAACATTCCTACTCTGTGTTATTTAAAAGAAATTAATGAAATCGGTGCCTGTCGTGTCTGTGTTGTAGAGGTAGAAGGTGTAGAACGCTGTGTTCCGGCCTGCAACACAAAAGTACAGGAAGGCATGGTTGTTCATACAAACAGTAAAAAGGCCAGACTTGCGCGTAAGACAAATGTACAGCTTATTTTGTCTCAGCATGAATTTAAGTGTGCAAGCTGCGTAAGAAGCGGAAACTGTACCTTACAGACCGTAGCCAATGATTTGAATATTACAGAGGTTCCATTTAAAGAAGAACCGGAAAAGAAGGAATGGGACCAGAATTTCCCATTGATTCGTGATGCAGAAAAATGTATTAAATGTATGCGTTGCGTTCAGGTCTGTGATCATGTACAGCAGTTACATGTATGGGATGTACACAATACAGGTTCCAGAACAACAGTAGGTGTAAGAGGCAATCAGAAAATCAGTGATGTAAACTGTTCTCTTTGTGGTCAGTGTATTACAAACTGTCCGGTTGGTGCACTTCGTGCCCGTGATGATGTGGACAGAGTATTTGAAGCACTGGAAGACCCGGATACCATCACTGTTGTACAGATGGCTCCGGCAATTCGTGCAGCATGGGGCGAAGGACTTGGGCTTTCCAAAGAGTTTGCTACAGCGAAGAGAATCGCAGGTGGTCTGAAAAAGATTGGTTTCGATTATGTATTTGATACCGTATTTTCAGCAGACCTTACCATTATGGAAGAAGGAAGCGAATTCCTGGAAAGACTTCCTGAGATTAAGGAATCAGGACTTCCAATGTTTACTTCCTGCTGTCCAGGATGGGTACGCTTTGTAAAGAGCGAGTTCCCGGAATTATATCCAAGACTTTCTACCGCAAAATCACCGCAGCAGATGTTTGGCGCAGCAACAAAGTCTTACTTTGCGGAAAAGATTGGGGTAGATCCAGAACGGATTTTCAGCGTATCTCTGATGCCATGTGTAGCTAAGAAAAATGAATGTACATGGGATGGACAGAATCATGTAGATGTAGTTCTTACAAACAGAGAATTAGAACGATTATTCCGTGCAAGTCTGATTGACGTCAATAAACTGGAAGAAAAAGAATTCGATTCTCCACTTGGTGAAGGAACAGGTGCCGGAGTCATCTTCGGTGCAACCGGTGGCGTTATGGAAGCCGCACTTCGAAGTGCTTACTATCTGGTAACAAAACAGAATCCAGAACCAGATGCATTCAAAGAAGTTCGTGGACCAAAAGCATGGAGAAAAGCTACTTTTGATGTAGCCGGAACTCCGGTACGGGTTGCTGTAACCAGTGGACTTGGCAATGCACGCAAGCTTCTGAATGCAATTCTTGCCAAAGAAGTACAGTATGACTTTGTAGAAGTTATGGCATGTCCAGGCGGATGTGTAAATGGTGGCGGACAGCCAATCCATGACGGAGTAAAGATGGTAGAAGAAAGAACAGCCGTATTGTATGGCATTGATAAAGCTTCTGCACTCCGGTTCTCTCATGAAAACCCGGATGTGCTGAAAGCATACGAAGAATATTTCGAAAAACCACTTTCACACAAAGCGCATGAATGGCTTCATGTACATACAGAAGAGGCATAAATTTATTTTTGTTTCAAATCAGATAAACCAGACAAGGCGGCAGGGCAATAAGCCCTGCCGTTTTCAGTTATTAGGAAAATTCTTTCCTAATAAACAAAACGCTCCGCGGGGATGAGCACTGCGGTGTACAATGTAGATGTCGCAAGCGACCACCGCAGGTGCTAGAATGTGCCAAGAAGAATTTTAGTATTGCCTGAATCTGACGAAACGATTAAAATAGGAATCAAATCAGAGATTGAAGACCAGATTCAGGGACTGGATCTGGGGGCAGATGATTATCTGCCGAAGCCATTTTCTATGGATTTATTGCTGGCACATATCCGTGCCATGTTAAGACGCAGGGAAGAATTTGTGCCGAATCTTCTGAAATGTGGTAACATAACGCTGAACCAGCAGAACTATGAATTATCAGGAAATGGACAGACCTTTGTACTTCCAAAGCTGGAATACCGCCTGATGGAGTTGCTGATGTTAAATAAGGGAATTTATTTTTCTACGGAAGATATTCTTTGTAAAGTGTGGGGGTACGATACCGATGCAGAGATAGGAACCGTGTGGGTATACATTTCTTATCTGCGGAAAAAGCTGACGGCATTAAATGCAAATGTGACGATTACTGCGAAACGCAACATCGGTTATACATTAGAGGTGACAGAATAAATGATAAAAGAACTTCGAAGAAAATTTGTGCTGACAGCTATGCTGGCAGTAAGTATTCTGCTTCTGCTTTTGCTGGGTGCAATTAATGTGCTGAATTATAACAGTATGAACGAGGATACGGATAAAACATTGCAAATGGTATCGAATTATGAAGGGGATGCCAATAATTTAGAACAGCGTCCAAAACAGGGAGAGGACAATCCGCCGCCAGAACGGTTTGGAATGGAAGGAAAGAATGATTACGATGCCTTTCTGTCTTCTAATTTTTTTGTCGTACGTTTTGACGGAAACGGAGAAGTAACATATATGGATACCAGTCGTACTTCTGCGGTTTCAGAGGAGGAGGCGCAGAATCTGGCGCAGGAAGCATATGACAGTGGAAAAGACAGTGGGAAAAGCGGACGGTACAAATATCTGGTGACAGATTCGAAGAATGCCAGCGGTAAGGCAGTTGTCTTTCTGGATGAGTCGGACGAATATATTTCCTGCGTGCGTGTACTTCTGCTTTCCATTGGAATGGGCATTCTGTTTTGGCTTCTGATACTTTTGTTAGTGATTCTAATGTCCAAAAAGGCCATCGAACCGGTGGCAGAATCCATTGAGAAACAAAAACAGTTTATCACCAATGCGGGTCATGAATTAAAAACACCGATTGCCATTATCCAGTCCAATACAGAGGCGATGGAGCTTTTCAATGGGGAATCCAAATGGAGCAGACATATCAAAGAACAGACTGCAAGACTGACTGGTCTGGTCCAGAATCTGCTTGTGTTATCCAGACTGGATGAGCAGCTTCCAAAGCAGATGGAAGAAGTAAGGCTTAGTGAACTGGCAATCAATTTTTCAGACCAGTTCCGTCAGTCTTTTGAAGAAAGAAATATTACATTACAGACAGAAATTGAGCCTGAAATAACCATTCAGGCAGACAAAAATCAAATAGAACAGCTTGTCAGCATTCTGCTGGATAATGCGGTGAAATATGCCAGTGAAAATGGGGCAGTGCATGTACGGCTGAGCCGTAAGGCGAAGCATGTATCACTGGAAATAGAGAATACCTGCGATTCTTTACCGGAAGTGCCGCCTCAGAAGCTATTTGAACGGTTTTATCGTGGGGATGCTTCGCATAACCAGAAAAGCGGTGGGTATGGAATCGGGCTTTCTATGGCACAGTCCATCGCAGAACAAAATAAAGGAACGATTACAGCAAAATATTCTGAAAACAACCGGATTTGTTTTACCGTTCGGTTTTAAGTGCTGTAGATTGTAATACTATGAAATATAAGACTATAAGTAACAGGAGAGAAACTTCAAATTTTTGAGGTTTCTTTTTTTTTCTAAGTTAAGACTAAGGTTGGTTAAATATAATGCAAGTGTAGAGAAGAGAAAGGAGGAGAAAACTTATGAATTTTCGCCATGAATATAAACAGGGAATCGATTATCTTGACATGCCGGCTCTGCGGTCCAGATTAAGCGCAGTGATGGAACGGGATGAACATGCAGTAGATGGCAAATATGAAATCAGAAGCATTTATTTTGATAATCTGAATGATAAAGCTTTGCGGGAAAAACTGGATGGAGTGAATATGCGGGAAAAATTTCGTATTCGTTACTATAATGGAGATTTATCCTTTATACAACTGGAGAAAAAGAGTAAGATAGACGGGCTCTGTTCAAAAGAACAGCAGACGATTACACTGGAAGAAGCAAAGCTTATCGCGGAGGGAGATTTGGAAGACCTTGTACGGACGGATAAACCACTTCTTCGGGAACTGGCACTGAAAATGCATATACAGGGAATCCGGCCAAAGACAATTGTAGACTACACAAGAGAACCTTTCGTATATGCACCGGGAAATGTCCGCGTGACGCTGGATTACAACATCCGGACCGGACTGGCAAGTACAGATTTTCTGAATCCGGACTGCGTTACCATACCGGCAGGGGATACGTCCGTGATATTGGAAGTGAAGTGGGATGAATTCTTACCATCCGTTATTCGGGACATCGTGCAGGTACCTGGAACCCGTACAACTGCATTTTCCAAATACGCAGCCTGCCGTATCTATGGATAAAGCAGAAATTAGATAGAAGGAGAAGAAAGAAATGAGTTTTAATGATATTTTTAAATCCAGCTTTTTGGAGAATGTGACCAGTGTGTCCATGTTCGATATGGTAATCGCACTGACATTAGCATTTTGTATAGGAATGTTGATTTTTTTTGTTTATAAGAAAACATTTGCAGGAGTAATGTATTCCTCTAGTTTTGGGGTAACTTTGGTTGCGCTCACTATGATTTCCACACTGGTTATTCTGGCAGTTACGTCGAATGTTGTGCTGTCCCTTGGTATGGTGGGTGCCCTTTCCATTGTGCGTTTTCGTACCGCAATTAAAGAACCACTTGATATTGCATTCTTGTTCTGGTCTATTGCAGCAGGAATCGTGCTTGCAGCGGGAATGATTCCGCTTGCAGTATTTGGAAGCGTCATTATCGGAATCGTTCTGATGGTATTTGCAAACACAAAATCCCATACGAATCCTTACATCGTAGTACTTTCCTGTGAAAACCACGACAGTGAGGTTGCAGCAACTGAATTTTTGAAAAAAGAAGTTACGAAATGTGTAGTGAAAAGTAAGACCGCAAGAAAAGGAGCGATTGAGCTGAATGTAGAAATCCGAATGAAAGAAGACAATACAGATTTTATCAATATCCTTTCGGAAATGAGCGGGGTAAACAGTGCCGTGCTTGTCAGCTACAATGGAGACTACATGGGATAAAGGAGGCCGAAAAATGTCAAAACATAAATGGACAGACCGAATCTGCTGTATTGCTATTGTTCTATCCATGGTCCTTGCATTTTTCATGACGAAAGCAGAAAGCCTCGGTGTGACAAATGTCCGTCTGACAACCGGTTACGAAAGCACCCTGTTTGATACTTCCAAAGTACATACCATTGATATTGTCATGGATGATTGGGATGAGTTTATTTCCGAATGCACCAGTGAAGAATATTCGGCATGCAGTGTGATTATTGACAATGAAGCCTACAAAAATGTTGCCATTCGTGCCAAAGGAAATACGTCACTGACGCAGGTGGCATCCTATGGAAATGACAGATATAGCTTTAAAATTGAGTTTGACCACTATGACAGCACGAAGAATTATTATGGTCTGGATAAGCTTTGCCTGAACAATATTATTCAGGATAATACCTATATGAAAGATTATCTCTGTTATCAGATGATGTCCTACTACGGTGTAGATTCCCCGCTTTGCAGCTTTGTCTATATTACGGTTAATGGAGAAGACTGGGGATTGTATCTGGCAGTAGAAGGAATTGAAGATGCATTTCTGGAACGAAACTACGGAGCAGATTATGGGAATCTTTATAAACCTGACAGCCAGAGCAACGGAGGCGGTGCCGGTAAAGACGAAGGTGACAGAGACCCTGCAAACATGGACAAAAACATGGATGGAAATATGAATGGAAATATGGATGGAAATGCAGATTCAGCGGCAGAGGATAATTCCAGTGAAAATACAGAGAAACCGGCTGGAAACAAACCGGGCAATGGAGACATGCAGCCACCAGAGGGAATGGAACAGCCGGGCAATGGCGAGATGAAAGAGCCGGGTGGAAATGGAGATAAGGGCAGTATGTCTATGGGTTCCGATGATGTATCTCTGATTTATTCCGATGATGAATACAGCAGTTATTCCAACATTTTTGATAACGCCAAGACAGATATTTCTGATGATGATAAAGACAGACTGATTGCTTCTCTGAAAGCATTAAACGAAGGAGAAAACATAGAAGATGTGGTAAATGTAGATGAAGTCATTCGTTACTTTGTTGTCCACAACTTTACCTGTAATTTTGACAGCTACACCGGTTCTATGATTCATAATTACTATCTGTATGAAAAGGATGGACAGTTATCCATGATTCCATGGGATTATAACCTTGCATTTGGTGGATTCCAGAATGCGGAAGATGCAACTGCACTGGTAAACTATCCGATTGATGACCCGGTATCTGGCGGAACCATTGATTCCAGACCAATGCTTGCATGGATATTTGCAAATGAAGAATATACAGAGATGTACCATCAGTATTTTGCAGAGTTTATCAGTGATTTCTTTGACAGTGGATATTTTGAAGAAATGATAGATGAAGTGCATGACCTGATTGCTCCATATGTGGAAAAAGACCCGACAAAATTCTGTACTTATGAAGAATTTGAAACCGGAATTTCCACATTGAAAGAATTCTGCCTGCTTCGTGCAAAGAGCATCAGTGGACAGCTTAATGGCAGCATTCCATCTACTTCAGAGGAACAAAACCAGAATAGCGACAGCCTGATTTCAGCAGAAAATATTACCATATCCGATATGGGAAGTATGAATAATAACCAAGGTGGCATGGGAGGTCCGGGCGGCAATGGCGGACCGAATATGGAAGATGCTTCGAATGACGAAGGTGCTCCGGATATGGGAAATACCCCAAATAGAGAAGGTACTCCGGATAAGGAAAATGCTCCAAATGGAGAAGGTGCTCCGGATATGGGGAATGCCCCAAATGGAGAGGGTGTTCCGAATAAGGGGAATGGACCAAATGGCGAGAATAATCCGAGTATGGCAGGAACTTCAGACTCAGAAGAGAAAGCACAACAATAGATTCCCCCAATTTTATTTTCTATATATATGATTAAGATTTTGTTAACATACTTGACATATATCGAAAACCTTGTTATCATATCGCTTGTAAGTAGTATTTAAAACTACATAGAACGGTTAAATAATAAAGCGAGGATAACATCAATGAAAATAAAAATAATTTCGGATTCCGCATCTAATGTATATAGCATTCCAGAAGAGGATTATGTGTCTGTTCCAATGAAGATTGTCACAGACCAGAAAGAATATGTGGATAATCCGGATTTGGATGTCCGTCAGATGGTAGAAGAATTACGGGCATATAAAGGACGAAGTGGTACTGCCTGTCCAAACCATGGTGACTGGCTGGAGGCATTTGGTAAAGACGAATTCATTATCTGCATCACAATTACAGGCAAGTTATCAGGAAGTTATAATGCGGCTCGGCTTGCGAAGGAAGAATACGAGGAAGAATTCCCGGAAAGAAAAGTATTTGTTCTGGATTCTCTGTCAGCAGGACCTGAGATGCATCTGCTCATAGAAAAAATTGAACAGCTCCGTGAGACAGAATCAAATTTTGAAACCATATGTGAAGAAATACAGGAGTACAGTAACCACATCACTATGTTATTTGCACTGGAATCTATGAAAAATCTTGCAAATAACGGCAGAATCAGTCCGGCAGCAGCCAAGATTGCAGGAGTACTCGGTATTCGCGCAATCGGAAAAGCACAAGATGGAGAGTTACAGATGAATGCTAAATGCCGGGGTGAAAAGGGTGCGCTGGCAGAAATCCTGAAGGAAATGAAAGACTACGGATATGAAGGCGGAAAAGTCATTTTGGACCATTGCCTGAATCCGAAAATAGCTGAGAAAATGAAAGCGGAAATACAGAAAGAATTTCCACAGGCAGAAGTCCGAATTGGAGAGACTACAGGGCTTTGCAGCTTTTACGCTGAAAAAGGCGGACTTATGCTAGGGTTTGAAACAAAATAATGGTAAAAAGGTAAAATAGCCAGTTATCTGACGAGATAAAAAGCTCACGGATGACTGGCTCTTATTTTGGAATTTAAGAAGATTCGTGTGCTTTTTTTTGCAAAGAAACCTATGGTTGCGCTGGTGCAACCAGCAAGTGCTTGTAATAAATGCTTTTTTAATTTAACTTACAATTAAGAAAATATACGAGTAGGAGAATTTGTTATGAAAGATGTAAAGCAAAAATTGAGTATGTTATTTGCCATGTGTGTTATTTTTAATGCATTCTTTTGGGTTTCCTTACCCGTTCATGCGTCTTCAGAAAATACCACTACAGTGGCAGAGTATGATTTGAAAAAAGGTGGAACACAGAGATTCGAAATAATTGATGAGCAAGGAGAATGTATTGAAGTTACGGTTACTGAGTTAGAAAAAACAAGTCGAATTTCAAATGGTTCCTATAATGTGGAATTTTCAAAACCATTATCCTGGCAAGCAGGTTTTTATGTGGATGTTAAAAACAATCAGATAATTTCTGCATATTCACCATATTATAAAGTTCAAGTTGGCTCTATACTTTTTCCTTCTCTCAGAAAGGAAAGTTCGAAACAAGCAACTTTTTATTTTACTTATAAAATTGCTTCGCAATGTTTAAATAAGGGAGTAAGAGCACAAATTTCAGGGACTAATTTAAATGTATCAGGAATATAAGAAAATATAGAATTAAGATATAAGAGCAACCTTTTGTACGGTTGCTCTTCCGTAATTAAAGAAAGAATTATTTAATATTATTCCGACATTTATTAAATTAATGACTAGACATACAATTAAAATCATCCAAACTAATGCTGATAATTTTTGCTTTCTTATAATACAAAACAGAATGATTCCCAAATTAAGAAATAGACCTATAAGAGGAACGATGCAAGACAACAAAGTTACAACTACAATGCCAAAAGATTCATGATTAAAAATAAAATTGTTACTTTGATTTTCTTGTTTTTCTTGAAAGGGATTTTCGACAGTTTTCTTTGGTGAAGATTCTTGATTATTTTTTATTAGATAATCGACAGAAACATCATAAAGTTCACTTAAAATAATTAAATTATCTATATCGGGATATGCTTTGCCTGTTTCCCATTTTGATACAGATTGTCTTGAGATATTTAATGCTTCGGCAACATCTTTTTGAGATAGTCCTGCTTTTTCTCTCGCATTTTTTAATTTTTCTGATAAGTTCATTATTATATTTCCCCCATATAAGTAATCTGTTATCAGTTTACTAAGATTTTTAGGCTTTGTCAATGAAAGCACCTTATAGGTGCGTGCTTGCACCTGATAAGTGCTTTGCGAATAGTGAGTTTTTAGATACGCTTATAGTAAGAAAAATATAAAATGATAGGAGGAAGTTGTATGATTTAGTTATTTTAGTTAAAGGCAATAAAGAGTAAAATGCTGAGTATAGATGTTATATTATAATGTCGTAGGAAAAGTTATAAACAAGCATGCTTAAATAGGCTGTCTGAAATAGGCAGCTTATTTGAGAATGTAATTAAACTTTGAGGATTTTAGAAAACAAGTGAATTGTGAATAAGTACAAATTTATTTTGAAAAGATGATGTTTGTGAAGATGATGTGTTTTATAGTGTTTGATAATGATTATTGAATTATGCATTTGTAAGGAGAATTAGTGAGTGAGAAAAAAATTTTTACAATTAAGTATGTTTTTATTTTATTGTATATGGTGTTGTATGGAAATATACATAATGTGGTCGGGGAAAAAATTGGATGGCAGTATTGTAAGCTATAATATAATAGACTATCGACAGAATTTATATCGTTGCAGAACGGTATTAGAGTGGGTGATAGTATGCATTTTTTTGCTCAATCATATAGATTTATTATGTAAAGCAGAGAAATTCCGTGAAGGATTTTTTAAAATGTTAGGGAAAGTTTTAAGATTGATGGGGATATCCGCATTGGCGGTAATTGTCCATTTTCTTTTTTCGGGTTCTATAGATGGATGGCTTAATTTATTTGAACCCCTATATATGATTATAATAGCTGTGATTTTACTTTTCATATTTGGAATGTGGAAGGATAGAAAAATGAGAAAATGAGAAAAGTATTGGGTATAATGCTTTGAGTTGGTGGTAGTACGAGAGAGTAATATTGGTGTAAGGTACTGTCAAATAAGGTGCAAATATAGAAAATATATTGTAAGATATTAATAGGAAAGTCACTTAACAACAGATGTTTTGAAAATGCGGAGGTATGACGTATGAGGAAAAGAAGTTGGAGTTTATTGATGATGGCACTGGTTTTACTGGCACTGGTTTTTGGGGGATGCGGCCAGAAAAGTTCATCTACGGATGAGGTAAGTGATGCGGCTCGGACAGTGATTGAAACATTTATGACTTGTCCAAACGAAGACCTTTATAACGATACCATGAAAGGGGCAATAGGTTCTGGTACAGAAAAGATTTCAGATGAAGAATGGGAAAAAATACATGCAGCATATGAAAAAGTTTCAGAAAACTGGGAAAAAGCAATTGGCAAATATTTTGCGGATAATAGTCTGGAAAAATTTGTAGATGACGGATATGTAAACCGATATATGAGTGAAGGCAAACAGATGAAGGTTGAGTCGATGGAACTGCTTGAGAAAGATGATTCCACCGAAAAAGTAAAAGTGACTGCACTTGTAGAAGATAAAGAACAAGAAATTACTGTAGAATTTAAATATAATCCAGATGGCCGAATCTGGAAAGTGAACTTAATTGAATAGGAAAAATGGGGTGTTCAAATATAAATGGACACCCTTTTCTTTGGAAATAAATACAAGGGTTTCTTGAGTATTCGGCTTGTTTTGAATATTAAAATATGCTATTCTAATAAAAAGCATTATTTTTCTAACATTCTGGCGGAAACGCATTCGTACTACATTTCGAAAGTTTTATTATGAAATCTCAATGCTTTGTTACCAATCAATAAAGCAGTGAGATTTGAATAAAGAAAATACATTTGTATTTATGAAATGTTTTTTGCTATAAGTGTATTTAGAATGATATTTCTATCTCCTGCACATACAATCAAAGGAGGATGCTAATATGATGAAGAAAGACAAAGAATCTGGGACAGAGAATAAGGAAAAGAGATTGGGAAAGAAGAAGGCGAAAGAATTGGCCTAATCAAGGGTCTAACCAAAGGAATAGATGCATCTGCAAAAATAATGTACGACCTGTCTGTTCCGAAGGACGAAGCAGTGATGAAGTTAATGGATGCGTTTGATTTGAGTAAAGAAGAGGCGCAGTCTACAATCGAAAAATATTGGAAATAGAATGAATTTGATAAAGTTTGGAGAGGCGTTATGGTTAATAAAAAAAATCTTTTCTGTTTATACTGTCTAAGCATTATGCCAATGATAATGAATCAATATGGTTTTAGTAGAACGGCTGGTGCGATAACCGGTTTTATAAATCTTTTTAATCCCATTGGTGTTTTTTTTACAATATTATTTTTTGTAGGGGTATGTGGAAATATGTTTTCAAGTAATACTAGAAAGAAGTTCGGGTTTTTGGGACTTTTGGGGATAGTAATCGCTGAAGTATATACATATTTTACAGCTTACAATTACGGAAGTGGACAGCCAATTGATATGGAAAAAGCAAGAAGCTATGTACTGGTTCCGGAATTTTATATTGGTATTGTAGTTTCTTTATTATGCGTAATCATTTATTTAATATATGTACATGGTAAATCATTTTAGAAACACACAGATGCTGAGATACAATGGTGGTTTGACACAATAGGAAGGTCGTGCATATGAAAAAAGAAGAAAAGAATCCATCTTTCTTACTTATTTGTGTAATTGTTGTGATTCTTGCGTGCGGTATGTTGTTTTATTATCAGAAAAAGAATAATAAATGCGTAGATTTAACTGGAACAGATAATAAGTGGAAGGTGTCTTTAAATATCAATTTTGCTTATAATAGTATCATAGTAATCAGACCATATACAGATTACTATAATAATTCTTCCCAAGTACCACCGTCAATTATTCATGTTCGTATTCTTGATGGGGAAAAAGAAGTATATGATAAAAATCTTTCTTACATTCAAGAACAGAAGGATGAGTTGGGATACTATTCAGATGACTTTCTGTCAAATTTCAAATTTCCATCAAATATAGAACAGGTTACGATGATAATAGAATATGATGGAGAAGAACACTCTATTTTGTTGTCGTTGTGAATTGATTCTATATTATGGATTTGGTCTGGATTTAACAAATTTTGAGTTAGGGATATATAATCTTACTAGTGATGCATTTTTTATATCTCGTGCAGTTAATCAAATTTCGGTATCAGGTGTTGATGCTTTGAGGGCAGCGATTGCGCTTTATGCACCTGGAGATACATTTGTTTCATTGTTTGAAAATTTGCTATGGTGCGTTTACAGACATACAATTAAAATCGTATTTTTTAATTTTTTCTGATAAGTTCATTATTATATTCCCCCATATAAGTAATCTGTTATCAGTTTACTAAGATTTTTAAGCTTTGTCAATGAAAGCACTTTATGGTTGCTCAAATGCGCCTGATAAGTTCTTTACGAATCTTTCTTTTTTAGATAATCTTTTGATAAAAATATGTCATAAAAATAATTGAAAGGGGTGTTTCCAATGAATATGTAGTTTGAGCTTGCTTCAATTAAGCAATAAGAACTTTAGAATTTCATTAAAAACCAGGAGGTTGGAATATGGGTAGAATAATAAAAACATTATTGAGTTTAAGTATTTGTTTATCTTTGGTTGTATCTATTCCGGTTTTTGCTGCAGATGATCAAGAAAAAACATATGATACAGTTAACGTAGAAAGTGTATCAATTGATGATTTTGATTATGTAAGTGAAATTTTGACATATGATGAAATGATACAAAGATATGCTGATAATGCAAATATATCTTTTGAGGAAGCATTAAATTTTTTCCCAAAAACTCGCATGGCTTCTCCAAGAGCTACTTATAGAGAATTACAAGTAACATTAAATGTTGCCACAAATTATAAACCTAAATTAGCTTTTTATTGTGAGACAAGTCAATCGTCGCAATATTGGGGGATTGTATCTATTTACTCGGTTCAACTAATCAGAAGTTATAACGGTATTTCAAAGCAGTTTAGTGGATATGTAAATGCTTGGCTTAGAACTGCAGCTCAAGTGGAATATGTTGTAAATGGCGATTTTTATAATAACGGGACAACGTCTGGTGGGTTTTCGGTAGGTGGTCAAGGAAAAGTAAATGATAAAATAACCGGTACATTTACGGCATCTCTTTCAACGAGTTCAAATCATTTTAAATATTTTTACGACCATGTATTTCACAATTTTCAATAATAAATATGAGGTTCCATTATGTTAAATAATTCAAAAAGAACTTTTATAATAGGAATATGCATAATTCTGTTTTCGCCACTTCTTAGCTGTATTATGATGAAAATTGGTTATGTAATTCTTCCTCATTTTATAACTTATTACTACGAATTTTATCAACAATATTCTATAGAAATGTATGTAAGTTTTTTGATTGTAGGAATTTTTTTATGTATTTATTCCCAAATAAATAAATTTAAATTATAAGGGTCATAGAGATTGCATTTTGTTTTCTATAGTAAACGCTCAATAGCGAGTACCTTTCCGTTATAGTTCCAGTTTGAGATAATAGT
>USGU01000003.1 GCA_900554415.1 uncultured Lachnospiraceae bacterium | reverse complement strand
CCCCTACTAACAGAGTCAGAGTCTGCTGTGCTGCCAATTACACCATTCCGCATTATATATCGCTTTATTCATCAGCGAACATATATCATTATACTCGTTTCCAGACAAAAGTCAATATATTTTTTTGCAAATTTATCCTGATGCCACGCTTAACCTATCTTTTGGATACGTTCGATTGCTTCCAAAGTGTTTTCGTAGCTTCCAAATGCAGTCAGACGGAAATAGCCTTCTCCGCTTGGTCCGAAACCAACTCCAGGTGTACCTACTACATTTGCCTTTTCTAATAAGAAGTCAAAGAATTCCCATGATGACATGTGTTCCGGTGTTTCCAGCCATACATAAGGTGAATTTACAGCTCCTGACACATTGTAACCGGCACTTTTCAGTCCATCGTAAATTAATTTTGCATTCTTCTGATAGTATGCAATCTGTTCTTTCAACTGCGCCTTTCCTGCTTCAGAGTATACAGCCTCTCCTGCTCTCTGAACAATATAAGGTGCTCCGTTATATTTTGTACCATGACGTCTTGCCCAAAGGGAATGTAACATAACATCTCCGCATTTTAAGGATTTCGGAATCACAGTTGCTCCCAGACGCAATCCGGTAAATCCCGCATTTTTGGAAAAGCTTCGCAGCTCAATGGCACAGGTTCTTGCTCCATCACACTCATAGATTGTATGCGGTACATTTTCTTCTGTAATATAAGCTTCGTAAGCAGCATCATAAATAATCACTGCTCCCACTTTATTTGCATAATCAACCCATTTCTGTAATTCATCCTTGGTAATTGCTGAACCAGTTGGATTGTTCGGGAAACACAGATAAATCAAATCCGGTGTTTCTTTTGGGAGTTCTGGTGCAAAATTCGTTTCTTTTGTACATGGCATGTAAATCACATTGCTCCATGTCTCTGTCTTTTCGCAAAATTCTCCGGTTCTTCCTGCCATTACATTGGTGTCGACATACACTGGATATACCGGGTCACATACGGCAATCTTACAGTCTGCGCCAAAAATCTCCTGAATATTTCCAGAATCACTCTTTGCCCCATCTGAAATAAAAATCTCATCTGCTGAAATCTCGCATCCACGTGCCTGATAATCATTCTTTGCCATGGCACTTCTCAAGAATTCATACCCCAAATCCGGTGCATATCCACGAAATGTCTCTGCATGTGCCATCTCATCAACTGCTCCGTGAAGTGCTTCGATAATCGCAGGTACCAGTGGCTGGGTCACATCTCCGATTCCAAGACGGATAATCTTTGCTTCAGGATTTGCCTCTGAAAAAGCGCTCACTTTCTTCGCAATATTCGAAAACAAATAGCTTCCACGTAATTTCAAGTAATTCTCATTGATTGTATACATATACGTTTTCTCCTTTATCTTTTTCATTCATTTTTTGTATTTATTTTTCCTTCAAAAACCTGTTCTACCTTTCCTGACAGGTATATCCGGTTCGAGGTATACTCCCACACAACCTGAAGCTCTCCGCCCGGCAGATATACACAGACATTTCTGTCAGTATAATTATTCAACACGGAAGCACAGACTGCTGCACAAGCCCCCGTTCCACAGCCAAGTGTCTCTCCCACGCCCCGTTCCCACACACGAATCCTGATATGTGCCTGGTCCATAATCTGACAAAATTCAATATTCATGCGTTCGGGAAATCTTGGATGAAACTCAAGCATCATGCCTGCCTGTTCTACAGGAACTTCCGCCAGATTATCGGTAAAAATGACTGCATGCGGATTTCCCATGGACACCCCGGTAATCGAAAAAACCTGTTCACCAGCCCATACCGGTTCCTGAAGTACAATATCTCGCTCACAAAGAATCGGAATACAATGTGCATTCAGCCTTGGACTTCCCATGTCAACCTTAACACTATCCACATTGTCTCCGCAAAGCTTCAGTTCCATCTTTCGAACTCCAGCCAAAGTCTCTACCACAAGACTGGTTTTTCGCACAAGTCCATGCTCATACACATATTTTCCAACACAACGGATTCCATTCCCACACATCTGTGCCCGGCTTCCATCTGCATTATAAAGTTCCATACGGCAATCTGCCTGCTCTGATGAAGAATTTCCATCCGGTGGCAGAATCAGAAGCAGACCATCCGCTCCAATTCCAAAGTGTCTGTCACACAGGACCTTTGCCAGTTCACCAGGATATTCTATGTACTCTTCAAATCCATTTACACAGATAAAATCATTGCCGATTCCATGCATCTTCGTAAAATTCATTCATACTGCTCCCACAAACTCTCTCACCATTAATATATGTAAGAATGTGGATTCCATATCACAATGTTCTCTAGTATTATAACCATCTGTTCTTTCATTTGTCAACGCATTAACCTGTTAAAATATTGTTGCATTTTTATTTATATGTGTTATGCTCAAAGAAAACATCAGGAGGCTATTATGAACTACATAGATTTTCACTGCGATACTCTTTCGCGTATTTATTACGGATGGCACACCGAACCATCTGAAACACTTTGGGAAAATAAAGGGCATCTGGATCTTAACCGTATGATTTCGTCCGGCTATCTGGCACAATTCTTTGCCTGCTTTTTGCACACCGGCTCTGCTCCAAAGACAGAAAGCCACTATCAGGATGCGCTGGAAATGACAAAACTCTTAAAATCTTCTTTATCAGAACACCCCGGCGCTGCTCTTGCACTGTCTTATTCTGATTATGAGAAAAACAAAGCAGAAAAGAAGGCTTCCTGCCTCCTCACAGTCGAAGAAGGGGGAATTCTGGAGGGCGATATAAACCGGCTTCATACCTTATATGAAAATGGAATCCGTCTGATTACACTGACATGGAATTTCGAAAACTGCCTTGGATACCCGCACAATATGTCCGCTACTGCCGGAACCGGATTAAAACCGTTCGGAATCGAAGTGGTAAAAGAAATGGAACGTCTAGGAATGCTCATTGATGTATCCCATTTTTCCGATGAAGGATTCTGGGATGTTGCAAAATATACTTCAGGACCATTTATTGCAAGCCATTCCTGCTGCCGTGCCCTTTGTGGACACTCCCGCAATCTCACTGACGAAATGCTTCACCAGCTCGGAGAACGTCAGGGACTTGTAGGACTTAATTTCTGCGGTGGTTTTCTTCAGGAAAATGGTGCATCTACGGTAGATGCAATGGTACATCATCTGCGCCATGTCATTGACAAAGGTGGCCTTGACATCGCAGCCCTTGGCTCAGATTTTGACGGCATCAGCGGGGAACTGGAACTGACCGGCTGTCAGGATATGGATAAACTTGCCAATGCCTTAAATCATGCAGGTTTCTCTGCTTCCGAAGTAGATGCCATCTGCTATAAGAATGCGGAACGTATCTTACAGACCGTATTAAAATAATAACCGCTACATACAATAGGAAAAATCTTTTTTATTATTAACAAAATAGGGATGTGACACCGTTTCATTTCGGTTGTCACATCCCTGTAATTTTCTTCTATAAATATTTATTTAAATCTATTTTATGCCTGCGCTGCGGTAATAATCGCCATGGAATAAACTTCTTCTGCATTACATCCACGGGACAAGTCGTTGATTGGTGCATTCAGACCAAGAAGAAGTGGTCCGTATGCTTCAAATCCGCCTAACCTCTGCGCAATTTTATAGCCAATATTTCCAGCATTAATATCTGGGAAAATAAATACGTTTGCCTGACCTGCCACTTTGCTGTCTGGACACTTCGTTTTCGCTACAGTTGGTGAAACCGCAGCATCAAACTGAAGTTCTCCTTCAATCGGTAAATCAGGTCTTGCCTCTTTCGCTTTGGCTGCTGCTGCACGCATCTTATCAACACTTTCGCCTTTTCCAGAACCTAATGTAGAATAACTGAGATATGCAACCTTTGGCTCCACACCAAAAAGTTTTGCAAAATCCGCTGTTTCACTTCCGATTTCTACCAGTTCATCCTCTGAAGGTGTCAGATTAATCGCACAATCTGCCATTGCAAGTGTCTCATTTTCTCCATCCTTATTCTGACGGTTCAGGATAAAGCACGAAGATACAATCTTGTTTCCCGGCTTGGTCTTAATAACCTGAAGTGCCGGCCGTACTGTGTCTGCTGTAGAGTAAGTCGCTCCACCAAGCAGGGAATCTGCAATTCCCATCTTCACAAGCATGGTTCCGAAATAATTTGCATGTTTCAGAATATCTCTTGCCTGTTCCGGGGTCATCCCTTTACTCTTACGAAGTTCGCAGAACAAATCCACCATTTCTTCATAGCGTTCAAAATGATTAGGGTCAATGATGTCTGCCCCATCAATCTGAAATCCGTGTTTTTCCGCAACACCTTTCACTTCTTCAGCATTTCCTACCAGAACCGGCTTCATAAGCTGTTCTTTCAGAAGTCTTGATGCTGCTTCCAGAATTCTTGGGTCTGTTCCTTCGGTGAAAACAATTGTCTTCGGGCTTTCTTTTAGTTTGTTGATCATTTTGCCAAATATCTTCTTATCGCTCATTGTCAACATCCTCCTTTATATCCTATATCCGTCTCGATGTACAGAGACATGAGATAATACTAATGTACCATTTTTCCCATAGGATGTAAAACATAACTTGTATCGTTTTCAGCTTTTACTTCTTTTCCTTCTTTTCCTTCATTGTACATTGCAAATGCAGGATTAGATAAAAGTGAATACTGTTTGCATGTCTGATCCTTATCTGTAAGACCTTTCACGATTAAACCAAGCAGAGCGCCAAATACAATAATTGCAACTACCATTTCTAACATATTAATTACTCCTTCCATATTACATACATAATCCCTATATACTGATACCATTTTTCTCTTGAGCTCTTTGAGATTTCTTATGGTGATTGCATAATAAACCTGTCCCGCTCATTTGTCAATAATTCTGAATCCGCACCTTTCTCATACTTTGTATGACAAAAACAGATAGATATGTTCGTAATGCATGACATTTATTGGAGGGAAACACACGTTGTTATGTAAAAAGAACCCGCAGAAACAAGTTCTACGGGTTCTCAGGTATAGAGGGGTATATGTAAAAAACTCACTTAATAACCATACAATCTATCTCTCATCATATATCAAATATGTTTATCTCCAAATAAAGTAAAGAATAAGCTGAACCGCAATGATAATACTTCCACCAATCCAAATGATTTTTTCAGCAAGCGTATACTGTCTCTTTGGAAGCAACATGTCATCATATACGTTAGAACTCTCCAGTGCAATATCTGGTTCGTTCTCATTCTCTTTCAACCGAAATCCATCCACTACAAAATATTTATTTTGCTTGTCATAATAAACATCAACTTCCGGAGAAGCCAGATATTTATGAAGCGGTTTGTAATAAGCTTCACTTTTTACTTTTCTTACAAGCTGTCCATGTGAATTTAAGATTTCAATATGTAAATAATAATGTATTTTATTCTCCTGCCCTTCTTTTGGCAGTTCTTTCGTAATCTTGTAAATGCGTCCTCTTTCAGGCTGATATTCTCTGACAAAGTGTTCATGCAGCTGTCTGAACTTAAAAGAGCGCCTTATAACTTTCAAATACTGGATTGGGAATAATAATCCCAAAATCAGCAGAAATACTAATGTCTCAGAAAATCCTTTTGTTATCATCTGATAGATGAAAAACGCAGCATATACACTGATGAAAATAAGTGGAAATACCCATCCGTGGATTTCTTCATTTGCTGTTCGAATCTTTGTTTTCATAGGTGACCTCTCTTTATCAAATGATTTGATTAACTCATTATTATGATTATAACATTCCGCTTTTCTCATGTCCATACTCATATTCGTAACCCTCCTATGAAAACAGGGCTGTCACAACTATCCTTGCGACAGCCCCTTAATCAATAACTTATAAAATTTTTCTTCCGTATATGTATGTACTTATACGATAACACCAAATACGTTAAGAAGAATGATAACCATGAATGCAGGTACTACAAATGTTGTAAGGATTTTGTCAAACGGTTTAAGTTTTCCATCACGTCCATCCATGAATAATTCTTTTTCGTATCCTTCCCAGCCCCATACAAATTTGACAAACATACAAATCAGTAAACATCCAAGTGGAAGTAATACATATGCTGTAAAGCAGTCAAACCAGTCGAGGAAGTTATAATAAGCCATTCCCTGGAAACTTGGCCATGGAAGCTTGCACCATGAAAGTGGTCCAAATCCAAGAGATACTAAAATGTTACCGGCACCAATGATAAGTGTTGCAACTGCAACGGCTTTTTTACGACCTAATTTCAGTTTTACTTCAAATGTTCGGATTCCGATTTCAAAGAATGTGAACAGTGAAGAGAATACTGCAAATAATACTGCTATGAAGAAGAAACTACCGATGATTCTTCCACCTGGTAAGTTAGCAAAAATACCAGACATAACGATGAACAACAATTTAGGTCCTGCTGTAAGTTCAATTCCTGCACCATATGCAGAAGGAATTACTACGAAACCAGCTGTAATAGCTGCCGCAGTATCACATACAGATACTAAAAGTGCATCACCTTTCAGATTATTTTCCTTCGGAACATTAATACCTAAGGTTGTAAAGATACCCCAGCCGATACCAACTGAGAACAATACCTGAGTTGCTGCATCCGCAAATACTTTAACGCTGAAATTCTGTGGAGCTGGTAATAAGTAATATTTCAAACCTTCTACTGCGCCTTCTACCGAGAAGCATGCATAGAATCCACAGATAATCAAAAGAACAAATAATGCAGGCATGATAACCTTTGTTACTTTCTCTACGATTTCTGTAATACCAAATAACAGAAGTCCTGATGTAATGAATAACACGATTGCTGTGTAAATAAGTGGTTCTACCGGTTTACTGATAAAGTTATTATAAAATGCGTCAACATCACTACCAAAGTTAGCACCTGTGATAAATGTAATTGCATATTTCAGAACCCATCCACCGATAACTACATAGAACATGTTAATCATAATGGTACATAAGTTTGCTATCCAGCCTACGAATCCCCATTTTGGATTAATCTTTTCAAAACAGGTAACCGTATCTCCACCACCATAACGACCAATTGCTGTTTCCATCTCTACCATTGGATGTGCCATCAGCATGATGATGATAATGTAAGTGATAAGGAAGATTCCTCCACCTCCACGGTATGCCAGATATGGGAATTTCCAAATGTTACCTAAACCGATAGCAGCTCCGGCCGCCACCATAATATAACCAAATCGAGAATTAAATTTCGCTTCGCCACTTGCATTCGTACTCATAAGCACTCTCCTTCCTGGAGAAAATTCTTTCTCCGAGTTCATCCTAACATTTCCCATTTAACATTGTTTTCTTTTTAACAAATCAGACCTTATTTTTCAGGTGGCAGCAATTTGCCACCTGAAATCCTCACACTAAAAGTCCGATTTAATTGCAATATTTAAATATCTTTTTCAAATACTGTCTGTTCTGTAACTGGTACTGTAAGAGCTTTTAATGCTCTGACACAAAGTCTTTCACGAATCTTGTAAGAATCTTCATCACTCTGTGTTACATCTCCAAGTGGATATGGAATACCAATTGCTGGAACGATTCTGTTTGCACCGATTGTCTTAGAAATCGGAACTACAGTAGCTACATGAACTACAGGGATACCGTATTTTTCAATACCTTTTACCATCGTTGCACCGCAACGTGTACAGGTACCTCAAGTACTGGTAAGGATGACACCGTCTACGCCTTCTGCTTTCAGTCTCTGTCCGATTGCATCACCGAATTTAGCAGCAGATCCAGTAGCTGTACCAGTACCGGTTGTAGTTGCAAAGTAATCTACTAATTTACCAAACATACCTTCTTTTTCCAATTTACGAAGTGCATCGATTGGTACTGCAAGGTTTGGATTTTCCAATACGAACTGACGGTCATATCCACCATGTACAGTAAAGAAGTCATCTTTTGATAATGTATCCATTCCTTCGATTGAATAGTAACCAAATTTTGTGGCATTGGATGATTCAATGTGGTCTGGGTTTCCAAGTGGAACAACACCACTGGATGTAACAACAGCGATTTTAGCCTTAGAAAGGTCTGCGATTGGTGCTGCTGGTTCCACTCTGTCGAATTTAGGCATTGGAAGATCTGTTTCAAATGGTTCTCCAGCCATTTTCTTAAGAAGCATCTGTAAACCACGTGTTGCTCCACGTTCTTCTGCGAAGTAGTTTACACGGATTCCTCTTTCCAGATATCCTTCAATCTTTGGTCCAAGGATTTCTGCGCCTGTTGCCATCTTTTCAATCAGGTTCACGAACTTCGGAACTGCTTTTCTCATTGTTGCTGCTGAGTTTCCTGTTTCAACAAGGATAACATCCTTCTTAAACATATCAGCACCTGGGTTTTCAATGTACATACCAGATAATACCGGAATGCCAAGTCTTTCTTCTACTGCTTTACAGATTGTACCACAAGCCACACCATAACGTCCTGCGTTAAATGCTGGTCCAGCTACAAATACATCTGGGTTGTATTTCTTAACCATATCGATAATGGTATCTGTTGCAAGGTCAAGATTTTCTCCAAAATAGTTGTCACCGCAGATAACAGTAGCAACGATTTCGTAGTCTTCTCCAAGTCCTGCCTTAAGAGCTAATCCAGGTCCGAGAACATCTTCTCTTACTTCTGGAGCGAAATCAGCTTTATCTTCTCCACCGATACCAGCGAAGAACTGATTCAAATAATGAACGATTTTATATTTTGCCATAACTGTATCCTCCTTCTCAGTATCCTAGTATCCTCTTGCAGCAAGTTTGTTGAAACCATTTGCAATTGTTGAAGCAATGATAATCTGAATTTCAGCTTCAAATGAGCCATCTTCATTGATACATCCAGCCCATCCACCGATCTGGCTTTCAATGTAATCCTGAGTACCAATAACCTTATCCATTGCTGGGAACTGAAGTGTCATATTTCCCTGTCCACAAGATGCAAGTGCTGTTGCTTCTTCACATGTATCTGCAAGTGACTGTGACTTACCATCTTTTCCTGGGAATTCGTCAGTAATCAATGTAACCTTTGTTCCTGCACGTTCTACCTTGCGGCAGTTCATCATAAGGTCTGTATCTGGATTTCCGTATCCTTCTTCTGTAATAAGAACGCCATCAAGTCCAAGCCAGTTTGTAAACTTAGCAACCATATCAGAATGTCTTTCTTTGTCTGCCAGGAATACGTTTTCATTTGTTAAGATAACACCCATAAAGTTGATATCTTTTCCATGATGTTTGTAGCACTCATCAATAACTGGGTTATGAAGATGATGATATGTTGTAACTTTATCACATGGGGCAACACAGTTACCAGAAACAATTGCTCCATCCATGATTTCTGTTGGGTACATGAATGTTGGTACGATCTGTTTTGCATCTACTCCATAATAGTATGTATCATGAAGAAGTCCCTGTGACTGAAGCATATGAATGTATCCAACCTTTGGAAGATCAGGGTACTGAGCTGCCTGTTCGAAAACAGGTTTTGTTTCATATACTTCTAATGTATCTGGTTCAAGATTTCTAGCTAATTCTCCAAGGTATGTTGCAACCTTAAGTCCTGCCATACGTCCTGCTCTTTCATATACATGTGTTTCCAGTCCTTCCTGTGGTTCAATTACTACACAGAGGTTTACTGTTTTAGAGAATGGGCAGTAATCAGCAGCTACACCACTCATATCAATAACACCTTCCTGGAAACCAACGATTCTACCAACTGTAACTACTGTACAGCCGTCCAGCGCATGAGTTCTTCCACTTCCAACCTGTGGAGATACTTTTCCGATAACGCCTGGGAACATTTCTCCCCCGCTTACCTTTACACGAGGCTCAATAACGTCTTTAACTGGAGTGATACGTGTTGCTTCTCCTGGTCTTGCGATGTCTAACTTACATCCGATAAGTTTGTCATCTTCCAGTACTAATGCTTCCACTTCCTCCTTATTTACGTAGAGTACGTGATTTTCAATGTACGATTTGTCTGCAAATTGGATATCTTTAATCTCGAATTTACCAAGTTCCAATTTCATATGCATTCCCTCCTTTGAAATTTGTAATCGCGATAACCCATAGATAAAAAAAATAAACGACTTATTTTTCTATGGCTGTATTATAAATCTAATCGCGATAACTTTCAAGTATTTTCGGCACACTTTTTGATTTTGTTGCACTTTTCACATATTTTTTTGTGTATTTTTGTTATTTTACCGAAAATTATTTTTTTCGACATTTTCTATTGACATTTTTTTGACATTCAATCTATTTGTTTTATCTATAAGTTGTATCGTGTGATAATTTCAATAATTTTCTTGTTTTTACAATCGATTCATCGTATGATAAGGGTGGTAATAATCTTGATAACACAAAAGATTTTATCCTTAAAATAAGACAAGGACGGTAGATGTATGGGTATTCAAAAATATATGTCTTTTGTAAAAGCGGTAGAATACGGCAGTTTCTCGAAAGCCGGTGAAAAGCTTAGCTACTCCCAGTCCGGTATCAGCCGCATGATTGGTAATTTGGAAAAAGAGTGGGGTGTTACGTTACTGGAGCGTGGTAAGGGCGGTGTCAAGCTTACCTCTGATGGTCTGAAGCTCTTGCCTCATGCTAAAAATATTGTAGATGAATATGAGAAATTACAGATGCAGGTGGATGAGTTAAACGGACTACAATCTGGTCTGATCCGTATCGGCACCTTTTCCAGCACCGCTACACATTGGCTTCCTAACATCATCAAGGAATTTCAAAAAGACTATCCTGACATTGATTATGAACTTCTGCTTGGTGATTATGCAGAGATTGAAAAATGGATTTCAGAAGGACGTGTAGATTGTGGATTTGTCTGTCTTCCTACACACCCAGAATTTGAGACTATTTTTTTAGAGAAAGATCCGTTACTGGTAGTCATGCCGGAAACTCATCCTCTTGCAGATTTATCCGCATTTCCGGTAGCAGCACTTTGTGATTCTCCATTTATGTTAATGGAAAAAGGGGAAAAAGCTGAGATTTCAGAATTTCTGGCAACCTACAATATTACACCAGATATACGATTCACTACCTGGGATGATTATGCGATTATGTCCATGGTAGAAAGCGGACTTGGTATCAGTCTTCTTCCTCAGCTCATTTTGAAGAGAATCCCATACCATGTGATTACAAAAGAACTTGATGTGCCTGCTTACCGTCAGATCTGTCTCGCACTCAAAGATAAAAATTCTGCCTCTGTTGCAGTAAAACGTTTTTTAGACTATCTGGATTACCGGAATCCAAAATAAAGGGGCTGTTACAGCCCCTTTTTTTGTAAAATATCAACAATTGTCTTTTCTGTTCCCACCATACCAGGTGAAGCAATTTCGCCCATATGACGCATGGTATCTTCTGGTGTATAACCGTTAATCCCATGAATATCATCAATAAATATATGATGCATTGCAAAATCTGCTGACTGGAATGCAGCATTAACCGCTACAACTCCTTTCATCGTACAGCCCTTATTTCCACCATGGCAAATCATACCAGTAATACTGCTCGACATATTATTAATTGTTCTGCCCATCGCATTTTCATCACCGCCATTGAGATACACCAATGCACATGCCATACCTGTACCTGCTGCTATACCACAACCGCAGAATGCAGATAATTTGCCAGAATATTCTTTAATATACATACATATAAGATAACTTAATGCTGTTGCACGATGTAAGATTTCATCACTTAATCCACGAATCTTGCACACTCCATAAAGCGGCATAGTCGCAATGATTCCATGTGCACCAGACCCTGTAATACTCATAGCCGGTCTGTCAAGTCCAATCACTCGCGCTTCGATAGCCGCATTACAGAGTAAAGAAGCTGTATTCAGTTCATTATCAGAAATGATTTTTCCACCATTTTTTTCAAGCAAATAACGTGCATAAGTTGTTCTCGGACTTTGAATTCCTTCTTCAAACAGCGCGTAATTCATATCATAAGCTGCTTTGATAAATGCTATCTCCTCCGCCGGAACTTCTTTTACATATTCACAGATTTGTTTTAATGTATAGCTGTGGATCAGTGCCTTCTCTTCATGACTGTTTTCCTCAGACGATTCTTCCTTAGCCATGAGCACTTCTCCATTTGCCTCCACACGAACAATATTGGTGTGTGAATCACGGATCCGCACCATAGCGTCTCCGCTGGTTGTTTTTACGCGGGCCTCGATGAAAATACGACTTGTGATTTCCGTCATTTTGACAATAATTTTTCCTGATTTCACTAATTCATCTGCCGCTTCGTTATCTGCTTCTGTCACATCTGCAAGACTTTCCAGCTCTTTCTCTGGTTTTCCTGCTATCGCACCTAAAGCTGCTGCATATTCATTTCCATAAAAATGACTGTTCGGAATTCCACATGTATACGCATTCTTATACATACCACTGTTAAGCAAAAGAGTAACCGTTTCCAATTCTCCCGGAACAAGTGCTTTTGCTTTTGAAACTGCATATGCAATTGCTCCCGGCTCTGTTACTCCAAGAGCCGGTCGCATATCATCTTTTATTAATTGTGTTAATTCATGCATTCCATATTCCTCCATTTGTAATAGTATCGACCGCAGGAATTCCTGAACTTCCTTCAATGTCTTATCACATATATTCTATTTATTTTTTTAGATAATAGCAATATTATCGAATAAAGTTTCTTTTGTCGAAAAAGAACTTTTACTGTTTTTACTCACAGTATAATTATTACCGTCAGTATGATTCTTTTTGTATATTATGCCAATATATTGACACTATTCTTTTATCGTTTTATAATATTTTAACAACTGTATATTCTGTTTTTCTATAAGAATTAACAAAAAATAACCAATTAATCAAATCAAGGAGGAATTTTGTAATGAACTCAAATATGACAGAACAATTAGATCAGCTTTTCCAGATGTGGAACCGCGGTCTTTGCCCTGGCGCTCAGGTATTGATCCGCCAGCATGGCGAAACACTGTATGAAAAATGCTTTGGATACGGAAACCTCGAAAATGAAATCAAAATCCATAAGGACAGTATTTTCCATGTGGCATCCATTTCCAAGGAATTTACGGTTATGGCGGTACTCCTTCTCTGGAAAGACGGAAAACTTGATTTAGATGATGATATCAGAAAATATGTCGGTGAGTATATCAACATAGAAACACCAATCACAATACGTCAGATGATGAATAATGTCAGCGGTCTTCGAGACCAGTGGGAACTCTTATTCTTACGCGGCATCAAAATTAATGATCAGATTAAAATGGATGATATTAACACAACAATTGAGCTTCAGAAAGCATTGAATTTCGAACCACAGTCGCAGTATTTATACAGTAATACTGGTTTCCACTTACTGGCGCTGATTGTTGAAAAATTATCTGGAATGAGCCTTCCTAAATTTGTAAAAGAACGCATTTTCGATCCGCTTGGAATGACACATTCTTTTATTCGAGAAAGCTTTACACAGATTGTTCCTAATCTTGTTTATTCTTATCAGGATGACGGAGATGGTAATTTCTATTACAATCCATTAAACTACGAGCTTTATGGACCAACTTCGGTAAATACATGCGCTACAGATCTTTGCAAGATACTGGATGAATATATTCATCCAAATGTAATTGATCCTGAAATCATCGAACTGATGAAAACACCTGTCATTCTCAGCAATGGTAAGCCAGCGGAATATTGTGGCGGACTTATTACACACAAGCTCCACGGTATGGATGTGTTTGGACACGGCGGTGCTGATGCTGCATATAGGGGTGAAATTATCTGCATCCCTGAAAAAGAACTGGAGATTGTACTAATCAGCAACACTACAACTTATGCAATGTCTAAACTTGCTGATAAGACAGCCTGCATCGTACTTGGCTTACCAGACTGTACAGAGCCAGCTATTCCAGAACATAAGAATGTATCTGCTCATAGCGGTATATTCCTGACTGACCTCCCTGACAGCCCTGTATTTGTTGAGATCACAGAGCAAGATGGCAAATTCTATATGCAAAGAGAATGGTGCCGTACCGAATTAGTAAAAGAAGAGGACGACGGATATCGGATTGGTACATTAGATGAAAAAATTTATTTTACAGACAAAGGAATCTTATATAGACTTCCTGGCCGCGTCATTGCATTAACACCGGCAACGCCTGCAGATCCGGCACTTTTCCAGGAAGGCAGCTATTATAACGATGAAACCGATTCTTACATGAAAGTAATAAAAAATGAAAACAGCTGTGATATCCATATGCGCCGTTACGGAAAAGCAATGCTTTATCGTTCTGAATCTGGAAGTATCGCATTCCGTATGGATGCAAACCTTATCATGTATGTAAACGTGATGAATAACACCATGATTATGGATGGAGGACGTGTAAAACACATTATTTACACACTTGTACAATAATTCCTGATTTACTTTATAAAATCAGAACCACCCGTCCATAATATACCTTTTGTTATTAAGCCAGTGCCTCAAAGTGCTGGCTTTTTCATTTCCGGTATAACAAAAAAGCTGCCCTGAATCATCATTCAGTCACAGCTCTTGTTTCATTTCATTATTCTATATTCCGTATCCCTTATATCCTTGTAAATCCTTTGCCAGATGCATCACTACCCAGTCCAAATCATCGATATACTTCTGTACCCAAAGATCCAGTTCCTCTTCCGGAATCTTATAATCCACTACCATTTTGAAGTAGCCTTCATATAGTACACATGCCATTCGATTCAAACACACTGCCTCGTCATAATCAATCACACCTGCCGCAACACACTTCTTACAGATCTGAAAATCTCGCCCCATAAAATCTACGGTTTCCAACATCTCAGAAAAGAAGTCATTCGTCTTATCTTTCTCTTCCGGGAACATCTCATAGTATTCTTTGATTGAAACGTTAAGCTTGGAATTGTCATTCACGAGGAACAATGTATCATATTCATGCTGATGCCGAAATGCTTCTTTACTGTAACAATCCCAGATTCCCACATAATAATCCCAGATATTCTTCCATCCCTTTTCTGCTTCATTCAGACGGTTAATATATCCTTTTAATGTATGCAGTTCTGCATAATAAATCAATTCTGACAGATTTTCAAAATGTCGGTATAAACTTGCTGATGAACAATCCATCTCCTTAGCTATTCTTCGAATGGATACCGCCTCAACGCCCTCATTATCAATGATCTCGATTGTTTTCGCAATATAATCTTTCTTTGTCAGGCCCTTAAAATAAGCAGCCTTAGGTTTCCCGTTACTCATAGTTTTCTCCCGTTGTTTAGGAAATTCTAGGCATAAAATTATCGACTACAGATAAATCTATTGTCTTGAAGTCGTTGGCAACCCGCTCTTCATAATTCGTCGGGGTTGGAGCAATATCCTGCCACTGTCTGTATGTCTCAATGCACTTTTCGATCAACATGATGTCCTTCATATTGTCTTCTTCCCCTTTCGGGTAAACTGCCACCGAACGATACGGTGTCTGGTTCGGCTTCAGGCTGGATGCCTGCGGATGTGTCAGCAAAGTGTGTCTGTCATACACCAGATCTCTCACTTTAATTAAAACCTCCTCATACGTATCTACCAAAATGACATTCGTAATATCCTTATACTTCTCATAAACACGGTCGTTATTGGTCACTAAGATGGTGTCTTCCAGTTTCCACATGGTACATCATCTCCTTCCTTTGTCAGATAAATCAATTATATCTTTATCCTCTTTAAAAGTCAATTCCATTCTGGTTCCACGGCCCACTTCACTATCCACGGAAATCTCTGCATTATGCAGCATTGCGCCATGTTTTACAATAGAGAGTCCGAGGCCGGTTCCTCCTGTCTCTCTGGAATGACTCTTGTCTACCCTGTAGAACCGCTCAAAAATCCGTTCTTGATGTTCTTTTGGAATACCGATTCCCGTATCTGTTACAATTACTTTGATGCCCTGAAGGGTTCTGCCTGTCCACACGGACACTTTTCCATGTTCCACATTATACTTAATCGCATTCTCACACAAATTGGAAATCATTTCCTCAAGCACCTGCGGAACTCCTTCTATGCTGACCGGTTCCCCAACCAGTTCCATCTGCACCTGCTTCTTTTCTGCCACCGGTGACAGACGAATAATAATTTTCTTAGAGAGCGCATACAAATCTACCGGCTCTTTCTCCATTCCCGGCATGCCTTCATCCAGCTTGGATATCTGGATAATATCGCTTACCAAGGTAATCATACGGCTTGCTTCCTGATAAATCCGCTCAGCAAATTTCTTCGTATCTTCTGGTTTTACCAGGCCTTCCTTCATGATTTCCGCATAACCAGAAATAGAAGTCAATGGTGTCTTTAATTCATGAGATACATTTGCTGAAAACTCTCTTCGCATCTGCTCCACTTTGGCTTTTTCCTGATTTTGAATATCTAATCGTTCCAAAAGTGGTTTCAGTTCCTCATATACATGCTCATTTTCCATAGGATGTTCCAGATCCAGCTCATTTACCGGCTTCATCAGCTTCTGCACTTCCCAGTGTGCAAGCACCCACGCAAAGCAAATCATCACAATACCAATCAGCAACATCTGTGGAAATGCCGAAAATGCTGTCCACAATACCGATGCCATTCCTCTGGACACACGTAAAATGGAGCCATCCTCCATTTTTACCGCATAATAGAGCATCTCTTCCCCCATAGTATCTGATTTGCGTATTTCCATTCCACTGCCATTTCGCAATGCATCCTGCACTTCTTTTCTGGACTTATGATTTTCAAGTGTACTTCCATCTTGTCCTGAATCATAGAGTACTTCTCCTTCTGGACTGATATGTGTCACTCTTGTCTCAGAATGTGCTTCATCTATACGCTGCAAGTAGGCATCTCCCGTATACTCCAGGGAAATTTCCACATATTTTGCTTCTTGCTTCAGTTCTGTTTTTACATTGGCGAGTGTCTGGCGATAGACCATAACTGTCATCAGACAATAGGAAATCACAAGCGACAAAAACACTACAAGGTACATACTTTTCCGCATTCTGTTTTTCATGACTTATCCCCTATTCTGTAGCCCACACCACGGACTGTTTCAATACATTCTCCGGCTTTTCCAAGTTTCTGTCTTAAGGTCCGTACATGTACATCCACCGTACGGGTTTCTCCATCGAAATCATAGCCCCATATTTTCTCCAGAAGCTGGTCTCTGGTAAGTACAATATTTCTGTTTTCCAGAAGATAGGCCAGCATCTCAAATTCTTTTAACGTCAATACCACTGGTTTTCCGTCCACCATGACTTCATGTTTCTTCTTATCCAGCGAAATGGCACCGTATGTATGTCCTTCCTGACTGCTTTGCGGTTTTGCTCTTCTTAATACTGCACGAATTCTGGATAACAGCTCCATCATCCCAAAAGGCTTCACCACATAATCGTCCGCACCGTTATCCAGTGCCATGACCTTATCGTATTCTGCGCCTTTAGCCGTCAGCATAATCACTGGAATGTCTTTGGTCCGTTCATTGGATTTCAGCCGTTTTAAAATTGCCATTCCATCTTCACCGGGAAGCATGATATCAAGCAAAACGAGCTCTGGAAGTTCTCCTTCCAGAGCTGCAAAAAAGCTTTTTCCATTTTCAAATCCCTGTGCATGCATACCCGTTGTCTCCAGTGTATAAATTACAAGTTCACGAATATTTCCATCATCTTCTACACAAAAAATCATAGTCTCCTCTTTTCCGGATTCTTAAAGCTGTTCGAGACTTGCATGGGTTCCTGTGATGGAAAATTCTACCCATTCTGCAATATTCGTTGCGTGGTCACCGATTCGCTCCAAATATTTGGCAATCATAATCAAATCGATTGCCTGATCTGCATTTGTACTCTCACGCTTTGAAATGAAATCCACCAATTCTTGTTTAATTTTGTCAAACATGGCATCTACTGTATCATCCGCACACATGACCCGTCTTGCAAGCTCCAGATTCTTCTGTACATAAGCCGCTACACTGTCACGCACCATCTTTGCAGCCGCCTCTGCCATCAGACGGATATCTGCAAGAGACTGATTTTCTTCAAATTGGGTTGACATTACGATATCCGCAATGTCTGCTGTCTGGTCGCCGATTCGTTCCATATCCGTAATCATCTTCAGTGCTGCCGAAATCTGACGCAGATCCCTTGCTACCGGCTGCTGCTGAAGCAATAACTTCAGGCACAAATTCTCAATATCCTTCTCCTGATGGTCTATCTCTTCATCAGATTCAATCACCTTTTTTGCAAGGTCTAAATCTTCTGTTTCCAGAGCCTTTGTGGCATCCTCTATGGCTATTTCACAAAGCTCTCCCATATGAATGAGCATTTCATTCAAATTTTCCAACTGACTGTCAAAACGATTACGCATATCTTAACCAAACCTCCCTGTAATATAATCTTCTGTTCTCTTATCGGATGGAATCGAGAACAATTTCTCTGTATTGTTATATTCAATGACTTCCCCAAGAAGGAAGAATGCGGTATTGTCAGATATACGGACTGCCTGCTGCATGTTGTGCGTTACCATGACAATAGTATAATCTTTTTTCAGTTCTACGGCAAGGTCTTCAATCTTAGATGTTGAAATAGGGTCCAGTGCCGAAGTCGGTTCGTCCATAAGCAGTACTTCCGGCTGCACTGCAAGGGCTCTTGCAATACAAAGTCTCTGCTGCTGTCCACCTGACATTCCAAGGGCACTTTTCTTCAGTCTGTCCTTACATTCTTCCCAGATTGCCGCATCCCTTAAAGATTTTTCTACAATATCATCCAGCTTTGCCTTCGAGCGGATTCCATGTGTACGTGGACCGTAAGCAATATTATCATAAATACTCATTGGAAATGGATTTGGTTTCTGGAAAACCATTCCCACACGCTTACGCAGCAGGTTCACATCCATATCTCCATAAATGTCTTCGCCATCCAGCAGAACATCGCCCTCAATCCGGCATCCTGCCACCAAATCGTTCATTCGGTTCAGGGATTTCAAAAGTGTTGATTTTCCACATCCACTTGGCCCGATGAATGCTGTAATTTTATTTGCCTCTATATCGAGATTTATATTCTTCAGTGCTTTAAAGTCACCATAATACAAATCCAAATCTTTTACCTTAATCTTCTCCATTTCCATTTCCTTTCGAAATTCTCTTTGCAACTACTGTTGAAAGTGTATTGATTCCAATGACTAAAACAAGAAGTACGACAGCCGTTGCATAGGCTTTATCCGTATGTAATCCTTCGTTTGACAACACATACATGTGCAGTGCCAGCGTTCTTCCGGAGCCCATGATGCTGTCTGGTATCTGTGCTACCGTTCCTGCTGTATACATCAAAGCTGCAGTTTCTCCTACGACTCTTCCGATTGCCAGAATCACACCTGCCAGAATACCGGGAACTGCTGCCGGAAGCACGATACGGAAAATGGTACGAAGCTTTCCGGCTCCCAGTCCAAAGCTTCCTTCCCGATAACTTTCCGGAACGGATTTTAACGATTCTTCTGTGGTCCGCATAATCAGTGGCAGTATCATAATGGCCAGTGTAAATGCTCCGGACAGAAGGGATAAGCCCCATTTCAGCTTGGTTACAAAGAACAACATTCCGAACAAACCATATACAATTGATGGAATGCCCTGAAGCGTCTCCGTTGTCAGACGAATGATATCCACGAACCGATTCCCTTTTCCTGCGTATTCTACCAAGAAGATTGCTGCAAAAATTCCAAGCGGAACTGCAATCACAAGTGCCAGTACCGTCATCCAGATGGTATTAATCAGAGCCGGGAACAGGGACACATTATCTGAAGTATAGTGCAGTGAAAATAAGTCTGCCGAAAGATACGGCACGCCTTTGATTAGCAGATAAATAATCAGAAAGAATAATGCCAAAAAGGTTAAAAGCGTGGCAAGCATTACCAGCAGTGCCAGAATTGCTGACCCCGGTGCATTCTTGTATGAAATCAATTGCTGTTTTAGTTTCTTTTTATTCATTTTCTGTCCTCCTCTTCAGGAGTGATACGGAGAAATTAATAATCAGAATAAACACAAACAGTACTACTGCTGTTGCAATCAATGCCTCTCTGTGCAGTCCTGTCGCATATCCCATCTCCAACACAATGTTTGCTGTCAGTGTACGGACTCCTGCAAAAATGCTGTTTGCCATTCTCGGCTGATTTCCGGCAATCATAATCACCGCCATAGTCTCACCAATGGCACGCCCGATTCCAAGAACAACACCTGCTACCAAACCAGATTTTGCAGCCGGAAGTACCACTTTAAAAATACTCTGTTCTTTGGTTGCTCCCAATGCCAGTGAACCCTCATAATAATGAGATGGCACTGCACGGATCGCAGACTCCGTAACTCCAATGATCGTTGGCAGAATCATCAGTGCAAGAAGAAGGGATGCTGTCAGAATACTGCTGCCGTTTCCTGCCTTGCGGATAATTCCTGCTGCCTGAAGTGTTTTTGCAAAACTCCGGATTATTGGAACCATAACCATAATTCCGAAGAATCCATAGATAACCGATGGGATTCCTGCCAGTAATTCTGTGGCAGATTTCAAAACCGGATAAATCTTCTTCGGACAATATTTTGCCATGAACACGGAAGTAAGAACTGCCACCGGCACTCCTATCAGTACAGCTCCTGCTGTTACATATATACTTCCGATAATCATCGGGAAAATGCCATACAAATTATTATTTGGTTTCCATGTCATTCCTGTAAGAAATGCCCCAAATCCAATCTCTTTCATCGCAGGGACACCATTTGCAAATAAGAAGATACAAATGAGTGCTACCGCCAGCACCGAAGTGCAGGCGGCCAGAAAGAACACACCCCGCATGATAATTTCTTTCCATGCTTTCATATATGTTACCTCATTATTATTTTACAATTTCATCCCATGTAAGCACATCACCTACGAAGATTGATTTTACCTGTTCGCTTGTCAGTTCTTCAACCGTGCTGTTGTTATTTACAATTACTGCAATTCCGTCATTTGCAATTACGGTTGCATCTAATTCCTTTGCTTCATCTTCCTTTAAGTCACGGGATGCCATACCGATGTCGCAGATACCTTCCATTGTGCTTGTCATACCTGTTGTAGAATCACTTTCATTGATTTCAATTTCTGCTCCGGCATTTACAGCAGCATAAGCTTCTTTTAATTTTTCCATAACCGGTGTAACAGAGGAAGAACCAGCTACTACGATTTTACCGGTTGCGCCGTTTGATTCGAAAGGTTTTGCACCATCTAAAGCAATGTAACCATTATCAGAAACAACCTTCTGACCTTCTTCACTTAAGATAAAGTTGATGAAATCCTGTGCTACTTCTGACACATCACCCTTTGTAGCAATGTTGAATGGACGGTATACTTTGTATTTACCTGATTTGATGTTTTCTTCTGTTGCTTCTACACCATCAATCTTTACCGCTTTTACTTTGTCATTCAAAGAACCAAGCGATACATAACCGATTGCATAATCATCACCTGCTACTTTTGACATCATAACTTCTGTGTTGTTTGTGATTTCTGCATCAACCGTGGTATTGTCAACTTTTTTTCCATTCGCATCTTTTTCTTCGATTCCGAACAGTTCGATAAATGCTCCTCTTGTTCCAGAACCATCTTCTCTTGACATTACCGTGATATCATTTGATGCATCCCAGCTGCTTTCTGTCTGTGTTGTTGAACCATCTGATGTATCTGTGCTGTTATCTGAGCTTGAACCACAACCTGCCAACATTGATACTGTCATAACAGTTGCCATTGTAAGTGTAAGTAATTTTCTTAATTTCATAATTTTTCTTTCCTCCGCGTTTGCTTTTCTTTTTTCTTACTTTCGTTTACAACCGCAATATTAATGGTGTTTTGTAAAATCCAAAACCCTTGCAATGTTAAATCTGTGTAAAAAAAAGAACCTTTCACATCACAATGTAAAACGTTCTTTTCCATACTTTTTTATTCTTTTTTCTCAAACCGTATCAATGGATTATTCGCAATGTCGGTATTCATGGCATAGGGGATTTCAATCGGTTCCTTCTCCTTGGCCTGTGATGCAAGAATTGCCTCGTTCAGTGACAGCATTCTCTCATCCAGTGTGGAAACGATTTCCGAACACCGTTTCAATTCTTCGGAAATGTATTCCGGTGCCTGTCCTTCAAATTTGTAATGCATCTTATGCTCCAGACTTGCCCAGAAATCCATGGCAATCGTCCGTATCTGGATTTCTACCTTGGTATCCACCACACTATCACTTAAGTAAATCGGCACTGTCACCAGCATATGATAGCTCTTATATCCGCTTTCCTTCGGATTCTTAATATAATCCTTTACCAAAATTACTTTCAGATCACTCTGATTACCAATCATCTCCGCCAGACGGTAAATGTCTGTGGTGTAGGAGCAGATCAATCTGACTCCTGCCACATCATTGACTTCTCTTAACATGTTCTGAATCGTAATTTCTTTCCCATGCCGCTTTAATTTCTTCGCAATACTTTCCGGAGTCTTGATTCTGCTCTTGATATGCTCAATCGGGTTATACTTATGTACATACTGAAATTCGTCATTGAGAATATCAAGCTTGGTGCCGACCTCCTTCAAGGCTGCATTATAAAGAAACATGGCTGTTTTCCAGTTATCTATCTCATTGTAATCTTTCACGCTTAATTGCATAAAATTCTGCTCCTTCTTTGTAAACCTCTGCCTGCGATGACGCATGCGGTGCTTTCTCCTGCCCGCTAACGCTCATTATTATATCACATATTTTTCATTTCTTGTATCATTTTTACGATGTCGTATCCATAATTTTCTCCGGTTGCCCATCCGTAGCCTTCCGGGTTTTCCTGCTGTCCAAGCCACTCTACATAGGGTGCGCTTCCTTTTGTCACATAAGAATATCGATTATCCACGCAGTCACTGTTCAGGGCTTCCTCTGTGGCATAGGCTTTCAAATGCTGAATCTGGGCACGCACGCCTTCTCTTACATCGGAATAACTGTTGCCCTGCACTCCGTTTCCCGTCGTGCCAAGACCTGCGAAATTATACTGGGTAACTTCCGCATCTCCGCCATACTGCAGCCATCCGGTTTCTTTCATGGTCTGTGCAAATGCTACCTCAGAGCGGACTCCTTCTTTTTCTGCTTCCTCACAATAAATTTGACAGAAGGTTTCAATGTCCGGTGCACCTCCTGCGGATAATACTTCTGCAGGATAAGCAGCTCCGCTCTGGCGGAAATATGCTGCCATCTGTTCTGCCGTAATATCGGTCTGTCCCATAATCGGATACTGTCCTTCCACAATGACTTCTACAGACGCAGCATCCTCTGCTTCATTATCCGTCACATTGGCTGTCCCATCCTCAGTATTGCCTTCATCTGTCTGTGTGTCATCTGTCTGCTCCTGTTGTACTCCTGATTCTTCCATTTTCCCATACCACGGTATGTCAATATAATTGGCCGCTTTCGGAGATACTACATATACGCATGCCAGAAACATTAGCAAATTTACAGATAATAAAATTTTTCTCATGGCTCTTCCTTTTCTCAATCTCTCATTTCATTTATATACAATTCTTATCAAGATATGCTATACTGGTTGCAGACACAAAAAGAGGAAAACAAAAGGAGAACGTGACATGTTTCGTTTATGGGCTAAAGAATTTAAAGACAACCATCTGCTCCGGGATACGACCATCTGCGATTCCAGTGATGAGACAAGAACACATAAAATCTTTCATGCTCTGGATGAAGTCTGTCTGGAATTTGATTTAAGTAAACCAATCTGGCTTGACAAGACCATTTCCGAATTTCAGCAGCATTCCAAAGCGCGGTTCTATCAGGATAACTTTATAGATTCCATTGATTTTGATTATCTGGAAATTCAGGTCATAGAAGAGTAAAAGGTGCTGCTTTCACGCAACACCTTTTCTTCGAATCATTTCTATTTCCGTTTCAGTTTCTATAATTCTATAACTGTCCTTTTTCTTCCAACACTTCTTCTGCAATGTTTCTCGCATGGTCAGATACACGTTCCATACAAATCAATGCATCCAAGAAGATAACACCGGCTTCTGCATCGCAGACACCTTCTACCAGACGTTTGGTATGCTTGTTACGATAAGAAATTTCCAGTCCGTCCGCTTCTGTCTCTTTCTCAATGGTATGGAGCGCACTTCCGGAATCCTGTTTTTCAAATGCATCAATTGCAGAAACATAGGCTTCCGTACACACCTCTATCATATTCTTTAAATGTCTGTGTCCAGTCTCTGAAAAATCAATTTTCTTTTCAATCAGAGCTTCCACAAACTCTGCAATATTTTCACAATAATCGCTGACACGTTCAATATCTGAAACCACCTGAATCATGTGAGACACTTCCTGATGTTCCCGTTCACTAATCTGGAGTGCTGACAATTGAATGGAATAATCTGTCAATCCCCGGCTCATCACATCAACTGTTTTCTCTGTTTTTCTTAAAACCTTGATATCCTCTTCATTCCGGGTCTCAAATACAGTTTCTGTAAGTTCCAGTGCTTTCTGAACCATACGGCCCATACGGGTAATTTCTGACATCATGGAAGAAATTGCGATACCAGGTGTCTCCAGCATACGTTCATCCAGAAGCAGACTGTTCTCATCCTGCTCCTCTTCTGTCACACCACCGATTTTCTTTGCAAGTTTCACAATCCAGCCTGATACCGGGAAGAGAAGAATCGTTGTCACAACATTGAAAATCGTATGAATCATACTGATTTGTGTCTGTGTGATCGTTCCATTTGCCCATACCGGCCGCACAATCGACATATAAGCAATGACACCAATACTGAAAATAATTGTTCCAATAATATTAAATAACAAATGCATGAGAGCTGCTGTCTTTGCATTTTTCTTCGCTCCCATAGCAGAAAGAATGGCAGTCACACAAGTACCGATATTCTGACCCATAATAATGTAAATCGCTGCTCCAAACGGAACCAGTCCTGCTGAAGCAAGACTCTGCAGAATACCAACAGATGCCGAAGAGCTCTGAATAATCGCTGTTACAAGGGCACCAACTAAAATACCAAGAATCGGATTTCCTCCCAGATTGACAAATAGATTTCTAAGTCCTTCTGACTCCTGAAGCGGTGATACTGCAGTTGACATCGTTGAAATTCCTACAAACAAAAGTCCAAATCCAATCACGATACTGGAAATGTCTTTTGTAGAATGACGTTTTCCTGTCATCATAATGATGACACCAAGCATAACCGCAATCGGTGCCAAAGTAGCAGGACTTAAAAACTTCGCCCATTCCACACTGGAAACCAGCCATCCGGTAACGGTGGTACCAATATTCGCACCCATGATAACACCCATGGCCTGCGTCAGATTCATAATACCTGCATTTACAAAACCTACCACCATGACAGTTGTGGCAGAAGAACTCTGGATAATTGCTGTCACTGCTGCACCGAGAAGTACTCCGAACAACTTATTTTTTGTCAGCGCTTCCAGCAGATTCTTCATTCGGTTTCCAGCCGCATTTTCAAGACCCTGAGCCATAATCTGCATTCCATAAATGAACATACCCAGTCCACCGACAAATGGAATGATAATACTTGTGTACTCCATAATGTTTTCTCCTCTTAAGTATTTCTAGTTACTCCTTCATCTTCGGTTCAAAAACCAGAGAAGCCAGATAGCCAAACACCAGTGCTGCGCTGATACCAACTGCACTTGCTTTTAAACCTCCCATAAAAATTCCAAGAACTCCATGGTCATCTACTGCCTCTTTGACTCCTTTCCACAAGGTGTTTCCGAACCCTATCAATGGCACGGACACCCCCGCTCCTGCAAACTCCTGAAGTGGTTTAAATATTCCCACAAATCCAAGAAGCGTTCCAAGTACCACCAAAAGTACCATCACTCTTCCAGGCATCATCATTGTTCTGTCCAGAAGAACCTGCACAAGCGCACAGATAAGTCCTCCTATCAGAAATGCATATACATAATCCATATGTTCTCCCTCCCGATTTTCTGATTTCATTCTTTCTGATTCAATTTCACTGATTTTCAATCATTCATTTCCATTGACTCAGTTTTCCAGTCACATCTCATGTTCCAGTATGATACCATGGGCAATTCCCGGCACACTTTCTCCTTCATTGTGACTGACCGTTGACATCAGAGCCCCGGTTGGCACAAACAGTACCTTTTTCCACTCTCCGCTTTCCAGTCTGGGAAGAATCAGAGATGACAGCACCACTGCCGCACATCCGCATCCGCTTCCTCCTGCATTGGTATTCTGCGTTTTCTGGTTGAAAATAACCATTCCGCAGTCCATATGGTTTGCTTTAATGTCTTTTCCTTTCTTGCGGAGCAGGTCAAACAAAATCGTCTGTCCAACATATCCCAGATCACCTGTAATAATCTGGTCGTACTCCTGTTCTTCATATGCAAAATCATCCAGGTTACAAGCAATTGTATCACAGGCAGCAGGTGCCATACAAGCCCCCATATTCTGGGAATCGGTAATTCCATAATCTACAATCTTCCCGATAGTTACTCCAGCAATCCTTACATGGCTTTTCTGATTTCCCACTAAAAAGGCCCCGCTCCCGGTTACTGTCCAGGATGCACTAAGTGGTCTCTGGCTTGCATAGCCAAGTGGAAAACGGAATTCTTTTTCCGCACTTGCGAAATGACTGGAAGTCACTGCCAGCATCCGTTCTCCGTAGCCTGCTGACACACTCATGGCCGCCAGTGCCAGAGCTTCTCCCGATGTGGAACATGCTCCGAAAAGTCCGAATAATGGAATCTGAAGATTTTCAAGTCCCATAGAAGTTGCAATTCCCTGTCGGAGTAAATCCCCACCATACAGAAATCGCACATCCTCCGGTACTTCTCCTGCCTTATCCAGTGCAATGCGGCATGCCATCTGCTGCATCTGCCCTTCTGCAAGTTCCCATGTATTCTGCCCGAACAAGTTATCCTCTGATGTTCTGTCAAAACATTTTCCCAAAGGTCCCTCGGACTCTTTCTTTCCGACTACCGAAGCACTGCTGATAATGTAGGGTGCATAATCAAACGAAATGCTTTGCTTTCCCTTAATCTGTCTTTCCCATAATGATTCTTTTTCACTCATACTAAATCCTCATTTTCTAAGCTTTTCTTATTAAATTAAACTTTTCTGATGAAACGAAACTTTTCTGATTCTGAAAATTTCCTTTTGCATGTTAGTATGAGAAATTTTTCCTGTTTTATGCTCTGCCTGAGAGTTTCTTTAAATATTTATCTTTGACGGCACATTCCTGTTTTAACTTTTCATTTTCTTTTTTCAGATATTCCATATAATCTCTTGCCAGAGGAATCCCGCACCGGACTGCCACATCCTCATGCTGCTCCATCTCCTCTAACCACTGGAGCAGAGATTTCTCCCGGATATCATTATAAGTATTATCTTCTATTCCAAACATCTGTTATTTCACCACTTCTACTTGTTCTACGCCATAATGCTCAAATAATTGTATTGCATGCATGCCAATTTTTTCACCGGAAACCGCAATGGGAATTGCCGGTGGACATGCCACAGTCGGTGCTGCACAAATCCGGCCTAATGCCTCACTCACTGGGATTTTCTCACTTTGTGAAAAGATTGCTTCACGGATGCTCAGAACTTTCTCTGCTTTTTCCATTGGCATCCATGTCCTTTCTTTCGGCCTTTCATCTATCGCATGCAATATTTCATATAATTGTTCTAATTCTTCATCTGCATTATCAGGTGTACACATCAGCACACAGTATTCTTCATCCGCATACTCACACTCTATCTGATTCTGACGCAATAATTCTACAATCTGTTTTCCCGATAAATTCTCTGTGGCACAAATCGTTATTTTCAGCGGGTCGGACTCTTCAAATTTCCATCCGCAGTCATGCAGTCGTTCTTTTACCTTTTGTGTCTGACTGACCGTATGAATCAGCTTGTCCCGGTAACCATCACATAAATAAGCGTTACACAAATCCAGTGATTCCAGAATCAAATAAGACGGACTGGTAGAACCAAAGAGTGCCAGTGCCTGTTTTCCTTTTTCACCCAGCACATCCGCCACACTCTTATGTAAATGCAGATAAGCGCCTCCTGTCAGCACCGGAAATGTCTTATGCGCAGAATCACAGCACATATCTGCCCCCAGATCCAGTGGATGAGCAGACTCCTCTAGAAAATGTAAATAAGCTCCATGAGCATTATCTACTAAAAGCAATATGCCTTCCCGGTGACAGACCTCTGCAATAGCACGGATGTCCATCTGACCGCCCAGATAATCCGGACTGGTAAGATACACGGCTGCCGGTTTTTCTTTCTTGTCTTTTAACATCTGCCCGATCTGTTCTTCGATTTGTTCTGGACTGACCTTACAGCTGCAAAGAGACTTCATCCCTTCTTCCGACCAAATCCATTCCACATCAAAATCCAGAAGTGCTGCGGCATAAACAAATGCCTTATGCACATTTCTTGCAGCCAGAATGACAGGTTTTTCTTTTCCCCTATGTTGACTTAATGCAAGATACAACATGGCACGGATACACTGACTGGAGCCTTCCGTAGAATAAAAAGTTCTGCCGGAATCAAACAATGCAGAAGCATTTCTCTCACTTTCGGCAATAATCCCATCTGCCTCATAAAGCGAATCGGCACCATGAATTTCCGTAATATCCGCCCATTCACATCCCAGATAGGACTGTCCCTTATGCCCTGGCATATGGAATCTGGTCACACCGTCTTTCTGATACTTTCTCACAAAATCCACGATTGGTGTCTGCATTTATTTATCCTCGTTTTCCATCTCCTTGGCAACCTGCATCATAATGGCACATTCGATACGTTTACGGAACAACTCACATCCCGGCTCGTAAATACCACGAATAGAGCCACTTGCATGATATGCATTTGCCGCACAGCCTCCTGAACAGTATAATTTTGCCCAGCAGTCCGCACATTCTGGTCTGGCATAGGCATTGCAGCAACGGAATTCCTCACGAAGTTCGTTATTGGTTACCCCGTTCCAGATATCACCCAGTTTATAAGATTCTTCTCCAACAAACTGATGACATGGGTACAAATCTCCCCACGGAGTCACTGCCATATATTCCGTTCCGGAACCGCAGCCTGAAATACGTTTGTAAATACATGGGCCTTCTTTTAAGTCAATCATATAGTGATAGAAGGTGATTCCTCTTCCTTCTTTTTCCCGTTTTAGCATTTCTTTTGCAAGAATCTCATACTGCTCTTTTACGATTTCCAAATCTTCCGCAGTAAGGGATGACGGGTCATCCGGTGCGCCTACAACCGGTTCCATACTAAGCTCAGTAAATCCAAGGTCTGCCATATGGAATACGTCTTTCGTAAAGTCCGGGTTTGCATGGGTAAAGGTACCACGCATATAATAGTTCTTTCCGCCACGGGCCGCAACCATCTTCTGGAACTTTGGCACAATCTTGTCATAGCTTCCATTTCCTGCATAATCCACACGGGTCTTGTCGTGGATTTCTTTCCTTCCATCTAAGCTTAATACCACATTGCTCATTTCCTTGTTTGCAAAATCAATGACATCATCATCAATCAGCACGCCATTGGTAGTAAGCGTAAAACGGAAATTCTTATTATAAATCTTCTCCTGCTCTCTGGCATAGGCAACAAGTTCTTTTACCACATCCCAGTTCATAAGCGGTTCCCCGCCAAAGAAATCTACTTCCAGGTTTCGTCTTGTCCCTGAATTTTCAATCAGGAAATCCAGTGCACGCTTTCCGACTTCCAGACTCATAAGCGCACGGTCTCCGTGATATTTTCCCTGACTTGCAAAACAATAAGAACAGTTCAGATTACAGGTATGTGCCACATGAAGACAGAGCGCCTTTATGACATTTCCGGAACGTTCTTTAAAAGTGCCTGCCATATCTGCAAATGTATCTTCCGTATACAGCTTGCCATTCTGCTTCAAATATTCCACATCTTCCATGCAAAGGCGCAAGTCTTCCTCAGTTAAATCGTCTCTGTCCTTATATTTTTCAAGCAGCTCTTTCACAATCACATCCTGCGGCTTTTTCTCATAATCCGCAATGATGTCATATGCGACCTCATCCACTGCGTGTACTGCACCGGAACAAGTGTCCAGTACAATATTGTATCCGTTTAATTTATATTGATGTACCATACAATCTCCTTCTGTTTGTACCACCGGAGGTTATAATAAGATAGAAAATCCTATTTCCCTTATCATTATAAAAGTGCCGTCCCATGGGCGGCACTTTTAAAAACTTCTGTGATACTGATTATTTTTCTTCGTTTTCACATTTCTGATTTGCTACACCGCAGCTTGTTTTGCAAGCAGACTGGCAAGATGTCTGGCATTCGCCGCATCCACCATGTTTTGCGCTTTCGCAAAGGCTTCTAGTTTCAAGAGTTTTAATTCTTTCCATCGTTCTATTCTCCTATCTATATGATATTTTCCCGATAAAAACTATCAGTGTCATTCTAACATATTGTAAATATATCTTCAAGATGAAATTTATCGATAATATCGTTCTTCTATCATATCCAGAAATTCTTTACTCAGATAGCTTTCCATCTTTCTGAAAGTTTCTTCATTGCGGATCAAACGGCCCGGCTCCTGATATTCTACCCATGCCATGGCACACCAGGTAATCCCGCGCAGACAGGTGATTGGAATAAAAATATTCAGCCGTTCCATCACTCCGCTTACATCAAATCGTCCATTTACAGCCTGAATATAAGTGTCTGTAAATGCCTCCATTTCTTCTTCGGTCAGAATCACATCAGTCTTCCAGAAGGTGGTAGTCGGTGCGAGAAAATGTCCCAGATCCTGAACCGGATCTCCATATAGCGGCTTCTCCCAGTCCACCAGATAATTTGGCTTTCCAGCTCCATTTATCAGGAAATTCCGGGAGTTCAGTTCAGTGTTGATACAGCACCGGTAGCCATCATAGTCTTTAATGCTATCTATTTTCTCCTGTCCTTCCTGAAGCAGGCGGCGGATCTGTGCTTTCTTTTCTTCACTTCCAAGGCCTGACTCATAATAGGTCTGAACCATCTGATTACATTCATCTAAAATTGCCTGAAGCGGGTTTGACGGGGAAATCAGCACCTCATCACCCATAACAGGAACACTGTGGATATCAGCCAGACATTCTGCTGCCAGAGACAAATCTCTGCGATAATCCAGTGCTTCTCCTTCCAGAAATTCCATTACCATTACCCCATAAGTCAGATGTTCTCTGCTTCCATCCACGAACACCGGGCGAGGAGTTCTGCCTGACTCCTGCAAAACTTCCAGTGCATGATATTCGTACTCAATCTGATGTTCCAGATGCATCTGGCTTCCTGTATTGACCCGCAGCACCATTTTCTGACTGGTAATCGGATGCACAAACCAGAAATTAATATTATATTCCCCCTGAGCCAGTGGATAATAAGTAATCTCCGTCTGTTCTGCCAGTTCCTTCGGAATGCCGATTCCTTCTTTATAAAAAACTGTATTTACATATGTGCTTAATCCTTCAATTCTGTCCATGCTTTATTCTCTCAATCCTTTCCACTTTTTGTCCTTCTCGCTGAGAATGTATCCACCCTCTACTTCCGGCCACTGGATTCCAAGTATCGGGTCATTCCAAGCGATTCCGCCCTCATCCCCTGGATGATAAAAATCCGTACACTTATAACAGAACTCTGCCCGCTCACTCAGCACCAGAAATCCATGTGCAAATCCTTTCGGAATATAGAGCTGTTTTCTGTTTTCCTCCGACAACTCAATCCCATACCATTTTCCATAAGTTGCACTGTCTTTCCGGATATCTACTGCGACATCAAACACAGCTCCCCGGATAACCCGTACCAATTTTCCCTGTGGATATTCCTTCTGATAATGCAGTCCCCGCAATACTCCTTTTACGGAGCCGGACTGATTATCCTGCACAAAATTCCTATTCAATCCGGCGTCCTGCATATCCTTCTGATTGTAACTCTCCATAAAATATCCTCGTGCATCCAGATGAACCTCAGGCTCTATCACGCACAGTCCCTCTATGCCGCCCACATTTTTTTCTACCTTTATCTGTCCCACTTTATCTGTTCCATCCTTTTTTTCTTAAATCCTGTAAATATCTGCAAAGGGCATCCTTCCAGTCCGGCAATGGCTGAAATCCCACTGTCCATAACTTCGTCCTGTCCAGTCTGCTGTTCAAAGGCCGGACTGCCTTGGACCGCCCATATTCTTCTGTCGTAACCGGGTATACTCTCGGACTCTTCTTATCGTAATCCATAACTCCAAGTTCGCCTGCCTGACGGAAAATCTCCGTGGCGAATTCATACCAACTGATATAACCACCTTCATTGGTCACATGGTAACAGCCATACTTATCTGTCTCTGCCATATCAACCAGAAGTCTCGCAAGGTCTTTCGTATAAGTGGGAGTTCCAATCTGGTCGCATACTACCTGCAGTTCATCGTATTTTTTTCCAAGCCGCAGCATGGTCTTCACAAAATTATTACCATTTCTTCCAAACACCCATGCCGTTCTAACAATCACATATTTCTCCAGTGCAGACTGAACTGCCTGCTCCCCTTCCAGCTTCGTCTTCCCATAAAAATTCTGGGGACTATACTTGGCACTATCCGCTTTCCATGGCAGATTTCCCTGACCGTCAAACACATAGTCCGTACTGATATAAATCATTTTCGCATCCAGCGTCCTGCACATACGGGCCAGATTTTTCGTGCCTTCTACATTAATGTTCCAGACTTTTTCCTTATTTTCCGTTTCTTCTGCCTCGTCTACATTGGTCCATGCCGCACAATGTATCACTATATCCGGCTTTATTTTCTCAAGTGTATCTCTTACACTCTTTTCATCTGTAATGTCCATGGATACATAAGAATTTGTTTCATTTTCTTCTGCCAAATCCGTTCCGGCCGCCTCATATTTCCGTTTCTTTAGTTCTTGCAGCACATCATATCCGAGCTGCCCTGCCGCCCCTGTCACCAAGAACTTCATTTTTCAAAAATCCTTTCTTATATCATCTGATTATCATCCATAAACCGGCTATCATTCGATGTTCCGGTTCTTCCTGTCATACTCTTTTCCAGAATCGGCTCCCACCATGCACGGTTCGCCAGATACCAGTTAATTGTTTTTTTGATTCCTTCTGCAAATGTTGTCTCAGGAAGCCAGCCAAGCTCTCGGTGAATTTTAGCCGGGTCAATGGCATAACGCCTGTCGTGGCCTTTCCGGTCTGCCACATAAGTAATCAGTTCTTCCGATTTTCCAAGCTCCTTGCAGATGAGCTTTACAATCTCAATGTTCTGCATTTCATTATGTCCGCCAATGTTATAAACTTCCCCAACTCGTCCATTCTGTAAAATCAAGTCAATGGCATGACAATGATCCTCCACATACAGCCAGTCCCGTACATTTTTCCCATCTCCGTAAACCGGGAGCAGCTTGTCATGGAGCGCATTTACAATCATGAGCGGAATCAGTTTTTCCGGCAAATGATAAGGTCCATAGTTGTTGGAACACCTGCTGATCGTCACCGGAAGCCCATAAGTCCGGTAATAAGACTGCACCAGCAAATCTGCTGCCGCCTTTGACGCACTGTAAGGACTGCTTGTGTGAATCGGTGTTTCCTCCGTAAAGAATAAATCCGGCCTTTTCAGGGGCAAATCTCCGTAAACCTCGTCCGTAGACACCTGATGATATCTCTGGATTCCATATTTCAGACAAGCATCCATAAGGACGGAAGTGCCTTTGATATTGGTATCCAGAAACACTTCCGGGTTCTCGATGGAACGATCTACATGGCTTTCCGCAGCAAAATTCACCACCACATCCGGTTTTTCTTCTTCAAACAAATGACAGACTGCTTCCCTATCTGTAATAGATGCTTTTACAAATCGGAAGTCTGGATTCTCCATTGCCGGCTTAAGTGTAGATAAATTCCCCGCATAAGTCAGACAGTCCAGACAGATAATCCGATAATCCGGGTGTGTCTTAAACATATAATAGATAAAATTGCTTCCTATAAATCCGGCTCCGCCGGTCACAATCATCTTCATACCATCTTTCTCCCATGTCTGTGTCAAATTCAAGTCTATGATAAATTCTCCCGGAATTTTCCATCAATTACATCTTTCAGATACTGTCCATACTGGTTCTGCTTGTAATCTTCACAAATTCTCTGCAAAACTTCTCTGGAAATCCAGCCGTTTAAATATGCAATTTCTTCCAGACAGCCAATCTTCCTGTGCTGATGGGTCTCCATTGTCTTCACAAAGTTGGTCGCATCCGTAAGGCTTTCATGGGTTCCTGCATCCAGCCATGTAAATCCCTGACCCAGAACTTCCACTTTCAGACTGCCCTGTTCCAGATACATACGGTTCAAATCCGTAATTTCAAGCTCGCCTCTCTCGCTTGGTTTTAACTTCTTTGCATATTCTGTTACCCGGTTATCGTAAAAATATAATCCCGTAACACAATAATTACTCTTTGGATGCTTCGGTTTTTCTTCGATAGAGATAACATTTCCACCGGAATCAAACTCTACAATACCAAACCGCTCCGGGTCATCCACATAGTATCCAAAAATCGTCGCCATACCTTCTTTGGCACGCTCTACTGCTGTCTGTAGGCGCTTTCTAAGACCATGACCTGAGAAAATATTGTCCCCTAATATCATTGCCACCGAATCCGTGCCAATAAATTTCTCACCAATCAGAAATGCCTGTGCCAGTCCGTCCGGGCTTGGCTGGACTGCATAGGACAGCTGTAATCCAAAGCTGCTTCCGTCTCCAAGCAGTTCCTGAAACCTTGGCAAATCCTGCTCTGTACTGATAATTAAAATTTCACGAATCCCCGCACTCATCAGCACAGACATGGGATAATAAATCATTGGTTTGTCATAAATAGGCAGTAACTGCTTCGAAGTAACCATTGTCAGTGGATAAAGTCTGGTTCCCGAACCACCTGCCAGAATAATTCCTTTCATTTGTGTATCTCCATCTTTCATAATAGAAGGCTTTTCGCCTCACCTGCATATTTATTCTCTCATTCTAACATGAAATACATTACATTTCCAATTTTCCTCGGAAAAACAACATTTTTCAGTTATTGTATTTATCTATTACCGCTTGTTTATAGATGAAAACAATTATCAAAAAATGCGAAAAAATGTTACAATGACCCTGTAACCAAATTTTGAAACAAGGAGGAAAAATGAGAAGAAAATTTTTACCATTATTTTTAACTTGTGCATTACTTTTGAATAGTTCTATGGCATTCGCTGCCGATGTAAACGAACCAGCCGAAGGTGATGCACTTACTGTTGTGTCTGAAGAACAGGAAGAAGCTGCTTCAGAAGAACAGAAAGTTGTAACAGAGGAAGCGAAAGAAGAAGAATCTGTACCAGTCGTATTAGAAGATACATCTGCTGAAGAACTGAAATACAGATATGTTGAAGCTAATGATGCTGTAGCTGCTCTCAAAAAAGGAGAAGTATATGTCATCGATGTACGTTCAACAGAATCACAGAAAAGTATTCCAGAACTTAAAAATTATGCAAATGTAATTTCACAGCCATTATTCGCTGCTGATTTCAGTCTTCCGGACGATTTAGCAGCAACATTCAAAGAACAGATTGATGGAAAAATTACAGATAAAACAAAACCAATCTACATTCTTTGCAACAGCGGGGCAAGAGGTGCTCAAAAAGCAACTCAGCTTCTTACAGAACTTGGATATTCTACAGGCGAAACCGGAAATGTATACACAATCAAAGGCGGTGCTAAAGAGTTATCTTCTTTACAGCTTCGTTATGAACTGTTAAACACAAATGGAAATCCTGTAACTAGTGAAGAAGCTGTTAAAGCAGTTGGAAGCGATAAAATAGCAATCTTAGATATCCGTGCAGATGAAGCTTACAAACCAGGACATTTGAAAGGAGCTATCTCAGCACCCGTATTTGCTAATGGTCCTGCTCTTGCCGGAACAGACTCTGACGAAACAGCTCAGGCTTTCTTATCTACAGTAACAGGAAGCGCAAAAGATAAACTTGCAGGTAAAGACATTTATGTTGTTTGCTATTCAGGAAACAAAGGTGCAAAGGCCGCAACTGTACTATTAACACAGGCTGGTTATGACCTTAGCAAAATCCACACTGTTACAGGCGGAGCTGCCGGAGATGCTGTTAAAGCAGCTTCTACATATGTATCTGACACACGTGTAATTGAAGCTATCAACAACGGTGAAAAAGATGTTCTTGTTATCGATGTTCGTAATACAGATTTATATGCAAAAGGACACTTAAAAGGTTCCCTTTCACTTCCTTTATTTGACAAAGACAACAAGCTTCCAGATGACCTTGCAAAAGCATTCTCAGATTATGTAGCTGCTCACAAAGCTGACTTCGACGGAAAGACAATCTATGTTCTTTGCAACAGCGGAGCCAGAGGTGCTCAAAAGGCAATTGAATTGTTGACAGCCGCCGGACTGAAAGATGCTACTCTCCGTACAATCGAAAACGGTGCTAAGAGCGAACTGATTCAGGCTAACTTTGTAACAGATGAAAAACCTGCTACAACAGAACCAGCTAAGACACCAGCTAACAACAAGGCACCTAAGACAGGAGATGCTGCTCCTATCATGCCACTTGCATTATCAATGTTTGCTGCACTTTGCGCAATCGTTGCTATCAGCAAGAAAAAAATTGTAAAATAATATTGCGATTTCAAAATATACGGTTACAGAAAAAGGATGCTTTCAATAGCATCCTTTTTCATATCTGATATTCTTTTTTATTTCTCCAGTTCTTCTACTGCACACCATCTGTAGAAGGATTCGTCATAGTTTTCTGAGCTTTCAAATCCACACATTTCCAGTACAAGCTGCATATATGCAGAGCGGATACCGCCTGTACAATAAGTTACGATGTGGTCACTCTTAGAAAGTCCTGCGTCTTCGAACATCTTCGTTAAGTCTTCTACACTTCTGAGTGTACTGTCACTGTTGAACATATCTGTGTAACGGATATGAATTGCTCCCGGCAGATGTCCGCCATTTGCTTCTCCGTATAAGGTCTTACCGTTGTACTCTTTGTCAGTACGAACATCCACGATTTTACATTCATCATAAATGGATTTTAATTCTTCTGTATTGATATCATGTGTTTCATCAATGGAATCAATCTTTACAGTTGTTTTCTCCGGTGTTGCAACTTCTTTGACAATCTCTAAATCAGCAGCTTTCAGTGCTTTGATTCCGCCATCTACTATCTTCACATTGTCATATCCTGCTGCAATCAGTTCCCATGCAATACGTCCGTCTTCGCCCCAGCCTTTGTCTGCATTGGAAAACAGAACAATTTCTTTATCCTTGGAAAGTCCCAGTTCTCCAAGACGTTCACTTAATCTCTTGGTGTCAAGAGTGCATCCCCAGTTCTCGTCTCCGGCTGCTCCGTCTTCACAAGTTGCCAGATACTGCCATGTGGTTGCAATCGCACCTTTGACCGTTCCTTTCTTTGCCTCATCTTCCCCTCTTGCATCTACCAGTGTAATGCTGTCCAGATGGTCTTTAACGTAGTCTGCATCCACAACGTATTTTCCTTCAAAAGCTTCCGTAGAATCCGGTGCTTTATTACCAGAACCACAACCGGTCAGGGCCACGGTAAGAGCCATTGCCAGGATTAATGCTGTTTTCTTCATAATCTTTCCTCCACTTGTTATTATTCTCTTTGATGTATCTGAATTGTGCATTATAAACACAATCACATCCCTATTTTCCACTATAATATATCTTCTGTATACCGTCTAATAGATAGTTCTTATATTTCAAATCAATCATTGGAATTTTCAATAAATCCCGTCTATCCCGTCAGTCCGGATGATAAACCAATATCAGCACGGAACTTATTACAGTCAGACTGTAACTATTCTACCTCTCCGACTACTGCCCAGCGCCAGAAAGACTGGTCGTAATTATAAGATTTCTCAAATCCGCACATTTCCAGAACCAACTGTGTATATGCCGAACGGATTCCTCCGGTGCAGTACGTTACAATCTCATCTGATTTGGAAAGTCCTGCATCTTCAAACATCTTTGTCAAATCTTCATTTGTCTTCAGGTATCCATTTTCATCGAACAAATCTGTATAACGGATGTGGATTGCTCCCGGTAAATGCCCGCCCTTTGCTTCATTGTACAGAATTGCTCCATCGTATTCTTCATCCGTACGCACATCTACAATTTTATACTTATCATAATTCTTCTGCAATTCTTCTGTTGTCATAACATGGGTGTAATCAATCTTATTTATCTTGACCTCTGCTGCCTCCGGCTTTGACGCAAAGAGCTGTGTTTCTGCACCGTAAGCTTTCATGGCGGAATAACCTCCATCTACCATTTTCACATCTATATAACCTGCTGCCAGAAGTTCCCATACAAGTCTGGCGTCATCTCCCCAGCCGTCTAAAGTTTCCCCCAGCACAATGATTTCTTTATCCTTTGTGATGCCAAGATTTCCAAGTATCTGTGCCAAATCATCCGGCTCCGGAATACAGCCCCATTTCTCATCTCCCTGACTGCCTTCATTAATGCACCAGTCATTCCATGTGGTTGCAATGGCACCTTTAATCGTACCTAACATTGCCTGCTTTTCTCCACGTCCGTCTACGAACAATGTGTTTTCATCCCCGATTTTGCTGATGGCATATTCCGGTTCTACCACCCATTCACCGACAAAGGTATCGGCTGAATCTGACTGCCTCTGTACTGCTGCTCTCTTGCTGCATCCTGAAAGCACAAGTGCCGCCAGAAGCACCACGCTACACAGCCATCTTCCATGTTTTCTCATTGTTTTTCTCATTACCCTTTCCTCTCTTTCCAATATTCTTTATTCATAGTCAACTCCATCACTATGTGTTCTGGAAGCCATTTATAATGCTTCCCTAGCTGATAACCCACATATTTAAGGCTGCTTTCTATGAGAAATTCCCCCATCTGGAGAAATTGTTTTCTTTCTGTCAATTCTCCCATAATTTTGGAAATCATGCGGATTCCTTCTTTTTCTGACTTTACATGCTTAAAAATTTCCGGGTAACATGCCTGGGATACTCCTATATCAAAATTGCGTTTCACGAGCTGTTTATACGTATAATTATGGGAATGACGGACCATTGCTTCTGCATCGTATGCAATGGAATATCCATTTTGAATAGCCTTAGCCGCAAATACCATATCCTCATTGAAAATAATATGCTTTTCAAATCCACCAATCTTCCGGTAAACATCCCTGCGGTAAGCAGCACATACATTTGAACAAAAATAAGTCTTAATCCCAAGCTTCGGCAAATCTGCTTTTGATTTCACCCTGCTTTTGGATGGATAGTTAAATGCCCGCGTGTACCGCTCCAGTACATTGCTTTTCCTTTCCGGTATCTGCCTTCCGTAAACCACTGCGACGTTCCGGTTCTGCTCCAATGTCCGCATCAGACTTTCCAGCATATTTTCACAAAAGGGCACAGCATCCTGCGTCATGCACAGTACTACATCTGCTTCCGACATCTGCATTCCCATATCTCTGGTTCTGCCATGGTCAAAATTCTGCTTTTCTATCCGTATGATACTGCTCTGCTCCCACAGCCTTTCGGGAACTGCCCATTTCAGGTCTTCCTTCACATCCTTTTCTTCGGTATGAAGAAGAAAAATGTGCTCCGGCTGACAGGTCTGGCTCTCGATTCCAAGCAACAGGCTATGTAATTTTTCGTCCGGGTGATAAACCGGTATTATCACATCTAATTTCATATCACAAATCCTTCATATCGTAACCGCATCACTATTACTTTTATATCACAACTTTTTTATATCATAACCATTAGAATCATACACCGCTTAATGCTCTATTCCCTTGAACAATGTCAGACACAGAATCTTAAAGTCCAGTCCCAGACTCCAGTTCTCGATATAATATAAATCATACTCAATCCGCTTCTCTATGGAAGTATCCCCCCTATATCCGTGAATCTGCGCCCATCCGGTCATTCCGGGGCGCACCTGATGTTTTACCATGTATCGCGGAATTTCGTTTTTGAACTTCTCTACAAACTGTGGGCGCTCCGGCCGTGGTCCAACCAGACTCATTTCGCCTTTTACCACATTGAAAAGCTGTGGAAGTTCATCAATACTCATCTTTCTGATAAATTTCCCAATAGGGGTAATTCTTGCATCATTTTTCACGGTCCATTTTTCCTTTTCGTATGTCTCATCCAGTTCAATCATGGACCGGAATTTATACATACAGAACTTTTTATTATGCATTCCGACTCGTTCCTGCTTATAAATAACCGAGCCGTTTCCCGCTATTTTAAGTGAAATTGCGGTAATCAGCATAACCGGAGAAAACAGCACAATCGCAATGAGCGCACCTGCGATATCCACCATCCGTTTCAAAAACTGGTTCCATCTGGAATTCAATGGCACTCTCCGGATATTGATGACTGGAATGCCCTGCACATCTTCAATATAAGGTCTGGTGGGAATCAGATTTCCGTAATCCGGGATAAACTTAGTATGGACACCGGATTTCTCGCAGATATCCACAACCCTCTCCAACTTTTCATATTCACTCATTCTGAGCGTAATCACAATCTCATCCAAATCATGCTCTCTAATAGTTTCTTCTAGTTTATCTATATCATCCAATACGCCAAGTACATGATATCCCCATCTGGGATTTTGTCTGATTTTTTCCTGATACTGCCCGGCCGCCCTGCTGTTTCCCACCAGCAGGATATGCTTCTGGTTGAAGCCCTGGCTTCGCATTTTCCAGAGTACATAACGGATGACATTTCTGGAAATGCACTCTAAAGTGACATTGATAACCAGAAATAGTACCAGCATTTGTCTGGAAAAATGTTCCTGCTTCGTAAAATAAAGGACAAAAATAAATCCCATGAAGCCAATGACATTTGCCTGGACAATATTCCACATTTCTCTTCTACGGCTCTGCACACGCCTCGGCATATAAAGCTGGAAAAGGCTATACAATATCAGATACCCCGGAATTATAAATATCAGTGCCGACATATAGACATTTACCGGAAGTCCCCCCGGTGACGGCGGGAAGAACGCACTGTGAAACCGCAGATACCATGACAGAATATAAGACACTGCTATGATTCCTGCATCTATAAACACCTGTATTCTATTAAAAATATGTTGATTGTTCTTAATCAAATTGCCACCATCTTTTCTACTTCTGTCTCGAATTCAGATTCACGCTGAAGTCATTTCTGTCCAAAGTAAGATTCGGATTGTAATAAGGGTCTCCCTGTTCCAAGAACGCTTTCCATCTGCCTTGGAAAAGCTGAATCTCACTCTGGAAACGGTTGATTTTCTCTGCCGTATCATCATATCCTCTGGACTTGGATTCGTAATGAATCAGTTCTGCATAAGGATGATACACAACCAGATAACCAGCCTGACGTACTTTCAGGCAGAAATCCACATCATTAAATGCCACAGCAAATGCGGAATCAAACCCACCCACTTCTTCGTAGACACTCCGTTTCACCATCATACAGGCTGCAGTCACTGCACTCAGATCCTGCGTCAGCAGTGCCCTTGCAAAATAGCCCGGATCCCCCATGGGAAGTCCCAGGAAGGCATGTCCTGCCACACCGCCAAGACCTACGATCACTCCGCCATGCTGAAGGGTTCCGTCATCGTAATACAGCCTTGCGCCCACGATTCCTACCTCTTTACGCATACAGTAACCTAACAGTTCTTCGATGCAGTCTTCTTTGATAATCTCTGTATCGTTATTTAACAGTAGCAGATATTCTCCTGTCGCATGTTGTACACCGTAATTATTGATATCCGGATAATTGAATCCAGTTCCTTTCCAGTAGATTACCTTCGCCTTCGAACATTCCCGCTCCAGTTCTTTATAATAAGCAAAAGTTTCTTCTTTTTCGCTGTTGTTTTCCACAATCAGGTATTCCATGTTGTCATATGTGTTCTTTTCTTTCAAAGAGCGGATACAGTTCTGCAAATCTTCGATATGGTCTTTATTTGGAATAATGACCGACACCTTCGGCTGTCCATTCAGATGATATTTGCTGCGATACATCCCGCCATATGCCAATGGTACGACCTCTGCATCTATTTTCATGCGTGTATAATGCGCCTGAATCGCTTTTGCGCCTGCTTCTACAATATACATCTTATTCTTCGCATTTTCCGAGGTAGAGCCCTCACATGCCCTCCAGTGATACAACACTTTGGGAATATGATAAATCTGTTCCGGCCTTGTCTTCTCCACACAGCGCAGCACAAAATCGTAGTCTTGTGCTCCGTCAAAATCCGGGTTCAAATTTCCAACTCTTTCATACAAACTTCGCTTCACCATCACCAGATGGCAGAAATAATTTGTACTCCGTAGCAAATCCATATTAAAATCCGGCTTAAAATGCGGCAGAAAATACTCTTTTCCGTCCATAGTAACTTTATCTTCATCGGAGTAAATCAATTCCATATCCGAATGTTCATTCAAAGCTTTCACACACTCATAAAGTGCATCTGCCGAGAGCAAATCATCATGGTCTAAAAAAATCAGATAATCCCCCGTTGCCATGGAACATGCCATATTGGTATTTTCCGCAATCCGCAATGCCTCATCATTACACTTTAAACAAATCCGTTTATCCTTCTTCAAATATCCTTTCAAGATTTCCTGAACAGGCGAATCTGCACCACTTCCATCCGACAAGCACAATTCCCAGTTTTCATAAGACTGATTTCTCACGGAATCTATCATTTTCTTTAAATATTCTTCCGGTGTTTTGTATAAAGGAACCAGAATGGAAATCTTTGGTATGTAGGAAAACACTTCTTTTCTTTGTCTACGGAGCACGCTTTTCGATGGACAGTTCCGCCGTAGCCACTCACTGTATCCCGAATACTCTCTTCCCATTAGTTTGTCTGTCGCCCGAATCCAGGTTGCTTTCAGTCCAAACTGCTTATAATATTCCCGTGCCTTATGCTCCATTACTCTTGCATCCCGCACCCGTTGTTTCAGAAGCTTCTTCTTAAGTCCAACCTTTATATGATTTTCTTTGTTTCCATCCTTTACACTAACTGTTACCACCTGTGGAACCATACCATGATACACTGCTGAAAATCCGGTCACATCCTCTTTCACATTTTCTGGATACTCTCTGAGTACATCCAGTCTTCTTGTTTCTGTAACCTTCACTTCGAGTTCTTTTCCATGGTCATCCAACACGCAAAGCACGGCATGTTCACAATTCATATACCAGCCTTCTATGGTAAAGCTTTCTCTGCCCGTTCTGACAATATCCACACTGGCAGCCAGATATTTCTCCAAGTTTTCAAGTTTTCTGCCTGATAACTTTTTACGGCACACTGCCTTTCCTTCCTGTATCTGGAAAATCTGCAGATTTCCCAATATTTTCCAGTTATCTGGGAGTGTAATCCAATAAAGCATCTGCTTCGTGATCAGTCTGCCGTTTATCTTGCGGAACTGTACTGGATGGAGCCGTATTTCCTGCTCTTTATAAGACAGTTCTGCTCCGTTCATACAGAAACAGAGCTGCTCATTTTCCCAGTGATTTTCACGGAAATACCCGGTAACTGCTAATATATTTTTTTCTTTGGTATGAAAACGACATGCCGTCACGTCAAATGCATTCGTCATACTATCTTATCTCCCTTGTATGCTTCTGTCCGCTTCTGTCAAACCTCTTATCTGGAAAATAACCGTTTCAGGAACCGGAAAAAGAAATACACATACAGAACCAGAATCAGAAAGACTCCAAAGGTTTCGATATCAAACCGTTTCGTAACCGTCTTCATAAGCAAGGTTCCATCCTGCTTGGCTCCATTTACAGACAGTTCTGTTTCCGGCTGAATACCCTGCTGTGCAAAACAAGTCAGAGTTTCTCCTTCTAATATCATCTGATAGGTCTTACCCTTACAATTTTCTACAGTTTCAAAGGAAAAGGTATTCCATTTTCCATTTTCTATCTCTGACAAAGCTTTCGTAGAACTGGCAACTGTCTTTCCCGATTCCATGTCTGTTAAAGTCAGCGTTACATGTCCTTCTCCTGCCTGCTGAACCTGACATTTCACCTGAATGGCATCCATAGATACCTCTTTACAAATAAATTCCTGTTCTATCATAAGCCCTGTATTTTCTGCAATCCCATAGGTACTATTATCACTTTGACGGTCATACACTGCATTCGCTTTTGCAATATGTGCATAGAGAAATGCCACCAAAATCACAAGCGCACACACAACAATTCGTTTTATCTGCTTCATGTTTTCCTCTGTTATTCTCCCTGATATTCCTGACAGACTTCCTCTGCTGTTCCCGTTCTGCGAATCCTGCCGTGCTCCAGCCAGATTACCCGGTTGCACAAGGCTTTAATCTGCTCGGTATTATGAGAGACAAATAAAATCGTAGTTCCCTGTTCTTTCATCCGGTTAATTCTCGCTTCGCATTTCTGCTGAAAATGATAATCACCCACGGAAAGGACTTCATCTACAATCAAAATATCCGGAGTTCCAATGGTGGCAATGGCAAATGCCAGTCGTGACACCATACCGGAAGAAAAATTCTTCACCGGGACATCCATAAAAGTCCCCAGCTCCGAAAATTCCACAATATCATCATAATGCTGTTTCATATATTCTCTGGTATAACCCAGTATCGTTCCATTTAAAAATACATTTTCCCTGGCAGTCAGTTCAAAATCAAATCCTGCTCCAAGTTCAATCAGCGGTGCCACCACACCGGAAACCTTCACGCTCCCTTTTGTCGGCTTCATAACCCCTGCAATAATTTTCAGCATGGTACTTTTTCCGCTTCCATTTACCCCGATTAAACCAAGGGTTTCTCCTCGTTCCACTTCAAAAGACACATCCGAGAGTGCCCAGAATTCCTGATACGTAATCTTTTTCTTCATCCGTTGTATCAGATATTCTTTAAAACCGTCAAACCGCTCCGATGCCAGATGAAAGCACATGGATACATGGCTGACCTGAATCAATACATTCTTGTCCATCTCTGCTCCTACAAGTCCAAAATAAAGCTATCCTGCTTCTTATAAAATATATAAAATCCAAGTACCAGGCACAGTACCGCTTCGATACCGGTCAGGACAAGGGCTGCCCCGGAAAATACCCGGTCATATAACACCACATCACGGAACATATTGAGTACATTCGTAAGCGGATTCAGCATCACCAGTCTGTACAGCCACTCCGGCAAAATCGAGAGCGGATAAATAACCGGTGTCAAATATAAAAACACTGCCATCAGTACGGAATATAAATGAATGACATCACGGAATTTTACCGTGATTGCCGCAAGAATCAATCCCACGCCAAGTGCAAACAATACCAAATAGAAAATCGGCACAACCGCCAGTATCATAGTCCAGTGAAGCTCTGCCCGCATTCCTATCATAAGGATAAAAAGTGCTGCACAGGATGCCATGAGATTAATCAGACTGGAGCAGATTCTGGAAAATACAAAAATATATTTCGGCACATACACTTTCTTGATCAACGACGCATTTCCCAGAATCGATGACATGGCGTTGGTAGTCGCATCATTGAAAAAGTTAAAGATAACCTGTCCACTTAATAAATAAAGTGGAAAATTCTCTATGTCAAACCGGAACAGATTGGAAAACACCACGGACAGTACAATCATCATAAGCAGCGGATTCAGCAGCGTCCAAAGTACCCCAAGCACAGAACGACGGTATTTAATTTTCACATCTCTGGAAACCAGCTCTTCCAGAAGCGGTTTGAACTTCAAAAAGTTCTGTATACAAGCAGACATCTGTTTCTCCTCTATCGTACATCTCCATATAGTCTGGCAATTTCATCGATTGGTACCCCCTCACGGTACATAGCCCGCAGGCGGTTCATCAGCCACATCAGCCGCAGCTTCTCCACTGTACTTCCCTGAAATCTCCTGTCGGAAGTGTAAATTCGTCTTCTCGTCATTCCCAGGCGGATACCTTTTTCTTTCAAAGTAATGGAAAACTGATAATCTTCAAGAATCGGCATATCCGGGAACATTCCCACTTCAAAAAAAAGCTCCCGCTCTACGAAAATGCCCTGGTCACCAAACATGACTTTCCGGTCTTTCACACGGTGATTCGAAATTACTCTACATGTAAACATAAAGAAATTGCAGGAATGAAAGGCAATTCCAAAGCACCCTGCTCTGTGATTCTGCATCACCCGCTCGATTTCTTCCAGTGCATTTGCAGGAACTTCACTGTCACAGTGAAGGAAGAACAGTACCTCCCCGTGACTTTCCCTGGCACCCTGGTTCATCTGCTTTGCCCTGCCCTTTTCGGACAAAATCACAGGATACTCTCCACCCAGCAGTTCCAGTGTCCGGTCTGTACTTCCACCGTCTACAAACAGGATTTCGCATCTTCCCTTTAATGGTTTCAGCGTCTCCAAAAGTTTTTCAATTGTCTTTTCTTCATTATAAGTCGGTATAATAATCGATACTTCCATCTCTTACTCAGTTTCTCCAAATCTGACATTCAGCCAGGTATCATAAATATTGCGCCAGAATCTTGTTTCTTCTCCAATCACCGGGATTTCCAGTGTACAGTTCTTCTCTGCTCCGCCAGATACCGTCAGCCTGCCTTTTTTCAGAGCTTCTACAGACAGACAAAAATCTGTCTTATTCCCTTCAAACAGCTCCGGGTGCATCATATACGCTGCCGCAATCACATCCCAGTTGTAGTATCCCGGAATCCCGTACACATCCATATTGTTGTCAAACCAGTAGTCTGTTTCTTTCTTAATAAATCTTACCACATCCCGGCTCTCATCTGCAAACTCTCTTTCATATTCTTCCCGTGTAAATAGCACTTTCAGACAATTATTTCCTGTAATGACCGCTACATCGGTTCCTCTGGTAAGTACAGTATAGGTTGCCAGCGGGTCGCAGGAAAAATTCAGTTCATTCATTTCTTTTTTGGCGAACAACAGAGGCTGGGTTGTTCCACCCATAAGCACGATCCGCTTTACCTGCTCAAAAAACTTTGGATTATGCTTCCACGCTCCATAGAGATTCGTCACCGAACCGGTCACCAGTATTTCCAGCTCCCCGGCATATTCTTCCGCCATCTTTGCCAGATAAAGGGAAGCCTCACTGTCCGTTTCTCCGGCTTTGTGTCCCCCTTTTAACACCGGCAGATCCGGTCTGCCAATCTTTTTCACAAATTCCTTCGTATTGGCATAAACCCGTTCCAGTGTATTATTTCCATATGCGGTAGTAACGCCAAGTACCTCTGCATCCTTATCTCCCAACAGATAAAGAAGTGCCAGTCCGTCATCTACATCACATCCATTGATTCCAAATGTACAGTCGCAGTCATGTATAATTTTACGCATAACACTCTCCTTTTCCTGATTACTTTCATTTCACAGAACACGATTTCCTATGCACAGAATGTTATTTCTTATGAAATGGAAATAAGATTCCATCCTCTGTATTTACCAGAACACCTATCTGTTCTCCTTCTTTTGCAGATAATGCATTCCACTCCTTGTGAAGCATCCATGAAGTCAGTTTCTCCTCACCCAGACGCAGGCTGACTTCTGCCGTCTCACCTTCAAACAATACTTCTTCTATAGTATATGGACAACCTCCTTCTCGGGTCAGTTTTACAGCCGACGGGCGTACCATCAGTTCATATTCTCCATCTGCATTTTCCGTAGAAAATTCTGTCGCAGGACTTACAAATCTGCCTTCCGACACGTTTCCTCTGATATAATTGGTCTGCCCCATATAATCTGCCACTGCCTTAGAAACCGGATGATAGAACATCACCTCCGGCTTATCATACTGCAGTACCTCACCATCTTTCATCAGTGCAATGTAATCCGACACTTTCATGGCTTCTTCCTTGTCATGCGTTACCATGACAACCGTGAGTCCCATTTCTTTGTGCAGTTTGCGGACCAGTTCTGCCATTTCACACCTAAGATTCTCATCCAGACTGGAAAATGGCTCATCCAAAAGCAGGATTTTCGGGTCTGCTGCCAGTGCACGCGCCAGTGCAACTCTCTGCTTCTGACCACCTGACATCTCACGGATTTTCCGCTTTTCGAATCCATCAAGCTGGACTGCATGGAGAAGCTCCGCTACCCGTTTCTTCTTCACTTCTTTCGATACTTTCTTAATATCCATTGTAAATCCAATATTCTGCTCCACTGTCATATGTGGAAACAGCCGCAAATCCTGAAAGACAATAACGGTTCCACGCTTCTCTGGCGGCAGTTTCATAATGGATTTTCCATCTATCTGAATGTCTCCTTCCTTCACATCCAGAAGTCCGGCAATACTTTTGAGCAGTGTTGTCTTTCCGCATCCGGACGCCCCCAGAAGAGAGACAAATTCTCCCGTATTAATTGCTAAATTTATATCTTTTAAAATTTTATTCTTTTGTAATTCCACACTAAGCTCTGTAATCTTCAGACTCATGTGCTCCTCCTGTCATCTAATAATATTCTACTTCCTGCGCCTTTGTAAAATGGCCGACCATCCATTCCAAAGCTCCGAATACAATGGTCATGATTGTCAGGAATATCAAACTGTATACACTTGCAAAGTTACGCTCACCGCTTGTTAAATACGGAACCATCACAACTGCGAAGGTCCGTACACTTCCTCCGCCTATCATCAGCGTCAGGAAATACTGGCTGAACGATACAATAAACGACATCGAAAATGCCGACAACATCACTGGAAAAAGGTTCGGAAGCGTCACCTTGAAAAAAGCACTCCATGGTCCTGCCCCAAGCACTCTTGCCTGTTCTTCCAATCCCACACCCACTGCTCTTGTTCCATCCTGCAACAGTGTTACCGCATAAGGAAGCGAACAAATCAGATGTACGATAATCACACCCGGAACCGTGCCGCTTAATCCTGCCTTGATAAATGTAACCTGGATTCCCATTGCAAATACACTTCCCGGCACAAGAAAAGGCAGCATAGATATCACTGAAAATACTTTTTGCCCTACAAACTGGTAACACTCCAGTGCTCTTGCCGTCATTGTCCCTATTGTAACAGATAGAAATGCTACCGTAAATGATATGAGCATACTGGATAAAAATAATTGTGTTAAATTCGCTCTATCCCGGAACACCCCTTTCACTGCACGCAAAGAAAACATCTGCGGAATCAAAGAAGGCCATGCCCATCGTTCTGTAAATGCCCAGACAAGGATTGTCAAAATCGGTGCAATAATCAACATCAGGAAGATTCCGATGATAAGTTTTCCCCATATATTTTTTCTTTTCATCATTTTCCTCCTATCCTGCCAGTTTCTTTGTGCTTCTGCGAAGCAAAATGTAGTAGACCACTGCCACTGAGCATGAAACAGCAATAATAAGTCCATTAATTGCCATAGCATAAGGTCTTGCCAGCAAATCCGGTTTGGAATACTCAATGTAAGCAAGCACCGGAAGTGCGCGTGGAAGTGTAGCTCCCAGAATAAACGGAAGTTCATATGCCCCCAGAGCAAATACGAAAATAATCAAAAAGCCGCTCAGAATCGTATTCATACAGAGTGGAAGTGTCACTTTCCAAAATACCTGAATCCGGTTTGCCCCAAGATTGATAGCAGCCTCTCCAAGACTATCACTGATATTTGCCATCAGTGCAATAACAAAATATACGATAAATGGAATTTCTTTCCACAAATAAGCAAGAATCACACCAATTCCATGACTGTCATACAGGAACAGCGGAAATTGCTGCTGGTCCGTAATCAGTCCAAGCTGTGCTCCGATTCTTGCAAGAATTCCATTCTGTGACAAAATATTAATCACAAACAAAGCCACAATCACATGAGGAACGATAATCGGAATCTGTACAACACGCATCACTTTTCCCTTTACCTGTCTTAAATTTACCAGAATCGCACAAAGTATGGTTCCGATGGAGGTAGCAAAAAAAGCCGATACAAATGCAATATATAAGCTGTACTTCAGCGACTGCAGAATATCGGGTCTTGTCAGAATTTCTTTATAATATTTTAATGTTGGTTCCGTTAAGCCAAAAGCTGGAATCACCCCTAAACTTTGGATGATTCCAGTTCCCAGACCAATGATAAAAATCGCGCCTAATATAAGTTGCGGAACCAACAATATATAAGGTGTTATTTTTTTCTTCATTTTATTTTCCTACAACTTCCTCTGCCCAGATTTCTTCGATAATCGGAACAAGTGCAGATGGCATTTCAGGAAGACGTTTTGACAGAAGTTCATCCTGAGCAATAACCCCTTTACCGATATCTACTTTATCGAAAGCTTCTTTCTGTGCATCACTTAACTTATTGTAATCTACAACTGGTACGGTACGAATTTCAGCGAAACGGTCAGCCTGTACTTCAGGGTCCATCATTTCATTGATTGCTACCTGTGCTCCGGCTACATTTCCTGAGTTTGCTGCAATTGCAATATAGTTTGTATTTCCAATGGTTCCTTTGTCAAACTGGAAAGACTGTGTAGTCTCTGTGTAAGTACCATTTTCAATATTTGTTGCAACGGAATAAGCACCGTAGACAACGTTCATAACCAGTTCGCCATCAGCAAACATATTTGTTACAGTAGTAGAATCCTGTGGGAATGTTTTTCCTTCATTCCACAAGTACGGATTCAGTTCACGAAGGTATTCCAATGCAGGTTCAATCGCTGCTTTTACAGTTTCTTTATCTGCTTCCATATCCATAAACTGTTCGTATCCACAGATATCGTAAATAATATTACGTACAAATGCACTTCCTGTGAAATCAGGTAATGCAGGGTAAGTTACTTTACCTTTGTTTGCCTTACAGAATTCAAGAAGTTCATCTGTATTCTTCGGATAATCTGGTGTCACAGCTGTATCCACCATCATAACAAGCTGTGATTTACCATATGGTGCTTCGTATCCTTCGATTGGATAGCAGAAATCTGCCTGGTTTTCTTCATCACTTGCATCAATGTATGCCTGATAGTTTGGCAAATTTTCTGCAAATGGTCCATAAAGCATATTGTTTTCTTTACAGGTCTTGAAGTTCTCACCGTTAATCCAGATCATATCGATATCACTGTCTGTCTTATTTGCATTCTTTTCTCCCTGCATCTGACTTAAAATATCTTCAATGTTCATTGGAACACGTTCCAGTGTAATATCATATTTTTCTTTCAGACGTGGTGCATAGTAGTTGTCCAGCCAGTCGTTCAGATTGTCATCTCCGCCCCATCCATAAAATGTTACTGTTGTTCCTTTTGCAGCTTCTACAAGCTCATCATAAGTCATATCCTCTACAGCTTTTGTAGATTCTGTCTTACTCGTATTATCCGAGTTCTCTGATTTTGCTCCACTACTGCATGCTGCCAGTAAAATCACCATCATCATGCTAAGCAAAAGCGCAGTAATGCGTTTCTTCATAGTACCAATTCTTCCTCCTTATGTTTGGTAAAAATATACAGAGTGCTTCAGCTATATTTGTCTGCAAAACAAAAGCACCCACGATATGATTATAACAGACTTTCTGTTGAAACTCCGTACTCTCTTTGTTGCCGCTCATCAACACTTCGTTGCGGCAAGATATTCTTCTAAGAACCGGACAAATTTGTCAACTGCGAAATCACCCGGACTGTCTTTCAGTGTCAGAAGCCCAACCTCCCAGACCATATCCGGTTCCGCAAATGGAATCATACGCAGGCCATCATTTTTCATATCCTCATGCACAAAATCGACAGTCACAGAAATTCCCTTTTTCATACGACACATCTTATAACACAGATCAAATCCATTTGTCTCAAACACAATCTCCGGCTCAAAGCCTTTATTCCAGCATTTACTCTGGATAAATTCATTCAGCTTAAATCCGCTGTTTTCCAGATACAAAGGTTCTCCGGCAAGGTCTTCCACGCTTACCTGTTCCTTTTCTGCCAACGGATGTCCTTCATATACCAGCAGGCCCAGTCTGCATTTACACAGACTTTGCACCTCAAAGCAGTCCCCTGCGAAGGGTCCCACGGAAAGTGCCACATTTCCTTCTTTTCCAAGAAGCATCCGTTCTACCACTCTGTCCGGATATTCTACATAGGAAAAAGCTACATTGGGATAGGTACTCTGAAATTTCAGAATACATTCCGGTGTAAGAAACCGCAGTACATCATATGCAACCAGAAGGTCCACAACTCCATCGGTCCGTGCCCGGATATTTTCAATCTCCTTCTTCATCTTCTCATACTCACCCAGAACAATCTCTGCATACGCATACAGACGCTCCCCGCTTTCAGTGAGTTCAATTCCGGATACCACACGGTCCACCAGCGTGCACTCTAATTCATTTTCCAGATTCTTCAGTACACGGCTTAAGCCCTGAGGAGACATGAACAGTTCCTTTGATGCCCTTGCAAGACTGCCGCGCCTGCAAATCATTCTAAATTCTTCCAGTTCCTTGATCGTCATTCTTACTAATCCAGTCCTTACTTCTACTTATCCTTAACTCTGTTTTTCTTTCATTTTTTAATACTATTTGAATTTACATTTCGCCCGGTTCAAAATCGGTGTTTTGCCAAGCGGTACTTTCTCATCCACTTCCATCAGAATCGGAAGAATATGCTTCGCTTCTTCATACCCCCTGCGCCGGAAACTGCAGATACATGACGCACAATAAGTATAAAGTTCCTTCTCTTTCGAAGCTTTTACCCGGTCCGTAAGTGCCTGGGCAACATCCCCTTCTTTTCCTGCCGCACAGCCTCCAAGTCCACAGCACTGCACATTTGGAAAAGCATCTGCTATCTCTCCCTTTATAAATGGCTCCATATCTTTGGCAAACTGTCTGTCTCTTCTGTCCGGGCACGGATAATACATTGGAATATGTTCCATTTCAAACGGTTTCCCGATTCCAAGTTCCTGCATTTTCTCATACACACTGATAATCTCTGCGTCCAGTCTGCCCTGTAAGAAATAATAGCAATTCGGACATGCCATTACCACCTGCTCTACTCCCGCATCCTTCAGCTTTTTATTAATCCGCGCTATAATCCCTGCTGCTTCGTCTACAAGCCCCAGTTCTTCAATTGGCTTGCCACAGCAGTCATATACAACTCCTACATCATGCTTACGAAATTCTTCCACCAGCTTGTCCGTTGTCTTCGGAAAGAAAGACGGAAAATTACATCCGGTAAAGAACACTGCCTTCTTTCCGGCATGACGGTAATTGGCAAACTTATATGGACTCTTCTCCAACAAAAGTCCGTCATAGAAATTATCCGGCAGCTTTCCGCCGCCCTCCTCTACTATCTTTTTCCGGTTCTCCAGCGCAATGACCTTTCCGTCAATCTCCATCGGACAGACATCTTTGCAGCTTCCACATAAAAAGCAGTGATATGCAAGCTCCGGTTTCTCCTGTAATTCCTTTAAATCAATTTTATATTTCTGCAAAAAAAGACAGTGTTTTGTGCATGCTCCACAATGTACACAGTCATCTATATTAAATGTTCTCATCTTCCCTCTCCAACTTTTCTTTTAGTACAAGCTCCAGATAATCAATCGTAACAGGGCAGTTACAGATTGCCCCTTTTTCGATATCATGATACAAGTGCAGCAAATCATCTTTGTCATCCACATCGTAATACATCTGACCAACTGCAGTAGAAAGCCGTTCATTTCTCATATGCTGCAGGGTATCATAAATAACCGTATTCGTTCCATATCTTTCAATTTTCCAAATGGAATTATATTCCTGTTTCATCCCAATAAGATAATATCCACCATCAAAAGTAGGATGAATCACGATATCCTTCTCCTCCAGATTGTCAAATGCATTCCGAAGAGTCTCTGGATGGATTTGCGGGATATCCGTGCCAATCAGAATGACTCGCTCATATCCCATGCGGAAGGTAATCCCAATGGCATTTTTCATACGCTCTCCCAAATCATCTCCATACTGAGGAAGGCAGACTGCCTCGCTGTCCACCACTGATTTTAACAGCTCTTTTTCATCCTTAGGAGTATAAAATACAAGCAAATCTGCCTCTACCTGCTTTGCCTTTTCATAAATGTCCTTTACAAAGCAGGTATGAAGCTGCGCACATTCTTCTCCGTTTAGAAACGGCATAAGCCTTGTTTTTGTTTTTCCCGGTATTGGGACTCTGGTAAATAAAATCAGCGCTCTATTCATTTTCTTCCTCCGACAGATATTTCTTCCGAATCATCATTCCTGCCACAGTCACTGCCACTGCCAGCACTGCTGCAAACACGAAATATTTCCATTTTCCCGACTCTGCCGTAAGTCCCGCAGCTCCTACTGTATAAAGAGCTACGCCCGGCAGCATGAAAATAAAGGTCAGTATGGAATATCTTGCAAAACTGATATCGGTAATCCCATAAGCAAAATTCTGCAGATTATATGGGAAAATCGGAACCATACGTGTAATCATCAGCACAATGGTATCATTCTTTGGATTTTCGCTAAACAACAGTTTCTTAAGTACACTGTTCTTCTCCAGCATTGGCTTTACCGCATCCTTTAAGAAAAAACGTCCCACAAGGAATGCCGCCATGGCACCAAGTGTAGTTGCCACTAGACATGCCAGAGTTCCTATCCATGGTCCAAACAGCATTCCCGCAATAACCGCAAAGGTAATTCCCGGAAGTGCCAGTACCACGCACCCTACGATGGTCACACCCACGTAGCACCAGAATGCCAGTATCTTATGCTCCTTCACTAATTCCGTAATAAAATTCAAATGGTCGGCATCACTAAGATATGCCGACCAACCAAAGTAGTGATTTCCTATAAGAACTGCCAAAACAATTATGATAAAAATAATAATTTTGATATTCTTCTTTTTCATCCTATTCCTCTGTTTTGTTCTTATTTTTCTTCTGTCTCTCTGTATAAATCTGACGCAGAATCATAACAATACCGAATACTGCGAACATAATCAGAAGTCCGTTTACCAGTAACTTTGCTCCACCGGTAAGCATTCCGCCCACATAAGAGTACACGATCGTTGCCGGAAGCTGACCAATTCCTGTTGCGATAAAGAATCCCCAGAAAGACATGGATGTAAGACCTGCCACATAACTTACAATATCAAATGAAATAAATGGAAGAAGTCTTGCAACCAGAACGCTGAGTTTTCCATATTTTTCAAAGAAATCTTCAATCTGTTTTACACCGTTCTTGCCATTTAATTTAATAACAATATCACGTCCTAAAATTCTTGCAATAAAGAAGCAGATTGCAGCTCCTGCCATAGCACTGGACCAGGAGAGAATGGCTCCCTGCCACCAGCCAAACAAGTTTGCATTGGCAACAGTAAGAATGAAAGCCGGAAGTGGTGCTGCAATAGACTGCAGAATCATCAATGCAAACGAAACTGCTGCTGCATACGCTCCATAAGATGCCACAAATTCTCTCATTACGGTAAAGTCACCAGAATAGAACATCTTTGCAATCGTGTTAAAACTCTTATTTACAGACGGCACGAACATATAACATAAAATCGCAGCCACGATACAAGCAATGACAATCACCTTGCCTATCCAGTTGTTTTTTTTCTTGTTTTCCATGTAATTAAATCCTCTCTTCTCTCGTTAGTCCTCTTCAGTATAACAGACTCTTTCTCTTTCGAATAATAGTTTCTTCCTATATGTATATAGTCATTATCTATGTATGGTATCTATCTGATACTTGTCTCTGCCCCTACAGTACTTCCTCCAGCACTTCGATTACATTCTTTACAACCTTTGGACAGAAATCCAGCATTCTTCCGCTGGAAAGCGCTTCCTGAAGCTGTTCCGGAATGGATACGTCATATCCTAAAAGCTCCTTGCAATTGCAGGTATCATATCTCTGAAAAAACAAATTCTTAAACTCCGCATATTTTGCCATCATGCCATCTTTCTGGGCAAGCAATGTCTCTTCATTCCAGTGACCATACTCCATTCCAATTGCCATAAGAGCTCCTGTAAATGCTCCACAGGTATCACCCTGCAGCATTCCGCCTCCAAAACAGGCAGTTACCTTATTTGCCATTTCTTCCGTCATTTCAAGACGTTCTGCAAAATAAGCCAGCACTACCTGAGAACAGTCATAACCCTTCATAAACTTTTCCCGAATCAAACTTTCTTCCATACCATTCTTCTCCTTGTATTTTCCCAATCTGAATCTCCTGCGGATTTTCGGCAATTTCACACCTGTCGTATTATTATATATGAGATGAGCACATTTCCGCAAGCATTATATAGATTTCCAATATATGACATTACATTTTATGGAGAAAATCAACAATATTTCAAAAAAACGATTTGCATTTTTATCACAAACAAAAAGGAGCAGTTTACACCACTCCAATCAATGTCCCTATCCAGTATATGACTCCCAGCACCCAGCTTGCAAATACCCCATACAAAATCACCGGCCCTGCTATGGTAAATATTTTACATCCGATTCCGAATACCTGACCTTCTTTTTTGTACTCAATGGCAGGGGCTGCTACCGAGTTGGCAAATCCGGTAATGGGAACCAATGCCCCCGCACCTCCCCAGTCTGCTATCTTTGGATAAATTCCAAAACCTGTCAAAATGACACTTAATAAGACCAACAGCATGGAACACCAGCCTCCGCTTGCATCCTTATCCAGTCCTGCCTTCTCGCAGTAATTCAGGATGAACTGTCCTATCGTACAGATGATTCCGCCTACAACAAATGCCCTCGCCATATCAGGCAGCAAAGCCCGCACAGGAGTCTTCGTCTTTACATATTTTTCGTATTCATTTTTCTGTTTCATGTCTTCTCCCTTCATTTCTCATTTCATTTATCAGCTATTTTCTATTACCATCCATTTACCATCTCATATAGAAATACAATAAGGAACCCAGACTTTTTCCAAGCGCCATTCCTACAACGAGCCACGAAAGTCCCGTTGTAATCTTTGCCCTGCGGATGAAAATCGGGAAAATATTTAGTATATCCGCCAGTGCCATGGACCAGCAGCCCACAAAAATACCGGAAAGCAGACCGAATCCAAGTAGCAGCCAGCTTCCTCTCAGGAAATCCACCTGATAAACCCAGAACATATTTCCAAGAATTCCTCCGACCACTATAAAATCTTCATATAAGGTAACATATTTTCCCGTGTGAGTCCGGTCAGCAAAATCCGACACCACGCCAAGTCCTATCAGAAACGCAAACAGACCGGCAGAAATGGCAAGTCCGAATGCCAGCCCAAGAAATGCAAGCACAATCCAGTTAATCCACATCCAGTTCCTCTCCTTTTCGCGAATAGATGTCTACCAGTGTGGATTCAATGTCATTTTCGTACAAACGCATTTCCACTTCCATAGGAGTCGGGTCCACGGAAAAACGCTTCTTTCCAAAATGATTGAAGAATACCAGAATCCCAATACTGATTCCAATACTATATGAAATTTCCAACACGGTAAAGCCACTGGACTCCTTCCCCGTAACCAGCTTATAGATTTGTCCAAACATATTGGTAATGGAAATATCGTTGTTAAAAGACATAATGGAAAAGGCTGCTCCTACAAATACCACTAGACAGATAACTGCTACTTTCACATATTCAAACCGTTTCTTCTCCTGTTCCTGTCCTTCATAGGTCACAATCAAATCCGGCGGACCCAGATTTTCAATCTGAAGATTTGGATACTCCTTATGAATACATGCAATTATCTTCAAAATTGATATTACATGACGGTGTGGTCCATCCTCTGGAATTTTCAGGATTTTCATCACTTTTACCTTATTTGCCACAGCGGAATCCACGCATTCTATAGTCAGGATATCCTTCAGCATCACATCCTTGCACTGCACTTCTGCGTTCGTTTCCCCTTTCACATAAAGGACTGTATTATTTGACATCTGATTCAACCTGCTTTCTATTATTTAGATAAGAGTTCCGTGGGTTAAGGTCATACTGTCATTCATTCCTGAGAAATAGTAAGCCATCCCCATCAACACCGCTGCCAGTACCACGATTCCCAAAATCAGATTGATTTTTTGCCTTGTATGTTTCATTTCGGCACCTCACTTATCACAATTTTTGTCAATAGTATGTGCCATTTCTTGCAAAAAAATACTCCCGAACCGGCAGCATTCTTTTACTGCCATTTCGAGAGTTTACACAATATATGCGTATTTCATTCTTATTCAATTTCCAAACGTAAAGCACCTGTATTGCACACGCGCACGCATGCCGGCTCTAAGCCACAGGCAACTCTGGCCGCACAACCATCGCATTTTACGATTTTTCTGTCCGCATCAAACCTTGGTACATCATACGGACAGACTTTCGCACACTTCTTACAGCCAATACAACGGCTACGGTAGGCTGCAACTACAAATCCATTTTCTGTCCGCTCAAATACTTTCATTGGACAAGCCTTCATACAAGGAGCATCTTTGCAATGTTGACAGTTTCTGGTGAGATATGTTACCAGTCCAGTCTCTTCACATACATGTTTTTCATAAATTCTCGGAGATACCGCATCTCCGTTGGTTTCATCATAGTGCTGGTCCATACATGCCACCACGCAGGCGAGACAGCCCGAGCATAATGATGCATCACATACAACCTTACTCATGAGTCTCCTCCTTTTTCTCTAATCTGCAGCAATAAGACTTATATCCCGGGAAACCGGAAACCGGGTCCAGATAAGTATCGTCAATCAACAAATTGATGTCCTGACTTCCTGCTCCATGATAAACATTCACGGAACCCGGCAGGCAGGAAGAATCGATACTTAATTCCAGCTCCATACTTCCCACAGGTGTGCGGAGAATGACCGGTTCTTTGTCCGACATACCTAGTTTTTCCGCATCCGAAGGATGGATTTCCACAATCGGACATTTTTCCAGCCCCCTCAGCCATGGAAGGCGGTAAGTTCTGGAGTGAAAAAGCTGCGGTTTTCTGCTTCCGGTTGTCAGAATCAGTGGATATTCTTCCATCGGCAGCTTTTCCCTGAACTCATGGTACACCGGAAGTCCTTCATGACCTTCTTTTTTGCAGGAACCAATGATACTGGAAACAAACTCAATCTTTCCAGTTGGTGTCTTCACCTTGAGGATATCTTCTGTTGTGCGCCCCGGCATTACTTTCTTCGCCTTTGCTCCCATTGAAGCCACTTTCACTTCCTCTAAAGTAAGTCCTGTCGGGGTCAGAGATTTTCGCAAATATTCTTCATTATTATGTATTGGTTCTTCTCCACCAATTTCAAAACCAAGCTTTTCCGCCAGACCGGTAATGATGTCCATATCGGCCCATGCTTCCCCAGCCGGTTCTACCACATGCCCCTGATAGAAAATCGTATCCAATCCCAGTATCTCAATCTGTTCCCGCTCTAAGGAAACCTGGGCAGGGAGCAAAATATCTGCATATTTGGCAGTATCCGTCATGTACATATCCACATTGGCAAAAAATCCCACCTGTTCCAACGCCTCTTCCAGTCTGTCCGGTCTTGGCCACATATGATGATTCATACCAAAGGCAACCAGCGTCTGAATCGGATACTCACCTTTTCCTTCCAGATAATCTGCCATATGAGTCACCTGTACTTCATTTTCCGTAAGTTTTGCCCATGCTGGAAATTCTTCATGGCTCAAATCTTCTTCCGGGTTCACTCTCGGTATTCGTACACCCATAAAAGCATCTTTCAGAACGGCTCTTCCCGGTCCCGGTGGCATGGTTCCACCTTCTACGCCAAAACTTCCGGTAAGTGCCAGAAGCAATGTAATCGCTCTTGCATTCTGTACTCCATTGATATTATGCACCACCGGGGATGCTGACATCTGGATTGGACATGGTGCTTCCGCAGCCATCATTCTGGCTGCTGCTATCATATCTTCCTTCGGAACACCAGTGATTGCTTCTACCTTTTCCGGGGTAAATTCCATCACATATTCCTTATATGCTTCAAATCCACTGGTATATTTTTCTACATATTCTTTATTATAAATATCTTCCGTTATCATCACACGTGCCATACCAAGCGCCAGTGCCCCGTCTGTCCCCGGGATTGGCCGCAGATGTATATCCGCATGCTGGGAAGTCGGTGTACACTTCGGGTCTACTACAATCAGTTTTACGCCACGCTTTACTGCGCCAAGAAAGGCGCTCCCTGCAGTCACCGAATTACTGTAAAGCGGATTCACGCCCCACACTACCAGAGATTTACAGCGTCTCATGTCCGGCATCGGCATCATCACCCCTCGTCCAAACACACTCTGACAAGCCATCATGAGCGCATAAGCACAGGTACTGGATTCCGTACCAATATTCGGTGTTCCATACATACTGGCAAATTCGGACATCTGCGGGCGGAACCACTTTGGATGTCCTACATAAATCATGGTAGACTTTGCACCATATTTTTCTTTTGTCTGATTCATCTTCTCTGCAATCGTAGTCAGTGCTTCATCCCAGCTAATCCGCTCAAACTTTCCTTCTCCACGCTTTCCAACACGTTTCATCGGATAAAGAAGCCTGTCCGGATGATAAAGTGCCTGCTTCAGGGCTGCTCCCTTTACACAGACACGACCATTTGAACCAGGCAAATCCTTGTTACCTTCTATTTTAATTACTTTTCCATCCTTACAATAAGCATCTACCAGACAAAATCCCCCACACAGACCGCAGATACCGGTTTTCACCGATATTCCTGTCTCCTCACATGGGATTTTCGCCTCTGTCAGCGCTTTTATCTTTTCTTCTTCCATGTTTCTTCCTTCTTATTATCTTCCTGTATTCATACCTTATCCATTTTATATCCACCCTGTCTCTCTAGTCCAATCAAATTTCCCAATATATTTATAAGATTTTTAAATAAAGTTTATTATAAACGTTTTCGTAAATCCTGTAGAATCCGCTTTTCCATTCGTGATACCTGAACCTGGGAAATTCCCATCATTTTTCCAACTTCTCCCTGCGTTTTATTGCCGAAATACCGAAGCGACAGAAGCTCCCTTTCCCGCTCACCAAGTTCTCCTAACAATTGTCTGAGCAGCATGGTATTTAAGATTTTCTCTTCCCTTTCTTCCTCCTCCACAATCTTGTCCATGAGCAGAATTTCATTTCCATCCCCCTGATAAATAGTTTTCTGCAATGACTCTACCTCACTGCTCGCCTCCATTGCCAGAACCAGTGTTTCTTTCTCCACCTCAATCTTCTCCGCAATTTCTTCAATCGATGGCTCTTTTCCCGTTTCTTCCCGCAGTTTTTCTCCGGCAAGATAAGCCCGGTACGCAATTTCTTTCAGGGAACGACTGACCTTTATCATACCGTCATCCCTCAGAAACCGCTTAATTTCTCCTGATATCATGGGAACCGCATAGGTCGAAAACTTCACGTCATAAGACAAATCAAATTTATCAATCGCCTTTAACAGACCAATACTTCCAATCTGAAACAAATCCTCCGGCTCGGTTCCTCTTCCGTAAAACCGCTTTGCTACACACCAGATAAGCCCGGTGTTTTCTTCCATAAGCTGTGCTCTCGCTCCTTCATCTCCATCGTGGGATTTCTGTATCAGAGCGATTGTGTGGTCCATAATTTCCTTCCTTTTCTAACAGTCTTTCTCATTTTTACCAGTGTTCCTTTGCCAGGCTCTGATTCCACCTGTACTTCATCCATAAAAGACTGCATAAAGGCAAATCCAAGTCCAGAGCGTTCCAAATCCGGTTTGGTGGTAAATAATGGCTCCATCGCTTTCTCCACATCCGCAATCCCGATTCCCTTATCTTCCACTTCTATGTAAAAATGGATTGCATCCGCTTCTTCGCAAATTCGTCCATGAATCCTTATTTTCCCTTCTCCGCCTTCATAGCCATGAATAATGGCATTGGTCACTGCCTCGGAAACTGCTGTACGCACATCCTCTACTTCTTCCAGTGTCGGGTTCACCTGCGTAAAAAATGCAGCCACCGCAACCCGGGCAAACCCTTCATTTTCCGAACGGCTGTCAAATAACAGTTCCATCTCATTTGCTGTTCTCATCATTCCTTCTCCTCCTCATACAGTTGAATAATTGTTGTTACTCCTGACATAGTCAGAATTTTCTTCATCCGGTCACTGGCATGTACCGCCCATACCTCACCGCCAAGTAAATATATCTGCCGGTATCTCCCCATAATCACTCCAATCCCGGAGCTGTCCATAAAATCCGTTTTCTGAAAATCGAAAATCACATATTTAATGTGCTTCCGCTCAATCAGTTTGTCTGCCTCTCTCTTGATTTCTTCTGCATTATGATGATCCACTTCCTGTGGCAGAAAAATCGTCAGACAGTTTTCTTCTACCAAATATTGCATCTGTATTCCTCCTTTTTTCTATTTTTCATGGAATGAAGCTCTCCTAAGAAATAAGAAAAGGACATGCTTCTTTTTGCATATCCTTTTCTTTCGTGTATTATTTCTTATTTTGTTTTTTATTCATTTTCAGTATTTTCTTCCGTTGTCTGTGTCTCAGCGGTTCCATTCTTCTGCTTTGCCTCTTCCAACAACGCAGCAGCATTCCCGCTTTCATACTCTGCATCCATCTGAACAACCTTTTCTAAATCTGCAATTGCTCCTTCGTAATCACCTGCATTCAGTTTTTCAGAACCGGACGCATATAATTTAGGGCACATTTTCGGGAACAAAGCTCCGGATAGTTCATCATAGATTGCCTTCCCATATGGCTCTAAGCCGTCTGGATTTACCTGCAGAAGAATGTCCAGCATATCTGCATTGCTGGTCTGTCCTCCGTCATAGAGAGATTTCACATTTAACAATGCTTCATAATTCTGCTGCGTTCCCTGAGACGTCTGAATCGCATTTTCTGCCTCTTCATTGGTACTGCGGTAACCTTCCAGCTCCTGCTTCAAAACTGTAATCTGAGTATCTCTCGCTGCGACCTCCTCGCTCAGACTGACAATGGTATCATTGGTACTCTTTGTCTTATTCTGTATGACTGTAGGTGATATAAGGAACCAGACAACAGCCGCCCCCACGATAATTCCTATGATGATATTCAGCACGGTAAGTGCTCCGGCATTGTCCTTTAAGCTGGAGGATACCGGCTGGATAATGGTCTCATTTCCCATGGAATAAGTCATGGTCTCTTCTTTTTTCTCTTTCTTGATGTGGGAGACTTTCTTACTCCTCATCTTAGAAAGTTCATTCATATATGTGAGTGTGATGGAATTGGTGATATCCATCTTATATGCTTTCCTGAGAATCTGTCTTGCCTGTGCATACTGTTCCGTCCGCATGTACAAAAGCGCAAGAAGCTGATAGGCCTTCAAAAAGGATGGGTGTACCTGAATTACCTTCTTAAGTTGGATAATCGCCAGATCTTCCCCATTCTGTCTTGCGTAAATCAGACACTGGTTATACTTATGGATTGCCTGATTCATTCGTTCCAGTTCGCCGGAAGATTCCTGAACCTTCTTGATATAGTAATTGGCAATATTTTCATAAGACTTCAGGTTCTTACTGATAATCCATTCCACCAGTGCCTCTGCTACTTCACCTTGGCCATAGTAAACCAGTCCAAGTAGATTTCTCGCCTGAATGTTACTTCTGTTATATTGTAAACTCCGTTTTAAAGACGTTGCTGCGCCGGACAAATCATGTATCTTTGCCTTGCTCAGTCCATCATTATACCAGTAATCTGACTGGCGAAAAAATCGTTCTGAATAATTCATGCTTCTCCCCTATTTCTTATGTTCCATCATTTCACGCAGAATATCTGTCAAATCTTCCAAATCTTCCTTATACACTGCTTTCTCAATATCTTCTACTTCCAGACTTGGTTTAAACTTCTTCAGCTCTTCTTCAAAATTCAGCATATCCTTCACCTATTAACCCTTTTAACTCACCTATTAAATACAAGGAACCAAGACAATAAAGTCTTCCGTCCTCTCCCTTTTCCTGCATTGCCTTATGAAACGCTGCTTCTAAGGTATCTTCTGTATATACCGGCTTGTCCGTGTACATCCGGAAGATGTCTGTCAGTACTTCCATAGAAGCGCCCCGCTTATCCGCAAGCTTCGTCACAACATAACTGTCCGCAGACTGTTCTGAACATAAGGTATGAATCATCTGCTCATAATCTTTATCATCCACTGCTGAAAACAGGATGACAGTCTTACCTGATTCTTCCCCTTTTTCAGCAAAATATTCCTTCTGCTTCCGCAAACTTTCACTAAACCGCTCAATCGCCGGAAGATTGTGCGCTCCATCCAGAATCACTCCCGGAAGCACTTCTTCCATCCTTCCCGGCCACCTCGCCCCTTCCAGTGCTTTCTGCCATTTTCCTGTATTCAAAGGCTTTCCAAGCACCTCTTCCATGGCACTGACCGCCAGAGTTGCGTTCATCATCTGGTAAATTCCCGTACTGGTGACAGTCCAAATGATATTTTTATCATACCCATTCACTATGGAAAAAGCAACCTGTTTGTCCGTAATTTTCCGAATTTCAAACGCATCTTTCCCGATTTTTCTACATGGGGCATGCTTTTTTTCAGCCGTCATGCGAATCACTTCAGCGGCTGCTTCGGATGTTCCGTCATAACAAATTGGAACCCATTCTTTAATAATTCCAGCCTTTTCCGCGGCAATCTCTTCGATGGTATTTCCGAGAATTCCCATATGGTCCATGCCAATGGAAGTAATCACGGTCATGATTGGATGTTCAAAGGAATTGGTCGCATCCAGTCTGCCCCCAAGTCCGGTTTCCAGAATCAAATACTCCACTTTTTTTTCCTCGAAGATTACCATTCCAATTCCATACAGAAACTCAAAATAAGACGGGTGTGGAATCCCCTCTTCTGCCATCTTATCTACCACGGTCTTCACGCGTTCAAATCCTGCTGCAAACTCTTCATCCGTCACCGGTATTCCATCTATCTGAATACGCTCATTGATTTTCACAAGGTGCGGAGAAGTAAATAATCCCACATGTTTCCCCTCACATAAGAGAATCGCCTGCATAAATGCGCAGACGCTTCCCTTTCCATTGGTTCCCGCCACATGGATGACCTTACGGTCATGGCAGGGATTTCCAAGTCTCCTGATAAATTCCCGAGTATGTTCCAGCGGATGTTTGGTTGTAAACTTCGGTATGTCAGCAATATAACTGACTATCTCTTCATATTGCATCTCATATGCCATCCTTTATCCGCAATTTTTATTCTGTTCCCGACTCAGAATTTTCATCTGAATCTGTTGTTCCATCTGAATTTTCACTCTCCGGGTTCTCTCCATCCGATGATTCAGATTCCTGTCCTTCGGCGGCTTTTGCTTCCGCTTCAATTTGATTCTTCACTTCTTCTGTGTATTCTAACAACACACCATTGTGATAAATATATTCTGCCGAAGTCCGGAAAATCGTGTTGCTTGAGCCTACCTGACTGACAGTAATAATATCACCTTCCGAAAGCTTCGTTTCCGGAAGTTCAATCCGGGTATTATTAAGGAACGTACTCTTCTGCTTTTCCCCATTGACATAAACCTTACTCCATTTGGTGAAGTTATTTCCATAGAGACTGTAAGAGCCATCCAATTTACTGGTTATATCTGTCAGCGTTACTTCACGGATTCCCATCTGCATATGACCTTCCGTGATTGGCGGATTTCCACCGTACACGTACTGTTTTCCGTATAAGATATCATACTGAAGAAGTTCCAGGTCTTTCAGATAATTCTTTGTTTTTCTTCTGTCATGATGATAATTAAACACGGTTCCTGCATGTAATCCAAGACGTTCCATCACATCTGACATAATCTGGTAAGACGGAATATTACGGTCTTTCTTCTCCAGACCAATATTATCCCAGATGACATAGTTCGTATTATAGAGATATTTGCTCTTCATATCCTTGGCTTCCAGTCCCATAGTAGGGAGATGATCTCCATAGAATACAATCACAGTTGGTTCTCCGCGTTCTTCTATCATTTTCACAAGATTTCCCGCAAACTCATCCATCTCATATACCTGGTTGACATAGTATTCCCATGCATTGTTCTTTGCCTCTGAATCCAGACCGGTTACCGTAATCCGTGGATTTTCAATCAGCTTCTCTTCCGGATAATTTCCGTGGCCCTGTACGCTGACGGTAAATACAAAATCCTGCTGTTCGGTGCTGTCCAGTGCATCCTGGATATGAGTCAGCAGAATATCGTCCTTCGCCCAGCCATTTTCCGTAGTCTGAAGGACATTCATAAATTCTTTACTTGTAAAGCTGTCAAATCCGATATTGTTAAATACCTTCGCACGGCTGTAGAAGTTTCCGCCATTATTGTGAATGGCATGTGTACCATAACCAAAGGATGCAAATGCAGTTGCCGCACTTTCTGCAACCTGGTCTTTCAGCACGGTTTTATACGGATATTCTCCCGGTCCGAAATACCTCAGATTCATTCCTGTAAGCACTTCGAACTCTGTATTGGCTGTTCCTGCTCCTACAGATGGAACTTTGAAATAGCCGGAAGAATATTCCTGAAACATTTTTCTTAAATTCGGAAGCGGGTCTTCTGATGTCTGCAGGTCAGTAAACTCACTGGTATCAAAGAATGATTCCAGCTGCACAAATAAGATATTTGGAAGAACTGCATCTTCATCTTCACTTACTTCTGTCAGACTCTTACCCTGACCCAGATCATCAATGGCTTCTTCTGTATAACCATTTGGTTCGGAAATACCTGTGTTAAACAGGCTGGCACAGAAGCAATATGGCAAACCATAGTCCTGATATGCAAAAGCTATATTTCCAAAGTAAGTAGATACTACACGCTGGTCTATCGCCCAGTTGGTTATGAACGAATATGCCACGCAACTCGCGATGACGCAGGCCAGTGACACCAGCCTGTTCATCTTTCCCTTATATTTTCCACCATAGCGGAACATCAGTACACACCATACCAAAAATGCAGTCACACCGACTCCCATCATAATCAGTTCCGGCGCGCTGAAATAATTGGTAAACAAGGACAAGCCTTCTTTAAAGGTCTTTAAATCCTGTGCATTAAACGGTGTTACTCGCTTCATCAGCATAACGCCATTGCTAAGTCCAATGAGCAACCACAATGCACTCACCATGATGCGCGCAAACACACGCCGCCTTACCAGATGTACAAATGTAAACGTCACAAAAATCATAAACGCATTGTAGAAAAATACTTCCGGCGTCTTTACCAGGTATTTCCATGCCGCCACAACGGAATGTCTGGAAAATGCTTCAATAATAAAATTAATCAGTATTGTCCAAATAGCTTCCAAAAGCACCGAGATTTTATTTAACGTGTCATAGTAGGGTGACATCTTTTCAGACAGCTTCTTAAAAGGACCTTTCCCCAACTTGAGATTCAGCTTTTTCATTTTATTTATACTTCCTTACTTCTTTAAACTCGCAAGTCTGTCCTTTACCTGTACCATCATCTGTGTATATTTTTCCAGTTTGGCTCTCTCTTCATCGACTTTTGCCTGAGGTGCCTTGCTGACAAATTTTTCATTGTTTAACATACCATTTGAACGGGCAATTTCTTTTTCCAGTCTTGCTTCTTCTTTTGTGAGTCGTTCAATTTCTTGCTCAAAATCAATCAGCTCTTCCAGTGGAACGTAAACAGTTGCATCTGGAACTACAATGGAAACCGCATCTTCTGCAATTCCATCCTTTGTAGTCTGTACATCAAGCTCTGTTGCGCTCATCAGTGGGCAGGCAGAGGATGCCAGTTCACCAAATCCTTCTCTGAGCTCTGCATTTTCACATACTACAAAGACTTTTGCCTTACGGCTTGGTGGAACGTTCATTTCTGCGCGCGCATTTCTGACACCACGGATGATTTCTTTCATATGGTCTGTCACATTTTCTGCCTCTGCAAAGTTCCACTCTGGTTTGTATACCGGCCAGCTTGACATCATCAGAGATTCTTCTTCCGGCACTAATGCACCGTAAATTTCTTCTGTGACAAACGGCATAAATGGATGTAACATCTTAAGCGCATTGGCAAGAACCGCTTTCAGTGTCCAAAGTGCTGCATTGGCACTCTTTGCATCTTCGTCTGCATGATAAATTCTGTATTTTACCAGCTCAATATACCAATCGCAGAACTCATCCCAGATAAAGTCATATACCTTCTGCAATGCAATACCAAGGTCAAAGTTGTCCATATTGTCTGTCACGTCTTTTGCCAGTGTATTTACCTTAGAAAGAATCCATTTATCTGCCATGGTAAAGTCTGCTGCTTCCGGCTCTGTAATGGTCTTTCCATCCATATTCATCAGAATAAACCGGGATGCATTCCATACCTTGTTTGCAAAGTTACGGCTTGCTTCTACACGCTCATTATAGAAACGCATGTCATTTCCAGGTGCGTTTCCGGTAAGAAGCGTCATACGAAGTGCATCTGCACCGTACTCCTCAATGATTTCCAGCGGGTCAATACCATTTCCAAGGGATTTACTCATCTTACGTCCCTGAGAGTCACGAACCAGACCGTGAATCAGAACGGTGTGGAATGGTGCCTTTCCGGTGTGTGCATATCCGGAGAATACCATACGGATTACCCAGAAGAAAATAATATCGTATCCGGTTACCAGTACATCTGTCGGATAGAAATAATCCAAATCTTCTGTCTTATCCGGCCAGCCAAGTGTTGAGAATGGCCAGAGTGCGGAACTGAACCAGGTATCCAGTGTATCTTCATCCTGTGTAAAATGCTTGCAGCCGCAATGTGGGCATACTTCCGGCATATCTCTTGCTACCACAAATTCACCACATTCATCACAATAGTAAGCCGGGATTCTGTGTCCCCACCAGATCTGACGGGAAATACACCAGTCTTTGATATTTTCCAGCCAGTGCAGATAAATCTTGTCAAAACGCTCTGGAACAAATTTCAGCTCGCCTGTCTTTAAAGCATTAATTGCCGGTTTTGCCAGTTCTTCCATTCTTACAAACCACTGCTGTTTAATCAGCGGTTCTACAGTAGTACCGCAGCGGTCATGAGTTCCTACATTATGAGAATGTTCTTCGATTTTTACTAAGTATCCCTGTTCTTTTAAGTCTTCTACAATTGCTTTTCTTGCTTCATAACGTTCCATTCCAGAATATTTGCCATATCCGTCTACGATAGTCGCATCATCGTTCATGATATTGATTTCTGGAAGATTGTGACGTTTTCCAACTTCAAAGTCGTTCGGGTCATGTGCCGGTGTGATTTTTACTGCACCTGTTCCAAATTCTTTATCTACATAAGCATCTGCCACAATTGGAATCTCTCTTCCAACTAACGGGAGCAGCGCTTTCTTTCCAACGATATCTGTGTATCTTTCATCATCTGGATGAACGGCAATCGCAGTATCACCAAGCATAGTTTCCGGACGGGTGGTTGCAATTTCAAGGAAACGGTCTGTTCCAACGATTGGATACTTAATATGCCAGAAATGTCCTGCCTGCTCTTCATGCTCTACTTCCGCATCAGACAAGGAAGTTTTACATTTCGGGCACCAGTTAATAATACGGGAGCCTTTGTAAATGTATCCTTCTTCATATAATTTAATAAACACCTCTTCTACTGCCTTGGAACATCCTTCGTCCATTGTGAAACGTTCTCTGTCCCAGTCGCAGGAAGTTCCGATTTTCTTAAGCTGGGAAGTAATAGTTCCACCGTATTCTTCCTTCCACTGCCAGGTTCTCTTAAGAAATCCTTCACGGCCAAGTTCTTTCTTGTCAATACCTTCTGCCTTTAACTGATTGGTAACCTTAACCTCTGTCGAAATAGCCGCATGGTCGGTTCCCGGAATCCAAAGTGCATTATACCCCTGCATTCTCTTATAACGAATCAGCGTATCCTGAAGCGTATTATCCAGTGCATGTCCCATATGCAGCTTTCCGGTAATATTCGGAGGCGGCATTACAATGGTAAATGGTTTCTTACTTCTGTCCACCTCTGCGTGAAAATATTTCTTCTCACACCATTTTTCATATAATTTTGATTCAATCTCTTTTGGATTGTAAGTTTTTTCAAGATTCTTACTCATCTTCTCCTCCACTTTCCTCTCAAAAAGTAAACGCCCTTTACAGTAAATGTAAAGGGCGTATAGTAACGCGGTACCACCTTTGTTATATGAAAGAAATTCTCCCATATCTCTCTCGTCCGATAACGTGAACGACTCCGTGACATCCTACTTTCTTCAGACATCCGGCTCCAAAGCTACCTTCTGCGTCCGTTTCCTGTGAACTGCCTTTCAGCCTCTGGGCAGCTCTCTCTTTCCAGCCCTAAACACATACTCCTCTTTTTCTCAGCCTTTAGATATAACTCATAATCTACGGAATATAATAGTGGCAAATGCCCCATTTGTCAAGGTTTACGCCAAATCTTTAAAAAGTCTTTCGAAATCCTAAGATTCTCTTAAGCCTCGTCAATGGCCTTTCCGATATCATGTCTCATGTATTTATTATCGAAAGAAACCCACTCTGTCGCTTTATAAGCATTTGCCCGTGCTTCCTTCAGCGTAGCCCCTTTGGCTGTCACTCCAAGGACACGTCCACCGTTTGTGACAATCTGACCATCAACCAGCTTGGTTCCTGCATGGAAACAATAATATCCGTCATGCTTTTTAAATTCTTCCAGTCCACTGATTGGAAGTCCTTTCTGGTAAATCAGTGGATAGCCGTCTGACGCAAGTACCACGCAGACTGCTGCATTGTCCTCAAATTCCAGATTGATTTCATCCAGTCTGCCGTCAATGCAGGCTTCCATCACTTCTACCAGGTCGTTCTTCATTCTCGGAAGTACAACCTGTGCCTCCGGGTCACCGAATCTGGCATTGTATTCCAGTACCTTTGGTCCTTCCTCTGTAAGCATCAGTCCAAAGAAAATAATTCCTTTAAATTCTCTGCCTTCTGCATTCATGGCGTCTACAGTCTTCTGGTAAATGTGTTCCTTACAGAACGCATCCACTTCTTCTGTGTAGAACGGACTCGGAGAGAATGTTCCCATACCACCGGTATTTAATCCCTCATCTCCATCCTTGGCACGCTTGTGGTCCTGCGCGCTTGTCATGGTTTTAATTGTCTTTCCATCCACAAAAGACAATACAGATACTTCACGGCCGGTCATAAATTCTTCTACCACCATGGTATCTCCGGAAGCGCCAAACTTCTTATCCTGCATGATTTCCTTTACCCCTGCCTGGGCTTCTTCAAAGCTGTTGCAGATCAGCACTCCTTTTCCAAGTGCCAGTCCATCTGCTTTTAGCACGATTGGATATTTTGCATTTGCAAGATATATCAGCGCTTCCTCCGGCTTTGTAAAATTCTCATATGCAGCCGTTGGAATTCCATATTTCTTCATCAAATCCTTTGAAAATGCCTTGCTTCCTTCCAGAATCGCTGCATTTCTTCTCGGTCCGAACGCACGGATTCCCGCATTTTCAAACACATCAATCAATCCGCCTACCAGAGGGTCATCCATTCCTACTACTACAAGGTCAATTTCTTTTTCCTTTGCGAAATCAACCAGTGCATCAAATTCCATTGCACCAATCGGAACACATTCTGCCAGTTCTGCAATTCCTGCATTTCCTGGTGCACAATAAATCTTATCCACCTTACTGCTTTTAGCGACACTATACGCAATGGCATGTTCTCTTCCGCCGCTTCCAACAATCAATACCTTCATAGGAACCTCCTTATCTTTGCTGTCTCTACTTATCGTTTTATTTATCTTTTTATAGAAACTTTTCCTTCTGTTACTTCTATCTTTCCATTGGCAATCAAGTTAATCGCCTGTGGCAGAATCTTCCATTCTGCCTGCTCCATCACTCTCCGCTGAAGAATCTCAGGTGTATCTCCTTCTTCCACCTCAACTGCCTTCTGCAGAATAATCGGGCCGGTATCTGTTCCTTCATCCACAAAATGAACCGTAGCACCCACAACTTTCACACCACGCGATAGTGCTGCTTCATGGACTTTCAATCCATAAAAACCTGTTCCGCAAAATGCCGGAATCAGAGATGGATGGATATTGATGATCCGGTTCCTGTACACACGAATCATTTCTTCCGGGATTACCACAAGGAATCCTGCAAGCACCACCAGGTCCGGCTGAAGCTCGTTTAACTTTTCCAGCAAAGCTTTGTTAAATTCTGCTCTTGTCTCAAAATCCTTTGGTGAAATACACTGTGCAGAAATGCCATGCTTCTTCGCTCTTTCCAGTGCATATGCGTTCCTGTTATTACTAATCACACCCACTAATTCTGTGTTGGTAATCTTACCGCTTTCTACGGCATCGATAATGGCCTGAAGATTGGTTCCGCCACCAGATACCAGAACTGCAACTCTTAGCATAAAGTAACTCCTTTTTCTCCTGCTTCTACATAACCAACTACAAAAGCTTCGTCTCCGGCTTCCTTCATAGCCTTAATAGTTGCATCCACGTCTTTTTCATCTACTGCAACAATCATTCCGATTCCCATGTTGAAAGTATTGTACATCATTTCTTCTGCAATATTTCCGGTTTTTGCAATCAGGTTGAAAATAGCTGGAACTTCGTAGCTGTCTTTCTTTACCACGGCACGGATTCCTTCCGGAAGCATTCTTGGAATATTTTCATAGAAACCGCCTCCGGTAATATGGCTGCAACCTTTCACTCTCACACCGGCTTCTTTTACATTTTTCAGGGCTTTCACATAAATTCTTGTCGGAGCAATCAGCGCCTCCCCAAGTGTTTTTCCTAATTCCTCATAATATGTATTCAGAGATTCTTCGGTAATATCAAATACCTTACGAACCAATGAGAATCCATTGCTATGAACACCTGTGGATGGCATTGCCACAAGTACATCACCCGGTTTGATGGTAGAACCGTCGATAATATCTTTCTTATCTACCACACCTACTGCAAATCCGGCCAGGTCATAATCATTCTCCGGCATGAGTCCCGGATGCTCTGCGGTCTCTCCACCGACCAGCGCACATCCAGACTGTTTACATCCTTCTGCCACACCGCTTACAATGGTAGCAATCTTTTCTGGATAGTTCTTGCCGCAGGCAATGTAATCCAGGAAGAATAATGGTTCTCCGCCTGAGCACGCAATGTCATTGACACACATAGCCACTGCATCAATACCAATGGTGTCATGTTTATCCATTACAAATGCAAGTTTTACCTTGGTTCCACATCCGTCTGTTCCTGAAAGAAGCACCGGTTCTTCCATGTTCTTGATTCCACTTAAGTCAAATGCACCTGCGAAACCGCCAAGCCCGCCTAATACTTCCGGTCTCATGGTTTCTTTCACATGCTTCTTCATAAGTTCTACTGATTTGTATCCCGCCTCGATATCTACACCGGCTGTCTTGTAATCCAACATTTTCTATTCCTCCTGGTATATCCGCTGACATGTATTGCCCGCAATTATTCACTTGTTTTTCGTTTACATCTGATCCATATATGCTTTATAGCCAAGATTGTCCAGCTTTTCTGCTTTTTTCTGGACTGTTTCTTTCATTTCGGTTGTATACGCTTTCAATCTTTCCAATAATTCAGGGTCAGACATCGCAAGCATTCTTGCAGCAAGAATTCCTGCATTGGCACCACCATCAATTGCAACCGTCGCAACCGGAATGCCGGATGGCATCTGTACAATCGAATAAAGTGCATCCACTCCGTCTAAGTTCTTGCCTGACATCGGCACTCCAATAACCGGCATTGGGAAGATTGCCGCACACATTCCTGGAAGATGTGCTGCCATACCGGCTCCGGCAATAATAATCTTATAGCCTTTCTCCTCTGCACTCTTCGCATACTCGAAAAATACATCCGGCTCACGGTGTGCAGAAATGATTGTCATTTCATAGTCAATTCCAAACTTTTCCAACATGGCAGCAGCCTTACTCATTACTTTCAGGTCTGAATCACTGCCCATTACAATTCCTACTTTTGGCATAAACTTCTTCCTTTCTTATTCGCTTATTATGATTTATAAATATTTTAATAAATAACCATCTATTTATAAGTTATTTTACTAATACTATTTCTCAATGTCAACAAAAAACGTGGAAAACTCTATTTATCCAGTGGTTCGTTTAAGATTTCTGTGCCTGGAAGCACAAAACGTCCATTTTCAATAATCTTAATCTCCCCGCCATCTTTGGTATGCACGCAGATACATCCCAGTTCTTCATAAGGAATGGTAATATCCGTATGACACTGGAAATATGCTTTCTCCGGGTTCTCCTTACGGCATGCACTGATACTGTTCTCCCTTGCCACAATCTGTTTTCCATCCGGATTATACGCAGTAACATCTTCTTCCCAGCTATAGCAGGTATCTCCTACTGCAAAGTGTGGTCCCATTTTCTCAGCTATCAGAATCGGCATCTTATCCGCAATCTGGTATTTCGCCGTTGCCACATAAGCCGTAGTGTTGGTTCCGATAGCAAATTCTCCCATTGGAAGAAATGCATGGTTATGAAGAAGATTCTCTTTCACAAAACGTTTGTTATCCTCTTCTTTGTCAAAGTTCGTACAGGTGTATTCCGTGGTCTTCCCATCCTTAAAATGAAGTTCCAGATTCTGATACTGCAGTTCCTGTAAATAAACCTTGCTTACAAACAGTACACCCTCTGTTCCTTCCAGAACCGGAGACGTAAATACTTCTCCTACCGGAATATTTACATCTGCCACGCAGTTTTCAAAAATAGTTTCCTTCTCTGGATTCTTTAATTCCCAGAGCTTGACTTTTAAATCCGTCTTATTGCCATTTGTTCCAAGGATATGCACGTAATCTCCTTTATCCAGTGCATCAATAATGGTCTGCTGCACTTTCTGATACACCTTGGCATCCAGCGTATTAATGCGAATCACTTCTTCAAAAATCTCTTCGTATTTTTCCCCGATTTCCGGTACCGGCCACGCAATAATCGTAAAACTGCGTTCTTCTCCATGAATATAGTGGTTCGTCATCTGACTTGCCTTAGAATTTAAGGTCAGCATCAATTCTTCCTGCTTCTCAGTAAGCCGCAGTGCTTCCGATTTTACCACTGGAGAAAATGGTGTTTCTCCAAACACTTCCATAACAGCAGGTCCTGCAAGCTTTGCTGCCATTTCTTTATTCTGCTCATAAGCAGTGCGCATCACTTCTAACTTGCGCTCCACGAACTGCTTGTCCAGAATCAGCGCAATATCATCTTTATGGTCGTAATCATACTGCTTGTTTACATTGCCGCCCACAAATCCACGCTTTCCATAACGGCTCTTCACAATCACACTGGCAGGTGCACGGAAAATAATAGTATGCAGTCCCATTTCTTCCAAATTACGGATGGCTTTTCTGATTACTCGTTCAAAGCCCAACGAATATTCAATATGAGCCACCGATTTCTTACTTAAATCTTTTCCCGTAATCACAAAGCCCTGGCGGAAGCCTTCTGTATAAGTATCTGCCATCTTCGCAATGGTTTCTTCCGGTAAGGTATTCAAATAAGCGGCTGTCTTTTTCTCATTCTCGCCCACATACTCGCCGAAGCGGTATAAGTAGCGCAGATCAGACAAATCGCTTTCCATAATTTTCTTCACAAAGAAGTTATCCTCCGTTGGAAGAATCTGTTCTTTCACACGGTCTGCTGCAAATACATCGCAATAATCACTTGCATACCAGTAGAAGATTTCTTTCAGGCTTTCCAGCGCCGGGACTTCTTCTGCTTCGAACTGGTTATAGATTTCAATGAACAGTTCATTTTCAATGACCAGATACTCTTCTTTCTCTTCATATACATATCCGATATCACCACGGAGTTCTGCATACAATGCACTTAAAAATGCTCCAAGTTCTTCTCCAAGCACCGCCTGGCAGTATGCTGGATTTGCATAGGAAGTCTCATAGTTTTCCGGCTTCACATCTTCATAAAGATTTTCCATCTCTTCAGCAAGCTTTTCTTCCGTCATATCATGTCTGACTCTGGTGTGATAACTGTCCTTCACATCATGAATACGAAGCAGAAAATCAGCCACCCTGCGGAAATAACTCCGATACGGCTCAGAAACTGTTTCTTCCTCCTTGATCTGCATAATCCTTTCCAAGGTTAAATAATATCGTTCTTCCACTATACGATCCCCCTTATAAAAAGTCCTACTAAGGCGAGAAGTACAACTCCGTTGATTCCTACGCCCAATTTACAGGTTACATAGTTCTTGTCCCGTTCCCGGAACCCTTTTATCCCGACAACCAGCCCCATTACCGTCAGTATAATGGTAAATAAACCAAAACTGCCTATAATCGCAGCCGATTGCCCTTTATGTAAAAATGCAGTCAAAATCAAAGCAACGAAGATAATGCCATTTACAATAGCTATCAGCAGGGACTCTATCCCCTTCTTCGAATGCCTTAATTTTGCCTGCCCATATTTTCGATTCCCTCTTTTTTTTCTCTCTTTATCTCTTTCTCTTTCTCGCGCCTGCTCTTTTTCCTGTCCTATTATCATCGTACCATCTCCTTATTGTATTACAGATTACGAAAGCAATATATCCAAGGATTCCTCCACAAGTATTCAGGAAAATATCATCTACGTCAAAGCTTCCTACTTTCGTAACCAACTGAAATGTCTCCACCAGAAGACTCAGTCCAAAACTATATACAAACGTCAGAAAGAAATTTCTATATCTGCTGGCCATCGGCATGAAAAATCCAAAGGGGATGAAGATGAGTACATTGCCAAATAAATTAGCATATGCAACCCATCCTAATGTCTCCCTGTAATTCCAGAACCTTTGAATTTCTTTGAACAGGACCAGATTATAATGATATTCTCTCATTCCTCCGGTCCGTCCATACCAGTCAGAAAAAATCAAAAAATACAGTAAGAAAGCGATGTATAATACGAACAAAATCTTTCCAAGCGCCCTCATCCGCTTTCTATTTTTTGCTTTCACTCAAAAGACCCCTTCTAAAATGTCAACTTCTTTTTTTCTTTCAATAATCTGCCGCCGCTAACCAGAAGAATGACTCCGGATGCCACTCCGGTCACAATGTAAATCACTCCGATCGCAATATTGGCAGCACCGGCTGTTTTCATGGTCTTGTATACCTTTTCCGTCATGCATGTGCCTCCTTATTTTGCACCATACTGTTCATAGTATGCATCAATCGCTGCCTTTAATGTATCATCAATGACAACTTTTCCCTGGCATTCTTTGTTGTAAAGGCATTCTACAACTTCTTCCATAGATACGATGGCTGCTGTCGGGAATCCGTATAATTCTTTTACTTCATCCAGCGCACATTTCACACCGCCTTTTCCGACTTCCATACGGTTTAACGATACCATCAGTCCTACGATTGTAACATCTGCTGCTCCTTTTACCTTAGGAACCGTTTCTTCCATGGATTTACCGGATGTTGTTACATCCTCAATCATAATCACACGGTCACCGTCTTTCAGCTTGCTTCCAAGAAAGCTTCCTTTGTCTGCACCGTGGTCTTTTTCTTCCTTACGGTCTGAGCAGTAACGTACTTCTTTGCCGTATAAATCACTGTATGCGATTGCAGTTACAACCCCAAGCGGAATTCCCTTATAAGCCGGTCCAAACAGCACATCAAACTCATCCCCGTAAGTATCGTGGATTGCCTTTGCGTAATACTGTCCCAGTCTCTTAAGCTGGGAACCGGTTACATAAGCACCTGCATTCATAAAGAATGGAGACTTTCTTCCACTTTTTAATGTAAATTCTCCGAATTTAAGAACATCGCTTTCTACCATAAATTCAATAAACTCTTTCTTGTACTGTTCCATACTTGTAAAACCTCCTTATTTTAAGCCATTTCTCAACACTTATGTTATCCATTTTTCGTGTTACTGTACCACTACTGTACCATTTTTTATTTAGCCTGCCATTTGTTCATACTGTTTCAATCCTTTAAATAACGAATCTGTTGTAACGTGCATATATAAATCCGTTGTTAATTGTAACTGCGAATGACCTAGTATAGCAGATACTGTTTTTATTGGCACATTTGCTTCTAACCATCTTGTAGCAAATGTATGTCTGAAGCAATGTGGTGTAATCTTTTCAAAAACTAAGTCCGGGTAATTTTTATGTATTTTTTTCGTTATGCCTTCTATACACTCCGTAACAAGAAACTGTGTTGTAGGTTTGTTGTTCTTTGTAACAAATACAAGATTTTCAAAACCTTCCATCGGCTCTTTGCTACTAACAAGTGTCTGCTTCATAAAATGTTGTTGTTTTAACGCTTGAATAGCCTTTTCCGTCAATGGAATATCACGCATTCCTTTATTGGTTTTCGTAGAATGAAGTTCAAAAGTATATTTTCCATCTTTGGAAAAATAAGTCATAGAATGAGTAACATGGATTACCTTATTTTTATAATCAATATCTTCCCATTGAAGTCCTGTAAGTTCCCCGATACGCATACCAGTTTCAAGTGCTACAACAAATAAGTTATAGTAAAATGACTTTTCCGCTTGTTCAAGGAATATTCTTGTTTCTTCTATAGTTAATACCCTTCTGTTCTTCTTCTCCTCTTTGGTTATATCAGTTGTAATCTGTTTGGCTACATTCTTTGTAATCAAATCACTTGCCACTGCTTTTTCAAGCATATCCACAAGTATTTTTTTACTATTTTTTCTCTCATTATCAGTCCGTAGCTCATTGATTGCTTCCTGCATAACAACCAAATTCAGTCTATTAAGCTTTCTCCAACCTAATGCTTTTTTCACACGTTTATAATGTCTGGCATATGTATCCTTTGTATTATTCCTACAATTCTTCTTACAAGTTTTCATCCACCTTTCAAACCATTCATCCAGTGTCATATTGTTACTGACAACATTTACTGCCTTATCATCCGCAATCATTGCTTCACGCAGTTTCTTCTGTACACCATTATAGGTTTTATCCGATACAACTTGTCTTTTCCCAAATCTATTTATAAAACGTGCAACATATAATCCATCGCATTTACGCTGGCTTATCCCCTTTCCTAGTTCCTTACCTTTTAAAGATTTACCCATGTCTATCAATCCTTTCTGATTCGTTTCTCAAACCAAAAAATCAAGCATAGATATGCTAATTCAGTATATCATTTAACACTTGACTTTTCAACTCAACACACATAATTGCTCACAAAATCCTCACAGCGTTTCACTCTCTATCCATCTATCTAATTTTTCCTTATTTGCATACCAACGATTCCCTATTTGGATTCCAAATCCGTTATATCCTCTTAAAAGCTCTCTTGCTTTAGTCTGCCCTATCCCAAGATAACTACATACTTCCTTAATATTTAATAAAACCTTATCATTAACTGTTGCTGTATTATTCAAATCGTGTCCTCCCATTTTTATAATCATATATATAAATTTTCCCTTATTTTCCAATTCAAAAAGGAGTAGCAGACTTCTCCACTACTCCAAATTAATTTCATATATCTTAATGATGTACATAAAAATGCTTTTTCATTTCGTTATGTCCAAGCATTCGACCAATCGTTTCTTCCTGAATAATTTTTTGAATGCTTCGGCTATTAACCAATTTGTCTTCAAGCTGTTTTTCAAATTCATCCGGGTCATTTACTCCATTCATTTCAATAGTATCAACGAACTTATCAATCTTAATATTGTAATCATTCTTGATGTTATTAACCTCCATCGTTTCCTGAAGCTTCTTAAAGATAGGGCTGTCACTGAAATCAGGAACCGGAATCTGATTCGTCTTGATAATTCCATTATTAATCATCTTAGCCAAATTTGCGGCATCCAATATATTTTCCGTATCATGTGCATTTAACACAAGTTCAGGATGCTGCGGTGTACCATGAAGCATAGCAAGACCAGTTTCATCAACAAGTCCACCTGTTTTGTAACCTTTTAATTGGTCTAATGATACCCAACCCAAGTCACCGTTACCGAGTGTAGAACCGGTGCTGATATGATACGGCTTTGTCGCCCATGATTTGGTATTTACTTTGGTAATATATACCGTACCACCCAAATGCTTACTTCCTGAAGGACTAATACCATCTGAACTGTAATAGTATCTACCGTTTTCGAAAGTTACAGCGTCACCAACCGATGGCACACCGTCACCACTTCCGCTTGAATTATTGGTAGAAGTATCAGTAGAAGGTGTAGGAGTAGTTCCGCCTGTATTTCCTATATTTGATTCATTCTTGCCGATTGAATCTAATTCACTCTTTGCCAGCTCATCAGATTCGCCAGACATTGTGGCAAGGTATTTTCTGATTGCTTCGAGGATTGTGTTTGTGGTTGTAAGCTTGTTCTTAAATTCTTCTGAGTAAGAAGTTACAACAGAAGTATAAGTACCGTTTGCTGAATCTTTTTCTGTAAAGCTTGGTATGTAGTCACATATATTGTCGCTTGTAACTTTTCATCTTTCACTTGCTTATATGTTTGGTTTCTCAATTTATTTCGATTACATAGATATAAAATTTTACGCTTTCGTGCTGCTGCGTATTTTCCTAGTTTTCTGATGCAAAAATAAGTTTTTCCGCAAGCCGTTCCACAATCCAGAATCACAAATTCGTTATTCCATCTTTTAAAATCATCCCCTATAAGGTCTGATACCCAAATTTTCTGCTTGCCATTTGCCATACACTTACACTCTCTTTCTATACTGCATCATCATGTTGTGAAGTGCTGGCGATTCTTCAAAAAAGAAAACCTTCAGCTTATCATCCTTCTCCGAGTCTTCCACTTTCAAAATCTTAAATCCATTATTACATAGCCAATTCGTCATGGCTAATGACCTAACGATGTACATTTCTGTCTTTGCTGTTCTCATAATAATTCATTCCCCTATCTTCTTATGTACTTCTCTATGCCAAACCGTTTATACCAACCGCTCTTAATTCTGCTTCAAATCCCTTAACCGATAAACCGCCTGACACTTTGCCCAGAATCTCTATGTATTCCCCGGCATATCTGTCATGCAAATCAGCAGTCAGTACAACAGTTCCATCACCTGCTACATCATGTGTCCACTCAACGATATCGAATATTCCGGCATTGGTTACTGTTTCCAAATCTTTCATAAATTCTTCCGACTTAATGGTATCTACAATTCCGACATAACCGAAGCACCTGCGTGTTATTGCGGTTACATCAAGTAATCCTTTGTTAATCAATTCATACAACTTTTTGCTATTAATAGTTTCATTCATAATTTCTTCCTCCATTTCCGTATTAATAGTTCAGGCACACCACCCATAATGAGCAGTGCGCCTGTCTGTCCGTTCTCCTGTAACCATCATCTTCAATGGTATGGTTGTTCCGTTCTATTGGTAATCAGTTACTTCACTGAATATAAGGAGTTTAGGATTTATGTGCATTTAGGTAACTATTCGCTTCAATAGTCGGTTGTTTCATCTCACCTGCAACAATTATCTCTGTACACTTATACATTCTCTCTTTCTTCTTCAGAAACATTGAATATAAATTTCTCATGCATAGCTGTAACCGGTTGACCCGAATCTTGCCATATACCTTCAGCATTTTTATTTTCCGTGAAGACTAAGATGATTTTTTCCAACCAATCCTGCGTAGCAAGTTTCCTTTCTTCCGTGTTATACGGCTCGTCTTCTTCCACATAACCTAAAATACGTTCTTTCTCAGACTGTAAATATCTTTCGCCTACAAAATAAATCCACTTCTGTCCGTCTTTCTCCGTAATGATTTCAACCGGCAATGTTCCATATTCGTTATAGAAGTCTTTGCCTATACTACGGATAAATTCCGTTAATGCTGCGAAATCCTCTTTATTTCTTGTGCCAACATAACTTTCTTGATAGCCCATATGTTCTATCAGCAAATTTGATTTGTAATATACGTCAAACATGTTGCAATATGGTTGTGACCTCATTACAATCTCTATCCGTTTACTATCCGAGGTCTGACGAATACACTCCTTAATGCGTTCGTTTATTGGTTTTATTCCCTTGCCTTTCATACTGTCAAAATATTGTTTTGCGTCCTCATACATGGTAAATACTTCATATTTCCAAAAATACGGTGTTCCGTTAAAACTCGGACATTCATCATCTATCCACACAATGTAAAGACCTTTATATTCTTCAAGATTAATCATGCCGGGGAAACTTTTATCTTCCATCGAGCATTCTTCCGTGATGTAACCGTAAATATCACTGAATAAGGTATCTGCTTCTTCGCTTTCCGTTAGAACCTCGTACAAGTCCTGCTCACTTTCAATTCCTAACTTCTGTAATTCTTCATTCATACTGCTTTCTCCTATGCTGCTACATATTCGAAATCATCATCTATAATCAGTTTCACAACCTTTGTCACAAACTGATTTGACACCAAATCCGCAATATCATCACCACTGGTATTCAATTTTTCAATATCAACAATAGGAAGATTATGCATTTCTACTTCACCTTCATTTATCGGAGTATGGAAAGTATGATTACCGCCAATATCATAAAAAAGATAATAATGAGTATTTGTGATTTCTTCCAAAATATCTCCAAATTCGATGTACTCATGTTCTTCGCTGTCATAATATCCATTTTCATAAATAAAGAGTCCTGCATTTAAGCACTCAAAGTATTCCTCTTCATAATCATAAATTCGTCGTCTTCGCTGATTCACAACTTTTTCTCTATGAATACATACCGGTTCCAAGACCGAAAGCATAACCTCTTTTTGACGATAGTAGGATTCTTTCTGTTCTCTTGCACGTTCCTCTGAATCATACTTATCATACAGATAACGGTTATTTCTATACTTATCTCTATACTCCCTTTCCTTGTCTCTCCAGTTCTTTGCTCTTTTATTGGAACTGTACAAGCAGTCCAACAACATCTGTTTCGTAATGATATGATTTTGTAAATTTTTTGTATAAGCTGCAGGTGTTTTCATAATTTTTACCTTCCTTTTTTCTATAGGGTGGATTTTCACCACCCCACTATAATTTTTTAGTTATGTCTTTTTAAGAAAAACAGACTGACTTCCATAAATGGCTGTCCAAATGGTTTTACAATAATTTGCTTTGATACGTCTGTCTCTCTCATATAAAACTCATTAACAGAATCGTCCACAACCGGAACTTCAAACGAACTGAAATCATCACTGATATGCAACTTCCATTCATCATCCAATGCATTCACAAACACTCGCTTAGGATTCATCTTCACATCAAATCCAAATGCATCCGTGATTCTGCTGGAAATACAGTAATACTCACTCTGTTTCTGAATCACTTCTTCTAAGAAATTATTCAGTTCATACACATCCATTTCTCTGAAGTCAGATAACCGGCTTTCCATGTTTGAAACATTAATAATCGTCAACCATAGCTCTAAATTATTTTTCAGCTTGCAAGTAACAAAAAACGTATTTGCTTCCTCGCTATACTCCGTACTGATTGACTTGATGTCCTGAGAATCCAACTGGTACATTACCGCATCAGTCCATGTGCATGACCGCGAAAACTCATATCCACCTTTTACTCTTTCACACTTATTAATCTGCATTGCCATAATGATTCTTTTGTCCGATGTGCGAATACTAAGTGTTGTAATGTCGTAATCATTTACAACATCAAATAATCTTTCATCCGTAATCTTTTCTCCATGTCTGACTGCTTCAACTGTCTTGTTCATAATTTTTACCGTCCTTTTCTCCAATATAAAGGGATAGGCTATTGAACCTATCCCCATGTCTTTGTCAATATGTGATTATCTCTAGTCTAACTGTTTCTCAACTCGGATTACCAGTTAGAATAATAAATCCCTGTCACTCTTTTTCTTCTCCATCGTTTTCTTTTCTTGGACAATATCATCCAAGAATCCTACTGATTTTGATAACCTACTGGAATTTTGTGCGGTCAGATTCCTCTTGATTGTATCTTTGTTAGAATCTATAATTTCTTTTATCTCTGCCATTTTCTTATAAGGAAGTGACAGACCGGCAAGAACACATAATGTATATTTCGCTTCATATTGAATATATGTATCTAACGGAATACCTACTTCCTCGTAGATGTCGCCTATACGAATACCGTTCTCTGTTCCATGATTTACCAGTCCAATGTATTTGATTACCTTGTCTTCTTCCAGTGGTGCATAAATATTATTACGGAAAGTGCTGATCAAATTCTTAATATCTGATTTATCCTTACCAAGCTTGCTAATGATTGAAACACCTCTGCTGCATAACATCTGTTCCACTTCTGCATCGTCAATGTTTCCAAGGGCAGAATTGCAATCCAGTGTAAGCAGCGCATTCAAGTGGCAGAAGAAAATTTCGTTAATCTTCATCTTATTGTTATTTTTATCATTGTCCAAGAGAAACATCGTTCCTGGTTCTTCCAGTTCTTCCAACTCTGCCAATGTCTCATAACTGTTGATTAGTGCCTGTATAGATTCTGTTTTCGTATTTGGTAAGACTGTAACAACAATGCACGCTTTTATATCTAACTCAAGCATGGCAACTCTTTTCACCTGATAACACTTCCTTCTTTAATTTTTCGTTATCAGAATTCAAGATTTTCTTTCCTTTCGTGTATGTATCAGTGGATACACCTGCGACTTTGGCTAGTTTTGCACGTACATCAATTTTATTTTCTTTTGGAATCGGAGTCGAAGAATTCTTCAACTCCGACTTTTTATCTCCGCCATTTAAAGATTTATTCAAAAAAGCCTGTTTCTCATAAATAGGTCTGTACTTTTCTGCAACGGCAATTCTCTGAATTGGAGAGAGGTTGCGTCTACCAAGTTGGGTGTTTATCATCCCCGGCTTTCATACAATAAAAAAGGACTATGGCATGTATGTGCCGTAATCCTATGTAAAGTATATTACCTCCTACTTCTACCACTTATATCCGCAATTTTTACAATGCATTGTTTTGCCTACATTGCTACTTCCAAGTCCGAATAAACCGGTTGTGAGCCAACGCTTAGAGCCAGATATTTTTTCGATGTTGGTTGAACCACATGTAGGACATTTAGGTACGTTTTGGGTTGGTTGTTGGGATTGAGACAATAAATATTTATTAAATGAATTTTTGTTATCCCTTCTATCTTTTGCAATCTTTTCTCTTTTTTGAAATTCATCTTCAGAAAATTTATCTTTGCCAAATTTCATTGCAAGAGTTTTTAAATAATTTTCTTTTGCTGAATATTTAATAAAATTATTTGTTACTTCCTCATCTGTTTCGTCTGTCTGTACCATTGTAGTATTGCAATATTTACATCTTAAATATATTGAACTATCTTTTCCATCATCCCATCCGTTACAAAAACCACATTTAGGACATATGAATTTCTTTTCAGTATCTGTCAATTCATTTTCATTCATGAATTTTGAAACAGGGAATCCACATTTCGGGCATGATTCAGCATATTCACTGACTTCATTTTTACAATCTGGGCAAATAACTACAGCCATAATTTCAGTTTCCTCCAATGACAAATATTTTATCTGATTATAACATAATTTGTAAGTTATGCCAATTCTTCATTTTATGACAAGCAGTTTAAAGAATTAGGTAAATTATTTGGTTCAATTGATGAATTACGGTATACTCATGCAAATAAAGCTTCTTCTTTCTCAGATTTAGACGGATTAGATCAAAAAGTAATCAATGGTATGTTTAAGATAGATTCGTCTGGCATTAGTGATTTTACTATGGAGCAGACAAGAGCTAAAGCAAGTGCAATGGGATTGACCGATGCATTAACAAACGAGCTTGTTGCTATGGCAAAAGACGCTACTTTTGCAGAAAAAGCAGCCACCGGAAAATTAACGTGGGGACAAGCTTTAAAAGATGGTTCAATATCTGTTGACGAACTAAAAAATGCTTTATTGGAAAGCGATACTGTAAGTGATAACGCAAAAGATGCATTAAAGCGACTTGGAGAAAATGCAAATACAACAGAAGAATCCTATAAAAATTTAACCAAGTCCATAATCGAGGGTGCTAATGGTTATGAAAAAATTGCAGATAAAGCAATTGATGTAGGTAAAAATGTAGAAAAATCTACGGGTATGTTCGAATCAGCCGGGAACATTATCAAAGGCTTTTTTGCTAGTATAAAAGGATATATTCCTATTATTGTCGCTATAGGTGCTGCCTTTGCAGCTTGGAAGATTTTTGAATATTCCCAAACAGGTTTCACTCGTGCCACCGAGAAAATGAATACCTCTGTCTCCGAATATCAAGAAGCTGCACAAGAATTAAATAGTTTAAACAGCAAACTTGATGAAACAAAGGATAGAATCGCTGAATTACAATCACTTCAATCTCAGGGTGTAATTACTTTTGATGAGGAAGAAAAGCCATGACCTTTCAGCCATGACTTCTCCCCAACAACAAATACAATTTCAAATAGGCATAATACCTATATGAGACAATTTAGTATATCACATCTGAGGAATTTTTACTATTCTTGTTTTCCCCGAAACGTATACCCTTCCGTAACATTATCAAAAACAACAGCCAATTTTTTCAATATATCTTCTGGAAAATCATCTTTCAATGCACGAAGAATATTCTGTTTTGCAATTGCCTTGTTTTCTAATGATTCTTTTGTATCTTCCATTTTGAACCTCTTTCTTCCTATTATAATATGTATTTGATTACAGCGTACCCATATCTAGGTACAGTTCTTCTTTTGCTTTTTTCACTCTTGCATTTATGACCCGACATACGGTCTGATAGAAGTATATTTTGATTTGTTTAAAATATTCCCAAGCTGTCAAATCTGTTCTCCGGTCTAAAATATCCACTCTAACATCACAACCGACTACATATGTAACAAGTTCGAATAAGTGGTCTGCTGAGTTGTAGCTGAGTACAACACACAGCTTAATATCATTAGGTGTTAATACAATTCCAGTTTTCTCATAATTCTCCTGAAGGGTTGCGTTTACTGACTGCTCACATAGCGATTTCAAATACTCTGGAATTTTCGAATTTCGATTATCCAATTCGACCCACACATAACTGTCGCTTAAATCTGTTTCCTGCTGAACGTCTTTCATTTCATTTAAAATCCTTGATTCTAATTCCTCAAATTTATATGTTGATTGCATGATTTCCTTCTCCTTTATTGATTATATTTATTGTGCTATTTCTTCCGGTACATCCGTTCTCCTCGATAAGCATGATTAGCATTTCTGCCTTTTTTCACATTCCGGCACATATATGGTGTAAGGCTGTCAGTTGACATTGGGTGGTTCACATCCGTTTTTTGATTGGTGATTATCTGTTACATATATAGATTACCTATATATCACGATATTACTTTTAATATTAAAATCAATCAATATCATTGATCATTAAACCATTTATAGGTATTATCTATAAATATCATTTTTTAACCTATCACATCCTCTTTTCCTTTATTTTAAAGGCTTTTTACGATGTCATATAACCCATCAAAAATCACTCAAATTTACCGAATTTTACAGAATATCGAAAAAAATCAGATTTACCTGACTTTTGAAAAATCCCCATTTTATAAGGTTTTTCGAAAATTCCTTTTTCTTCTCTTATTTTCCACGATAAAGCATACGATAAGGTGTTTTGTCCTAAAATCCATCAATTTCCTTGATTTTACTACCATTTACGCTGATTTATATTACACTTTCACTTATAGATATTGTCTATAAGCATTTTCAACCTATCTCTCGCACTAAACACATAGTACAACTCCCCATCAACCATAATAGGCTTGCCTTCTTTCTGAGCCGTAACAACCTTATTTTGAATAAGTCTGATTCCAACGGCTACACCATCACAAAATGCCTGACTTTTCATATTTTCATCCATGTTTTCCACCTCTTTCCTTACCAAATCCACCATAAAATAGTTAATGCTATCAAGCTGATAATGAATCTGAAACACTGCTGCCTTGTGGTTTTCTTTCTTCTCTCCATCGGTCTGTCCTCCTAGTTCTGATATATGGTTTTCTTCTGCACGATTTGCCATTCTCTCCATGGCATTGCATTTCTACAATCATTTCCCACACTTCATCAAATGTAGGTTTATATGTAAGATTTCCATAATGCAGGACTCTTTTAGTGTCTGATACTTCATAGAACTTTCCACATATTACCATTTTATAACCTTGCTTATAGGCTACTTGTCTTCTCATGTTCTCACTCCCTTCTCTCTTATAACGTACATATAATATTTCTCCGTTTCTCCCATAAATTACCGTAAAAATTACTTCTGTTTCTCATAAATCTTTACAAGCTTATAAAAAGTAGAACGCTTCAGGTTTAAGATTTCCATACATTTCACGGCTGTTAATTCGCCAACTCTCCATTTCTCATAACATTCTTTCCAATTATCGGGAAACTCTGCATTAGGTCTTCCAACTGGTTTTCCAGTTTTTGTAGAAGTTTTCTTTCCATCAATTACCGGCATGGCACTAATTCCTTGTTTTTGTCTACGTCTTGTATTTTCCAATTCCTTTTGAGCAACATAAGAAAGTATTTGCAACACCAAATCCGCAATGAATCTTTTATCCAGATTATCACTGGATTGTCTTGTGTCCAGTAAAGGCATATCAAGCACAACAATATCTGCTCCTATGTCATTGATAATATAATTCCACTGTTCCCGGATTTCCGTATAATTTCTTCCAAGCCTATCCAAGCTGATTATGACAAGCAAATCCCCTTCCCTTAATAATGGTGCTGTTTCCTCTGTTCCGACTAAAGCATTATACTCTCTCCGATTAAATGTCTTTCCACTTATTTTGTCACACCTGATATTTCGTTCCGGGATTCCAAATTCTCTAAGCTGTTCTAACTGCCTAGAAAGATTTTGTTCTTTCGTAGATACCCTTGCGTATCCATACATTTCACTTCCCATGATTTTATCCTTTCTGTTTGTAAAACACCATTCTATTTATGGACATATCCGTAAATAATAAAGCCACTTTTACAGATACTCTTCCACCTATAATATTCATTCTCCATAAAAGGACACGTTTATAGACAGATTTCAATTTCGCTTGAAGCCCTATCTCCGATAGGTTATACTTAATGAAACATAACTTAAAGGAGCTGATACACATAAACAATATTGAGATTCAGAAGCCGAACCGCTTCAAAGATTTTTTACATAAGATTTGCTCTAAATTTGAAAATTTTCTATTCGATATTTTTCTTAAAATTCCTGAAAAGTATATTCCTGCCTTCGCTATGTCTTGGATGGAAGAATATACCACCAAACGTATTTCTGATTTGGAACAACAGATAGTCCGTAATCGTTGGAAAGAAGTGGAATTAAAAGAAGCCGTTGATTCCTTGCAGAACCGGCAGCAGTCATAAAAATAAGAGGTCTTTCCACTATATATAATATAGTAGATTTACCTCTTTTTATTTGAACATCCGTTCGATTTATGTTATACTGCTATTGTGTAATTGAAAAGAAAGCAGGATGTGATTTTCCGATTATTTGATGCCCTCTAGTTTACAAAGGGGGTGATGCCCTATGAACACAATGGAAGTTTTAACTTTATTGCTAGTAGTTTTTGCGGCACTATCTTACATAGATAATCATAATGATAAAAAGAAATAGCATCCGTACCGCCTAAAGTGTGGATGCTATTTCTATAATACATTTATACCGAGGGCAAATCGGACTCACATCCGATTACCTTTCTGATTAGATTATACACTAGGGCATTTGATTTTTCAAGTGCCCTTTTATAATCTGTCATTATCTCTCATCTCCCTTATATATTCATCAGCATTTTTGCTACGCTCTGTTGTAGGCATAACAAATTGGTCTAAATCAATTTGCTTTGTTCGTCTGTCTGATATGCCTATCAAACCATCAATACCGCTTAGAATCTGAATAACATACGTCAACTTATCTTCTGGTACTCTTTCCAATAATTCAATAGCTTCTTTTCTAGTTGCTGTCATAGGTCATACCTCCTTATTATATCCCTTTGAATTTCGCTGCTTTTAATACTTGGTTATTTTGTTATATTATGTGCATTTCTCGCCTTAGTCTGCATAGATTTTTCCTGCGCAATTTTTTTTTCTTCTTCAGTCATATTACGTTTTGACTTTCCTTTTAATTCACTTGGATAATCAATAATATATTCCGTTCCATCCTCTTTATCTTTTAAAAGTAAATTCATTCCCAAAGCATCCGCAATTTCTACTAATTCAAGTGCTGAAAATTTATCTCTATTCATTTTATTACTTAAATTCTGCCTTGTAACATTAATTTCTTCCGCAAGCATTGCTTGTGATTTACTTTTTACTTCTAGTATATCTTTAATAACCGTGGTTGCTGACATATCAATCACACCTTCCATCTTTATCACCTCCAATTATAATTGATTTTTCCTATCTTTTCAAGGTCACTAAAGTTTTACACAACACATAACAATAACTTATGTGCAACTTTCCACACTAGTCGGTTTCCATATCTTTTCTGCATTTGATACATGAATATATCATTGATTTTACTCCAGAAACTTTCCGGGAGAACATTCCCTTTTAAATGATTACAAACAACACATGTACAAGCCAAATTAGATACATTATCTTCTCCACCCATCGAAAGCGGTTTTATATGGTCTATGGTCATATCTTTGAATAAAATTTCTCTGCCGCATAATTCACATCTTCCACCGGCATGAAGATATATCAATTTCCGTGTACTCTCTGGATATGTTTTTCGCTTCTTCTTGTACTTTTTCCCTTCTCGCATTTCCGTTATTTCTTCATTAGTCATCCGTCTCCATAAAATATATTTAGTACAAGTGTCATAGATATAATATCCCTTAGTCTTACTTTTTGCTTTCTTTATCTTTTTAACAGCGTGCTCCACATCCTCATACTGGAAAGCTTCATCAATATTTTTCGTTTTAACTATGCCACCAGTTTCATTGTATTTTATATAGTAAAGTCCGTTTGTAATTACGATTGCCATAATAAGTCCTGCCTTTCGCTTTTCTCTTATAGTAGGGGAAGTTTCCTTCCCCTTTTGCCTTATGCTACTTGTGTATCTGCTTTGAAATACTCATTCGTAAGAGCAACTAAATAATCAAGTTTTCCATGAACTACTCTGTTATCTCTTGTACAATGCTTTCCATCTAATTCCATCCATGTCTTACCGTTGATTTCAGTATTGTTCCCACCATTAATAAACCAATGTAAGAATCTTCCGAAATCTTTATCTTCCCTTCCCGATTCAGTAAAGGCTTTAAATGCTGCCACAAAGATATAACCATTCTTGCTATTAAACAGTTCTCTTATTTCGCTTGTAATTTCCGTGGAGTCTGTCAGTCTAGTAAGTAAATCATCCAGTCCGTAAAAATCAGCCATTGTACCATTTTCATTTAACCATTTGAAGCCTTGCTTTGTGTCTTTTCTGTACTGGTCTGGATAGTTACATAAGAGAACCATATCACCAATGACTCTTTCAAATGTTCCATTGATTCTGTCATTATTTCTGCAAGAATACATATCTTTGAAAAATCTGTTGTTTGTGATTTCCCTGATTTCCCTTGAAAATGTATCTATGTAGGTAAAGGCTTTTTGTGCCGAATTCATGGCTCTATGATTGTTGTATTTGCGTACAAGCTTAGAGATTTCCGTATTAGTACAATTTTGATGAATAACAGCTTCCAACTGATAACCATTAAAAATAGTTTTCAGCTCATCCGGTAATTGTGCATAGGTTTTATTGCGGATATCAAAATTCACAATCTCCCAAATAGCTACACCACGTGCGTCTCGCTTTATTTCTCCGTTTTCGTCTCTTGCCTTTCGCTGATAACTAATCATGTATTCTTCTACATTCTTTGTAATTCTTGTGTTTCCATACCGGAACATAGCAAGGGAACTACTGCGCTGCAGTCCGTCTATAATCCATTGTCTTGTAATTCCGTTTGTTGTTTCTTCTCCTAAAATAATAGGTGGAATATAATTTTTCGTTAAAACAGTAGCGATTAATTCATTAATCATATTAGGAGTCCACTGTCCGGAAAGTCTCTGACAGTCCTGGTCGGTTCTGATTTTTTCTTCGCTGATGTCCATTAAATACTGCTCCAATGTAAATGTATTTTTTCTAATTGCTTCCATATTCGTATCCTTCTTTCTTTAAAATAAAATTTTTACGTTTTCGAAACTCTGCATAATCTTCATATTTACCGAGTATTCCTTGGCAGATATATTTAAAATCTGCTGAATACCTTTCGGTTTATACCCATCAATCAGAAGATTTAATATAGATACCTGCTGATTGGAAAGCTTCGAAATGTAGCGTTGCACTTTGTCCTGAAACTGTTTGTTGCTCTGCAATTTCATGGCTTCTTCAAAAGTATCGAAATCAGATGATAATGAATCAAGTACACTATTTCCTTCTTCATTCTCACTGGCTTCCAGTGGAACGGCTAACAGATTTAATACACGTTTTTCTCTATGCCTATCTCTGATTTCTGTAGAAAACTTCTTTCTTATACAGCTACACAAGAAAGTTTCAAAAGTGGCTCCCATGTCGGAACTGTAAGTTTCGCAAGCTTTCCATAAAGTTTCGTTGGCTATACTGTAAAAATCGTCATAGTCCATATCGGATAAATTATCATTCATCTTGGAAATAATTGACCGTGATATTCGTTTGAGCAACTGCATATCATTTTCACTGTATTTTTGTAAAATTACCTCTACATTTGTCATAATATCAACTCCTTTCGTAATGCTATTGTTTTGGGGAAATGCAAGCGAAAAACTGAATTTTCCACAGCTAAAACTGTCACTTGCTTATTGCTATTTTGTAGCTTTCTTCTTGTCTTCTGCCCATTTGACAGAACCACCTTTGAAGTTAGTTTTTGGTGCGTATATCGTACCGTTTCCAATCTTTTGAATCACTCCGTTTTTTCTAACTGTTGCATACTCCATACTAGTTTTAATCATCTTCTTAGACCTCCTCAAATACTCCGCTTTTCAACATATCAGCAAACCAACAGGAAAAATCCGGATATTCTTTTCTGTCTGCCATGTCTCTATAAACTTCCTGCATTTGTTTTTCTGTAAAAGTCTTACCTTGTAACGGTTGTTCATATGTAATATATTTCTTCATCTGCACTCGCTCCTATTTGTTGTGGGTGGGTGGATTGCTCCACCCTTGCCCTGTGTTGGTTACTGCTTATTTGATTCTTAAAACCTTATAAGAAGTAACTTTTTCATAGTTACTCAGTTCTCCTAAATCAGCTTCAAGTTTTTTCTTATCGAGTGTTACTCTTGTTTGTTCCTTATAGGTAATTTTTGCTGAATCGGTAAATTCTTCCGTCAGATTGTTTTCATTCATATAGGAAATGATTTCCTGCTCTAACGCTTTCTGAATGTTACTGGCTTCTCTTGCCATAGTTTCATATCTTCTTACTTCTTCAATCTTTGCTTCCAGTTCTAATTTTGTAATGCACATAATCTGTACCTCCTATTTGAAAGTGTTTTGTTATTTTTTTAGGTTTGTTGTCCTTTACCTTGGCTTAATTGTACACTTTTTAGTGTATTATGTCTATTGACAAATCAACCAAACAATACACTTGAAAGTGTATCTTTTTCTGTTAAAATTCACTAACAGGTGTACATTTTATACAATTCAAAGGTACACTTTTTAGTGGATTCCTATATATCATTTGTACACCTTTTAGTGTATACTTATATTAACAACAGAAAACAATACATTTTAAAAAGGAGATATCTATATGAGTAAAAACATTTATGAAATGGTAACAGAAAGAATTATTGAACAGTTAGAAAATGGTATAATCCCATGGGAAAAGCCGTGGACTGGTGTACACGATGGAGCATTTAACAGAATAAGTAAAAAGCCTTATTCCTTATTAAATCAGATGCTTTTACAGCATAAAGGCGAATATGCCACATTTAAACAATGGACTGATTTAGGCGGTCACATCCGCAAAGGTGAGAAATCGGAAATCGTAGTATTTTGGAAAATCTATCCTATAGAAGAAATTCAAGACGATGGAACAAAGATTATAAAGCAGATACCGATATTAAAATATATTAATGTGTTTAATATATCGCAAGTGGATGGAGTCGAACCATTACAAAAAGAAGAATTACATAGCATAGAGCCAATAGAAAAGGCTGAAATGATTTTAAATGATTACTGGAATAGGGAACACTTAGAAGTTAAACATATAAAGGGAAATAAAGCCTTCTACTCTCCAATGTTTGACATGATACAGTTACCACTGTTTGAACAGTTCAAAGAAGCAGAAGAATATTACAGCACGGCTTTCCATGAATCCGTACATAGTACCATGAGGGAAAGCCGCTGCAACAGAGCAGACGAAAGAAAGGACAAGCTTGTTGCTTTTGGTTCTGATGAATATTCAAAGGAAGAGCTTGTTGCAGAAATTGGAAGTGCTAACCTTATGAATATAATCGGAATAGAGACAAAGAAGAGTTTTAGAAACTCAACGTCATACATCCAAAGCTGGCTGAGAGTATTAAAGAATGATAACAAGTTTATTGTGTCGGCAAGTAGCAAAGCAGAAAAAGCAGTGAAATACATTTTGAATGAAGCGTAAAAAAATAGGGTGTAGAACTGGAAAGCCTACACCCTTATATAGAAATGGAGATAAAATGCTATGAGAAAATTAATCAAATATGTAGTTATGATTTTAATTGTTGCAATTACTGCTGTATGTTCCTATCTGTATGGGACAACACAAGCTAAAACTATAACCATTGTAAAGGAAATCCAAGTTATGCCGCCCGATTGCATACTATTAGAAGATTTGTGCGGATGGTATTATAATAAATATGGTTATATATGTTGCGAACTGGCAGACATGGAAAGAAAATACTCTGATATTCTGTTAAACTTGCCATACTTGGAAGATTTAGAACAATAGGTACTGGAAAATTTCATATTGATAGCACCGAAAAAAAGAGCATAGCCGAAATACTGGTTATGCTATTGATTTATTTTATTCTTATTTTATGTGTATTATTGATATATTTTATATCGTAGGGGTAGCAAAAACTAGAAGAATGGAGTGTATTTCTGAAACGGGGTGTATCAGGTTCATCCATACGCTGACTCAAAAAAAATCACTTTACGATATTTCAATCCCTCTGCTCTTAATCTTCCTCAGAATATTCCTAAACATTTCATCCTTCAACCAGTCCATTCTATCATAACCAATCGCATACTCAGCCATGAAATCAGGATTCTCCAGGAAGAACATCTGCTGCTCTTCGTCACTCAGTTTCATTATATTTTTTTCGTAGAAATCCATATCATCCCTGGATATAAATTCTATCATTCTATCCATCTGTTCTTTTGTAAGTTCTCTATTCAATATTCCTCTCCACTCTGCGTTTCCGTTACCTATACAACTAATTATATTCGCAATTTCGAAGATATTCAATACTAAGAAGTCATATTATGCTAAAACTACAAGATAAAAGGTGGTATACGCATGATTGATTATTCCCCATTTTGGAAAACTTTAGAAAATTCAGATGAAAACTGGTATACACTGACATCCAAGCATCATCTGTCACATAGCACTCTTCATAGATTAAAACACGGGCAAGATATAAGCATGAAAACCATTAATGATTTATGCCGAATCCTCAACTGTCAGATTCAAGACATTGCACAATATGTCCCGTCCGAAGAAGACCAGAAATTATAACTTAACATATTTTAAAAATAGGAAGAATCGTTATGACTCTTCCTATTTGACTGTATACCTTTAAAAATATATATGCCACTTTACTTCTGACTTATTGTAATGCAATCGAATCTTCTTTGCCATACCAAACACTTCTATCATACAATCGAATCTTAAAATGTTACTGGTTACAAACGATTCATTTGGCAGCAGTACCTTATCAGAAGATAATGCCGTGTATGACTTAATCATATATACATTATATATCTGTTCATCGTCCTGAACCCTTATTTTTATTGGTATAATCGAACCATCTTTACAATGCTGACAAATTACATCTACTGCATCTGAACTCTTCATTTACATTACCACCATTCCTATAATGTAGTTATATTATAGAACATTTGTTCGCTTTTGTAAATGGTTAAATTCTTCCAATATATGCATAGGGCGGGGGTATGTTTAAACTATGGAGATTTAAGTACCTATGTATTTACCGGGGGTACTGTAAAATATTAGAAAAATTATTTTTCATTTCCATCTTCTGATTCATCTACCGCCAATTTCAAATATGTTACCCCTGTAATTGTTGAAATTATCAATGTCCCCATTCCGAGAACTGAATATCCCGCAAAATACGTTCCATTAATAATGTAATTATAAGCATCTCCACCTACATAAGTATTAATATACTGTCGGCTATAATGATACCCGTCTGAACTTGGATTTGAATAATTATTCTTCTTATCAATAGCCTTAAACAAGAAGAATAGACTAAAACATAAAAATATAATACATAATACCTTTGATATTTTACAAGCTTTTGCTCTGCTCATTCCATGATTTCTATTGGTAATCTTACTATTTTCAGATGTACTAAATGATGATTGATGTTCCTTTCCTTCTTCTCCGCACGTATTACTGCAATAATCAATTTCTTCTGATACTACTTCATGCTCACTCTTAAAACCACTGTTTTCGCTCATTACATACCCACATTTAGGGCATCTTTCTGCTTTATCACTCATATCATTTCCACATTGTGGACATTTCGTCAATGCCATAATTAATTACCTCTTTCTGTTAAAATTATTCTTCATCTTGCGCCTTTCTAGCAATCAACAAAATTTCTTTATAATCATTTCCTTCTAATTCTACTCGTAAAGTAATATCTTTCCCGGATTTATTTTTCCAAATATAGTTGACAACTAAAAAATCATCATCTTTGTAAGAATATCCTGACGCTGAATTATCAACCTCAGTTTTTTTATCATATCCTCCAAAAAATTTTTCCAAAAAATCTTTTTCTTTTTCTACCGTAGCAGCATTTAATGATGTATATTCTGGTTTCCATATCATAGTGTGTATCTCGTATGGTTCAACATTAAGCGATTCAATCCCATCTTCAGAATACATATACTGCATTTCACCATTTACATTTGAAAATTTTGCTTCATCTTTGCTTAAATCCTTTACTGCGAGCCAATCTCCATCGAGCACTTCAATTTTTTGGAATTCATCTGGTAATGCATCAAAATTTTTTCCAATATATGACATATAAGATTTATATGGATTTCTATATACTATATTACTCACAATAATATACACAATCGCAATGCTTAAAACTGCTATTCCCACCAGAATCTTTTTATTTTCAAAACATTTTTTAGGTGAAAAAACTGTTTTTTTATTATTTGATATTTCTTTGTTCTCTATCGGATAACCACAATAAGGGCACGCTAACGCTTTATCCGATATTTCTTTCCCACATTCTGGACACTTAATAAGCGACATGACCAAATACCTCTATTTTTCTTCAATTTTCTCTGGAATCTGACTATCTAACTTTTCGTATGAAGCCATAAAATCTGACACTGCGTTACTTTTGTTTGAAGTAAAAGTAGTATAATTTCCAGTTGGATTAACTGCCAAATCTGTAAGCACTTTATATGATTCGTATAAATCAGAAACTGTATCGTAACACTTGTCTAATTTTTCAGGTGGGTTTTGTAACTTCTTCATCATTGCTTTTACTGAATCTTGATTACTTTCAATACCTGCAAGTGTATTTTCTATATCAGAATCATCCCATAAATTTTGTAATGCATCATTAAAATCGCTTACAAAAAATCCGTCAGGTCTTGTATACATATCCGTTTCATCATCTCTTTTTTCATAAATCGCATTACTCCATACTCTTGCCGTCAGATTACACATTTTTTCTGCGTCAGAGCCACCTGAAATCATAAGAATCTGAACTTGCCGCAAATTAGAAATATATTCATTGTATGTTTGTTGATAATTCTTTTCAGCCTTGTTATTGGAATAAGCTTTATATCCAACTAATCCTAAAAAGCAAACTGCAATTGCAGCTACAATTCCAATAATCATTTTCTTTGTATTGGCTGTCACTTTTATTTTGGTAACTTCTACTTGTTGTGGTTTTTTCAAATCCTTCTCTGAAGTTTCTTCATCTACCGGGCATCCACATTTCGGACATATCTTATCATTGTTAGACAAAATTTCTCCACATTCACTACATCTAATTCCCTGTTGAATATTTTCTTCTTCTGATAAAACTTTACCACAATATACACATTTGTTTGCTTTATCACTAATCTCTTTTCCACACTCTGGACAATTTATCATCGCCATAATTTATTTCCTCTCTTCCCGATAACATATCATTTTTTAATATTCATGATTAAATCCACATTTTCCACAATAGTAGCATTGTTTTTTCTTCCCTAAGGCTCCACCCACAAGCCCTACTGGACCCAATAAAACCGCTCCTACTGCTGCTTTTCCAACGCTAAATCCTTTGTTGCTTTCATCAACCTTTTTCCACATAACTTGTTCGCCACACATCGGGCATTTGTTTGGTGCTTTTGACATTACATTGTCCTCCTTCTTTACCCTCTCTATATTATTTTTTTAATATTGTTAAGACAATTATAGTCGTAATACGACTATTTTTCAATAGTCGTGGTAAGACTTTTATATAATTAAACAAAATGTAAGAAAGGACACGGCTATGATATTCGAGAACATCCGCAATCTCAGAGAAGACAATGATAAAACCCAAAATGAATTAGCTGATTATCTCAATATCAAGCAGACAACCTATTCAAAATACGAACTTGGAAAAATTAATATTCCGATTGAAGTTTTCATTAAACTTGCCGATTATTATAACGTATCCATTGATTACCTTGTTGGAAGAGCAAAAAAATAGGGCATATTAGATAATCAAATATCCAATATACCCTATCTCTAATTCTCATATGGACTGTAAGGACGAACCTCATACTTAATCAATGCATCAAATATGTAATCTGGTATCTTGTCCTTATATTTTAGTGCCAATATTCTTATATCCGATTCTTTAAACAATTTATATTCCTGAAATGCTTCTTCCTCTGTATCCCAATAATGTAACTTATAATCTTTATCATGTCCAAATGGCTGAATTTTTGCATAGAATTTTTCTCTCATCCTATCATAATCTACACCAACCGCATATTTCTTCAATGGCAAACTCTTACATGAACTTCTCTTTTTTGTAGCACTTCCCAATGCAGAATTAATCGTTTGCGACAGCAAGCAACACTTATCAGGTGCATACTCTTTATTTCCACGGCACAATAAATCTTTATCTACAGCCATTCTTTCGCCATCACATTCATAATAATTTGCGCTGTACCATTCTGCAAAAGCATCTATATCATTCTTCCACAAATCACACATGTAAGCACCATCATAACATTGATTCACCAAAAAACTAGAACTTTCATAGCATCTGGCATAAATACCATTCCAAATACTATAAGCCGGATTCCCCTTTACAGTATTATAATCGTAATATTCTTGTTCTCGTCCAAGGTCTGCAACAGACTTAACATGCTTGTAAAGGTAATTATATTCCGTTTTTGTCACATACATAAGATTTCTGCAATGGTTATTATTTACATCCTCATCTATATGCCATATCTTATTACATCCTTTGGGTTGCATAAGAAAATGTTCTGCCACAAGAATCTCTGGACTCGTTTCAGAATGTATAGGTGTTCCATCTATATCGTAAGTTACAATTGTCCAATGAACACTTCTTTTATCATTCCCACTGCTCATTTTATGAAATTTCATTGATTTGTCTTTTCTCAAATTATTTACAAGTCTTCCATAATTTGATATCCAATAATTAATTGTTCCATTTACTTGAACAAAGATTTCATCGGATGCAAATAATTCTATTCCAACCTTTTTTGTATTTAATACTCTGTCATCAGAAATTTTAATATAATCTCTAAACTCTTTTCTTTCCTTTAATTGCTTTTCTTTATCTACTTTCCGAGCCATTTTACATTACCCCTTTATATCAACACGGAGGCAGCAGTTCCAAAAAAAATACCTCCACATATCATGCCACAGCAATCTTCCAATTCTTCATTGCATCATATACATAATCCTGCACTTTACCCTTACAGCTTTCAGCAAGTTCCTCTATATAATTCTCTTTATATTTTACAAACGCATCACAAGCTTCTTCTCTCGTCTGATAGATCCCTACATCCTGCTTCTTATTCAAAATCATCATCGTAACTTTAAAGCCATCCTTCGTCTCTGTTATCAGCCGGGTAATACCTCTATCTTCAAATACCGTATTCAGATAATGCGTAATGAACACACACGTTTCAGGACTGTATACATTGCTATCCTTACAAAGTAAATCTTTATCCAAGTCCACTTTTACACCCGGAATAATATGTTCATCATACCAAATCTTGAAATTCTGATAATTCTGCCATTCCTCACAAACAGACTTATCTTCATAATATGGCTTATATGTATGAACCTTTGAACTATAACAACGCTGAATCATATTTTTCCATCTGATATAAGCGTCAGAATTATAATCAACATCATCTGTTCCAATATATCCGACTCCCTCATAACTTTTCCTGAAATACCAAGGATTCCAATTATCAGATTTATATTCAACTGCATTTACAATATCCATAATCTCAGCTTCTGTTACCATTCCATTTTCATCATGCAATCTCTGGATTTCACCATACTGTAAATCATTCACTGGATACAGATGCTTGTAGTAATTATCCTTTTTATTATCATTTTCATGCCAACACATTGTGTTATTCTGCATATCATAATTTATGATAAATGTCTGGACTACTAATGTACTGGCTTTTATCTTCTGTTTCCGATATTTCCACTTTTTCTTAGATTCGAAATAAACATTCTTATTTAATTTGTAATATAATTCCTTGTCTTTCCTAGAATATGTACCTTTTAAAAGTTGATACACACCATCTAATTTTACAATGATTCTCCCGTAATTGGATATCCATGTATCCTTGTACTCCAAAAGACGGACAAAACTTTCATCTTCCGCAATATGCGCGATACCAGATTCTGTTTCTGCCAGAACTTTCGATGGATGAATCTCTTTATATTTTCTCTCTGTTCTCATAGAATCATCCGTCAGATAAAGTGCTAACCCATTTTCATAACACTTTTTCAATCTTTTCTCTAAGACACACTCATTACAAGCGTTAGTCCAATTCTTACCATATACTTTTTTATAATTACTTATAGGAAGTTCCCTCCCGCAAACCTTACAAACCTTTGTTTCAATATTATCATTAAACATAATCCTCCTTCTAATCAATCAAAGTCAGAAACAAATCCAGTAAAGCACACACAAATAAACTGCTGTCGGCAGCAGTCCAATAACATTCTGTATTCTATTGTTCTTACTGGAAACGTGCTGAATCTGCACAAAAGATTTGTTTCTAAACTCTGATACAGATTTTATTTTACTTCCCATCTGTTAGGAAATATCTATATATTTTAGCGCAATAAAAATAATCAATAAATCAGATATTTATTCTACTCATCCTCATCTTTGTTTTTCCGGTCATCCAAACAGTTAGCAAGCATTTTACTAAGAGTAATCTTGACCTTTTTATGTGGTTCATCAATATACCATCTATCTTGGATTGCATCATATCTTTTTGTCCTTTTTGTTGTAATAGGTTTTATTGTAAACAATTCCCATATCTGTATTGAATTACCTTTCGCTACTTCCTCATAAATCAGCTCTTTCAATGCCGGAATAATCAGCTTTAACTCCTGTTTATTAAAACCGGTTTTTTCTTTCAAAATATCAGCAATTTCTTTTCTATGTAAAACCATTTTTCTAATCCTCCTTCTTTATGCTTGTACTGGTATCCCATGACTTCTGAGATACGCAATAGCTTCATTGAGTAATGTTCCGTCATCTACGGTAGAAGCAATCGTATTATCCCATACATGAGGTGTATTAGTTCCAAGATTCTTACCACCATGCAATCCCTCATTCGCCCAGGTTGCTACTTGCTCACCAGAAGCCTGATAATAATTGTTCATGGAATCTGTATCAATATATACAACTGCTACTATTTTTCCTCTGACAATTTTTCCTTTTACCTTAATTGCAGAATATAAAAAGTCATACTGTCTTCTGTAATACTGTGGGTCATATGAATCATAATACCTTTTCAGGAAATAATTCAAAGTCACATATACCTGCTGCGCTAACTCATCAACCATTCCAATTAATACCGGCTGTATGGCAGCAGACAATTCATCTACACTTCTAACAACTGTTGCCATCAATAGTCCTCCTTCCGTTTTTGTTTTCTTACACATTTCTATCAAATGAAATCGGTGTTTCAAATTTAGGGTCTTATAACGTCTTTAAAACGCTCATATAGCTCAAATAACGATTTTTATACTATATGTGTTAATTTGTTCGTCTGCAAAATTAAGGCACTAAAATAAGTCCATATACTCATTAAAAACTATAAGCATATGGACTCATTTAGATGTCCTAATATTTAATTTTTATCTATGCTTTCTTCATGGTTTACTGTGCCATTTAGTGTACCATTTACTGTACCATTTTTCTATTAAACTGCACCAAATGGCGATAATTTACGATAACTTATTATGAATAACAAATTCCAGAAAACCTTGAAAATACAAGGAAAATCGGCATTTTCGGAGTCTCTTTCAGAACTACAACAAAGAATTCAATAAACTCTTTCTTGTACTGTTCCATGACCTCTTATCTCCTTTTCTATTTTACAATTCCGACCATATCCGTCAGATTTTCAAATCCATATTTTTCCATATATTTTTCAATTCCATCTACGATTTCCATGGTCACACCCGGATTGTAGAAGTTTGCAGTTCCTACAGATACTGCGCTTGCTCCTGCAAGAATCATTTCAATAGCATCTGCTGCACTTGCGATTCCACCCATACCGATAATCGGAATCTTCACTGCATTTGCAGTCTGGTAAACCATACGCACAGCGATTGGATGAATGGCAGGACCGGATACACCGCCCGTTTTATTAGCAAGCACAAACTGTCTGCGGTTGATGTCAATCTTCATACCAGTTAAGGTATTAATCAGAGAAACAGCATCTGCGCCTCCCGCTTCTACTGCCTTTGCCATCTCGGTAATATCCGTTACATTCGGACTCAGCTTCATGATAACCGGCTGCTTTGCATATTTCTTCACTGCCTTTGTGATATCTTCTGCTGCCTTGGCATTCTGTCCGAAAGCAATTCCGCCTTCCTTTACATTCGGGCAGGAAATATTGATTTCCAGCATATCTACAGGCTCATCTGCCAGTCGTTCTACTACTTCGCAGTAATCTTCCTTGGAACGTCCACACACATTGACAATAATCTTTGTGTCATATTTCTTCAAAAACGGAATATCTCTTTCACAGAACAAATCAATTCCCGGATTCTGCAGGCCTACCGCATTCATCATGCCGCCATAAGTCTCTGCAACTCGTGGAGTCGGGTTTCCTGTCCACGGAACATTGGCAACCCCTTTTGTAGTCACTGCACCAAGTCTGTTCAAATCTACAAATTCTTCAAATTCAATTCCAGAGCCAAAGGTTCCTGACGCAACAGTCACTGGATTATTCCATTCTACTCCGGCTATACTTACTTTCATATTCACACTCATTAGATTTCCACCTCCGTAGACAAGAACACCGGACCATCTTTACAAATACGCTTATTATGTACATTGCTGTGATGGTCTTTTTCCTTTGTCTTGCATACGCAGCCAAGACAAGCTCCGATTCCACATGCCATTCTCTCTTCCAGAGACAGATAGCACTCGATTCCTCTTTCCTCTGCATACTGCTTGATTGCACGAAGCATTGGTGTTGGACCACAGGCATAAATAATATCTGCCTGTAACTCGTTTTCACGGATGGCATCCATTACATTTCCTTTTGTTCCCACGCTGCCATCTTCCGTAGAAATAAATACCTGTCCATTTGCTTCAAACTCTTCTTTCAGGAAATTCTCTGCATTGCGGTATCCAATAATAATTTTCTTATCGCAGGATAATTCTTTGGCAAGCTCCAGAATTGGCGGTACTCCGATTCCGCCTCCCATAAGAAAAGCAGTCTTTCCTGCTGCCTTCTCAAGTGGAAATCCATTTCCAAGAGGTCCAATGACTGGAAGTGTATCTCCTGCTTTCATCTTAGAAAACTGTTCCGTTCCTGTTCCTTCACCAGTCACACGATATACGACGCGAAGCGCTCCCTTTTCCTTATCAATCTCACAGATACTGATTGGTCTTGGAAGTAGTTTACTTCCATCATTGGTGTACATGGATAAGAACTGTCCCGGTTTTGCTGTCTTAGCTGCTTCCGTCTGAATCCACATACTGAAGATATCTTCTGCTATTTTTTCCTGCGAAATGACGGTTGTCATCTCTTTTTGTCGTTCTGCCATTTTCTTTCTCTCTATACTTTCTTCTATATTTTGCACTAAATCATCGTACTATACTGGATTAACGCTGTTCCAGACTTTCGCGGATGTCTTTTACCATTGCTTCCACTGCCGCACGGGAAGCATCTCCGAAATTCTCCGGTCCGAACTGTGCATAAGCTTCCTGCTTATATGCAGCGATAATTCCACGGGAAGAATTTACAATTGCACCTAATCCGTCTTCGTTAAAGAAATGCACCAGGTCTTTTCCTTTTCCACCCTGAGCTCCATAGCCCGGTACAAGAATATAAGATTTCGGCATAATCTTGCGAAGTACTTTTCCCATTTCCGGATATGTAGCACCTACAACAGCACCTACATAGCTGTACTCATCACCCATGTGCTGTTCGCCCCATTCTGCAACCTTCTCACCAACCAGCTCATATAATGGGCGTCCATCTATCAGGCGGTCCTGGAATTCTCCACTGGATGGGTTGGAAGTCTTAACCAGAATAAACATACCTTTCTTTTCTTCCTGGCAAACTTTGATAAACGGATTGACCCCGTCAGAACCCAGATATGGATTCACTGTAACAAAATCCTCATCAAATGGTGCATAAGTCTTACTTCCAACCTGTACTTTTCCCACATGTCCTACAGCGTAAGCTGCGGAAGTAGAACCGATATCGCCACGTTTAATGTCTCCAATTACAACAAGGTCTTTGGATTTGCAGTAGTCTACTGTCTTTTTAAATGCCTGAAGTCCAGGGATTCCAAACTGTTCATACATGGCAATCTGCGGCTTTACTGCCGGAATCAAATCGTAAGTCTTATCCACGATTTCTTTGTTAAACTGCCAGATTGCTTCCGCAGCCCCTTCCAAGGTCTCCCCATATTCTGCAAATGCTTTCTGCTGGATATGTTCTGGTACATAATTCAGCATTGGGTCCAGTCCTACTACGATTGGAGCTCCTGTTTTCCTGATGTTGGCAACTAATTTGTTAATCATCTTTCTTCCTCCCTGTTTCTGCCATTGTTTTCTGTTTTATCTTATATTTTATATCATGATTCGCACCTTCGTGCTTCCGCTGCTGCGCGCAGCTATCATCGCTATCTGCGATAGACTACCTTACCATCCACAATCGTGCATGCCACTTCACCGCTGACCGGATATCCCTGGAATGGCGTGTTCTTTCCCTTGGATGCAAAAGCCGCGGTATCAATTTTATATTCCTTTCCTGCGTCAAAGATTACCAGGTCAGCAATCTTTCCTTCGGATACAGAACCCTTCTCTGTCAGTCCAAGAATCTGCGCCGGATTATAGCTCATCTTCTCTGCCATCTGCATCATAGAGATAATTCCCGGCTTTACAAGTTCTGTATAGGTCAGCGCTGCACTGATTTCCAGTCCTACAATACCAAACGGCGCTTTCTCCATCGGCTGATTCTTCTCTTCTTCCGAATGCGGTGCATGATCTGTCGAAATCACATCCATAATATCCGCTGCAAGCCCTGCCTTTAAGGCTTCCATATCTGCTCTGCTCCGGAGTGGTGGATTCATCTTATAATTTCCATCATTTTCCTTGATATCATCTGTGCAAAGAGTGAAATGATGCGGGCACACCTCTCCGGTTACCGGAAGTCCCTCTTCTTTTGCTAAACGAATCATCTCTACACTGTCTTTCGTAGAGCAGTGGCATAAATGAAGCCGTACTCCGGTCTCTTTTGCCAGCAGGATATCTCTTGCCACAATCACATCTTCCACCGAATTCGTAATTCCCTTCAGCCCCAGTTCTTCCGCCTTGGCATCCGCATTCATCACTCCGCCTTCTACCATGGTGATATCTTCGCAGTGTGCAAAAACTGAAATTCCATTTTCCTTCGCAATCTTCATACCCTTGCGATATAAGGATGCATTCATCACCGACTTCCCATCCTCACTGATGGCATGGCATCCTGCTTCGCCCATACCCTTGATATCCGCAAGTTCTTTTCCTTCCTGTCCTTTGGTAACTGCACCAATCTGAATCACATGGACAGGGGATTCCTTTTTGGCTCTCTCATGTACTTCTTCCACCAATTCTTTGGTATCAATGACCGGTTTGGTATTCGGCATGGCACAAATGGTTGTTACTCCTCCTCTTGCTGCTGCCGCACCTCCAGTTGCCAGTGTCTCCTTGTAAGTCAGTCCCGGATCTCTTAAGTGTACATGCAAATCTATAAATCCAGGCATCACGTACATTCCGTTTGCGTCAATCACTTCATCTGCCGCTTCAGAGATATTCTCATCCACTCTCACAATTCTGTCGCCCTGAACCAGTACATCTCTTACCATATCCAGCTTAATCTCCGGGTCAATCACGTGCCCGTTCTTAATCAGCAAACTCATACTTTCGCCTCCTAATTTGTCCGACTTTTTCTATGTATGTATCCTGTGCACAGCACTGATGCGCATACACTTTTTATTTTATCATACAGATACAGAAAAGGGAATGCCATTTTTGACATTCCCATTCCCACTTTACTGATTTAATTTTTTCATTACTTCTTCCAGTGCAGCATCCAGCTGATTGTCTGCATCCGGATTTTCTTCGTCTGATACATATTCCACTTCTACATCCGGGTCAATTCCCTTTTTGTGAATACTTCTGCCATTCGGTGTGAAATACTCAGAAATCGTCAACTTCACACAAGTATCATCCGGGAGCTGAATCAGCTGTTGTACAATGCCCTTTCCAAAAGTTGTCGTTCCAACAAGAGTTCCGATTCCATAATCCTGAACAGCACCTGCAAAGATTTCCGATGCACTTGCACTGTTGCCATCTACAAGCACTGCCAATGGTTTCGTAAACTGATGCTCCTCATCGGAAGTCCACTCCTGACGCTTTCCATTCTTATCTTCCGTATAAACAATGGTTCCTTCCGGAAGCAGTAAGTCCAGAATATTGGAAACAGTATCCAGATTGCCACCCGGGTTAGCACGAAGGTCCACTACCAGGCCTTTCATTCCCTGTTCATTTAAATCATTCAACGCATTTTCAAACTGCTCATATGTAACCTTGTCAAATTCCGTAATGCGGATATAACCAATCTGATTGTCTTTCATGGTGTATGTCACTGTCTGAACCTGTACCACGCCTCTTGTAATGTCCAATTCAACTTCCTGTTGATTATCACCTCTGAGTACAGTAAGCGTTACCTGAGTTCCTTCTTCTCCACGGATTTTTGCAACTACCTCTGATAAATCCTCAGAAGTCACATCTTCTCCATCCACTTTATACAGAATATCACCTGCTTTTACTCCAGCTTCTTCTGCCGGACTTCCCGGATAAACCTGAACCGCAGTACTAATTTTCGTATTAGCGTTCTGCGAAAATACAACTCCGATTCCAGAATACTCTCCTGAAGTAGATTCAAACAATGCTTTGGTTTCTTCTTCATCATAATAAACGGAATACGGATCACCAAGTGCATTGATATATCCTGCGTAAATACCTTCCTGCAAGGTGCTGCCATCCACATCATCGGAATACAGATAATATTCATCTACCAATTGCTGCAAATATTTAAGTTTGGCACTGGTTGTATCCTCATCTATTTCTATTCCACTGGTTGTATCTTCTTCTGTTGCAGTGTTCATTTTTGATTTTACCAGTGCACCGGATACTCTTCCCGCGCCCCAGATAATTGAAACAACTACAAACATAGCAAGGGCGCCACAAAGCGCCCCTTTCCAAAAATGATTTGTGTTCTTATTCTCTTCCATATATCCTGCCTTCACAAATAAATTTTATACTGCCATGATTTTCATTCGTAATAAAACGCTTCCACATTTTCTTATAAACTTTAGTAATATGTAAGCGGGTCTACTGTCTTTCCATTCACATAGATTGCAAAGTCCAGATGTGGGCCGGAACTTGCACCTGTATTTCCTACTTCTGCAATATTCTGTCCCTTCGTCACTGTCTGACCTACCGATACATAGAAACTGTTCAAATGCTGATAACGGGTTACCAGTCCATTTCCATGGTCAATCATTACATAATTGCCACGTCCACCATTATACCCCGTCTTTGCTGTAATTACGGTACCATCTGCTGCTGCATAAACCGGGCTTCCAATCGGTGCCCCAATATCAATGGCATCATGCAGTGACGTTGCTCCCGCAACCGGAGCAGTTCTCCAGCCATAGGTACTGGTTACTCTGGTACTTGTAGTCGGCCATGCCAGCACACCATTTCCAATAATCTGGGATGGACCTGCCGTACCGGTGCTTGCAGCTGCCTGCTGCTGTTTCTTTCTTGCTTCTGCCGCTGCAATCAGTTCATTTACTTTCTTGGTGCTTTCCGTGAGCTGACTATCCAAATCCGACACTTTCTCTGTAATCTCAGCAACCAGACTTTCGACTTCATCCTTTTTATTGATCAAATCATCCCTGAGTGCTGTCAGCTCTGTCTCTTCTTCTTTCAGCTTTGCCTCAGTATCCTCAATTTCTTTTACAGTTTCCTGAAACTCTTCCAGCTTCTGTCTGTCGTAATCAGTCACCTGTTGTATGTATTCAGCCTTATTCAGAAAATCTCCGATGGATTTCGCCTCAAAGAGTATCTGAATCACCTGAGAATCTCCGTTCTCATACATATATTTAATACGGATTTTCATGCTTGCATACTGTTCAGACTCATTAATCTTCGCCAAATCCAGCTTATCTTGCGTCTCACTGATTTCCAACTCCTTTGCCTCCAGTTGCATTTCCGTATCTTCCACTTCTGATGTAATCGACTCCAGACGGCTTACCAGTTGCTGTTTTTCATCCTCTGCGGCTTTCTTCTGTTCTTCCAGTTCCTGCTGTTCTTGCTTCGCATCCGACAAATCATCCGCATGTACGGTAGCAATAGATGAGAAACATAACACACCAGCCAGCAAAAGACTTACTGCTTTGTTCCTTTTTTTCATACTTATCCCCTTATTTCTGTATAACTGCCCTCATTGATTACACTCTCAGATGTTTTCTGATTGTAAATACACTTCCTAACAATCCAATTCCAATTCCGAGAAGAAGCCCTGCCGGAAGAAGTGTATGATATACTTCTGTAACCGGGAGGAAATCCAAAATATTCTTCAGCAATGAGAATTTGGATAAAATATAGTCAATTGCTTTGTTATACACAAAATAGAAAATAACGAGCGGAATCACAGCCCCAATAAATCCAATGGTAACACCTTCGATGATAAATGGCATACGGACGAAACTGTCCTTTGCACCAATGTATTTCATAATCGCAATCTCTTCTCTACGAACTGCAATACCCATGGTTACTGTATTGCTGATGAGGAATACAGAAATCGCAAGCAAAATGCCGATTAAAACAACAGATGCATACCATACAAGACGGTTGACACTGGTCAACGTATTTGCCACTACTTCTGACTTCTTAACCTTCTGCACACCCGGAAGTGATTCTGCATAGGTTACCAGATCAGACTGTACAGACACATCATCCAGATATACTTCATAGTTATCAGAATTTGCAAGCGGATTATCATCCTTAAAGCCTTCTGCTGCTTCGCTTGCATTTTCCCCGAAATATTCCTTCTGGAAGGAGTCCCAGGCTTTCTCTGCCGAAACATAATTTACTTCCCGGACTCCGGCCTGTTCTTTTAATTTTTCACCAATTTTATCTTTCTGACTCTCTGTTGCTTCTTCATCAAAAAATACGGTAATTGCTACACTTTCCTCTGCTTTATGCACAATGTGCTGAAAATTCATAATAATTGCAAAGAACAGTCCAAACACGAAAATACATGCTGACATAGTCGCAATTGAGGCCAGGGAAAACATCTTATTTCTGCCGATATTCTTTACCCCTTGCTTTACCGAATATCCTACTGTACTTATTCTCATTATTTATACCCACCTTTTCGTTCGTCGCTTACAATAACTCCCTTTTTCATTGTAATTACACGTTTCTGCATTTCATTTACGATTTCCTGGTTATGTGTTACGACCAGAACTGTTGTCCCACGTTCATTAGCCTCTTCCAGAAGTTTCATAATCTCCCATGAATTTGTCGGGTCAAGGTTACCAGTTGGCTCATCGCAGAGCAGAATTGCAGGTTCATTTACCACTGCTCTGGCAATAGCTACTCTCTGCTGTTCTCCACCGGAAAGCTCCTTTGGATATGCTTTATACTTCTGTGCAAGTCCCACCAGCGACAATGCTGCCGGTACCTTCTTCTTGATTACACGGGTAGACTTTTCTGTCACTCTCTGTGCAAATGCAATATTTTCATAAATATTCCGGTCTTTTAAAAGTCGAAAATCCTGGAACACCACCCCAATACTACGACGGTACTGTGGGATGTGACGGTGTTTCAATCTTGACAGATTCTGTCCGTTGACAATAATCGTTCCCGATGTAGGATCGATTTCCTTCAATAACAGTTTAATTAATGTGGATTTCCCGGACCCACTGTCTCCAACAATGAAGACAAATTCCCCTTGTTCAATCTTTAAATTAATGTCGTTCAAAGCAGAAATTCCCTTGGAATATTCTTTCGTAACGTCCTTTAATTCTATCATATGCTCCTCCTGTTTATTAATACTCCTGCGTCTCCATATACTTCATATACTTGACAACCATCAGTGCAATCTTGAATGTAATCGCGTCCTCAAATGTACGAAGGTCCAGTCCTGTACTCTTTTGCAACTTATCAAGACGATATACCAATGTATTTCTATGAATATACAATTGTCTTGAAGTCTCAGATACATTCAGACTGTTCTCAAAAAACTTGTTGATAGTAACCAGCGTTTCCTCGTCGAATTCATCCGGCGAGCGCTCTGCAAAAATTTCCTTAATAAACATCTTACAGAGAGGAATTGGAAGCTGATAAATCAATCTGCCTATTCCAAGTGTGCTGTATGCCACAATCTCTTTTTCTTCTGAGAATATCTTTCCTACATCCAATGCCAGCTTGGCTTCCTTATACGATTTGGAAACTTCTTTTATATCGTGTACGATAGTTCCGTAAGCAACCCGTACACTCTCCTCACAGTCCTCCGCTTTCAGCAGTTCCAGAATATCTGCCGCAGTCTGGTCTACCTCCGGATAACCGTCTCCCACCTCAAGTTCCTTTACAACAATAATGTTCTTCTCATCCACAGCGGTAATGAAATCCCTGGACTTATTGCCAAGTAAGCCTCTTAATTTATCAAGTGCGGCTACATCCCGTTCATGAGAAGTCTCAACTATAAAGATAACACGTTTCGCCTCTGTGTCAATATGTAATTTTTTGGCTCTATTGTAAATATCAATCAGTAAAAGATTGTCTAACAACAGATTTTTGACAAAATTATCCTTGTCAAACCGCTCTTTATAAGCCACTAAAAGGTTCTGAATCTGAAACACAGCCATCTTGCCAACCATGTACACATCATCATTCCCTCCATTTGCAATCAGAACATACTCCAGCTGCTGTTCGTCATATACCTTGAAAAACTGAAAGCCCTGAATCACCTGACTTTCTGCCGGCGATTCTACAAACGCCTTTACTTCCTTTACACAATCACGCGGTTGGGCAAAAGTAGTTGCCAATGTCTTTCCTTCTATATCCACAACACCCAAATCTATTCTAGTAATAGTCTTCAGTCCATCCAGCGTGTTTTGTAGTATCTGATTCGATATCATGCTCTTCCCTCCATTATTATACAGTTTTCACAATGTTTCCATGTTCCATCTGACTAATTGCACATATACCTAAATTATACTTTAATACAAATGACCAAAAAAAAAAAGAGCAAATTGCATCTTTTTATGCATTTCGCTTCTTTTTTTCTTTTATAACCTTTCTTTTCAAAATCTTACTACCCGCAAACACAAACATTCGTTCCGTCAGCTTTTCTTTTTCTACAAGCATTGCTGCTGTCCTGCTGATTCCAATCCAGATCCGCACATTCAGAACATTCCTGCACTTGCAGATAAATGCCTCCTGATTCTCTGAAGCAACACTTGCTATAATACACTGTGCCTCCGCTCCATTTATCTGATTGATGATCATATCATACATATCATTCTGTCCCGGCACCAGAGCTGCACCTACAACCTCAATACTCTTATATCTATATTCCATGCGGGACTGCAGTTCTTTCATATCTTCCTCTGTATCAGCCATCAAAAATACTTTGGTATTATTTCTGTGCAGATAGCTCATCAACAATTTGATAAATGTATGTTTCTCAGCTTCCTGAAGTTTCTTCCTGTCACTGACTTCCATGGCTTCCAGTATTGCTTTGTCGCCCGGCATGATTAAATCCATCTGTTCCAGTTTCTCGCACATTGCTTCACTCTGTGACATGCGTATCACCGAATCTGCCGTCACCACTTCCACAAGACTAACCGGTTCTTCCTGCATATATCCGGCAATGGTCTCCATTGCTTCTTTTGCAGTGTAATTATTGACTTCAATCCCCAACACATTCATTTTCGTGTCCATAGCGTCACCCGTTCATTCTTTTCTAAGCTTAGCGATTATATCAAAAGGCTTTTGCTTTTTCAACAGAACTCACAAAATATTCATATTATTTTATATTAGTTAACATTATGGTAACTTTCTTATTTATCGTAACCTTCTTATTCTCTGGAGATTATTTTTTTTGAAATAATACCACCGATTCTTCCCGTTTCCTTGGACGTTAAGGAGCGCCACCCATCTTCCAGCACTTTATCCAGAAGTCCCAGTTCTTCTGCCACTTCGTATTTTCTGCGCTCTTTTTCTTCCAGATAAGGAATATCTTCCCGGCGAATCTTCTTTTTTTCTTCCATACCATCAACTCCTTTTTCAGGAGTATTTCCCATATGGTATTTTTTATACGGTATTTTTATATCGTCTTCTTTAAAGGAATACGCTTACATCCCCAGCGGAATCACGGCATGGAGTGCAAAGGAATAGATTGACTTTTCTTTTACTTTCTTGCCGGTAAGCTGTTCCAGTGCTCGTTCATACCACTTAAGCTGTTCCTGATATTTATTTACCAGTTCGGCTGCCTCTTTTGCCCGGTCCGTCTTATAATCCACAATCACCAGACCATCGGCTTCTTCAAAGTACGCATCTATGATTCCCTGTATCAGTATTTCTTCATCCGAATCCGTTTCCGGATTTGCCTCTTTTGCCGGAACTCCGAACACAAATGGCTGCTCCCGGTACAATTTTCTATTCTTTGCTGCCTGCTGCATTCGTTTTCCAAGTCCGCTTTCAAAAAATAGCAGCAAATCTTTTGCCCAGACAGCATCCAGCATTTCCTGTGTCAGATAATCCTGCTGGTGCAATTCTTCCAGCGCATTCTTCAGTGAAACATAATCATAATCTTTTGACAAATCCAGAAGCTCCAGTATCTTATGATACACACTTCCTCTTGCTGCCCCGGTCAGCTTCTGTTCTTCCTGTACAAACTTTGGAACAATCGCTTCCTTTGTTCCCTCATGCAGCCTTTCTCCCATCTCAGCCTCTGAACCAGAAAGCATGGCATGCTTCTTAAGTTCCGATACCGTATATTTCATCTTTAACTGTTCATCCATCTTATAGTGGTAAGAAAACTGTTCGTCCAGCCTTTCTGCATAGGCCTCATTTCTTTTTGCCAAGGGATTTCCCGGATTCTGAATTGCTTCCAGATACACTTCTTTTTCTATCTGGTCTGCCATTTCACGTTCCATTTCACTCTGCACGATTTCTTCAAAAGGAATCACACGCATATCTAAGAGACCGCTGTCCTCTTTTCCTATGACTGCTGGAAGCAGCCAGTCAAAATAATTGTGTGCTCTGGCAATAGTCAGAAATGGCAGGCTGTCCTCTTCGGAAGGTGCTCTCATAGAATACTCTCTTAGCTTTTCCTCTGCATTTTTCAGTGTTCCGGTCAGTATCAGTTTCTCTTTCGCACGGGTAAGTGCCACATACAGCACACGCAGTTCTTCTCCAAGATTCTCCAGTCCGATACTGGAACGAATCATATTTCTAAGCAAAGTAGAACTTGCCGTTCTCTTTTCCAAATCAATGGACAGCATACCGACTCCCAGTTCCGGATGGATTACCATATTTCCCATGATATCCTGCATGTTCATCTTCTTTCCCATGCCTGCCGCAATCACAACCGGAAATTCCAGTCCCTTACTCTTATGAATACTCATTACCCGGACTGCATCTGTATTTTCATTGAAAATATCTGCCTCCCCGTAATCAATGTTGTATTCTTTCAGTTGTTCCACATATCGTACAAAATGAAACAATCCTTTATAACTGGTAGATTCAAAGGCTTTTGCTTTATTCATCAGCATTTCCAGATTGGCCGTCCTCTGCTCACCGCCCGGCATGGCAGCAATCTCCTCCCAGAATCCGGTTTCCCGCATAATGTTCCACAGCAGATCGTGAATTGCCATATAAGAAACCTGCTTCCGGAAATGTTCGATATATTGGAACATTCTCCTCAGTTTTTCTGCCAGTGCTTCCGGTACACTCTTCTTATCATGTTGCAGACTCAGCTTACAGTCAGCCGCCAACAATACAGCCTCATGAAATGACAGTTCCGGATACAGATTACGAATCACAGCCAGTTCCTCATTGGTAAATTTACCAAATGGAGACTTTAAGATGGCCGTCAGAGGAAGATCCTGACGATAATTATCCAGCACCCGCAGATAATCCATCATCCAGCCAATCTCCAGTGTGCCAAAATATCCTTCTCTTGCATCTGCATATGCCGGGATTCCTTCCGCTTTCAATACACGCACGAATACATTTGACCATCCTTTCAGGCTTCGGGTAAGAATCACAATATCCCCGTACCGGAGCGGGCGCATTTTTTCCAATCCCTTATCGTACACCTGCTGTTCTTCCATGAGTGCATGAATCCGCTCTGCCACTGCCCTTGCTTCCATTTCTCTGGCAGTAAGCATTTTCCCATCTGTCTGCTCGTCTTCCTCCACATTCGTGTCTACAATCAAAATTTCCGGTGTACATTCCCTGCTCTCCGGATATTCTGCCCCTTTATAAAGAGCCGCATCCTCATCATATTCCACATTTCCGACAGCCTTTATCATAATCTTTTTAAAAACTGCATTGGCAAAGTCAATGACCTCTGCCCTGCTTCGGAAATTCTTGTGCAAATCAATTCTCTGACAGCTTCCTTCACCATCCATGGTATAAGTATCGTATTTTTCCATAAAGAGTTCCGGTCGTGACAGGCGGAAACGGTAAATACTCTGCTTCACATCTCCTACCATGAACAAATTATTTTCTCCACGGCTTTCCCTTGATACACTCCGCAGAATGGTTTCTTGAATCAGATTGCTGTCCTGATACTCGTCAATCATCACTTCTTCAAACTGCTCCTGAAGTTCCTTGGCAACTTCAGATGGCACAAGCCTGCCATCTTCTTTCCGTGTCAGGATTTCTACTGCCAGATGCTCCATATCATCAAAATCCAGCAGATTGCTGTCTGTCTTCTTTTCCCGGAATGCAATCGCAAATTCTTTTACCAGTTCCACCAGTATATCCACCACTGGGATACATCGGCTAAAATCAGCCTGCATTTCTTCCAGTGGCTGAAAGAAATACTCTGTCTGTATGCGCTCCAGCTCTGCCTTCCATTTCTTCCGCAGATTCTTCACATACTCCGCCAGATATTCATCTACCGCTTTGTCTCGGTTGGCGCTCATCCGCGCCCACTTTCCCATCTTCTGAAATGCCGCATAACGCTCTGCAAAAGTCTCCGCCTCATAAACCGGTGCTATCTGCTCCCAATCTGCATCAATGGTACTTTCATACATATAAGGTCCACCGCTCGCAAGGCAGACTGCTCTCGCCTGATTCATGTCTGCTTCAATCCCGTCCAGGCAGTCATCCACATACCCTTTCAGTTTCTGCATAAACAGAGAATCCTCGCAAATTCCTTCATGATAGGAAGCTGCACATTCCTCCAGCCACACCTCTGGCTCCGGATAACTCCGCGAGAAATCATAAAGCTGCATAATCAACCCTTCCAGACTGCTGTCTTCCCGTCCTACCGCAAAATTCTCTACAAATGTAAGGAAATCATCTTCTCCGGTCTCATAATGCCGCTCCAGCACTTCTTTTACCACATCCTGGCGCAATAACTTTAATTCTCCCTCTTCTGCAATACGGAATCCCGGGTCTAAATCAATGGTATGAAAATAATCCCGGATGACCGAAAGACAAAAGCTATGAATCGTCATAATCTTTGCTGTATGAATCAGGGTTGCCTGCTTTTGTAAATGCAGATTTTCCGGTTCCTGCTCCAATGCTTTCTCAAGTGCCGCTCCGATTCGCTCTTTCATTTCTGCGGCTGCCGCCTCGGTAAATGTCACAATCAGCAGACGGTCTACGTCCAGAGGAGAAGCATCCTTCGTCAGTCTGGTAATAATCCGTTCTACTAATACAGCCGTCTTTCCGGAACCGGCAGCAGCCGAAACCAGTATATTACTGTCACGCAAATCAATGACCTTCTGCTGTTCTTTGGTCCACTGTACACTCATTACGCTTCCTCCTCTCCTGCCTTTTTCTGTCTCATATCAGGTTCTTGTTCTTCTTCCTCTACACCCTCAGTTTTTCCCTGAATGTCCATCCGAATCTTCGCCATCACTTCTTCGGCAGAAGCTTTGCGGAACCGTCGGTACTGATACCCCGGAACAGAAGCGTCAAATCCACAGATATTATGAAATTCGCAATAGTCGCATCCGGTCATCTGTCCCATTTCATAAGGGCTGGCCTCCGACTCTCCACTCCGCATCCGGTTCTGCAGTTCTATCGTCTTCTTATCCGCATAAGTCAGAAGCGCTTCAAAGTCGTCTCCTGAAATCATCTTGGACTGTTTGGAATACCCCGTTTTGGTTTTGGCAACCGGAATCACATCCGAGCTTCCTGAAAAATCCTTGTCCAGTCTCTGAATCACGGCTTCTTCCGCATTTACCAGACCGTCTACACGAAGTTCTCTTAAAATGGCCTGTTCTACCTTCTCCATATCTACTTCTTTTGCAACCACAGGGTCTTTCATCTGATAATAGAAGATTCCTGCTGGAACTGCCTTTTTCCCCGGATGCTTCTTTGCTTCCAACTTTAATGCTTCACTCATATACACTACAAGCTGCATCTGAAGTCCATGATAAAATGCGGTCATATCAAACTTTTTAGAGCCAGTCTTATAATCCACTACCTTTACCAGCACCTCATCCTCTGTCTCACAGACATCGATTCGGTCAATCTTACCGCTTCCAAATCTGGTCTCATAGCTTTCCGGAGCGAAATCGCCCTGCTGAAGCTGTTTTGTCAGCGCCCACACAGTCCTGCGCATCATCCGCTTCATACGTGGAATCATGTAAGCATTCCGTGCAGAGCTGTAAAGTACCGTATTGCTGTAATCCACAATACTTTCCTCCACACTCTCGTCCACATACTGTTCCCGCAAGCTCTCGTCCAGTTCTCCCCATTTTCTTCCGCTTTTTTCTACTTTATCCGCATAATGTTCCAAAGCTTTGTGGATAACATTTCCAAAATCCAATGCGGCAAATTCATATTCTTCCCGCTCTTTCAGGCGAAGTCCGTAAGTCAGGAAATGTGCACAGGCGCAGGAAACAAATTTCTCCATTCTGGAAATACTTGGTGTCCACGTTCCATACAGACGTTCCGCTGTCTTTTTCGTAAGAGCATCCTCCGGCTTCCGATACATACTTGCACTTTGCAGACGCAGCAGTGTATCACGCCACTGCTCTTTTGACAAATACCAGCGATATAATTCCTGCCAGTATGCATCCTGTATCTGAAGCTGCTCTTGGTCCCGGAGTCCCCCAATCACATAGTCAAGACCGGTTTCCGGTACAAGCTCCCGATAGACCATTCCATACTCTTCCATGTCAAAAACCGGCAAATGGAAAAATAGTTTCTTTAGTTCTCCGATTAAATACGCAGGTCTGACTGCCTTTCCATCCTGAGACACTTTGCTGTAACTGATATCCAGTTCTTCCGTAGGTTTTGTCAAATGCAGATATAAATAATACTTTCGGATAAAAGTCTGTTCCTTTACTCCTGGGACCAGTGATATGCCACCGGCTTCAAACTGCTCTCTGTCCCGTTCTGTAAGTAGACCGCCTTTGGAATCTCCTGCAGATATCAGGTTATCATTTACCCCCAGTAAAAGCAGTGCCTTTACATTTCTCAGACGGGTACGCTCAATATCTCCTGCCATGACCTCATCCATACTTGGCGGAATCACGCCAATCCGGGCTTCTTCCATTCCCGCATCCAGCAAATCGCAGTATTCCTTTAACGAAATTTTCTCATCTCCAAGCAGGGAAACAAATTTATCAAATAACTCCATCATCACACGATAAACCTGCTCGTATTCTTTCGCAAGTGTCAGCTCCCCAGACTCCTGAAACTGCTGCTCCATCGCTTCTACCTGTCTTTGCAGTTCTTCCCGTTCCAGAAACTGATACAGTGCAAGTGTCACATCGTAAATCGTCTTATGCCTTCTCTTCAGCACCTCTACCAGTGCATCCAGTTTTCTTATCAATTGCTCACGCAGCCGATTTACAACCTCAAGATTCTCCTCTGTCATAGAGTCCGTTCTGCGAATCCATTTCTCTGTCCATTTCTTATAGCCACGGATTCCAAGTGCTCTGACATAATTTTCCAGCAAATCCACTTCGTCCTCTTCAAATCCGGAAAAGCCGCTTCTTAAGAACCGGAATACACTTTCGTAGGTAAAATTCTTTTCCACCATTGCAAGCAGACTCCGGACATACTCCACGAAAGAATTCAACAGCACATTCCGCTTATAATCCATAAATACCGGAATTTCATACCTTGGAAAGATTCGTTCTATGGTATCCCCATACAAGTTCAAATCACTGACAATAACTGCTATATCCTGATAGCGGTACCCCTTTTTTCGAACCATGGAACGAATTCTCTGAGCGGCCATATCCACCTCTTCTTTTGGACTTCTGGATACATAAACCCGGATGTTCTCCTGCTTTTCTTTATACTGACGCACCGGATAACGGAACAGATTTTTTTCCATCCATCCCAAAGCCGGCTTTTCGCAGAATCGATACACCGGGTTGGCCGGCATCCGCACCTCGCTGACTTCTATCTTCCGCTCCCGGCATATTTCCGTAAGTGCATGCACCATCTGTTTGCTTAAGGCAAATAGCTGATATTTATCTCCATACTGATAAGGGTCTTCCTTCAAGTCAATGGTTACCGTAACATACACGGTTTCACAGCATGCCAGCAATTCTCCCAGTACCTTGTTCTGTATCGGCGTAAATCCAGTAAATCCGTCCATTGCTACCACTGCATTTTTTAAAATACGGGATTTCCCCATCTGGCTGCACAACAGTTCCAACAGATCTTCTCTGGTAATATACTTTTCCTCCAGATAGTCTTCAAATGCCTGATATAAGGTCTGAATGTCCATCAGTTTATAATGAAGATAAGAATGCTCAGGTGCTATTTCCAGCATAGGAGCCATCTCATTTGCTTTCACATCATACTGCGCCAATTCTGAAATCACGGATTTCACTTCACTGATATAGCCCGGCTTACGTATATTTGCTCCTAATACCCGAAGGAAATCTGCTTTTCCTGCTGCTACCTTGCGAAGCACAAAGTTCTTTCCTTCATCATCCAGCACTACCTTATCTGCGCCTCCAGTCTCTTCCAGAATCCGATAGGCAAGGCGCTCAAAGCTCAGTACATCAATATTCATAATGCCGTGCCTTGGATGACGCATGACAAACTCTTTCTGCGTCTGCATGGTAAACTGCTCCGGAACCAGCACCAGATAATTCTGCTCCGGGTGCTTTATCGATTCTTCTATAATATGTTCATACAAATAATGGGATTTCCCCGAACCGGAATTTCCAAAAATAAACTGTAATGACATTCCTCTTAACCCTTTCCTGAAATCAATATCGACCACCTACATTTTCCCTGAAAGTTTCCCATAAGTAAGGGAGAGCCGCCCATTACAGGCGGCCATAAATTTCCTGCGGCACATAGGCTTCCACATGTACCCCGTCTTCTTCAAATTCTTCTTTCAAAAGTTCTCCATACTTTCGAATCAACTGCACTTTTCCAGACTCACTGTACGAGAATACCCGTTCAATATGAATCTTCTCTTCCCGAAGCACCTCTTCAATGGCATCAAAAAGCTGCCCCAGATTCTCTCCGGATTTGGCTGAAATCTGCACAAGCTTATCTGCCTGAAAATCACGCACTGTAATTGCTTCGCCCACACGGTCCATTTTATTAAATGCCGTAATCACCGGTTTATTCATAACCTCCAGTCTCTGCAGCGTTTCATACACCACAAACATCTGCTCATCCATCTGCGGATTCGATGCATCAACTACATGTAAAATAATATCTGCATACTTGGCTTCTTCCAGCGTACTCCGGAAAGCTTCTATCAAGTGGTGAGGCAGTTTGCGGATAAATCCAACCGTATCCGTAAGCAGAATTTCCTGTCCACTTGGCAATTTTAAATTACGGGTAGTCGGGTCCAAAGTTGCGAACAACTGATCCTCTTCCAGTATTCCCGCATCAGTAAGCGTATTTAGCAGAGTAGATTTTCCCGCGTTTGTATAACCCACGATAGCCACCACCGGAACATGATTTCGCTTTCTCTGCTCTCTTGTCAGTTCCCGATGGCGCTTCACATCCTTTAACTCCCGGTTAAGCTGGGCAATCCGGTCTTTAATCAAACGACGGTCTATCTCCAGTTTCTTCTCTCCAGGTCCACGGGTTCCAATCCCGCCTCCCAGTCTGGAAAGTGCCTTTCCTGCACCGGTAAGCTGAGACTGCCGATAACGAAGCTGCGCCAGTTCTACCTGAATCTTTCCTTCGCTTGTAGATGCTCTTCCCGCAAAAATATCCAGAATTACCAACGTTCTGTCCATCACTTTGGTCTCTAACATTTCTGTCAGATTATTCATCTGCGCCGGTGACAGTTCATCATCACATACAATGCCTGTCGCATCCAGCTCCCACAAGAGCTCTTTGATTTCATCTATTTTCCCTTTTCCCACATAAGTCCCCGGATGCATGGCTTCCCGGTTCTGAATGACCTTTCCCACTGCCACTGCTCCTGCAGTCTTTACCAAATCTCCAAGTTCATCCAAAGATTGTTCGGTATCATCATGGTCTCCTGTACTGACTCCCACCAGAATGACCCGCTCCTGCTCTTCTTTCAAATCATAAAGTGCCATCTATCTGCTCCTAATCCTAATTTTCCTTTACCTGAGTATTTAAAAATTCCAATTCCTTTGCGGCTGTCTCATCATCCGGGTAAGCACTCACATAAAGTTCCAGCTTCTGTTTTGCCTCACTGTACTTGCCAAGCTGCTCATATCCTGCAATCTCATTGAATGCCATTTCCTGCAGCAACTCACCTTCTGCATCAGACTGTTCCTGCCCTTTTGCAAAATAAGAAACCGCCTTCTCTGCATTGTTTGTTTTTAATGCGCAGATTCCAAGCATATTATAGAGTGTTGCCTTTTCCTCTGCCCCGTTATCCAGTGCTTTTTCAAATGCAGCCATAGCTTTCGTATAATCCGACTTCTCCCAATAACAAATGCCGAGTCCACGATAAGCTTCGCCCAAATCTTTTTCTTTCTCTATGGACGTTTCAAATTTCTCCTGCGCTTCATCCATCTTTCCTTCTTCTAATAATGCAGTTCCTTCTTTTACTGCATTTGCGCAGCCTGCAAGTAAGAGGCAGCACAGTATCAGTATACTAAGCCATCTTTTTTTCATGTTCAATCCCCTTTATATTTCATCAATCTGCCAGTCTATCGGCTCAATTCCATTCTTCTCCAAAAACGCATTGGTCTGGCTGAATGGTCTGCTTCCAAAAAATCCACGATATGCGGAAAGTGGACTTGGATGCGGTGCTTCCAGTATCAGATGCTTTGGATTATTCAGCATATGCTTCTTCATCTGGGCCGGTTTTCCCCATAAAATAAACACAATCGGTCGGTCCTGCTCATTCAGTGCTTTAATCGCTGCGTCTGTAAATTCTTCCCATCCGATTCCACGATGTGAATTTGCCTGATGTGCTCTTACAGTAAGCACCGTGTTTAGCATAAGCACACCTTGCTTCGCCCATTTTACCAGATATCCATGACTCGGTATAGTACATCCCAAATCATCATGCAGTTCTTTATAAATATTTACCAGTGACGGTGGAATCTCCACATCCGGCTTTACCGAAAAGCATAACCCATGTGCCTGTCCATCTCCGTGATAAGGGTCCTGTCCCAGAATCACAACCTTCACCTCATGGAGCGGTGTTAGATGGAATGCATTGAAAATATCATCTGACGGCGGGTAAATCCGATGCGTGTGATACTCCTTCTTCACGGTTTCAAATAATTCTTTATAATAAGGCTTACGGAACTCTCCCTGCAGAGCGTCCAGCCAATCATTCTGAATTGCTGCCATACTCTTTCTCCTCGTCTATATAGCAAAACAGTTTTCTATTATTACATAGAATGTGCCTTGGCACATTCCTAATAAAGAAAACGCTCGTAATGTATCATCTTGTGATACATTATAAGCGTTTTTCGTCAGTCGGGCAACTGTTTTTACTTGCTATCCAGTTCAAACCAGAACTCGACTCCATTTTCATAATTCTGCACACCATATTCCTGCTGAAGCGAGTTCATAATCGCCTTGACAATAGAAAGTCCGATACCATTGCCACCATACTCTCTGGTTCTCGCCTTATCTACCTTATAGAACTTGTCCCAAATCTGGTCCAAATCCTCTTCCGGAATTGGTTTTCCTGTATTAAATACACTGATTCGGACTTTATCATCCTGCTTCTTTATCTTGATTTCAATGACCTTGTCACCCTCAACATGGTTCAGCGCATTGGTGAAATAGTTCCGTACAACCTGCTCTACCTTAAATTCATCGCCCCATACATACACAGGTTCTTCCTGATGGAAAATGACCTTCGCTTCTTTCTGCTCAATCATAATCTCGCTGCTCTGCAGCACACCACCAATCAGTTCCCGGATATCAAACCGCTCGAACTGCAGATTGTCCTTACCGAATTCCAACTGATTCAAATCCAGAAGATTCCGCACAAGCTTATTCATCTTACCTGCCTCATCCATGATGACATCACAGTAGAAATCCCGGCTTTCCTGGTCGTCATTTACCCCTTCTTTCAAGCCCTCCGCATAACCCTGAATCAAGGCAATCGGAGTCTTTAACTCATGGGAAACATTTGCCAGAAATTCCGTTCGCATGGAATCTAACTTTTCTTTCTGTTCAATGTCCTTCGTCAGCTCATTATTTGCCTTCTTCAGATTGGAAATGGTCTGCTCCAGTTTCTCGGACATTGCATTATAACTCTGTCCAAGGACCTCCAGTTCCGCGCTTCCGCCTCCGCTGTATTTGGCTTCAAAATCCAAATCTGCCATCTTCTTAGACAGTTCTGCCAATTCCAGAATCGGTTCAGACAGACGTTTTGAAAAATACCATGCAAATGCCAGACTGAGTACACATAAAGTGCCGCCTACGGACCACAAAAACCGGTTAAAAATATCAATGGCATTTCGGATACTCTCTAAAGGACTTCGCATCATGAAAATACTGCCGTCACTTAAGCTTCCCCACATTTCAATATATTCCGTATCGCTGCGTATATCGGTACTCTTGCTGATAACGTAATTGTCTTCTTCTTTTAATACATCCTGATTGTTCTTATTATAAAGATAGCCGAACAACTGATTTACCATCACCTGCATATCACGGGCATTCAGATAAATCGGGTCGTAATCCTGATTCACTACCAGAATGGCAATATTGCTCTTCTCTGCCTTCTTTCCAAGGTCACCCTCCGGGGTCTCATCCTCCAGAGTTCCATCCTTCACGCCTTTTTCCAGCAATTCATAAAATCTTACAAAATCTGCCTGCTTTGTGGATATATAATACCTCTCCAGAAATCCGCCATTGATAACCAGAAACAACACCATCATCAAAATAACGATTCCCGAAAAAGCCACCATCATTTGTTGCTTAATTGATCGAAACATCCTGCTTTACACCTCGAACTTATAACCGATTCCCCAGATTGTCTTGATGCAGTCACCCTTTTCACCCATTTTGCTTCTCAGTTTCTTTACATGGGTATCAATGGTACGGGCATCACCGAAATAATCATAGTTCCATACGTTATTTAAAATCTTTTCTCTGGAAAGGGCGATTCCCTGATTCTCCAGAAAATAAGTAAGAAGTTCAAATTCTTTAAAGCTCAGTTCAATTTCTTTGCCATCTATCCGCACAATATGAGCTGATTTATCAATTTCAATACCATTTACCTGCAAAAGCTTATCCTGAGAAATTGCATTGGTTCTGCGCAGAATGGCTTCTACTCTTGCCACCAGAATCTTCGGGCTGAATGGTTTGGAAATGTATTCATCCACACCGAGCTCGAATCCCTGAAGCTCATCCCGTTCCTCACTCCGGGCAGTCAGCATGATAATCGGTACTTTGGAGTCCTTACGAATCTCTCTGCAAGTCTCCCATCCATCCATATGCGGCATCATCACATCCAGGATAATCAGCGCAATATCCTTATTTTCATAAAAGATTTCCACTGCTTCCTGTCCGTCTCCTGCCTCTATTACAGCAAAGCCTTCCCGTTCCAGAAAGTCCCGCACTAATTTACGCATTCTGCTCTCATCATCTACTACAAGGATTTTCAGTTTCTCCATCACAAATAAACTCCTTCCCTTTTTGATGACATTTTAACACATATTTGTGTATGATTTGTGAATTTTTTATTCATTCATTTTCTTAAATCCTTTTGGTGGAACACCATACCGTTCTTTAAATTTTTTATAAAAATAGGATTTATCCTGAAAATTCAAGTCCATATATATCTCTGTAATACTTTTTGTTGTATTTAATAATAAAAACGATGCCCTCTGAAGAGCCACCATATTCCGATATTGTGTAATATTCATACCCGTATAATTCTTCACAATCGCATTGATATAATCTCCGGAGTAATTCAGTTGTTCTGACAATTCCTGTCTATTTATATTTCCATAGGAAGTCTGAATCCGCTTTTCGATTTCGCTAAATAATTGTGCATCTTTATCTCTTTGAGAACGTTTTGAGAGATTGAAAAACCCGGGAATACAGGGTTTTGGGGAAGATAGTGTTGCATACCTGAATCTTATGGTAGGCTACTCATTTCTGCCCACAACTACCAATAATATTTCTCAAAGAAAGGATAATGACTATGAGCAAAATAATATCTGCACTATACAACCACGAAACCGACTGTGTCGAAGTCACCCTTGATAATCAGTTCCATGTTACCTTCAACTGTCAAAACTGCAATTCGCAGGTTAAATTGGAAGACCCACTTGATATTGCTTATCTTACTCGTCTTGCAAGAGAGGCTCTATAATGGTCTCATAAATTAAGACACTTTTTCGGACATTTTTTAATGAATCTGAT
>USGU01000002.1 GCA_900554415.1 uncultured Lachnospiraceae bacterium | reverse complement strand
GGTATCGGTGTATTTTACTGGGAGCCGGCATGGATCCCGGTACCCGGCTGTGGCTGGGCCAACGAGGAGTCCCTGAAGTATATTCAGGATCCCGGTCCCGGGGGAAACGAATGGGCCAATCAGGCACTGTTCGATTATGATGGAAATGCACTACCCGCATTGAAAGTGATCAGAGACTTTCAGAAGTAATATAAGATGCCTAACGGCGAGATGGAGGAAAAGATGGATAAGTTTATTGTGAATATCATTCACCGTCCGGAGATGGTTCCCGAGTATGCGGAAAAAGTAACCGGACACGGCAAAGAAGAGGATCTGGGCAGAAAAGCACTGTTAACAGAGTCTCTGGATATTTTCAAGTTTCAGCAGGAAACTGCACACAAGAATGGTTTGAAGACCACCATTCAGATGACCTATGCTTCCCTGTTCAATGACGAAGCGGTAGCACTGGCTAAGGCAGATCACGAGAAGTACGGCGATGAGATTGCACTGTCTCTGTTGGGACTGCCCTGCACAGAGTTCCGTGAAAAGTACAAGACCAAGGATTTCTGTATCTGGATGTTCTCCATGGAAGACAAAAAGTCTATCGTGGATGATGTATTCGGCAAGTTCCATGAGAAGTTCGGATTCTATCCTGAATCCACCGGTTCTTACTACATGGATGCGGACCTGACCAATTATATCAAAGCAACCTATCCTACCGTAAAATGTGCGGTAGCAACCTGTTGGGAAGAAGGCCCCAAGGCATACCATACCTGCAACAACTCCTGGTATACCTTCATGGATGGCGGCCCCTGGGCACCCTGGATCCCTTCCAAGCAGAACACCCATGCACCAGCAGCCAATGAGGCAGAGGACAGCGGTATCGTAGCGATCCCCCATCTGTCCAGAGACCTGCTGGCATGCTATGACGGTAACGGCTCCAATTTCGGAACCCATCCCCAGAACGTACTGCGTGGTATGATCTATGACACCAAGACATGGGAGTACCCTTACCTGTACAACCTGATCGACCAGTATCGTTCCCTGGAGAAATACAACAACGGATACGCATACAACATGATGTTCGTAGGACCCGGCTGGCTGAACAAAATGGGTCGTTGGGAGCAACCTTACGAACTGCTGAAGAAGAGCTATGAAGACGGTATGAAGTACTATGGCGACCTGAAAAAGGAAGGCAAGCTTACCGATATGACCATGGCTGAGTTCGCTGATTATTATCGTCAGAAGAAGACCTACACCGAGCCCGAGTGTGCTCTGTGGAGAGATATCCTGTATGGCTCCGATAAGCAGTTGTTCTGGTATTGCGATCCTTTCATGCGTGCCTGCGTAAATATGGATCAGGGCGGTGCTATCGTTGACCTGCGTCCTTATGCTGCCAAGCTGGAGTGGCCGGTAGGTATCGGTACCAAGCATGTGACCGATGCATCCTATCCTTTCCTGATCCAGGAGAAGTACCGTGCAGGTTACTTCACCCACTATGCAGGAGAAGGTACCGTAAGAAGTGCCAAGTTAAAACACAACGGTGAAGAAGTGGATCTGTGCCTGTGCCGTACCAAGGCTCATTTCTCTCAGGAAGGTAACACCAGAATCCTGACACTGGATCCCGTAGACATCGAGTTCTACGATCTGACCGTAAAATTACAGACCATCGTTTCCTTCGAGGAAGGCAGTTCTGCGATCAAGATCGAGCGTAAGATCCTGGAGATGAGTGATCCGAACGCTGAAGTAGAACTGAATGAGTATATCGTAGCCTGCTACGGTACCACAGAGTATTCCGAGGATATGTTGGGTATCACCTTAAGCACCAGGAAGGGTGACGAGGTAGAGACTCTGGATTACGAGTACAAGTGCCGTGAGATGGAGAAGGCAGACGCTGACGAAGTAAGAGCGGTGATCCCTCAGATCGAGACCGCAGTATCCATGAGCACCAACGCAGAAGGCGCAGTCGGATACGTGAAGGAAGGATACGCATTCTCCCCGATGCTTACACTGGGGTACAATTCCAAGATCAAGGATAAGGAGGTCGTTGCAACATGGCTCAAGCTGGAAAAGGCAAATTAAATTACAGATGTCCCTCTTGCTTCATGAGAGATATCGATATGGATATGTTCTACGATAAGGACAAGAAGGAGTACTACTGCCTGCGCTGTCAGTACAGAGGCTCCGAAGAAGATGTCCTGCAGAAAAATGAAATGGCAAGATTCCGTTATGGCGCTATGTATGAGCGTTACACCAAATTCGATTTTGATTGATCAAACGAATAAAGCGATTGTATAAGAGGATTGAAAAAGGGGCTGTGAGGCTCCTTTTTCATATATTCATATATGAAAAGAAATGAAAAAATCCTTTTGTAAAATCAATCTCTACAATGGGGGAATGTATTACATGCCTTATGATAAAGCAGAGCAAGAATAGAATGCCAATGACAAAAGCCCCATGATCGATCCATTTGTCTGATAAGTGAATAAGCTGGAATTTGCAGAGAGGATACATAATCAAAAGTCCTAATACGATAGGCCACAGAGGATGAAAATAAAAGGATTTTGCAAGGTCACCCTCTAAGACACATAAAAACGCCCGGGTCATTCCGCAAAAAGGACAGGGAATGCCCAAAAAGAAACGGAGTGGACATTGATAGCCTGCGAGCAATAAAAATAACAGGAGCAGTAGAATAAATAAACTAAAAAATAATATATGTTTTGTTTTTTTCTTCATGATTTATATTTTATATCAAATTGATCGTCTGTTATGATAAAATGAAAAAAGCTTCTGCCTGAAAAGACAAAAGCTTTTTTGATCATGTGATTATGCAGTATATTTTCCGTCTACAAATACAACCTCTTCGGAATTGGCATAAGCAGCACCGTATGCTTTGGTAAGGGCAATGATCCAGTCGACCAGACTCCATACTCCGCAGCCACCGGCAGTGAGAAGCTTCAAGATTCCGAGACCAACCTGACCTCTGACGAATCTGTCAATACCTAACTCACCAAGTAAAAAGCAGAAAACCCATGCAAATACATGCTTATTAACTCGTTTCTCCATAGAAAAGTCCCCTCCTTTGTTTTATAATAAATTATTATGCGCTATAAAGGGAAAAATGTCAATTAATATACAAAAATTAATAAAATGTATTTTTATAAATAGGTATTAGAGGAGCGTTTTAAAATAAAGCGGACATTATATCCGGACTCGTCACAGATCCCACGTACGATCTCTTCCGCTGTGTCCCGGACATTATCGTTGATACAGATAATACAGGAATCCTTTTTCCTGTTAAAAAAAGAGGACTTCGGCCAACGGATATAATAGGAAATCCGATTTTTTAAAAGAGCCCGCTCAATAAGCTGCTTACAATCAGGATCAGAAACTTCACATAATTCAATTTCGTTATTGACTTTCAAAGTAGTGTATAGCGGTTGCATGCTGTCACCTCCCTTGGATTTACAAAGCGATTATAGCACAAGTGTTCCGTGCGACGCAATGCATTACCGTTGCTTTTTCTTATGTGTTTGTAAAAAGTTTACAACCAAAAGAAGCATTAAAGTGATCAAAAGGATCAGAAGTCCCGGGACGATGCCGGGGGACAGATAATACATTTCCAAACGATGTTCTCCCTCAGGGGCCTGTATCGTGAGAAAAGTATCTGCATAGGTTCCGATATCAGAGGCATGTACTTTATGACCATCCAGACGAATATGCCAGCCGACATCATAAGGAATGGAGGTAACAATGGTATCGCCTTCACGCACCGAAATATTACCGGCGAGTCTTCCAGAGCTGTGGGAGGTAAGAGTAATTTCACCGGTCTGTAGAGAGGTCAAAGCATCCTGCAACGCTAAAGTATCCAAAGACTCAATATAAGTATCACCGGGCGCTGTCGCTGAGGCTGAGACAACGGTTACCGTAACGGCTTCCCCGGCGTGGAAACATCCAAGACAGAGATTATAAATACTTTTACCGTACTCAAAAGATCCTGCCAAAGCATCATTGACATAAATATCTGCAGAGACAAATGGAGTCAGGGGCATATACATATATACCGGATCCGTATTTTCGGCGATGAAAGAATAGCTCCAGGAGGAAACAGGGTCATATTCCAGATCAGCAGGCAGACTGCCAGCAGGATTGGCGAGCTTTATATCGTATTTCTGATAGAATAAAGTATTCGATCCGCATAAGTTATTCAGATAACGGCTCTGATTTTCAAAAGGATCAGAAGTAAATGAGATATCCGCCGAAGCCAAAGGTGCACTGTAGATAAATTCCATAGCAGAAGGATTCTCGTAAACGGACACCGAATTATTCGTCGTTTTTAAGGAGTAATATCCGGAAGGCTCTGCAGTGTCTGACAAAAGATATTTCACGCCCAACAGACTGTCTGTCACAGGGGTGGTACCATAGCCGGTATTCCATAACCATGCCTGACCGATTCCGAGCTTAGATGTCAGAGCGTTGACACTTTGGGTATAAGTGGAAGAATAATGAAACATTCCCTTAAATCCCAAAAGCATTGGATCATTGGAAGTAAGCTGGTAATTCTGACAGATACGGTACATTCCGGAGTCCGAGGCTTTAATGTCATCAATCAGTGGTTTGTTGTCATTCAGATAAGATACGTATTCATCCATACGCATATAAGGAGTTGCGTAATCAATATTGCGGAAAATGGCTCTGCCATTGATACCGAGATCGGCTGAGGTAATTAGCAAAAGCAGTCCAACCACAAGCTCCAATGCCGGGAAACGATGCGTCTTCTCTAAAAAACATGGTAATTGATACGAAAGAACACATAGAAAGCGGCAACTCATATACAACAGGCAGAAGCTGAATAAAAAGGAATATCTGTAGTTGAAGGAATTAGGTGTTATAAAGCCGTGCCAAAAGATATTCAACGGCCAAAGATAAAAACTAAGAAGCAGGAAGTTTGTCAGTAAAAAGGCGCCAATCCTTTCCCGGAGAGAGATCCGTTTGCAAAACAGGAAAAGAATGGACAAAAGTATAGCGAGATATCCACAATAAATATTGGGAAGCCCGGTGACCCCAAGGTAGTTGACGGTGCCATTGCGAAGTTGTCCCAATATATCGGATAGTGGCTGGTTGATCAATCGAGGATCATAAACAACACTGGTCAGAGGATCCGACAGTTTTCCGATAAACATATCGGAAAAAGTCGGGATCAGCAAAGGAGCTGCCAGTCCCAAGGATATTAATGTAGAAAGAGCGAAATTTTTCAGAATTCTCCACAAGTCGTGCCGGGAGTGAGAGTAAGTGGTAAAAAGTCTGAAAAGAAGATAAAGGGCACAAAAGATTCCTGCCATATAAGAGATATAATAGTTGAAATAGAAAATTGCTGTTAATGGCAGAATGAACCAAAGATTACGTTGCTTGTCCAGCAGCTTTTCCACTCCAAGCAGGAGTAAAGGCAACAAAATGACACCATCCAACCACATGATGGATAGAGCAAATTGCAGATTATATGACATCAGCGCGTATGCAACGGGCAGTGGAAGCAACGTTAAATGAGCGAGTAATCTTCGATAAGAAGAGGTCTGTGCGGGTAATGAATTATATTTATTCCACAGGAAATTAACATAAACCGAAAACGTTAATCCGGAGAGCGAAATTTTGCTGACGGTCATGAGAAAAATAGCAAGAGGCAGTTTTTCAATGGAAAACAGTGTTGTCAGCCAGGAAAAAGGGCTTGCAAGATAGTAGGCATACAGACCAATATAATTGCCGCCCAGGGATTTAGACCAATGAAAGAAAATGGAATCATCTCCACCGATCAGATAATGCAAAGAGGAGAAAAACGGCAGATACTGTTCTTTCATATCAAAGGTAAAAAGAGTTACTTCCTTAAAAGGATAAAAGCCGTTGGATTTCAGAATCAACAGGATCCCAAATGTTGAGATTAAAGTTGAAACAATGCAGAATAGAAGATTTTCTTTTTTGGTTGATCTGGACATGAAAATGAACACTCCTTTGTAGCGTATGATAAAAATAATATATTTCTATCTTACTATAAACATAAACTGAACACAAGGGTCTGCTATTGACGAGGAAAGCGTGCAAGAGTAAAATAATAGTACCGGAAAGGAGATCATACCATGGATATTATAGAGAAGATTGGCGATACCATTACAGAAAAAGGAAAAGTGGCGGCAGATAAGGCAAAAGAACTGGCGGCTATTGCAAATCTGAAGAGCCAGATTTCTACCTGCGAAGAAGTGATGAAGAAAAATTATCTGGAGATCGGCAAGATTTATTTTGAGCAGTACAGTGATATGCCTGAGCCTCCTTTTGAGAAGCAGTGTGAAGCCATTAAAAATAGTCAGCGTGCCATTGCAGATCTGCAGGAGAAAATCGATCAGTTGAAAACAAAATAAAACAGAAGATAGAAATACGAATAAAAACAGGGTTGACAGCAATCCTGTTTTTATTTATAATTCAGACATAACAATGTTATGTGAACAAGTGAACAGATGTAAACACAATAGGGAGGGAAATGACATAAAAAAAGAAGCGGCAAAGGAGAATAAAGAGACCAGAAAGCATCTTTTGGAATGTGCGGGGAGAGAGTTCCTGGAAAAGGGATATATGAAGGCTTCCCTGCGGAACATCTGCAAAGAAGCCGGGGTGACCACGGGAGCATTGTATTTTTTCTTCAAAGATAAGGAAGATCTTTTTGCTGCATTGGTGGAGAAACCGTTGAAACAACTCTATCTGACAATGGAGGAACATTATGCTGCGGAGATGCGAAGTGAAACGCAGGTGGTCAGACTGGAACAGAACGATGATGACCTGGAGACCTCGAGAGAGATCATAAGGCAAATGTATGCGAATCGGGATGCCTTTCTATTGTTGTTGACAAAGTCTCAGGGATCCCGCTTCGAAAATTGTCTGGACGAGATCGTGGATATTTCGGAACAGCAGTACCGCAGATTATGCGATATGGTGACCGGCGCTACCGGAAGACCGCGGATCGATGATTATATGACACATTGGATGGCGCACATTATGGTAGATACTTTCATGCATCTGTTTCTGCATGAATCGGAGGAAAGTATGGCACTGAAGCATGTGGATGCCCTGACCAGGTATTTGACCCGGGGCTGGATGGGCATGATGACGGAAAGCTAAGATATATGCACCCCGAAAAAGTTCGGACTTTGCAGGGGTGCTGTTTCAGGATATTAACATAACAGTGTTATGTTAATGAAAATCATTATCAATAAGCACGAGGAGGAAGGATATGTATCTGGAAGTAAAAGACCTGAAGAAAAGTTACGGCGAGGGCGGCGGTTATGTGCAGGTATTGAAAGGGATCACTGCAGGAGTGGAAAAAGGTGAAATGTGTGTCATTCAGGGTACCAGTGGTTCCGGTAAATCGACATTGCTCAATTGTATCGGAGGCTTAGACACTGTAGATTCCGGATCCATTGTCGTAGACGGAATGGAAGTGGCAGGACTTGGAAGCAAAGCATTGTCCGATTACCGGAGAAATAAGCTGGGGTTCATTTTTCAGTTCTATAATCTGGTGCCAAATCTGACGGTGAAAGAAAACATTCAGGTCTGTCAGTATCTGACGAAAAATCCCTTGGATCTGGAGGAATTATTGCAGGTACTTGGTCTCACGGAACATCAGAACAAGTTCCCCGCACAACTGTCCGGTGGACAACAGCAGCGTTGTGCCATTGCCAGAGCGCTGATCAAAAATCCCAGCCTTCTGTTGTGCGATGAACCCACGGGAGCGCTGGATTCCAAAACCTCCAGAGATATTCTGATGCTGCTGGAGGATATCAACAGACAGTACGGAACCACCATGCTGATCGTCACGCATAATAATTCCATTAAAAATATGGTGCATCAGGTCATCATGATCAAGGATGGACAGATCAGCAAGAATTACCGGAATGAGAAGCGGGTTCCGGCGGCAGAACTGGAGGATTTGTAGGATGCAGAGGATATTGAGCAAACGCGTACTTCGGGATATCCGGGAAAACCTGCTGCGCTATCTGGCATTGTTTTTCCTGGTGGCAATGGTCATGTATATGGTGGTAGCTATCGTGGGAGCGGCTGAGACGATCATGCAGGGAACAGAGGAGAGTGCCGCTGTTCATCACAGAGAGGATGGACAGTTTGGAGTATTTGTCCCCCTGACAGACAGTGAGGTCACACAGATCACAGATAAAGGTGTGACGGTACAGCAGGATTTTTCACTGGATTTTCATCAGGGCCAGGCTACCTTACGTATCTATCAGGCGAGAGAGAAGATTGATCTGTTTGCTCCTGAACAGGGGGCAGAGCTGCCCATGCAGGGCGAGATCCTGCTGGAACAGCACTATGCGGAAAAACATCAACTGGGGTTAGGGGATACCCTTACCGTAGGAGGCAGAGATTTCATCGTTGCGGGAATCGGAAGTACACCGGATTACGATGCAACATATGAGAAAACATCAGATACCACTGTGGACAGCAATCTGTTTGGAGTCGGATTCGTCACGGCAGAGGATTACGAAGCACTGAAAGCGGGCGGACAGAATTTCCGGACGGAGGATTACACCTACACCTATCTGCTGAACGGAGCAATGACGGATCAGGAACTGAAGGAACTGCTACAGTCCTTCGAACTGGATCGCAGCAAGGTGACAGATACCTATTTTCTGGAAATGCTGGCAGATGCAGAAGAAACGAAAAATGATATTCAGGACGGTATCCGGGAACTGCTGGATGGCGTGAATGAGCTGACGGACGGCGTAGATGAACTGGCAGAACATAATACGGATCTGACGGATGCGGCAGATACCTTGTTTGATGCCATGCTGGAGCAGGTAAATGACAGCCTGGAGGATGCCGGTGTGGAGGTGACGCTGACTTCGTCAAATTACGAACAGCAGCTGAACACCATGATCGCTGATCCGCATGCTTATACCGCATCCATGCGGCAGGATCTGCAGGATATTAAAAAATCGCTGGACGAATTGCAGGAGTTCCGGGACGGCGTGAAATCCTACACGGATGGTGTCAATGCGGCTTCCGCCGGAGGCGGCGCGCTGGTGGGCGGTATGAGCAAGATTACAGAGAACAGTGCTGCACTGAACCAGGGAGCCGATGGAATTTTCAATGCCATTCTGGGTATGGTCAATGAACAGTTAAAGGCTCAGTTGGAGCCATATGCGGCTTATGGGATCACCTTTTCCGGACTGACAGCGGACGGTTACGGAGAACAGCTGGATCAAATGGCAGCTGTGTTTACGAAGATGGGAGCATCCCAGACAGCGGCGCAATTGGCAGCGGTGAAGGGACAGCTGGATACAGTGGCACAGTTCCGCGATGGTGTCAAAGCTTATACGGCAGGTGTGGGAGAGGCAGCAGGCGGATCCCAGCAGTTGTTTGGTGGATTGAGTGTCCTGTATACTGCCAGTGAACCATTGGTAAGCGGAACGGATGCCGTAGTGGATGCTCTGATGGACATGGTGGAGGCACAGCTGAAAGAAAATAATATTACTGTGGATCTGACCGCGAATAATTATAAGGAAGAATTGGATCGGTTGGCTGCAGAGGGCAGCAGCATGGATATAAAATTACGGGATTCCCTGCAGGAAGCAAAAGACACCCTGGCGGATCTGGAGGATTTCCGGGACGGGATCATCGAGTATACGGATGCAGTGAGCGAGATCGCAGACGGAAGTAAGGAATTGCGGGATGGCGTGCGGGAACTGCAGGAGGAAGCCGATGATATGATCGAGGAATATTTCACCTTCGATATTGATAATCTGACCCAATTTCTGATAGCTGAGGACAATCCGCGTATCGATGCCGCTGCGGGCGATGTGGTCATCAATAGGTTTGCCGGTATCCTGGCCGGAATTATTCTCATGGTCCTGTTTACTTATGTGATTTCCGTATTTGTGATACATAATATTGAAAAGGAAAGCAGCGTCATAGGTGCATTATATGCCCTGGGTGTGACCAGGGGACAATTACTGTTCCACTATCTGTTAAATCCCATGCTGATCTCTTTCCTGGGTGGAGCTGTCGGATGTATCCTGGGATTTTCCAAATACGGAACAGGCTGGCAGATGGGCGATAGTATTGCATATTATTCTCTGCCGCCTATGCAGATCGTGACGCCCGAATATCTGCTTTTTTACAGTCTGATCATGCCGCCTGTGACGGCAGCAGTGGTAAATTATCTGGTGATCAATAAAAAGTTAAAACGCACGGCTCTGTCACTGCTTCGTAACGAGCAGACGGCAGGAAAAGCCGGCAGGATACAGAACATGAATTTGGGAAATATGAAATTTCTGCTCAGATTCCAGATCAGACAGATGCTGCGGGAAATACGCTCTGCATTTGCTGTTGTGATCGGTATGTTCATCTGCCTGCTGATCCTGATGCTGTCCATAGACTGTGCGGTACTGTGTATCAATTTTGGAAATGCCTGTCTGGAAGAAACAAAATATGCTTATATGTATACTTATAAATATCCTACGGAGGATGTCCCGGCGGGAGGAACACCGGCGTATGTCGAGAATCTGAAAAAGGAAGCCTATGGATACAATCTGGATGTGACAGTGCTGGGGATTGATGATGACAATCCGTATTTTCCCATCGAGACTGCCGACAAGAAAAACGAGATTGTGATCTCCAGTGCTGCGGCGCAGAAATTCGGAGTGAAGGTGGGAGAGAAGCTGGTATTATCCGATGAAGTAAATGAGAGGGATTATGCTTTTACCGTGAAAGATATTGTTTCGTTCACCTCCGGCGTCTATGTTTTCCTGGATAGGGATGTCATGCAGGAATCGTTTGATCAGGAGGACGATTATTATAATGTAGTGTTTGCAGATCATGCACTGGATATTGATAATGGCAGATTATATGCCACAGTATCCAAAGATAATGTGGCGGAAAGCTCACAGATTTTTACAGATATGATGGGACCGATGGTAGTAATGCTCGTGGCAATATCTGCACTGATTTTTATGATCGTCATGTATCTGATGATGAAAGTGATGATCGATCGTTCCGCCTTTTCCATTTCACTGATGAAAGTATTCGGTTACCGTAGAAGGGAGATACGAAGACTCTATCTGGATGGGAATTTCTATGTGATTCTGCTGGGAGCGGTGATCTGCGTTCCACTGGCAAAATGGAGCATGGATCTGGTGTATCCGTATTGCATTGCAAATGTTGCTATCGGCATGGACCTAAAGTTCACACCGCAGATATATATTATGATTTATGGTGGAATTCTTCTATGCTATATGGTGATCAATTTCCTGCTGGTAGGCAGATTGAATAAGCTGGTACCTGCGGAGGTATTAAAGAACAGAGAGTAGCCTTAATAAGGCTGCTCTTTTTTTGCACATAGACTTTTATTAAAAGTTGAAAATAGAGAAAAATAGAATTCATGTATTGACAACAAAAGCATGCGGTAGTATTATGTAAAAAACATACAAAACATATCAGATTACTAGGAATAGTAGGAAATGAAAAGGAGGACGATCATGGCAGCGGCATTTGATACGACAGAACAGAGAATCCTTAAGATCATAGATGACAACCGGGAGACCATCGTAGATTTCGCAAGAGACATCTACGATCATGCGGAGCTTGGATATAAGGAATTCCGTACTTCCGGGAAATTTACAGACTTCATGAAAAGCTTACAACTGCCGGTGCAGACAGGGCTTGCGATCACCGGAGCGAAAGCATATCTGAATCCGGAGAAAGCAGAAAATGCTTCTCTGGCCCTGATCGGGGAACTGGACGCTCTTCGGATCCCCACACATGCACATGCCAATCCGGCGACACAGGCCGCACACTGTTGTGGACATCACGCGCAGCTGGCGGGAGTCATCGGAGCGGCACTGGCACTGACGGATGCTGAGGTGGCACAAAAGCTGGATGGTCAGGTGATCTTCTTCGCCACACCGGCAGAGGAGTACGGTGAGATCGAGTTCAAGAACGGTCTGATCGCCGACGGCAGGATCGCTTATGGAGGCGGAAAATGCGAACTGATCCGCATCGGTGCTTTTGATGATGTGGATGTGGCATTGGCGCATCATATTTCCTTAGAGGGAATCCGGCTGGGAAGCAACAGCGGCAATGGTTTTGTATCCAAGGTGATCCGTATCAAAGGAAAAGCAGCCCATGCGGCGGGATGTCCGGAAAAAGGTGTCAACGCCTTATCGGCAGCAAGCCTGGGGTTACAGGCACTGGCCATGAACCGGGAAACATTCCGGGATGAGGATTGTGTGAGAGTACACCCGATCCTGACCAAGGGTGGTGATCTGGTCAATGTTGTTCCCGGTGAAGCAGTGCTGGAAACACTGGTAAGAGGTAAGACACTGGAAGCATTTGCGGATGCATCCGTCAAGACAGATCGTTCCTTCAAGGCAGGATCACTGGCCATGGGAGCAGGGTATCGTATCGAGACCATGCCGGGATATCTTCCTTCTCTCTGGCAGCCGGCACCGGAAGAGATGGCCGATGCTGTGAAAGCACTGGCAGGAGAAAAAACGGTATACGAGGTCAGACCGGAGGAACACAGCGGTGGATCCACAGATGTGGGAGATGTACAGCATTTACTCCCTGTGATCACTTTCAATACCGGTGGTGCCGTCGGTGGTTTACATCAGGTGGATTTCGATATTGTGGATGAGGAAGAAGCTTACGTGTTGACCGCAAAAATGTTTGCACTGAGTGCATACCGGATGTTAAAGGATGGTGCGGCAGTCGCAAAACGGACGAAGCGGGAATATCACCCCAGATTCGCAGATAAACAGGAATACATAGCATTTATGGACAGCTTTAATAAGGTGGAGGAAACATACATTGAGTAAAGCAGATTATAAAATAGAGGGCACAGTTCCCAGAGAACTGTTGGTAAGTGAAGTACGAAAGGCCGCAAGACAGTTCGCAATGCAGTTCTTCCATTTCAGCAAAGTATTATATGATCAGTTCGGACTGGAGAAGACGAAAGATATCGTGAGACAGACCGTATTCGAGCTGGCGGTGGACCGGTCGGATCAGTTGCGGGAGAAAGCACTGGCGCAGGGATTGAAGGCAGATTCCGTAGAGGATTTTATGAGTGTCATTGATCTTCCTTTCACCGGATGGATCCCGGAATGGGGAGAAGACCATTGCCCTTATGCAGAAGTGTGGAGAACTTATTTTGACAAGTATCCCTGGTTCCGAGAGATCGCACCGTTTTACTGTGATGTGATCGATACCACCACCATTGAGAATTTTTCCAGGTGTCTCTCCCACAGAATTACACAGAATGTCATCCTGGAAGGTACCTGTTGTATGAGAGAGTACTTTGAAAGCGATAAGGTGAAGCGAGGAGAATACACTTATGGAAAAAAAGAAGAAATCTAAAAACAAGAAAAAATTTACCTGGGTGAATCTGGCACAGCTGCTTACGGTGGCGGCATTGCTTTTATGGATGCAATGGGCAGTGGATTCCGGAAGAGTGTTGACAATCTTCGTGGCTTCTCCGACTTCCATTGTGGAAGAAGGGATCGAGATCATAACGGACGGAACTCTGTGGCCTCATTTATTGCTGACGATACAGGAGGCACTGGCAGGCTATCTGTCTGCTGTGGTGGTAGGTATTGCAGTGGGACTGATATGGACCCTGTTCCCGGTATCGGAGAAGTACATGAATGTATTCTGTTCGGCGATCATGGCAGTTCCGAAAGTAGCGATCCTGCCGCTGTTGATCCTGTGGTTCGGCATCGGTTTTCAGTCCAAGGCGTTTCTGGTATTTTTGTTCTCGGTATTTACAATTCTGTATAACACAGTGACCGGAGCCAAGGAGTGTAAAAAGGAGTATCTGAAGGTCGCAAAAGTATTTAAAGCCAATCGTTTCCAAACCGTATTTCTGGTCATTATTCCGGCAGCACTGCCGTCGATCTTCAACGGATTGAAGCTGGCAGCGGCAACGGCACTGACCGGTGTATTGTTCTCGGAAATGCAGTCGGCGAGAGCAGGACTCGGATATCTGCTGACAGAATCCCAGAACCTGTTGAACACCCCCAGGATGTTCTTCCTGATCATCCTGATCACCTTGTTATCCGTAGGTGCAGTGAAACTGATCGACGCCATCGAATATGCCATCAGCTATCGATGGAGACATGTGTAAGTAGATTTTGAATAAACGAGGAGAAAAATATTATGAAAAAGAAAGTATTAAGCGTATTACTGATCGTCGTATTGGCAACCGGAGTGCTGGCAGGATGCGGAAGCAGTGCAGCTACCACTGCCACACAGAGTGAAAGCAGTCAGGCAGCAGAGAGCGGAAGCACCGCAGGAGAGACCGGTGATGATACTATCGTGATCCGTTCCTGCTTTGCAACCGGAATGACCGGTGCGGTGAACCGCTTTGCAATCGAAAAAGGACTGTATAAGGAGCTGGGTATTGAGTTTGAAAATGTGGAGGCCAGCGCGGATACCAATTCTACCGTAATGTCTCTGATCACCAGAGGCGAGATCGATGTAGCTGACGGAGATCCTAGTTCTTACATTCCCGGCATCTACAATGGGGTACCTGCCAAGCTGGTAGGAAATATGTGGAGATATTCCGGATGCTACTGGCTGGTTGCAAATAACGATATTAAGGACTTCTCTGATCTGGAAGGCAAAAAGGTAGGTACCGCAGGTGCTTCCGGAGGAATGAGACTTTCCGTATTGAAAATGTTAGAGAAAAACGGCGTCAGCACAGACAATGTAGATCTGATCGCCAACGGTGTATATCAGACAGCATATGCTTCCCTGACTTCCGGTGAGGTGGATGCCACCATTATCCACAACCCGTATGCGGCACTGGCTGAGGCAGACGGTACCGGACATATCCTGGGCAGAGCATGGGATTACATTCCCGACTACTATACCGGAACGATCATCGCAAGCAACAGCTTTATTGAAAATGAGCCTGAGAAACTGCAGAGATTCCTGACTGCATACTATCAGGTACATGAAGAAGTGAAAAACGACTATTTTGATGAGTTCGTTGCCTGGGCAGCCAAAGAGATGAACACCTCCGAGGATGTAATGAGACAGGCTATCGAATCCGAAATTGACGTATGGCTGGATTACCCGGTAATCCCCGAAGATCGTCTGGCTACCACTTTTGAATATCTGAAAGAGTACGGCTGGGTAGATCCAGATGTCAGCTATGAAGGAACCTATACCAATGAGTTCGCCCAGGTAGCTGCAGATACTCTGGGAATGACAGATCCGGAAGCAAAATAATAAGAAAACGGAGGTAATGGAAATGCCCGCAATATCCATTAAAAATATCAACAAAACCTATATTGATCAGGACGGCAACGAAGTTCAGGCACTGCATGACATCAATCTGGATGTGGCAGAAGGAGAGTTCGTCTGCATCGTAGGACCCAGCGGATGCGGAAAAAGTACACTGCTTGAGATCGTGGCAGGTCTGCTGGATGCTACCGGCGGAGAAGTAACGCTGGACGGTGAGCCGGTACACGGTACCAGCAGAGATATTGGTGTGGTATTCCAGGACGCCTCCCTGTTCCCCTGGAGAACCGTACGGAAAAATGTGGCATTCGGTCTGGAGATCGCAGGCGTCCCCAAGGAAGAGAGAGAAGAACGCCTGAAACGATACATTTCCATGGTCAGTCTGAATGGTTTTGAGAATAAATACCCCGCACAGCTGTCCGGAGGCATGAGACAGAGAGCCGGCATCGCCAGAACTCTTGCCATGAATCCCAAGGTCATCCTTATGGATGAGCCGTTCAGTGCCGTGGATCATCTGACCAAGTGCACCCTGCAGGAAGAACTGATCAATATCCGTCAGACAGAGAACAAGACCGTATTATTCGTCACGCACGATATAAATGAGGCGGTGTTCCTGGCAGACAGAGTGGTATTGTTAAGTCCCAGACCCAGTACCATTCAGAAAATCTACGAGATTCCTCTGGAGCAGAAGAGGGGGCGTAATGATCCTCTGCTTTTAAAAATTGCAGCAGAAATCGCAAAAGACATCAACAGCGGCGGACAGGATATTCCCAACAACTATTGGGGCAACCTGTAGACCACAGAAGGAGGCAGCAGTATGTTTCGTGATACCAGTATGGACTATTTACCCAGAGAAGAAGTACTTGAGATCTGGAATAACAATATGCGTCTGACAGACGAGCAACTATTAAATATGGACGAAACCGAATTCCGGGCCAGAGTGAGAGAACGTTCCCATCATACCCTGGAGATTCAGGTGTATGCTACCGCATACCGCCATCAGAAACTGAAACCCAACCAGGCAGATTATACGAAGCATCTGCTGGAGCTGTGGGAGAAAAGAGGATTGGGCAAGGATTTACCGGAATACAGGTATGCTTCTTTCCTGATCGATGCAGCGGATAAGCTGGTAAAGGGAGAAGATGTAGATCTAACCCCCTACAAGCCGACACCGGTTACGGAACAGATGGAGAAAGACTTCTTTACTATCGTAAAGGAGCGCAGAAGCGTCCGGGAATTCACCGATCAGGAAGTACCGGATGAGCTGATTGACAAGATTCTGGAGGCAGGACTCTGGGCAGCACATGGCTGCAACATCCAGTCCATCCGTTATGTGGTGGTTCGCGAGAAAAATGAACCGGGACTGTTCCGCGGCAGTGATGTGCCGGGAGGTCCGGTGCATCTGGTGATTTTACAGGATATGAGATGCTACAGAGCCAACTCCTTTACGCCGGTGCGTAACCAGTTGCTGGATGCTGGAGCCGCTGGACAGAATATTGTGTTGGCAGCCCATGCTGTGGGATTGGAAGGTGTCTGGCTGACCTTCCCCGGAGAGGAATTCTGCGACAGACTGCGGAAGAAATTCAATCTGCCGGATTATATCCGGCTGGTGACCTATGTGGATGTAGGATACGGTGATCAGACCCCTTATCCGCCTCAGAGATGGGATGTCAAGGATACGATCCTCGGAAGATATTAAATCACCCCAGGCAGTGTTAGAGGAAGTGAATATCCGCCCGTTGCAGGGAGATACCTATTAGGCAGTCGGCTGACTGCCTTTTTTCTTTGCAAGGAAATTCATTGAATGTTAAAAAAAAATATGGTATGATAAAGGGCAGAACAAAAGATATGAAAATTACGGAGGTTTTGCATAGAATGGAACAGTACAAGCAGGAATTTATTGAGTTCATGGTGGATTGTAAGGCATTGAAATTCGGAGAGTTTACCTTAAAGAGCGGTAGAAAGTCTCCTTTCTTTATGAATGCGGGTGCGTATGTCACCGGTTCGCAGCTGATGAAGCTGGGGGAGAGCTATGCCAAAGCAATTCATGATACGTATGGTGATGATTTCGATGTATTGTTCGGACCGGCATATAAGGGTATTCCCATCAGTGTGGTAACCGCAGTGGCTTACAGCAAATTATACGGCAAAGAGGTTCGTTACTGTTCTGACCGTAAGGAAGAGAAGGATCACGGCGCAGACAAGGGAAGCTTCCTGGGAAGTTCCTTAAAAGACGGCGACAGAGTTATCATGATCGAGGACGTTACCACTTCCGGTAAGTCTATGGAAGAGACGGTTCCCAAGGTAAGAGGAGCTGCCAACGTAGAGATCGTTGGTCTGATGGTATCCCTGAACCGTATGGAGAAGGGACTGGGCGGTAAAGTCAGCGCACTGGAAGAGATCAAGGAAAAGTACGGCTTCGATGCACATGCCATCGTGACCATGCAGGATGTTATCGATCATCTGTACAACAGACCTTACAAGGGAGAAGTATACATCGACGACACCCTGAAGAAGGCAATTGATGAATATTACGCCGTATACGGTGCTTAAGCAGGCGGCTTCGAAAAGTTTTGGATAGAAGACAGGAGGATTCCATGGAAGAGAAAATCTATAAGATCATGCGCGGAGCGGGTGCTCTGAATATTGTATTGGGAGTGATCTCCCTGGTAGTCGGAATTGCGGCAGGAGTACTGCTGATCATCAGCGGCGGCAAGCTTATCTCCGGCAAATCCCATATCCTGTTCTGAGGACAAAAGAGAAGAAAGGCGCCGTTTTGGTGCACAGATTGGGCATTTCCACATAGGAAGTGCCCTTTTCGGGTTCCATAGGAGATATATTATGCGGAAAAAGAACTACATTTTTACGAATAAAAAACATTCGGATAAAGCGATCATGTCTACGATCCTGGGTGTCATCAGCCTGGTGTCTCTTGGCATTGTGACGTATTTGTCCTACAGTCAGGGGGGCGTGATGCACGGAGGATATGGAGTCACCGGTGTGCTGGCAACGGTCTATTCTCTGATCGGACTGATCCTTGGCGTTCTGACACTGAGAGACAAGGATATTTACCGGTTCTTTCCTGTGCTGGGGACGATATTGAATGTAATTTCCCTCGGTGGCATCAGCTTTTTACTGTATCTGGGGAGCCGGCTGTAAGATATGACATCCGGAGGCAGGAGCATGGGAACACACGACAGTCATTTGGAAATAAGGAGTTAACAGATATTATGGAAGAAAGAGAAATTTTACAGGAACGTCTGGAACTGGCGCTTCTCCGGATCCGGGAGATTCCCGGTGAAGATTTCCAGGGAGCGGAGTTACTACCCTGGAAAGAATATTTTACAACAGTAGCGAAGTTTTTACTGCTGATCGAGGATACCAGACAGTTCCTGGAGCAGGGGAAACAGGCCACTGCCACACTGGAAGAATTACAGCAGCGCAACCGTGCTCTGTATGAAGATATTTTGCCGGAAAACTATGAGAACAGTTTTGCCAATCCAGCTTATGCTGTGAAGATGCTGGGAGAAGAATTCGGTGTGCTTGTGTCCTTTTTATACACAGAAATGCGGAGCCTGATCGGTTTTACCTACGAAGGACGTTTGGATGAACTGGTGATCCGGATGGAGCTGTTTTCTGAGGTATATGCGGCATTTGTATATGAACAGCAGGAAAACCATAAGCTTCCCACGTATGCAGCCATTCGTGAGATCCTCTACTGGTTCGTCAGTGATTATGCGGATGTGGCGGCAGAAGAGCGGGTACGTGAAATGGTATGTCCGGAGAATAATTTTGCAGCGGCAATTCTTCGAACTGCAGACTTTACGGATCTACGTTATCTGTATGCTTACGGTGAGTATGTAGGCGAAAATGAATTGAAAATGGCGGAATTTATGAATTCTCTGCCGGAAGAGATTATAAATACCATGGCAGATACTTACACCGAAGGGTATCGTATCGGCTTTGAGGTAACCGGCAAGGATCTGTCGAAGAAAGCGGTCGTGGATGTCCGTTATCAGCTGGGCTTTGAGCGCATGATGAGAAGAGCCCTGGAGAATTTTGAGAAAATGGGACTGCAGCCGGTGATCTACCGTGCAGCTTCCAGCATTTTGTACAATCCGTCCATTTACAAGAATGGCTTCTACAGCGTCAGCCCCAACAGACAATACGAGTTCGACCATAAGGATGACAAGGCACTGTTCTTAGACAAAATGTATTGCAGCCGGAAACTGGAAGTGATGCATACCGCGTTTGAAAAATATAAAAAAGAGGCGAGAGGTTATGCGGGACCGGCGGTAGTGGAGACCTTCGGAGAGAAGGAATTCGAGCCGGTGAACAAGCCGGAAAGCCTGAAAATGACGGATGAGCAGAGTGCTTTACTGGTAGAGAACCGTACCCAGATGGGCCAGCTGCAGAGACAGTACATTATAGAAGAAGAGCGCAGCTTCACGAGCATTGCGTTCCCGATCCCGGAGGTGGGTGACTGCTTCGAGGAACTGTTCCGGGAGACGATACAGATCAATACGCTGGATTATAAAAAATATCAGCGGATCCAGCAGACCATCATTGATGCCCTGGATCAGGCAGATCATTGTGAAATTAAGGGTTGTAACGGCAATCATACCGATCTGAAAGTAAACTTATGGAAACTGAAGAACCCTGCGAAAGAGACTATTTTTGAAAACTGCGTGGCAGATGTGAACATCCCCGTGGGTGAGGTATTTACCTCTCCGGTACTGGAAGGTACGAACGGTGTGTTGCATGTGACCCGGGTATTCTTAAACGGTCTGGAATATAAGGATCTGGAGATCACTTTTGAAAACGGTAAGATCCAAAATTATAATTGCGCCAATTTTGCCACAGAGGAAGAAAATAAGGCATTTATTAAGGAGAATATCCTGTTCCGCCACAAGACACTGCCCTTAGGAGAATTTGCCATCGGCACGAATACCACAGCTTATGTGGCAGCAAAAAAACTGGGTGTGGAGTCCAAAATGCCCATTCTGATCGCAGAGAAGATGGGACCGCATTTTGCCGTGGGGGATACCTGCTATTCCCATGCGGAGGATGTGAAAGTATATAACCCTGACGGCAAGGAGATCGTGGCAAGAGACAACGAGGTGGCGGCGCTTCGCAGTGTGAATCCGTCCAAGGCATATTTTAACTGTCACACAGATATTACTATCCCTTATGATGAACTGGCAGAGCTGACCGCGGTGAAAAAGGATGGCGGGCGGATCGCTATCATAAAAAACGGGAAATTCGTCCTGCCGGGTACGGAAGAACTGAACGAACCGCTGCAGGAGCTTTCCTAAAACATAAGATTTTATAAAACCATTGCATCATTGACAAGATTTTAGTAAGATAAAAATATATGGATAAACATCGGTACAACCGATACATGAGGAGGACATTATGGCAAATACAGAGAATTGCCCTAAGGTTGGCATTGTAATGGGTAGTGATTCCGATATGCCTGTGATGGCGAAGGCAGCAGACATTCTGGAAGAATTGGGCATCCCTTATGAGATGACCGTGATCAGCGCTCACAGAGAGCCGGATGTATTTTTTGAGTATGCAAAAAGTGCGGAGGAAAAAGGCTTCAAGGTAATCATTGCCGGTGCCGGTATGGCAGCACATCTGCCCGGTATGTGCGCCGCTATTTTCCCGATGCCCGTCATCGGTATTCCGATGCACACCACTTCCCTGGGAGGCAGAGATTCTCTGTATTCCATCGTACAGATGCCCTCAGGCATTCCTGTTGCCACAGTAGCCATTAACGGCGGCGCCAATGCAGGACTTCTGGCTGCCAAGATCCTGGCAACCTCCGACGCAGAACTTCTCGGAAAACTGAAAGCATACAGCACAAAATTAAAAGAACAGGTAGAAGCCAAAGATGCAAAACTGCAGGAGATCGGCTATAAAGCATACCTGGAAGGCATGAAAAAATAAGAAGATAAGACAGAGAATCAGGGACCTCTTAAGAGGCTGCCCCACTAATAAAACGAAAGAGCCCCTGCGGCGGAAATGAGGAGAAAATGGATTACAAGAAAGCTGGAGTAGACATCGAGGCAGGCTACAAGTCTGTAGAACTGATGAAGAAGTACGTGAAGGAGACCATGCGTCCCGAAGTAATGGGCGGCATCGGTGGTTTCTCCGGAGCATTTTCCTTAAGTGCCATCAAAGATATGGAGGATCCCGTGCTCCTGTCCGGCACCGATGGTGTAGGTACCAAGCTGAAGCTGGCATTTTTAATGGACAAGCATGATACCATCGGTATCGACTGTGTGGCCATGTGTGTAAACGATGTGGCATGTGCAGGTGGCGAACCTTTATTTTTCCTGGATTATATCGCATGCGGACGCAATATTCCCGAGAAGATCGCTACTATCGTAAAGGGCGTGGCAGAGGGCTGTAAGCAGTCTGACGCAGCACTGGTAGGCGGTGAGACTGCAGAGCATCCCGGACTGATGCCCGAGGATGAGTATGATCTGGCAGGATTTGCCGTAGGCGTGGTAGAACGTAAAGATCTGATCACCGGTGAGAATATCAAGCCCGGTGATGTACTGGTGGGCATCGCTTCCTCCGGTGTACATTCCAATGGTTTTTCTCTGGTGAGAAAAGTATTCGATATGACAAAAGAGAGCCTGGATACCTATTATGACGAGCTGGGCAAGACTCTTGGTGAGGCACTGCTTGCGCCTACCAGAATCTACGTGAAGGCTATGAAGTCTGTGAAGAACGCAGGTGTTAAGGTAAAGGGCTGCAGCCATATCACCGGTGGTGGTTTCTATGAGAACATCCCCAGAATGCTTCCCGACGGCATCCGTGCAGTCGTGAAGAAAGACAGCTACGAAGTGCCTGCTATTTTCCGCCTGATGCAGAAGAAAGGCAATATCACAGACGAGATGATGTATAATACTTACAACATGGGTCTGGGCATGGTACTGGCACTGGATCCCGCAGATGTGGATAAGACTATGGAAGCTCTGAAGGCAGCAGGCGAGACTGCTTATGTGGTAGGTACCTGTGAGGCCGGTGAAAAGGGTGTGACCATATGTTAAGAGTAGTCGTACTGGTATCCGGTGGCGGCACGAATTTACAGGCCATCATTGATGCTATTGCAGCAGGTAAGGTTAAAAACGCACAGATCGTGGGCGTGATCAGCAATAACAAGACGGTGAAGAGCTTAGAGAGAGCACGCAATGCGGGAATCCCTGCGGTCTGTGTGTCTCCGAAGGATTATGAGAGCAGAGAAGTATTTAATGAGGCACTGCTTGCAAAGGTGAAGGAGTTTGCTCCGGACTTGATCGTACTGGCAGGATTCCTGGTGAAGATCCCGGAGGCAATGGTGCATGAATACAGCAACCGGATCATCAATATCCACCCGTCTCTGATCCCTTCTTTCTGCGGCGTGGGATACTACGGACTACATGTGCATGAAAAGGCACTGGAGCGCGGTGTGAAAGTGACAGGAGCTACGGTACATTTTGTGAATGAAGGCATGGACGAGGGTCCTATCATTGCACAGAAGGCAGTGGCAGTGGAGGACGACGACACTCCGGAGACGTTGCAGAGACGTGTGATGGAACAGGCAGAGTGGCTGCTTCTTCCGAAGGCAGTGGATGACATTGCCAATGGACGGATCTGTGTCGTGGACGGAAAAGTAAAGCATACAAACAGCGAAAATTAAGGAAGGCAGAAGATATGGGTATGAAAGTATTGATCGTAGGCGGTGGCGGCAGAGAGCACGCCATTGCAACCTGTGTGGCAAAAAGTCCTAAAGTAGATAAGATCTATTGTGCTCCGGGCAATGCCGGGATCGGTCAGATCGCAGAATGTGTTCCCATCGGAGCCATGGAATTTGATAAGATCGTGGCATTTGCGAAAGAACAGGCCATTGACCTGACCATCGTAGGCATGGATGATCCCCTGGTCGGCGGACTGGTGGATGCACTGGAGGCAGAGGGTCTGCGGGCTTTCGGACCCCGTAAAAATGCAGCGATCCTGGAAGGTAGCAAGGCCTTTTCCAAGGATCTCATGAAGAAATACAACATTCCCACCGCAGCTTATGAGAATTTTGATAACGCGGAGGAGGCTATTAAGTACCTGAAGGAGCAGGCAAGCTTTCCCATCGTGCTGAAGGCGGACGGTCTTGCACTGGGCAAGGGCGTATTGATCTGCAATACTTTAGAAGAAGCGCTGGCAGGCGTGGATGAGATCATGCTGGATAAAAAGTTCGGTGCAGCCGGCAACCGCATGGTCATCGAAGAGTTTATGACAGGCAGAGAAGTCAGTGTACTTTCTTTTGTGGACGGCAAGACCATCCGCATCATGACTTCTGCGCAGGACCATAAGAGAGCAAAGGACGGCGATCAGGGTCTGAACACCGGTGGTATGGGAACCTTTTCTCCCAGCCCCTTCTATACAGAGAAAGTGGATGCATTCTGTAAGAAATACATCTACCAGGCTACCGTGGATGCCATGGCAGCGGAAGGCAGACCTTTCAAGGGAGTCATTTTCTTCGGACTGATGCTGACTCCGAACGGCCCCAAGGTGTTAGAGTACAATGCCAGATTCGGAGATCCGGAGGCGCAGGTAGTGCTTCCCAGAATGAAGAATGACATCATTGAAGTCATGGAAGCCTGTGTGGACGGAACCCTGGATCAGGTTGATCTGCAGTTTGAGGACAATGCGGCAGTGTGCGTGGTCCTGGCAAGTGACGGTTATCCCATCTCTTATGAAAAGGGCTATGTGATCCACGGACTGGAGAACTTTGACGGCAAAGACGGTTATTACTGTTTCCATGCGGGAACGAAGCTTACGGACAAGGGAATCGTTACAAACGGCGGTCGTGTCCTGGGAGTGACAGCAAAGGGAGCTACCCTGAAGGAGGCACGTGCCAATGCCTATGCGGCAACGGAATGGATCTCTTTCGAGAATAAATACATGCGTCATGACATTGGCAAAGCAATCGATGAAGCGTAAGGCAAGGTCAGGATACAAAAGGAGTTGCAGATGAAAAAGACAGTACAGAGAATAAGTAAATGTAAAGCTTTCTGGGGAATGCTTGCACTGGTACTTGTGTTGGGAGCAGGACTTTTTGCCGGGGATCTGGCAATCGTCAGTCATGCGGAGAGTGCGGCCAAGGTAACGGCATCCAGTGCCAAGATCCGTAAAACTGCGGATTCTTCCAGTGAAGTCATCGGAAGTGCGTCCAAGGATAAGACAATCTCCATCAAGAGTCAGACCAAGGGTGCAGACGGTTATACCTGGTATGAAGTATATGTGGATGCGAATACGCTGGGATATATTCGTTCCGATCTGGTAAACATTACCGACGGATCTACCCCGCCGTCTTCTTCAGGTACAACAACTACAACAACTACTACAACGACTACGACCACAGCAACACCGGCGCCTGTTGTGAATGAGACTCCTGTGGAGGTTACTGCAGTGGAACCCCTGAGTGCGACCGTGACCGGAGGTCAGTCTGTTCGTGTGCGCAGCAATGCGTCTACCACCAGCCAGATCGTGACTACTGCGGAGAATGGAATGGCACTGACTGTGACCGGACAGGCAACAGGAACCGATGGAAAGACATGGTATCAGATAAGCTTTATTTCCAACAGTGTCGAGGTGACAGGCTTCATTCGTTCGGATTATGTTGCATTATCCGGAGAACTGCAGGCACCGGTAGAAGAACAGCCGACAGAGGAACCACCCGCAGATGAGCAGCCCACGGAAGATACCCAGACCACATCCAAGGACTGGGATACTCAGATGCAGGGAGATGCATGGTATCTGTTAGATATGGCAGGACAGAAGCAATATAAGATTGATGATCTGTTCAATTCCCTGAACCAGATCACAGAGATCAATGCACAGTATGAGACCAATCAGAAAAAGATCAGCAGCCAGAAAGCAGTCATTATTATTTTGGTGATTCTGCTTGTAGCGGCGGTAGCAGCGGTGACACTGTTGATCTTCAAAATCAAAGATATGAATGACGCATCCTATTTCTCCGGCGTGGAAGAGGAAACGGCCCGCAGAAGAAGAGTGGACAGACCCCAGGGAGGCAGACCCCAAAACGGAAGACCCGCACCTCAGGGAGGCAGACCGCAGGGCGGCAGGCCGCAAGGCAGCCAGAAAGTAATGCATGAAGTGGGAGCCGAGAGAAGACCGGCATCCAGACCGACAGGCCAGGGAACACGTCCAGATGGCAGACCCGCACCTCAGGGAGAGAGACCCATTGGACAGACCGTAAGACCTGCGGCACCGCAGGAGAGAAGACCTGCACCCCAGGGAGGCAGACCGGTGACACCCGGACAGGGAAGACCTGCACCTCAGGGAGGCAGACCCACGGCACCGCAGAGCGAAAGACCCGTGCAGCAGGCCGGCAGACCGGTGGCAAGACCCACAAAGCCTGTACCGCAGAGTGAAGGCAATCAGAATCCCGGCTGGAAGTCCAAAAACTTCATGTCAGATGATGATGAATTTGAATTTGAATTCCTGAATTGGGACGGAGACGAAGATCAATAAAATGCAAACGGCATCTTGCACAAGTGAGATGCCGTTTTTGATTAAAAAACGATAAACTTTCCCCGGTTACAGTTGACAGTACTGCGTTCACTGTTATAATAGGAATATAACAATCAGTGACATGGGAAGGGAGCGAGTTTGATGATAATAGAGATAGATTTCAACAGTGATGAAGCACTCTATATGCAATTACGCAATCAGATCATCATGGGAATTGCCACGTCACAATTTCATGAAGGAGATTCTCTGCCCAGCGTGCGCCAGCTGGCGGATACGATCGGGATCAATATGCATACAGTAAATAAGGCATATACGGTTCTGAAGCAGGAAGGTTATGTTAAGGTAGACCGGCGAAAAGGCGCGATAATTGCACTCGATGTGGATCGCATGCGTGCGGTAGATGAATTGCGGAAGGAATTGCAGGTAATACTGGCTAAGAGCAGCTGCAAGAATATTTCCAGGCAGGAAGTTCATGAGCTGATTGATGAAATATATGAAGAGTATGGAGGACTGAATTGATGCAGTCACAGTTTACGGATAAGGCGCAGAATGCGCTGGCGCAGGCTGCCAGATGTGCAAGGAGCCTGAAGCAGGGTTACATCGGAACGGAACACATTCTGGTAGGATTATTAAAGGAAACCACCGGTGTGGCGGCTAAGGTATTGGCAGATAACGGTGTGGAGACCGGGCAGGTCATGGACATGATCCGGGATTTGATCGCGTTTGAGAACGGTGTCGCAGTGAAGGACAGAGAGGGATATTCTCCCAGAGCCTCGAGAATCCTGGAGGAAGCACACCATCAGGCCGCACGTTTCGGACAGAAGCAGACCGGAACGGAGCATTTGCTGCTGGCCCTGATCAAAGAGGGGGAAAATGTAGCGGTACGCCTGTTGAACACATTGGGAGCCAATGTACAGAAAATTTATGTGGATACCTTGATCGCTATCGGACAGGACGGCAATCTGTACAAGGAAGACCTGGGAAAAAGAGGAGAGCGTAAGGCAAAACAGTCTACGCTGGAGCAGTACAGCCGGGATCTGACGGCGCTGGCCAGGGAAGGAAAGCTGGATCCGGTAGTCGGAAGAGATGAAGAAATCCGCAGAGTGATCCAGATCCTGAGCCGACGGACGAAGAATAATCCCTGCCTGGTCGGGGAACCCGGTGTTGGCAAGACCGCCGTGGTGGAAGGACTGGCAGCCCGGATCGTGGCGGGAGATGTACCTTTTACGGTGCAGAACAAGAGATTGTTGACGCTTGATCTGTCGGGGATGGTAGCTGGCAGTAAGTATCGTGGCGAATTCGAGGAACGGATCAAAAAGGTAATAAAAGAAGTCACGGATGATGGAAATATCATCCTGTTTTTGGATGAACTGCATACGATCATCGGTGCCGGAGGCGCGGAGGGTGCCATTGATGCATCCAATATTATGAAGCCTTCCCTGGCCAGGGGAGAGATCCAGCTGATCGGTGCGACCACGATCGCGGAGTATCGCAAGTATATTGAGAAGGATGCCGCACTGGAGCGGAGATTCCAGCCGGTTACGGTGGAAGAACCCACAGAGGAAGAGGCTGTCCGCATCCTGGAGGGTATCAAGGGGAAGTACGAAGCACATCACCATGTGACCATTACACCGGAAGCGGTGGAGGCAGCGGTGAGATTGTCCAGCCGCTATATCAACGACAGAAATCTTCCGGACAAAGCCATTGACCTTATGGACGAGGCAGCGGCCAGTGTCAGACTGCATGCTCTGGATGTGCCGGATAAGATCCGGGAAATCTCTGATAAGATCCTGGAGATGGATCAGGAGATGGAAAGAGCGATCCGGATGGAAGCTTTTGCGCAGATGGCAGAGATCAAAATGCAGCAGGATGCTTTGATGAAGAAAAAGGAGCGTCTGTTGAAGAAGAGAGCAAAACACGAAGAGGAAAATACCTTAAGCATCGGTGAAAATGAGATCGCCGAGGTGGTAGCCCGGTGGACCAAGATCCCGGTGCAGAAGCTTGCGGAAAAAGAAAGTGAGAGACTGTTGAAGTTGGAGAAGACACTGCACAAACGTGTCATCGGTCAGGAAGAAGCAGTCACTGCCGTAGCCAAAGCAATGCGCAGAGGCCGTGTGGGACTGAAGGACCCCAATCGTCCGATTGGTTCGTTCCTGTTCCTGGGACCTACAGGTGTGGGCAAGACGGAACTGTCCAAAGCGTTGGCTGAGGCGATGTTTGGCTCAGAAGATGCCATGATCCGCGTAGATATGTCGGAGTATATGGAAGGACATTCGGTCTCCAAAATGATCGGTTCACCGCCCGGATATGTGGGATTTGAAGAGGGTGGTCAGCTGAGCGAGAAGGTGCGCAGGAATCCTTATTCCGTGGTGTTATTTGATGAGATCGAAAAGGCACATCCCGATGTGTTCAATATTCTGCTGCAGGTCTTGGATGATGGTCACATTACGGATTCCAAGGGGCGGAAAGTCAGCTTTAAAAATACTGTATTGATTATGACCTCCAATGCCGGAGCACAGAGAATCGTGGATCCCAAGAATCTGGGATTTGCCACGGAGAAGAGTGAGACAAAGGATTATGAGAAGATGAAAGCGAGCGTCATGGAGGAGGTAAAGCGCAGTTTTAAACCCGAATTTATCAATCGTATTGACGATATTATCGTGTTCCATCAGCTCAACAACGAGAATATGAAGGAAATCGTCAATTTATTGGCGTCGAATCTTTACAAAAGGTGTGAGAATCAGTTGGGAATCCATCTGACGATCACTGCAGCACTGAAGGAGCATCTGGTGAAAAAATATGCTGACAATAAGATGGGAGCGAGACCGTTAAAGCGTGCGATCCAGTCAGTGGTAGAGGATGCTCTGGCAGAGGAAATCCTGCTGAAAAAGGTGGTGCCGGGAGATAAGGTTTCTGCAGGATTTAAGAATGGTAAAGTCGTATTTACGGTTAAGAATTAAGCATTTGTAACTATTCAGTCACTCAATTCGCAAAATCGCTCTTGCAGAGCTTTTCTTTTGCTCATTGAGGTTACCTCGTCTTATAAATATCATGAAATATTCTTACGAATGCAAGCATTCGACGAATATTCAATGATATTTAAATGACTCTGAATAGTTACAAAATTTAAAAATTTTTTGTAGAAAAACAGGGTGAGATATATTATACTGTAACTATTCAAACCCCATTCGCAAAGGATGAAGGATATAGAAGTGTTGCGGATGCAGTTACTTTCAGGAGGACAGACAGATGGCAGTAGTGGAAGAAATACTTCGCAGTGAAGCAGACGGATCTATCAGCTTTGGTAATCATAAGCTGGCCAAGAAGGCAAAGGTAGAAGATTATGAGCATGCAGGAGATCTGCTGAAGGTTAAGACCTACAATGAGATGACAAAGCTGGAGAAGAACGGTATGTTTTTATATGAATCTGTTCCCGGAACCAGTGTGCTGGAGTTCAAAGAGTCCGATAACAGTGTAGAATTCATCGTAGAAGGTGATGAAGATTCCCAGATCACAGTAGGATTAAAGGACGACACCGAGTACGAAGTATTTATTGACGGTAAGAACGTAGGAACCATGAAGACCGGACTTGGCGGAAAGCTGAGCCTGAGTGTAGAACTGGAAGCAGCAGGGGAAGTACCTGTGAAGATCGTAGAGGCGTAAAGGCGCACTGCAAAGGAGTCCAGACACGGAGGATATTGTAGTACTTCGTGTCCGGGCTCTTTTTTATAACGATTGAGGAGAGAGCATGGCAAAAGGTAAGACAGCCACCGTCTTTTTCTGTCAGAACTGTGGCTATGAATCCACGAAATGGCTGGGACAATGCCCCGGCTGCAGAGAGTGGAACACTTTCGTGGAAGAGACGATAGATAAAACGGTATTGAAAAACACCGGCACCGGGAGCCGAAGAGAGCGCAGAGAGGCTTCCGAACCCTGTGTATTATCTGAAATCGCGATCCGTGAGGAGAACAAGACACTCACCGGGATCAAAGAACTGGACCGGGTGCTCGGTGGCGGAATCGTACAGGGTTCCCTGACACTGTTAGGCGGAGACCCCGGAATCGGTAAGTCCACACTGTTATTGCAGGTCTGTCATAATCTGTCCGCGGCAGGACACCAGGTACTGTATATCTCCGGAGAGGAATCCAAGGTACAGATCAAGATGCGGGCGGATCGTCTGGGCAATTTTTCGGAGCATATGCTCCTACTGTGCGAGACGAATCTGGACATTATCGGTGAAGTGATCCGCAGGAGCAAACCGGAGGTCGTGATCATTGACTCCATTCAGACCATGTATAACGAGAATGTGTCGGCGGCACCGGGAAGTGTATCCCAGGTGCGGGATTCCACAGGCATCTTGTTGCAATTGGCGAAAGGATTGGGAATCTCGATCTTCATTGTAGGTCATGTGACCAAGGAAGGTACGGTGGCAGGTCCCAGAGTGTTGGAACATATGGTGGATACGGTACTTTATTTTGAAGGGGACAGACATGCGTCCTACCGTATTCTGCGGGGCGTGAAGAACCGTTTTGGATCCACGAATGAGATCGGTGTCTTCGAGATGCGGGAGACGGGGCTGGCAGAGGTCAAGAATCCTTCGGAATATATGTTGAACGGTCGACCGGAGAATGCCAGCGGTTCTGTGGTGGCATGCACCATGGAGGGCACCAGACCGCTTCTGATCGAGTTACAGGCGCTGGTGTGCCACAGTAATTTCGGCATTCCCAGAAGACAGACCACCGGTACGGATTTCAATCGCGTAAATCTCCTGATGGCAGTATTGGAGAAGCGTTCGGGAGTACAGTTATCCTCCTGTGATGCTTACGTGAATATCACCGGCGGCATCAAGATTCAGGAGCCGGCGATCGACTTAGGGATCGTGCTGGCGATTCTGTCCAGCTTCCGGAATAAGGCACTGAATCCGAAACTGGTCGCTTTCGGCGAGGTGGGATTGAGCGGCGAGGTCCGGGCGGTCAGCATGGCAAAACAACGTGTGGCAGAGGCAGAAAAACTGGGCTTCGAAGAATGTGTGGTGCCGCTTGTCTCGTTGGAAGAGTGTAAAAAAGGAAGTAAGATCCGGGTCATTGGTGTCAGTTCTGTACAGGATGCGGTGGATAAAGTGTTTGGCTGACGGTCTCGAACTGTGGAAATGTATTTGAAAATGAGACTATGAACAGTGAAGTGATATGAGGAGGTTGAAAACATGCCTGTCAAAATAGGAATCGATATCGGTAGCAGTACGACAAAAATCGTAGCTTTTGAAGGAGAGCATATGCTTCCGCCCATGGCGGTTAAGGCGGATAGCCAGGTGGCATCTCTCTACGGTGCATTCGGAAGATATCTGTATGAGAATAATCTGGAACTGGCTGATGTGGAAGGAGTCTATATCACCGGCGTGGGAAGCAAATATGTGGAGAAAGCGGTATACGGCTGTCCGACCTATAAAGTGGATGAATTCGTCGCTACAGGTACCGGAGGATATTATCTTACGGATAAAAAGGAAGTCATTGTCATCAGTATGGGTACCGGAAGCTTTTTCGTCAAAGTGACGGAGAAGGAGATGAAGCACCTGGGTGGTGTCGGCTTGGGCGGCGGAACAATCTGTGGACTGTCTTCCATCATGCTGAATACCAGTGATATCCAGGAGATTGTGCCGTTATCCCGAAAGGGGGATGTGACGAAGATAGATTTGCGGATCGCTGATCTGGCCAAAGAAAAACTGCCCGGTCTGAATCTGGACGTGACGGCTTCTAACTTCGGTAAGGCAGATGCCCAGTCCAAGCCCGAAGACATCGCAGCCGGTATTGTACATATGGTCATCGAAAACATCTGTCAGGCAGGAATCTTAGCCTCCGTGAACACCGGTATCAAAGATTACATTCTTATCGGCGGTCTGACCAAATTTTTCGAGTGCCGACAGATCATCGAGGATTTCAAGAGTCTGTGGGATGTGAAGATCAGCATTCCGGAGTACTCTGATTATGCTACGGCCATCGGGTCCGTGATAGCACCGGATTCAGAGAAAGAGGAAATCTGACAATATAGCTGTAAGGAAAACACCCCGACATGGCGCAGGTCTGTGGATCGCGTCATGCCGGGGTGAAATTGTATCTAATAGTAAACAAAAAAGCCGATAACATCGACTTCTTAAAGCAGGGGAAGCTTTTTAACAGGTATATTACCTACTGGTAATGTAATTGTTAAGGGGCTTGTTTATTTATGCCCGAAAATATGAGAAGGAGCAGATTAAGCCATGTAAGGAATATTAGGAAATAAATGATAGTAAGTGTGTCAAAAAAGAAATCTATATTTCATTAGAAGAACGGAAGGAGTGAAGAGAATGTTCGGAACGGTAACAAGATATGACAACCAGAAAGGTTATGGATTTATCCGAAAAAAAGAGGGATTGATTTCTCAACCCCTCATGGTGTATAATCTACTTAGAAAGGTTGTCGGAGGTGAAAATTCCGATTTGCCCTCAGTTAGACTAGAAAAGAAATAGCATTCACTTTGGACGGAGGATGCTATTTCTTTTTGTTATTATCGTCACCATGTCTGTCGATGTATGATAGAGCTGCAAAGACAACTAACAACAGAGTAAGTACTTCCAGTGTATTCATGGGCATCCCCTCCTTTGTATTACTAGAGGGCATCTAACAATCGGAAAATCGCATCCGCTTTCGTTTCGATTAACACAATGATATTATAACATGAATCGAACAAATGTTCAATTGAAAAAGAGGTAAATCTTCTATATAATATGGGAAGAAAACCTCGTATTTTTATGCCTTTTTTTGTGGATATTGTCTATCGCTTTCTCTAATTCTGCCGTGTGCCAACGATCACGGACAATCTGTCTACTGCTTTTTCAAACTGTAATCCTTTTTCAACTGCTGTTGTATTCATAGACACATGCTTTCTGACAATATCTGAAATATTCAGACTATTTCAAAATCGTCTATTTTCCTCTTGTGCCTATAAATATTTTAACGTGTCTGCATCAAGAGGTTGTGGTTTTAAGGTAATGAGTACAAGCATTAACAAACGTCTATGAGGCTGTTTTTCAAACACCAAGATATAGAAAATATAAAATATTTTTGAAAGGAAACTCTTATGGAAAACAAATCACAGACATTAGTATGGATGTAGTATTTTTTATCAACATGTGTTAGACTTCTGTTATACAAATCGGAAGTTTACAGCGAGGTGAAAGAGGTTGAATTATGTAGAATATGGAAAAGAAAACAGCGATGTAATTATCCTCTTACACGGAGGCGGTTTATCATGGTGGAATTACAAAGAGGTTGCTGAAAGACTTCAAACAGATTATCATGTGGTTTTGCCTATATTAGATGGTCATGCAGGATGTGATAAGCAGTTTACAACGATAGAGAATAATGCTTTGGATATTATAGAATTTGTAAATAGCAAATTGGGCGGTTCTGTTTTAATGATGGGAGGACTATCGCTTGGAGGGCAGATTTTGCTTGAAATTTTATCTCAACGCAAAGATATATGTAAGTATGCAATAGTGGAAAGTGTACTTGTGATACCTTCAAAATTTACATATTCTATGATTAAACCGGCGTTTGGAAGTTGCTATGGCTTAATAAAGTATAAGTGGTTTTCAAAATTGCAATTCAAATCACTACGAATAAAGTCGAATTTGTTTGATGAATATTACAAAGATACTTGTGCTATTAGAAAGAGTGATATGATTGCCTTTTTACAGGAAAACTCAGTATATTCACTAAAAGATGGCATTGGAGAGTGTGAAGCAACCGTTCAAGTTTATGTTGGAGAAAAAGAAAATCAATCAATGAAAAAATCTGCTAAAATCATTCATGAAAAATTGCAGGATAGTTTTATACAAGTTCTTCCTAATATGTATCATGGAGAGTTTTCAATAAACCACGCAGATGATTATGTGAGAAAACTATTAGAAATAGTAAAGCGAAGGTAACTTTCAGTCTTCAGCAGAGACTGAAAGCAACAGAAGATTTGAATTGACCGAGCTCTTTGAGCGAGGGATACTTCTTGTCCGAAGGGCAAGAAGGTGGAACTGAGAAGAATTAAAACAATTTGAAGTTGTGAACTTAAAATAATAATTATATTTATTGATTTACTGATGGCAACTGTTCTCTTTTTTGTTGGAAGATTTTTTATCAAATCAAGGAATACAGAAAGAAGTGTGCTGTTTTTATCAGGAGATTATACTGGATTAAACACAGAGAAAATATGCAGAGTTACTGGAAAACGGATTAAGACATGGGCAATGCTCTTTTGTCTTGGCGGTGTAATTGATTTTATCAAGCTGGGCGCAGGAATAATAATAGTTTCCGTTTTTTTTATTATCTTACTTGTATTTCATTTGGTTGATATGACTATAAATCGAGACAAGTACCGGGTATAAATTCAAGTTTGTAGAATTCAAAAATTTAATATGAAATGTGAGATAGAGCGTATGGAAATAATCTATACGTTCTATTTTTTTGCCTTTTTTGAAAAAGTGATTAAAAAACTATTGACATTTTGTTACTGATAGAAGCAGATGGTTATAAAAAGCTTTTGATAACTATGAGTGCAAAAACAGATAGCTGCGAAAATTTATTATGAGCTAATAGCAAAATTTGATATTTTGTGATATTGAGGGTATGGGGAATCGTAATCTCCATTAAGTTCGTCAGAGAATCATAATCCAGAAATGGGATTTTGAGTTACTCTAGGCGATACTTGCTTTAGAAAATGATTTGCCATAATGAGTTAGAACATGGGAGGAGGAAGCGTTAAAAAAAGAGAGAGCCATAAGCAACTCTCTCTGTGATAAAACCAAAAAGTTATAGTATCAGTGATTCGGTAAGATTACAAAAATCCTTAACAGGAATATTTTCTTTAAGTGGTAAAGCTGTCTCTAAAAAGGTTTCGTCTGCAAATCTTTCGAGTTCAGAATCAAAATGTATAATAGAAGCATTTGTATTTAATTGGTATGGCGGAATTGTAATAAAATAATCATAATCTTCGTAAGAAGGAGTGGCGCAAGAAACTTTGATTTTTCCGCCCAATTTCAATTTTGCAAATTCTCCATAAATGGCAGTTAAGGCTTTTTTCCTTTCTTCATCAGAAGCAATTCTATCTACATATCTAATATACCAATAATCTATATTTCCCTCTTTTAATTCAATTAAATAATCGTATGATCTGGGCGTTCCAGATTTTATTGTCCATTCAACTTTATGAAGACTTGTCATCATGGAAAGTCCACGCATTAAGGTAGAAAAAAACTTTTCATGTACCTGAACAGTAGAGAGATCCAAAGAAAATCCATTGTCTGCAATTATCTTTTTTCGTTCCCGTATTTTTTTAGAAGAATATCCCGTTGCATCATATAATTCTTGGATAAGTTCTGGATCATCAATGGCTTTTGCAATTTTATCAATAGTGCTTTTATATGGTCTTCCAGATCGGACACCGTTGAGCATTCGTGAAATGGTTGCATTATTTAAGCCTGTTTGTTCAGATAATTCTTTTTGTGTTTTTTTCTGTAAAATGATTTGAAGTATATTGATGAATCTTTCCTGATCGTAAACGCTGTCAGGATTTATTAGTGTGCCTGAATTTGATATAAATTCGTTCATTCAAATCTCCTCTTGACTTCTTTGACTTTGTATAAATTGACTTCTTGTATTTTATTTTATCAATTATATCCCTATAAATCAATTTAAAACATAAAGAAATCAAAAAATGCTTTATTGATATTCTCTTAAAAGTCAAAGAAGTCAAAAACGTAATTGACATTTTGATATCTTTGTGTATAATGTAAATCAAGAAGTCAAAGAAGTCAAACGAATCGAAAAGAAAGGAAGGAGGGCTGTGGATTGAAATATAGGGTTGTTTCGGTTTTGAAAGATAATAGACCACGTTTTTTGATTATTTCTGATATTGAAGAAATTGAAATCCTTCCATCAAAGTATTTGAAGCATCTGGATCAGATTAATGCTTCTCCGAATACTGTAAAATCCGCAGCCTTCGCACTTTCATATTATTACAATTATCTGCAGGAGCAAACGATAGGATTGGATGAGATTACATTGCTATCCTATTCAGAGCAGAATAAACATTTTATTGATTTCTTGTATTGGGTTAAGAGTGGAAAGCATACTGAGCATAATACACAGACGAGCAATAAGACCTGCAATATGTATCTTGGTGCAGTCTTCAGATACTACCAGTTTTTGGCACTGGAAGATGTTTTGCCAATGCTTAAAGTCTTACGAGTAAAAAAAGTATCGTATTTTGACAGTATGGGAGTAAATCATCAAAATGCAGTGAATTCGTTTAAAGGTTTCTTCAAAGAAGAAGAACCTAATCTGGAAGAAATAACATCCGAAGAAATACAGGAGCTGATAAATGCCTGTTCGAATGATAGAGATCGATTGCTGATAGCAATGATGGCAGAAACCGGTCTTAGATTAGGGGAAATTCTGGGAATCCATTATACCGAAGATATTGATTTTGAAAGAAGGACGGTTCGGGTAAGGTATCGTGAATCCAATACCAACTTGGCAAGAGCAAAAAATGCAGAATATAGAATGGCTTTGTTAAGTAATACAACTTTTGAGTTCTTGGTTAAGTACATTTCTGATAACCGAAAAAGTCTGATGAACTCGGAGTATCTATTTACAAAATTAACTGGAAAAAACAAAGGAGAGCCATTAGATGCGGATTCTGTGTATAGCATGTTGAAAAGGCTATCCAAAAAAACGGATATCAATTCCCATCCGCATCAGCTCCGACACTATTTTGCGGAGGAAAGAAGAAAAGAAGGATGGGATTTGAATGACATTCGTTTTGCCCTGGGGCATAAGAAAGTTGAAACTACCATTAAATACTTGGGTGAAAATAATGAACGATTGATAGAAGCGACAGATCAATACTACTCAAATAATGAAGATTTATACCAAATTGCAGATTTTCTGTAAAAGGAAGGAGGGATTACCTTGGCAGTATTAAAAATTGTTCCGAAGTTATATCAGGAAAAAATATCTGAGAAATTAAAGGAAGAAATATCTTTAGTTACGACTGGAGAAGCAAAATACTATAACCGGTTATACAAATTTTTTCAGTATACAGATATACAGTGTACTGCAGATATTAACTATGAAACGAGAAAAATGTATATGGATTCTCTTGAAAAAGAGGATATTTCAGAAAAATATAAAGCGGAATTACTGAGCTTATTTGATCGTTTAAAAATAGAAAATATGCCAGATGTCTATTCACAAGGAAAGCCCTTCTCTGTAGAACAGGAGTTTTTTAAGCAAGACAAATTGTTTTTGCTGTATGTCCCCAATAAGAAGAAAGCACAATCTTTCCGTCAGGTGGTTGATAAGAATGATTTGTTATGGGACTTAACGAGGATACATTCATCACAGTTGGTGCGACAGACAAAAATATTGCTGTGTGAAATTCTGAATATGGATAAGGTACAAAGACATCGAAGATATTTTTTAGAACCATTAAAAGCACTTATACGGTTTTGCGATAAGTACGGAATAGATGATATTGAAGAAATGGAACAGGCAGACGAAAACAGATTTTATCTGTATTTAAACAAGGAGTCGGAAATTATAAAAAAACAGGTTTCTAAGATTGTTGAGTTTGCGAGAAGAACGTTATTTCTAACAGATCCAGAGATAAATTGGCGAGCGTGTATCTGGTATATGGATAGGTTTCAGTTTGATAAATCGAGAATCAATGCCAGTTCACCTGTTAAAAGCCTTTCATTTATTAATATTTACGAAAAAGAAAATCGTTGGTATTTACAATTATACGCAAAATATTTGGTCGGGATATCTGATCTGTCTTTATCAAATATCCGAAATACAATAAGTTTTATTTCACAATTTTTAAAATATCTGGATGGACAGAGTAAGAAAGTAACTGAACTGGAGATGCAAGATATAGCGGATTATGTGTCTGTTTTGGATGAGTCCGATATTAAGTATTCCACTTTTAACCGATATATCACACATATGCATACATTTCTACAGTTTTTGAAAATGAAAAATATTGAAGTGTTGAAGTTTTATCCGGAACGATTTTTAAAAAAAGGTTTTTCGGAACACAATGAAAGAAGTGTTCCAGAAAAAACAATTGCTCATCTAATTAAGGAGCTGCCGGCATTCCCAGAGCATTTACAGTTGATGTATTTGATTTTGTTTTGCACAGGAATTAGGAAAAGCGAGGTTTGTACAATAAAATCGGGAGCCTTTTATTCACAAGGCAATGAGAATTGGATGCGCATATATCAAAGCAAAATGCGGAGAGAAAAAGTCATTCCTGTTCCCAGTTTATTGGTTGGACTGGTGAACGATTATGAAAAAAAGTACGGAATAAAAAATGGGGAGTATTTATTCAAAAATAAAAAGGGTGGTGCATTTAATGGACAGACATTTTCAAATCAGATGATTCGGGAGTGTAAGGTTCGTGGGATTGCCTGCGGAGATTATATCTTTAGAGCACACGATTACAGACATAACCTTGCAACTTCAATGTACGGAAATGGGGTTTCTATACAAGGGGTACGAGATTATCTAGGACATTCAAGTGAGAATATGACAAAACAGTACATTGATTTCATGCCGGAACGTATTGTATCGGCTGAAGATAAATATTTCTCTAAAAATCAGTCATTTAAATTGAAAGGAGCAGAAGATGATGAAAGGTAATATTAATTTGATTTCGTATGACTGTTATCAACAAGCTACAGAAAAACAGTTGGCAGGACTGAAATGGAAGGAAAACAGGGTGTACTACATATCAGAGATTCATAATGAAAAGATGCAGGATGAGATTTATGGGTATATCGATGATAGATGTAGACGTTTGTCATTATCAACAGTAGTAAATGATATTTACAGATTTGATCTGTTGAAAGAATTTCTGAATGAGAAGTGTACAAGTTGTAGCAGCATCACTGATAAAAAATGGGAAGAACTGGAGAGAAGTTATAAAGCATTTTTATATAAAAAAGGATTGGCGCTGTATGTTAGAAGAAATAGACCGGATAGGCGGAATGTTGAGCAACAAAGTAGCGCTCAGATTTCTTTTCTGAAAATGTATTATGAGTATGTTGTGAAGTGTAAAACAGCAGATATTCCAGAAAATGAAAAAGATGTATGGGATATGAGAAAGTTGGATATTGTGCCAAGGAGTAATCCGATTCGTGGAAGATATAGATTAGATTTTCGTGAGATTAGGCAGAAAGAATTTAAAGAGATAATAAAGAGAATATTGTATAGCCACTGCCAGACAAAAGCAATGGGTAGTATAAAAGGTGAATTGCGTGGATTCCGTCGGTTTGCTAGCTTCATGTATGATCGGTTTCCAGAAGTAAAGCATTTTACAGAAATTAGCAGGGATATGATAGAAGATTATCTGGTTTATATAAAAACGGATACAGGTCTTACATCAGTCAGTTACACGACAGAACTGTCTGTCTTGGATAATCTGCTGGATGAAATTGGGCGTGAACTGGAAATAGAAAATTTATGCAACCTTTTTCTGTCCAGTGATTGCAGAGCATATGACAACGCCTTACCAGAAGCGTATTCAGATGCAGAAATCAGAAGATTTAATTGTGCATTAACAAAATTAAAGCCCCAGTTAGGCAGATGTTTAATAATACATCAAATGCTTGGTACAAGAATAGAGGATACGTTGACTTTGCGAAGGGATTGCTTATCTGAGAAATCGGGGCATTATTTTATAACTATTCTCCAGCAGAAAACAAGGAAATACAAAAGACCAGTCAGCGATCAGCTGGCAGAATTGATTAGAAAAGCAATAGAAGTTTCAGAAAAGGAGCATCCAGATTCAGAATATATTTTTCTGCAAGATAATGGAAAATTATATACAGATTCAATGCTGAAATATCATGTAAATATCATGATTTATGAAAATGACATCAGGGATGATAAGGGAAATTATTTTGAGTTTCGTACACATCGTTTTAGACATACTTTTGGAGTAAAACTTACAGAAATGAAATTAGATGATGATAGCATTGCAAGGCTGTTGGGGCATAAGGATACACGAACCATACCACATTATCGGCGGTTAAGAAACGAAGCATTAGCGGAGGATACAAAGGCTGTACGAGATGAAATGAATGAATTATTAGCACAATACAGGAGGGAAAAGGAAAATGCAGAAACACGATAAAATGGTAGCACTGGCAAAAGAAAAAAGTGCGGAAATGACGGAAACAGCAATAACAGCTATTGAAACAATGTATAGAAAAAATATAAAAATTTCAGTTGCTGAACTTACAAAACTAACAGGACTTTCCAGAGGTTTTTTCTATAATAATCCGAATGTGAAACAGGTCATGATGGAATTGAAGGAAAAACAACAGGGAATGATATTGCAAAATCCTAAAAGCGTTGCTATTGCAAAAGCACAGGAAGCACGGATTAAGAGTTTAGAACAGAAACTATCCGATAGTGTTCCGAAAAACGAATATGAAAGTCTTCAGAAAAAATATGAAGAATTACAGGTGAAATATAGTCAAATGAAAAAGGGAACACTGTTGAAGATGTACGACCAATTATAGGAAGAAAAGGAGAATATTTTATGCAGAACGAAATTTATGATGAGAAAAATGGACTTACTTATATGTTATGTGGTGATTATTATTTGCCAGAATTGGCACTTACAGATATCGAACCAACTTATGGGAAATATGGGATGCTTCGTAAAAGCTATTTACAGGAACACAGAAAGGCAAAATATCAAATATTGTTGTTACAAGGAAAACTTGTCGAGCATTTGAATCAGATTGATGCAGAAGCAAGGGATAGAGAAGAACAATTAGTAAAACAGATGATGGAGAAAGAAGGAATTACAGAGGAATTAAAAAGGCAAGACAACATGGAATGGACAAGGAGGATGAATACCCTTTGTCATGATGCAGAAGAGATGATTTTGACGGAAATGATATACACGAAAGGATAATGAACTGTATTGGATAGCAAGAATTTTGCAGTCCGGATAGCAAAAAAATGGAAGTCCGGATGGCAAGATTCTTGCTGTCCGGAAAGATAAAAAAGGGAGGGATTAAAAATGTTGGTTAAGTACATAATAAAAGTGTTTTTATATTTAATTCTTGCAGTAATGACATTGATTCACTGGTTATTAAAAATTCCGATGATATTGGGAAATATTTTGCTTTACTTTTTATCAATTATATTTATTCTGACAGGTGTTTTGAGTTATGGATTTGCATTGGAATCTGCAAGAGAATGTGGTCGAATGATAATAATTGGGATGGCATTTGGTGCAATACCAGACTTTGTCCCATTTTTGGGAAAAAGTTTAGAGACATTGGTTGCAAAACTGTTGAGTATGACAAATGAATGAGAAAGTCGATATGAAAGAGGGCTGTGAAAGGCGCTCTTTTCTTTTTGCAACTGTGGAATGGCAAGATAATAACGTTATATACAGTGTATATTAAGTAAAGATATTGTATTTCTGCATGATGGGAACATAGGGAGTCCATATAAAGGCTTTTAATACGGGGCATGACGGTTCCATTAGCACAGGGCATGCCAATAGCCCGAAGGACATGCTTAGCAGATTAGAAACAATGGTATTAATGGGAATGAATTTGCCACTTGGGGCAATTCAAAGGCAGATTGCTTCCGGCATTGATATTTTGGTTCACTTGGGGCGAATGAAGGATAAGAGCAGAAAAGTGTTGGAAATTATGGAGGTGCTTGGATATGAAGATGGAATTATCCAAATTCAGCCATTATATTCCTTTCGTGAAACACGGATGGAAGATGGAAGAATCAAAGGAGAGTGGGTGAAGGTCGCAGACCTTAAGCGCACAGAAAAGCTTTTGGCAGCAGGAGATATCTAAAAAGGATTTACTTATTTCAGGAGGCAGGGCAGGTCTGCTTGTAATGGGAATTGCAATGTTATTTTATTCTGATTTCAGAATGAGTATTTTTCTTATTCCCATAGGTATAAGGTGGTACAGGAATCTGCTGAAGGAACTGGAGCAGAAGAAAATACGACAGTTTGAACAACAGTTTCAGAGTGCCTTGCAGAGTCTGCAGGCGCAGCTCAATGTGGGATATTCTATGGAGAATGGACTCAAAGAAGTACAGAGAGAGCTGAAGCTGCTTTATTCGGAAAACACTGCGATTGTCCGGGAATTTACTTATATGACGAGGCAGTTGAACCTTAATATTACGGCAGAACAGGTATGGACAGAATTTGCAGAACGGGTTGGACTCCCGCAGGTAGATGGATTTGTTACAGTTTTTGTACAGGCGAAGAGAAGTGGCGGTGACAGTATTTCTATTATCAGAAATGCAGTAAACCATATGCGTGAGCGTGCAGAAATACAGCGGGAATTAGAAACAATGGTCGCAGCAAAGAAGCTGGAATTTCGAATTATGACATTGATTCCTTTTGGAATTATTGCGTATATGCGCGTGAGTTTTCCAGAGTTTATGAATGTCTTGTATGGCAATCTGTTCGGTATGTGTTTTATGAGTAGCTGTCTGGCAGTATATCTGGCAGCGTGGAAACTGGGACAGAACATTGTGGAGATAGAGGTTTAAAATGATTATTTGTCTGATTTTATATCTGATTTCAATTATCTTTTATCTACTTACAAGAAACAATATTATTACTATAAAACTAAATAAAGCTGTTTTTAAAAAAGCAAGCATTGTTTTCCTGAGTGTATTGACTGTGGCATTTTTGATGGAATTAAGCAATCTGTTTGCTGACCATACCGTTACGCAGATTCAGCGAAAGGACTATGGCGAACGTGCCAGAACGGATACCTATAAAGTGGAAATCGGTGGCGAGACAGAGGAAACTTTAGATATTCAGATAGCACCACGCGTTTATACGGAAGAAGAATTACAGAAATTATATGTGAGGGCTGCAAAAGAATTGGAGGTGTCCTTTCTTGGACAGAATTCCAGTGCTGAACATATTACAGAAAATCTGAATCTGATGGATTTTATAGAAAATTATCCGTTTCAAATCCGATGGGAAATGAGCCGTTATGATGTTGTGGACTCTGCAGGAAAGTTACATCAGGATGTATTGGAGAAAATTGATACAGAGAGACAAGGTGTACCAGTGACACTGACGGCACTTTTGCAATGTGGAACTACAAGTTTTTCTCTTTCGGAGGATGTTGTGATATATGCAAAGCAGGAAGAAACTCTCAGTGAAAAAGAAGAACTGGCAAATCTGGTTGCTACAATCGAAGATGAAAGCCGCGAGGAGGCTTATATGAAGCTTCCGACAACGCTTGATGGGAAAAAGCTAGTCTGGAAGAAAGTGGAAAGCACAAAAACGATACCATTGCTTCTGGTTGGAACTGCGGTAAGTATATTTTTTCTCTACTCAGAGTTGCAGAAAGAACGAGAGAAAAAGCAGAAACGAGAAAAGCAGATGCTGTTTGATTATCCAGAGATTGTCAGTCAGTTTACTGTACTGATAGGTGCGGGAATGAGTACGAAGAATGCATGGAAAAAGATTGTAGAAGATTACCGCAGACAGAAAGAGCGCACAGGCAGAGAACGGTGGGCATACGAAGAAATGTTTTATATTTTACAGGAAATGCAGAGTGGAATTCCGGAAGCAGAATGCTATGCACATTTTGTGGAACGCGCAAATGTGATGCCATACATGAAACTGGGTGCGTTGCTGATACAGAATCTGAGAAAAGGAACGAAGGGAATGTGGGCCATGTTGGAAGTAGAGGCAAATCAGTCTTTGGAAGAAAGAAAAAATCAGGTAAAAAAGCTTGGCGAAGAAGCAGGAACGAAGCTGTTACTGCCTATGCTGTTAATGCTGATAGTTGTGCTTTTGATTGTAATGGTGCCTGCTTTTGTATCCATACAAATTTAAAGAGAAAGGTTAAGTGAAAAGAGGGGATGCATATGAAAAAGAGTTTGAAAAAGAATCTGGAAAAAGTCTGGGAAAGAATGAAACAGACAATTCAGAACAACTATGGAATGTCGGTAGTAGAACTGATATTAGTCTTAGTTGTAATTATAGGGCTGGTTTTGATTTTTAAAACACAGTTGACGAATCTCGTTGAAACAATATTTGAAAAAATAACCAGTGAAAGTGCCGGCATCTAAAAATAGGATACCGGGAACAGATTATATTCCAAAGTGAGAGTGTACAGATATGAAAAAGATGGTGTGTGGCGAACTGACTGTTTTTCTGAGTTTAATCTTTTTTCTGTTACTGGCATTGGTTGGAGCAGTTCTTGAGAGTGCATCCATCCAAATCAGAAAGAATGAAAAAAGAGCGGATGCGGCAATGGCAACAGAGTCAGTGTTTGCTGAATATCAAAGAGATTTGCTGGAACAATATAATATTTTTGCATTAGAAGAAAGCTATGAGTCTGGAGAAGTATCGGAAGAACATATTTTAAACCGACTGCGCTATTATGGAGCAGAAAATATGGATATTGATACTACTGCAATTGGGTATCTGACAGATGAAAACGGACAGGAGTTTTTCAGACAGGCCGTAGAGTATCAGAAGAAAAAAACGGGATTCTCTTTGATTGAAAATATAATGGGCAATTATTCCGTGTGGAAAGAAAAAGAAAAGTTGACAGAAGAATATGGGAAAGAAGACATAAAGACGAGTGAAGAAATGGACCAGGTTCTTCAAGAGGAAGAAGAGACGCTTGCGTCAGAACAAAATCCACTGGAATTATTGAAAGAAATGAAATCCGATATATTTTTCAAACTTGTTCTGCCAGAACAGTTTGAATTGTCATCTGAGAAAATTGAAATCAAAGATGTTCCATCAAAACGGAATATCAGGCAGGGATATGGAACACTATCTGTCAAAGAGGAAGAACCTCAGGACACCATCTTTTTTAATCTGTATATAATGGATCATTTTGGAAATGCAGGTAAGAAATTTACGGAAGAGGAGAAGAACAAAGGGGGATTAAAATATGAGTTGGAATATTTGCTGGAAGGAAAAGAGAGTGATGCTGCAAATCTGGAGAGTGTGGCAAGGAAAATATGTAATATAAGATTTGCAGTTAATTATGCATACTTGTTGTCAAATCAGGAGAAGCAGATGGAAGCAGAAGCAATGGCGGGAACAATATGTACACTCTTGGTTTCACCGGGAATTGTGCCGATTGTAAAGAATGCCTTGTTGTTGGCATGGGCATATGGAGAGGGAATGGCAGATGTAAAGACCTTGCTTGATGGTGGGAGAGTACCGTTAGTAAAAAGTGATGAAACCTGGAAACTATCTCTGGAAAATCTGTTTTCGATGAAAGAGACCGGTATTCAAAAGGAAAGTACAGAGCAGACAGATGGAGAAAATTATGAGAGGTATTTGCAGATGTTATTGCTGACAAAACAAAAAAATACGTTGACAATGCGGGTATTAGATCTGGTGGAGTTCAGAATAAGAACGGTTCTCCAAAAAGAATATTTTCGTGTAGATGCATGTGTAACTGGTGCTGCATTTCATGTAACTTGTCCTATGAGAAGAAATATTACTTATCAGTTTTCGATTGGCTATCAATATCGCTAAATGACAAATATCATTAAATGTTTAATGTCGCAAAATAATCATTACTAATAATACGAAATCAAAAGGAGGTGGAGTCAGATGCCTTTTCCGCAAATAGTCTTTTTTGTTCAAGCATATACAAACATTAACATACGTAAGTTTACAGGATTTCACTTTTGGTTTGATAGGAGGGTAGAGGAGTTTGAATTCTCACGCAATGCATATTTCTTTCGGCAGGCGGAGAAGGTATCTGATTCTGCCTCGGAAAAACCGATGATGAAAAAAGCAAGCATTACCGTTGAAGCGGTGATATGCATTCCCTTGTTTTTCTATGCTGCACTTTCTCTAATCTGGATGTTGGAAATCAGAACAATTCAGACAGTGATACGAAGTGGTATGCAGGAAACGGGAAAGAAGCTGGCAGAATCTGCATATCAGTCTGATCTTTTAATTTCCTCTCAAATGGAAAATATGCTGGTGTCTGCCATCGGTGTGAAAAGACTGGAGAGAAGTATTGTAGTTCAGGGGTCAGGAGGATTACACTGTGAAAAATCATATTCGATTCCGGGAATCGGGATTTATGAATTATGTGTAGAATACAAGCTAAAGCTGCCGTTTCCGTTTTTTTATGAGGGTCTTATGACTTATAAGGAAAAGATGAGGATAAAAGGGTGGACCGGATATGCGAAGGAATTATTTGAAGAGAATAGCAGCCAGCAGATGGTGTATATTACTGAGACCGGGCTTGTCTATCATCTGGATTATCATTGCAATTATTTAGAGCCTTCTATACGAAAGGTAAGTAATGAAGTGTTGGGGGATTTGCGGAATAAGGATGGGGAAAAGTATGGAAAATGTCCATTGTGCACGGGGAAAAACACATCATCCGCACAGATTTATATTACAGACTATGGGAACCGCTATCATTATTCTTCAGCGTGTTCGGGACTGAAGCGTAAGATTTACACGGTGCCAATTAGTGAAGTGAAAGGAAAGGCGGCTTGTTCAAAATGTGGAAAATAGGAGTAGGGTTATTTTTGTTTATGGGGATGTTATGGGATATCAGGAAAAGGGAGGTTCCGATGGTGTATTTATTGATTGGAACGATAGGTGCGGTTGCAATTCAGATAGGGCAGCGGCCTCAGATTTGGTATGAATGTTTGCTTGGAGTTATAATTGGAATTTTGTTTTGCCTCTTATCTAAGGTGACGAAGGAGCAGATTGGGTATGGGGACAGTTGGATGATTCTGAATCTGGGAATCTGCTTTGGGGCATGGAAGTTGTTGGTGATTCTGGCATTGGGGTTTGGTGTGTGCAGTTTGATTACTGTAGTAGGAGTGTTAAGAAAGAAGCTTCGCAGAAAAGAACGGATTCCCTTTTATCCATTTCTGATGATTGGTGTGGCAGGAGTAATGCTGTGGTAGGGATACGACTATGGTAGGAGCGATGCTATGAGAGGGTATGGTGGTCTATGATGAAAATGCGATGTAAAGGAAGTGCAGTTGTAGAAATGAGTTATCTTGCACCGGTAGTGCTATTGGTGTGGATGGCTGTTATATTTGGATTATTTTATTATCACGATAAAGGAATCTTAACAGGTGCTGCGTATGAAACGGCAGTGGTGACAAGTGAATTGTGGAATGCTGATTCGGAAGAAAAACAAAGACAGGCAAAAGATTATTTTGCTCAGAGAATACGGGGAAAGACATTGTTCTTTGGAGGTGCTGAGATGGAGTGTATTGCTGATGATAATAAGATTACGATTAAAGCAAATGCAAGTAAGAAAAAACTGTCATTGAAAGTGGAAGCAAGTGCAGCTGTTACAAAGCCAGAAGAGAAAATAAGAAACTTAAAAGTTCTAAAAGAAAGAATAGAGGAAGGTTTAGAATGAAAGTAGAGTATGAGAGAGAACTCAGACATACATGGATGAGTGTGGAAGTAGAGAAAGAATATTCAGAAGATTATCAGATGCGGATGATTCAGAATAATCATATTTCCGGTCTTTTGATAATGCATGGGCAGGGGGTGGATGAAAAAAGCAGATATCGTTATGAGATTACCGGAAAGATTAGTATGAAGGTATTGGGTGAACGAGAGGGATGGGGCAGTGCTGAGATGGAGGATTTTATGCGCCAGTTTGTGCAGGTGCTTGGAGAACTTGGTAATTATATGTTGAATATCCATTGTCTGATTCTGGAGCCGGAATATATTTACTGGCAGGATGGAAAGTACTATTTCTGCTATTGCCCGGCATTAGAGAAAAATCTGTGGGAAGAATTTCATGTCCTGACAGAATACTTTGTGCGGGAAACAGATTATGAAGATAAAGAAGCGATTTATTTTTCCTATGAACTACATAAGTCCTCTATGGAAGAAAATTATAATATTGAAGATGTGCTGGAGCAAATCATAGAGCGGAAAGAGGAAGAATTAAATCGTGTTAAGAAGAAAGAGATGTCTTACGAAATGAAAGAAGACAAGATTCTGGATGACTGGATGGATGAGCAGACCTTAAAGGAAAATACAGTCAGAGAACGAATGGGAGTGTGGCAATATGTGAGCCGCAAATTGAGAAAAGGGCTGGAGTAATTAAAGAAAAACGGATAAGAAACAATGAAAAAGGTACAGCCAATCCCAATCAGGATATGAGCTGTACCTTTTATATGGTCTTATCTCTGGTAAGCAGAAGGGGCCGTCCCTCTTTTGCTCGTCAGGATAGATTAGTTCTGTTTTTCGAAAGAGATAAGTAAGTCGCCTGTACTTACGCGGTCTTTTTCTTTGACATAAACTTTGTCGATGGTTCCGGCCTGTTTTGCAACGATAGTGGTTTCCATCTTCATCGCTTCGATAACAACAAGTGGCTGGTTCTGTTCAACGGTATCGCCTTCTTTGACAAATACTTTCTCGATGGTTCCAGGAATAGAAGAACCAACATGAGCTGGATTTGTCTTGTCAGCTTTCAGCTTGTTGTCAGCCTTCACGGCACGTTTTTCATCAAGGATAGAAATCTCACGGACAGAACCGTTGACTTCAAATGAAAGTGTGCGGCGTCCTTCTGCGTCAGGCTCAGACATTTCAAGGAACTTGATAATCAAATCTTTACCTTCGTCAATCTTTAAGGTTGTTTCTTCACCTTTGCGCAGACCATAGAAGTATACGTGGCTTTCCAGACGGGTTACATCATTAAATGCCTGGAAGTGCTGGCAATATTCTTCGTAAACCTTTGGATAAAGTGCGTAGCTGACTGCCTTACATTCCATATCCTTTGGTAAGAAACGGCTTAAATCAAAGCTTTCTTTCAAGTGTTTTTCGATTGCTTCAAAGTCTGCCGGCTCAAGGAGAGAACCTGGACGGACAGTAATCGGTTCTGTACCTTTTAATACAATCTTCTGAAGTTCCGGGTTAAATCCGCCTTCAGGCTGTCCAATCATACCCTTGAAGTAATCTACTACAGAATCTGGGTAAGATAAATCTTTGCCGACTTCAAAAATGTTATCTTTTGTAAGTCCGTTCTTCAACATGAAGATAGCCATATCACCAACAACCTTTGAGGTAGGAGTAACTTTAGTAATGTTTCCAAGGAGTTCATTTGCCTGTTTGTAAAGAATCTTAATATCCTCGAACTGGTCTTTTGCTCCCATAGCTTCTACCTGAGCTAACAGGTTAGAGTACTGACCACCTGGGATTTCGTATTTGTAAATCTCAGTGTTTGGAGCATTCATTTCACTTTCGAATGATTTGTATACTTTACGAACACGTCCATAGTAGTGGCTTAATTCCTGTAAATCGTCAAAAGCAAGTCCGGTATCTCTTTCTGTTCCACGAAGTGCTTCTACTACAGCATTCATAGAAGGCTGGCTGGTAAGAGTACTCATAGATTCAATTGCAAGGTCAACGATATCTACACCGGCTTCGGCTGCCATTAATACAGTGGCAACACCATTTCCTGTAGAGTCGTGTGTATGTAAATGTACCGGAATCTTCAGTTCTGACTTTAATGCAGTTACCAGTTCTTTTGCTGCATATGGTTTCAGAAGACCTGCCATGTCCTTGATTGCAAAGGTGTGGATACCAAGTGATTCCAGTTCTTTTGCTTTCTTTACATAGTAGTCAAGAGTATATTTATCTTCTGTTGGATTTAAAATATCTCCGGTATAGCAGATAGAACCTTCTACAATCTTGCCTGTCTTCAGAGCTTCTTCGATTGGCATCTTCATATTTTCTACCCAGTTCAGGGAATCGAAAATACGGAATACATCAATACCATGTTTTGCAGATACGCGGATAAATTCCTGAACTACGTTATCCGGGTAGTTGCTGTATCCGACTGCATTGGAAGCACGAAGCAGCATCTGTAATAAGGTGTTAGGCATACGCTGTCTTAAGATGCTCAGACGTTTCCAAGGAGATTCCTTTAAGAAACGATAGCAGGTGTCGAAAGTAGCACCGCCCCAGCATTCTACAGAGAATGCGTTCTGCATAAATAAGTTGGTTGCTCTTGCAGCTCCGGCAATATCTTTTGTTCTCATACGTGTTGCCATCAATGACTGCTGCGCATCACGCATGGTTGTGTCTGTTACATATAATTTCTTTTCGTTAAGAATCTTCTGTGTGAAGTCCTTTGCACCCAGCTTCAGGAATTCATCACGGGCACCATAAACAGGTGCTGTTTCATCGTATACAGGAAGAACACGGTTTTCATAAATCGGTTTCTTGCCCTGAGTTACATTTACAATACGATGTCCAACGAAATCAATCAGCTTTGTAGCACGGTCCTGACTGCTTGGAAGTTCGAACAACTGAGGAGTTTCCTCAATAAAGGTTGTATAACATTTTCCGGCACGGAATGTTGGATGATTTACTACATTTACAAGGAAAGGTATGTTGGTCTTGATGCCACGGATACGCATTTCCTTAAGGGCACGTAATGATTTACGGACTGCCCCGTCAAATGTACGGTCAGTTGAAATTACTTTAACGAGCAAACTGTCGTAATATGGAGTAATCTCCGCACCTACATTTGCATTACCACCGTCGAGACGGATTCCGTTACCATTGCTTGAACGGTATACCGTAATTTTTCCGGTGTCAGGAAGGAATCCATTGGATGGATCTTCCGAAGTAATACGTGTCTGGATAGAGTATCCAGTACATTTTACAGATTCCTGAGATGGAATATTGATTTCAGGACTATCAAGAGAATATCCTTCTGCGATTAAAATCTGGGTAGCAACGATGTCCAGTCCGGTAATCTGCTCGGTTACGGTATGCTCTACCTGAATACGAGGGTTCATCTCGATAAAGTAAGGATTACCATGCTGGTCAACAAGGAATTCCAGAGTTCCGGCATTGCGGTAGCCTACGGATTTGGTAAGTCTTACGGCGCTGTCGAAGATAATCTTTCTTGTTTCTTCCGGTACGCTGAAAGCAGGAGCATATTCTACTACTTTCTGATGACGACGCTGTACAGAACAGTCACGGTCAAACAGATGAACAACATTACCGTAGTTGTCAGCTACAACCTGTACTTCAATGTGCTTTGGTCCTTTTAAATATTTCTCCACGAAAATCTGGTCATCACCGAAAGCTTTCTTGGATTCGTTACAGGCTTCACGATAAGCAACAGGCATGTCCTCTGCACAGTTTACGATACGCATTCCACGTCCGCCACCACCATTGGATGCCTTAAGCATAACCGGGTAGCCAACCATGGCTGCAACTTCCATTACTTCTTGTTCGGTCTTGAGCGCATGGTCCACACCAGGAATGATAGGAACATCTGCTTTGATTGCCATCTGTTTTGATGAAATCTTGTCCCCCATTGCGTTCATCAAATCTTTGCTAGGTCCGATAAAGGTAATCCCATTTGCCTCACATGCGGCTACAAATTCTGGATTTTCAGAAAGAAATCCATATCCCGGATGGATAGCATCTACATTAGCAGATTTGGCAATATTGATAATACCTTCAATGTCCAAATAAGCATCCACAGGTCCTTTGTTTGGATTCAGTGGATAAGATTCATCGGCTTTCGCACGAAACAGTGCGTATTTGTCTTCTTTTGAATAAATACCGACGGTTGTGATGCCAAGTTCGTTCAGTGCCCTGAACACACGAATTGCGATTTCGCCGCGGTTTGCCACTAATACTTTTTTAAATGGCTTAATTTGCATCTGAGTCATTTTACACCTCCATCAAAAACCCTTTGTGGCATTTTTGCATAATACCACTGCGTCTTGAAAAAATATTTATTGCATAATTACTTATATGATAGGATATTAATGCTCATTTTGCAAGAGAATTTCGAAAAGTTAGATTTTTCACAAAACAATAAAAATAAACAGGTTCACAGACTTTTGTTTATTGTTAATATCAATGTATAAAACGATTTATTAAAAAAATCTTGAATCCAATTCCTAGACTTTTGGTAGACTTTTCGAAAAGTGCATTTTATAATAAAAACTGAGATATTAGCGATAAAAAATCCTATTAAAATGTAACTATATTAATTAAGGTGGAGGCTTGAAGTATGATTGATGTCAATGCATGCTATAAAATTGCATTTGAAGCATTATTTGAAAACAGAAGTCTTGAAGGCATGACAGAAAAAGTACGTGATTTCATCGGCGCCTCCGTTTTAGTTTTGAATGTCGATGGTGAAATCCCGTTCTATTCCAGTGCAATGCCGGGCAGAAAATTCCAAAAAGTAAGAACAAAGCAATTTACAGCGAAAGCATATGATTATGTGCTGAAGCGCAGAGTAAAGGAAAACCCCGATTTTTATCGGTTTGGCAGACAGCATATGGCAGTGGCAAAACGGATTGAAGTGAATGGAAAATTATGTGGATATAGTGTCATTATTTTCAATGCATTAAGTCCGGATGTCTGGGAGGAGTATGGGACAGTTGCAGATATGCTGGTTCCGATTGTGGCGAATTACTGGACAACTCACGGCTATCAGCCAAAAGGATTACTTCCTATGAGAAAGAGACTGATTACACATGATATTTTCTGTGGAAATGAAGGAATAAATCTGAAATATCTTTCCAATGAAATCAAGAAAGGCTATTTAATGGTTTATTTTCCGGAAAGTGATTTGACAGGTCTGGTGTGTAAAGTCCGAGAGATATGGAATAAAGCTTATATCCTGGGGGAAGAAGCAGAAACGTGGGTGCTGTTTTATCAGATAGAGAATAAAAAAGAGGAAAAATTGATTTTGGACCGCCTGAAAAAGGAAGTACAGGAGCCATGCAGCGTGAGTACCCTTTTTCAGGATATTGAGAATTGTCACAAGAAAGTAAAATGGCTGAAACGAATCGATTCTTTGGATGAGTATGACAAGGCAGATAATATGATGCTGGAAAGCGAGTGGAGGGCAGAAGCTGTTTATACCTACGCATATCCTATGCTTGCGGCAGCAGGAATCAATGATTATTCCCTTCAGATTCTCCAACAGGAGGATGCAGAGAAAAACACAGAGTTTTATGAGACGTTGAAGATGTATTTTTTATGTGCGCATAACGTAGTAGAGACTGCGAATGCGCTGCACATTCATCGAAATACGCTGATATATAGATTAAAGAAGATTCGGGAGTTGATTGGAAACGATATTGAAGATGTAAAGAAATCAGAGGAGCTTCTGGCTTTAATGATGATGAACAGCTTTACCCGTACAGATGGAAGAAGGATTGGATAGATGAAATTAGTTCAGGATTTACCGGAGGTTTTTGAAGAATTCGGTGAGCAGCGGAGAAAGGCATTTATTGAAATTAAAGAATATAAGGAAAAAGGCGTGCCGGTGGTTGGAATGTATTGTGCATATTTTCCAACGGAACTGGCAATGGCAGTGGACGCAATCCCAGTGGGACTTTGTTCATTTTCCAATGAGACGATTCCTGCGGCTGAGCAGAAGATGCCGAAAAGTATGTGCCCGTTGGTAAAATCAAGCTATGGTTTTGCCATATCTGATAAATGTCCGTTTTTTCATTTTTCCGATTTGATCATAGGGGAGACAACCTGCGACGGAAAGAAGAAAATGTATGAGATGCTTGCAGAAATCAAACCGGTATTTGTAATGGAACTTCCTAATTCGCAGTCCCGGGTATCGATGGAGTTCTGGAGAAGTGAAGTAATCCGGACGAAAGAATATTTTGAGGATTTCTTTCAGACGATTATCACAGAGGAGAAAATGAAGGAAGCAATCCATCTTGGTAATGAAATCCGGAAGTCATTACTCAGACTTTGTGAAGTGATGAAACTGGAGCCTGCTCCGGTGCTTGGCGGTGATATTCAGAAAATCGTATCGGGTTCCAAGTACCGGTTTGATTTTAAGACTACACCTGCGGTGGTAGATGCGATTACAGACCGGATTTTAGAGGAGTACCATCAGGGAAAAATGTTGGAATCAAGACCGAGAATCCTGGTGACCGGCTGCCCGATGGGCGGCGACAGTCTGAAGGTGATTCAGGCGATTGAGGAAAATGGCGGTGTAGTGGTAGCCGTGGAAAACTGCAGCGGAGTCAAGACTCTGGACCGTATGATTGATGAGGATGACCCGGACATTTACGGAGCCATTGCAAGAAGATATTTATCAACAGGCTGTTCCATTATGACACCGAATGATAACCGGATTGAATTAATAGGAAGAATCATAGATGAGTATCATGTAGATGGCGTGGTGGAGATGATTTTGTCCGGGTGTCATGCCACGGGAGCGGAAGCTGCGTATATCCAACAGTTTGTGACGGAAGAAAAGGGACTTCCGTATTTTTCCATTGACACGGATTATTCGAAAGAGGATTATGCACAGATTTCTACAAGGGTAGCGGCTCTCATCGAGATGATATATGATATGCAGGCAGGAGACGCGAAGATTGATATTAATAATTGTTACAAAATACTGTTTTCCAATCTGGCAACTCCGGCGGATGAAGCTTTAGAACAGTTATATGCCTACACGAAAATACCGATGAAGATTGAAGATGCCTTTGGTGAAGTGCTCTGCAGGATTGGTATGGAGAACCTAGAAGGACATGAGAACACGCAGGTGCGGTTTGAATTGCCGGAAATCGGAGCGGTTTGTACTGCATTTCCAAAGAATAACCGATTGAGAATGAAAGCAGAACAGATTGCAGGGATTATTGGAAAATATTGTGCAATTTCGTCTACCAGCTTACAGGCAGCTAATAAGAGTGAGGAGCGGCCGGATTATCTTTGGATTGTACTGAAAGATGATGGAAAGTCCAAGCCGTTCAGAGAGGAATTGCGCCGGAATTTCCATGTCATGCAGGAAATAGAGGACGGTATTTATCAGCATTATCTGCTTTCGGATATTTCAGGAAAGGAATACCGTGATAACCTGATTGCGAAATGCAAGGATATCTATGAGCAGCTAGACATTGATGTGAAAGTTGCCATTGGAAATGGATTTTCAAAGCTTTCTCAGAAGAGTGAAAATGAGAAAGTAGTACAAATGCTGATGGAAATTGGGGAAGAACGGGAACCGGATACAGATATTTATCAGATAGAATATTTTTATCAGGAGCTTCTGGCAGCCTCCATGAAAGCAGAAATCGCAGAAATGGACGGGGAAGTGGAAGAACTCCAGCTTATCCGTGAGGAAGACGAGCAAAAGAAAAGCAACTTATATGAGACACTTTACTATTATCTTGAAGCAGAGAAAAATACCATGCAGGCGGCAGCTAAGATGAAGATTCACCGTAACACTTTACTCTATCGTCTGGCACGGATTAATGAGTTGATTCATTTGGATGAGAAAGGGTATATGGAAAGCCAAAGGCTGTTCCGGGCAATGCAGTTTGAGCGGATAGCAATGAATAAAAATAGATAAGGACCATCTTTAGAAAAGGGACCGGGAGAGAAATTTTCCTGTTCTTTTCTTATGTAAAAGGAAGATTTACAGGACTGATATTCTCTATAGATAAAACGAATAAATGACATTTACTTATAGAAAATATGCAAATTGTCACATGGCAAAAATTGAATTTGTCATTTTTGTACGATGAAAAAATTGTCGAAAATTGTATGATAAGCATGTTGCAAAAATGATAGAAAAGGGAGGAGCCAAAATGCATGATATAAAAATCCATGACGTTTCGTTTGCTTATACCGGAAGCGATAAGTTGATTCTGAAGGACATCAATGTGGATGTAGAAGGTGGAGAGTTTGTTTGTATTCTGGGGCAGTCCGGATGTGGAAAAAGTACATTGCTGCGTCTGATTGCAGGGCTGGAAACATGTACAACCGGTGAGATTACGGTGGATGGACAGGCGATAACCGGTGCAAGTTTAGAGCGTGGAGTTGTATTTCAGGATTATGGATTGTTCCCTTGGAAAACAGCAGGCGCAAACATTACACTGGCACTGAAAAAGAAGTTTCCGGACTGGGACAAGAATCATCTGAAAGAAAGAACACTGGAATTACTGAAAGCGGTAGGTCTTGACGAGTCGGTATACCGTAAGTTCCCGAAAGAACTTTCCGGTGGTATGAAACAGAGATGTGCCATTGCCGGTGCGTTCGGAATTGACCCTCCGATTCTTCTGATGGATGAGCCGTTCGGAGCCTTGGATGCAGTGACACGTTCCATGCTTCAGGATATGGTGCTTGAACTTTGGGAGAAGCAGGAAGAGAAGAAAACTGTATTCTTTGTAACGCATGACGTAGATGAGGCCATGCTTCTGGCCAACCGAATCATTGTACTTGGTCAGTCACCGAGTAATGTTATCTTTGATATGAAGATTCCGGATGAAAAACGGACCACAAGAGAAAACCGGTTTGAGGATGCAGATTCCATTAAACTTCGAAATGAATTGCTTCGTTATATTAATAGAGATGTAGAAGCGCATGTACGCAAAGTACAGTAATGAAAACGTGCAATCATAGAGAAATCTATTTGCAAATAAACTATCAACCAAATCAATCATATTATAAGGAGAAAGATTATGAAAAAGAGAATGCTCGCAATTCTTCTTGTAGCAGCAATGACTTTCAGCCTTGCAGCATGCGGCGGAAGCTCATCTGACGATAAAAAGGAAGAAACAAAGACAGAAACAACAGACAACACAGATAACAAAGAAACACCAGAAGTAGATACCGTTCACTGGGGAAGAGCAAACAGCGGAAACATCCTTGTTACGATTGCAAAACAGCAGGGATACTTCGATGAAGTAGGAATCAATGTAGTAGAAGATCCAGTTGAATCTTCCACAGCAGCACTTCAGGCACTTCAGGCTGGACAGCTTGATGTAACTTCAAACCAGGGAACAAATAACCCACTTCAGTTCATTTCCACAGGATCTGATTTCACAATCGTTGGTGGATATATGCTGAAAGGTATGTATATCATTGGAAAGAAAGATACAGATTATAAAGATGTTACAAGCTTAAAGGGAAGCAAATTCGCATACGCAGGTATCCATCCAGTAGTAGGTATGGCATTACTTGATGCAGGAATTGACCCACAGACAGATGTTGAATGGCTTACATACAGCACAAACAGTGACCGTCTTGCAGCAGTTGTTGCCGGCGAAGCTGATTATGCAGTACTTAGTGGAGACCAGTTATTTACAGTAGGAAATAACGATGAAATCGAAATCAAAGCATGGTTAGATGACCTTGTTCCAAACTATGGATGCTGCCGTATGAACATGAATACAGACTTTGTAAAGAAGAACCCAACTACAGTAAAACTTCTTCTGAAAGCTCTTATCCGTGCAGAACAGTGGTATCTTGCTAACAAAGAAGAATGTGTATCTATTCTTGCAAAAGAAATCGGTGCAGATGAAGACTATGTTGCAGCATATCTGTTAAATGAAAACTATGTTTCAAGTGTGGACCCATGTAAGAATTCTGTAATCAAGACATGGGAAGGCATGATTCAGATGGGATTCATTGATGAAAATGATGCAAAAGATATCAACATTGAAGACCACATCAATACAGAACTTTACAAAGAAGCTCTTGATGAATGTGTAGCTGAATATCGTGATGAAGACCCAGACTTCTACGATGGAAGAGTAAAATTCTTCGAAGAAAACGATCAATAATCAGTAACAGGATAAAAAAACTCAGTTCCGCCGTTTATACTGCGGAATTGGGTTTTTTATAGGAATGTATTTTAAATGGAGGTATCTATGCAAAAAGTTTTAAAATTTATTAAAGATTATTGGATAACGGTTTGTATTTATTTAGCTATGTTTTTAGGGTATAAATATATCGCAGATAACCAGCTTTTTGGTGGATATCTCTTTCCATCAGTAAGTAAAGTAGCTGGCTCATTCCGGGATAATATAGGAACCCTTTTCTTAAATATGTTTTATTCCTTCCAGCTTATGATTCCGGCGATTGTCATTGCGGCAGCCATTGCTATTGTAGGCGGAACGATTCTTGGTATGCATAAGAAAATCCGGAAGGTGGTATATCCGGTTGTATATTCGATCAGTGTCATTCCTTCTATTCTGATGTCACCATTTGCACTGCTTATGGCACCGAACTTCAGAACAGCTTCTTTGTTCCTGGTGGTATACAATACAATCTGGGCAACATTATTTGCCACGATCAACGGAATTATGACGATTGATAAGGTATTTCTTGATAAAGCAAAAACCTTAGAGTTAAATCCGGTTGAAAAAATGTTTCAGGTAATCCTCCCTGCGGCTATGCCGTCTATTATGTCGGGATTTATCAATTCACTCAGAGGTTCCTTCGTAGTGCTTGTATATGCAGAAATGTATGGTGCGAAGTATGGTATGGGTTACTATGTAAAGAAATTTGCTGAATATGGACTTTACAGTGAAGCATGGAGCGGATTTATCTTCATGGTTGTAGTATTGGTTATTGTAATGCAGTTATTTGAAAAAGTGAAAAACCGTATTCTGAGATGGACTCTGAATTAACAGAAAATGATGGAGGCAAGACGATAATGAAAATTACAAAAGTAGATGTTATGATTATGGATTTAAAGCCGGAAGATAATAAGACATGGAAACCGGTTTTATGCCGTGTATACACAGATGAAGGAATCTATGGTGATGGAGAAGCTGCTATGGCTTATGGCAGTGGTTCCACAGGTGCTTTCAGCACGATTGTAGATTTTGCGCATAAGATTGTGGGAATGGACCCGCTTCAGACAGAATTAATCTGGGAAACATTATACAAGGAAACATTCTGGGGACAGAATGGCGGTCCTGTTATTTTCTCAGCAATTTCTGCACTTGACGTTGCTTTGTGGGATATCAAAGGAAAATATTTCAATGTTCCGCTCTATCAGTTACTTGGCGGAAAGGTTCGTGATAAATTAAGATGCTATGCCAGCCAGCTTCAGTTTGGATGGGGAGAAAAGAAAACTCCAGCCATTACGATTGAAGATTATGTAAATAATGCGAAAAAAGCTGTAGCAGAAGGCTATGATGCAATTAAGATTGACTTCTTCACATTTGACGAAGAAGGAAGAAGACTGAATCATGAAGATACCACAAGACTGCTTCCTCCAAAGTATGTAAATATGGTAATTAACCGTCTTGCAGCAGTCCGTGAGGCAGTAGGACCAGATGTAGATATTATTATGGAAAATCATTCTTACATTGATGCGCAGGTGGCTGTTCAGCTTGGTCGTCTTGCAGAAAAATATAACATTTTCTGTTTCGAAGAACCATGTACACCAAATCCGAAGATGAACAAATATGTGCATGACCATCTGAATATGCCAATCGCTCAGGGCGAACGTATTTACACAAGATGGGGATATGCTCCATATTTTGAAGATGGCTCTATCCAGATGATTCAGCCGGATATCGGAAACTGTGGTGGAATTACAGAGACAAAGAAAGTGTGCGACCTTGCTCATATTTATGATGTAGGGGTACAGATTCATGTATGCTCAAGCCCGCTTCTTACAGCAGCATCCCTGCATCTGGAAGCAGCAATTCCAAACTTTACCATACATGAGCACCATGTATATAACCGTTATGATTATAATAAACGTTTATGCAAATACGATTATCAGCCGGTAGACGGATATTTTACTGTTCCGGAACTTCCGGGAATCGGAAACGAATTCAGTGATTTCGTATTTGAAAATGCCACAATGAAGACAACAGTTACGTTGTAGAAGATAATTAATAGGGCTGGTACTTTAAGATTTTATTTGTTAAAGTATCAGCCCTTGTTTTTCTGTAGTGTTTTAAAGTCTCTTTAACATTGTTATTCACCTAAAATTTCTTTCACTTGTTCTAATGGTAAGTCACAGGCAGTGGAAATTTCTTCCAGTGTTTTCCCTGCTAGCTTTAATTGAACAATCTTGCCAGCCATAGCCAAACCTTCGGTTTTACCCTCAGCTAATCCTTTTGCCAAACCTTCATCAAATCCGACTTTCGTTGCCCAGTCAAGTTTGGCTCTGTCATCTCTGATTGCCTTTTCCCTTGCTTCGTAGTCCACTCGTTTTTGTTCGTCTGCACTCAGCTTAAATAAGGTATTTACAGCTTCTTCCATATATTCATCCTGTTTTGCCATAGTTTCAAAATCCTCCTGCGTCTTACAACTAAAGAATTCCATCCACTGAAGAACCATCTCATCATCGGAAACCATTTCGCACTGTTCCAGTTTTGCACGTACCTTTGGTAACTTGGGAAGTTCCAGAATGTGTAATTCTAACAAATCAGTGTAAATTTCTCCGCTTTTACAATTACAAAGATTGATTTTGTGATAACATTCTTCACTTTCCGGAAAACGTATGAAATCAAGTACTCCTACGTGAATACATTTCTTCAGCTTTTCGTAGCCATCGCCTTTTTGAATTTGTTCTGTATACAGTTTAGATAAATAGAATAGAACTCGTTTATCCCATGAACCGAAGTATGCTACCTGCATTTCCAAATCCATCCTTGTACCATCTGCTAATAAAACTTTCACGTCTAAAATAGATAGTTTTTCGTCTGCGTAATCTCTTCTGGTTTCAGCCGGGAGCAAAATGGTCTCTGTAATCTCTTCCGGTGTTTTTTTCAGAATACCTGCAATGAATCCCTTTCTTATTTTGGGATTCTGCATCAATTCTTTAAAACAGAAATCGTTAGTCGGTGACATAATAAATTGATTGTTGCTACTCATTGGTATCCCTCGCCTTTCTTAGTTCTGCGAGCGATATTGTTATATTTATCATAACACATATTTATGGATTTTTACAGTTCCAAATGCCCGCGAATCTTTTGTTAGAACATTGATTTTGGCAAGCATACCACAATTCTTTTGACTTGTGTGAATTACGATAAATTACGATAAATTACGGTATTTTTCGAGAAAACATTACATAAACCATTAAAAGAATTACTGGAAAATTAAAAAACAAAAGTTTTTCTTGTCAAAGTAATGGTTATTCACTATAATAAGTCCGTAATTAAGTGATTGGAAATTGCAGGACAAAGGTTGTTCCTTTATTGGGGGAAGAATCAACCGAGATGCAACCATTGTGAGCCATAATGGTCTTTTGGACAATCGCAAGTCCAAGACCGGTTCCACCGGTCTTATGTGTTACGAAAGTATCGAAAATGGTGTCCAAATCTTCAGCAGCAATTCCACATCCTGTATCGATAATGCGGACAATGAAGTGCTTTTCGGTAAGGATGGATTCCAGACGAATAGAGCCTTCTCCGGAAATGGCTTCCTTGGCATTTTTCAGAAGATTCAGAATAGCTTCTCTTAACTTTACCGGGTCACCGTTATATATTACGGGTTCAGGAATAATGAGAGAAGTAAATTCAATATCTGTGTCGGTACAGGAAGCCGCAAAGGAGAGACAGATTTTCTTCAATAATTCTGTGAAAGAGAATGTTTCCATGCGCAGCTGCTCGCTGTTATTGTAGGCTGAAAGTTCGGTCAGGAGCTGATTAATAAATATTAAATCATTACAAATTTGACCCCAGTATTTGAAAGTCTTTACTTCCGGATGCTGGGTTTCCGTAATTTGGAACATACTGTAGATGAGTGACAACGGGTTTCGGATTTCATGACTAATCTTGCTTACTGTATAACGATGAGAATCCAGAAGCTTCTGAATCAAAGCTTTATTTTCAGGACTTTCGTCCATAAGAACTTGTAATTGTTCATAATCACTGGTTGTAAATGACATATTCATACCGCCTTTCTGAAGATAGTGTAGCATTGGCGATATGGATAATCAAATGTTTTTTTTGAATGGAGGAAGGTATTATGAAAAACGATAACTGCATTTTTTGCAAGCTTGCAAACGGTGAAATTCCGACTGCCACACTTTATGAAGATGATGAGTTCAGAGTCATTCTCGATCTTGGACCGGCTACAAAGGGACACGCTTTGATTTTACCAAAAGAGCATTATGCAAATATTTATGAAATTGACGAAGAGGTTGCCGGAAGAGCATTTAAACTTGCCAAGAAGATGGTAACGAAACTGACAGAGGTACTTGGATGTGATGGATACAACATTGTACAGAATAACGGAGAGGCTGCCGGTCAGACGGTATTTCATTTCCATATGCATCTGATTCCGCGCTATAAAAATGACGATGCCGGATTTGGATGGAAGAGTGGCGAACTTACCGATGCTGATAGAGATGAAATTTTGGCAAAGCTTGCTGCAGCAAAATAAAAAAGGAGAAATAGAGTAATAAGATAGAGGAAAGCACATGGTTATGAGGGAAAAGAATTTAGAACATTTTCGGCGTGTATATGTTGAAAATAAGGATACAGTTTTTAAAATCGTGATGCGATACTCTAACGTGGATTATGATACAGCTCAAGATATCACACAAGAAGTTTTTGTGAAACTGTATGAGCACTTTGATACATACACAGAAGAATATCTCCTGCAGTGGTTAATCGTAACGGCAAAGAATGAAGCCTGTTCCTATTTAAGACGGGTTCTTCGCGAAGTTCCAGATGAGAAAGTGGATATGAAGCTGCTCCGGCATCAATTATTGCCTGGAGCAGAAGAAACGGTATTTGAGAAAATCAATGTAGAAGAACGGATTCACAGAAGTGAATATATTCTGGATAGGCTTTATACAACAAACGAACGATGGTATGAAGCAGTGATGCTGGTATACTGTCAGGAAATGAAACAGAAAGATGTCGCGGATAAGATGGGAATCAGTCTGGAAGTATTGCAAAGTGTGTTATACAGAGCACGAAAATGGGTAAGAGAACATATAAAACCAGACAATGAATAGGACGGCGAAGGAACCGATTTAGCAACAAACAGGTGTCGAATCGACACCTGTTTTTCAAATATGGCATATATACTATTTATTTTTTGAAGCGGATTCGATTAACTGGATAATTGTTTCAATCGGATTTTGTTGGGAGGATTGCTGCATAGCAGTTACGTATTGCTGACGGTTATCGTAAAGTTCGTGAACCGTGTCAAGAAGCAATTCATTTGTTAGTGTTTCTTCCTCTAGAACCTTGCTGAAACCTTGACGCTCGAAAGAACGGGCATTTAAAATCTGGTCTCCACGGCTTGCACTGGCAGAAAGTGGGATCAGAAGATTTGGTTTCTGGAGAGCCAGAAGTTCACAAATAGCATTTGCACCTGCACGGGAAATTACGATGTCAGAGAGGGCGAATAAATGACGCAGTTCATCCTGAATATATTCGAACTGGACATAGCCTTCTAAGTTGTTTAAACTGGTATCAAGCTTACCTTTCCCACACAGATGAATTACCTGGAAATCTTTTAATAGTTCCGGTAGAATGGCACGCACTGCCTGATTGACAGCAGTAGCTCCCAGACTCCCGCCAACTACAAGAATCACTGGTTTTTCATCCTTGAATCCACAGAAAGCACGGGCTTTTTCCGGGTCACCGGTCATAAGTTCCTGTCGGATAGGAGAGCCGGTTAACACGGCTTTATCTTCCGGGAGTGCTTTTAAAGTTTCAGGAAAGTTACAGCATACCCTGTAAGCAGATGGAATGGAAATGCGGTTGGCAAGTCCCGGAGTCATATCCGATTCGTGGATGATGACCGGAACATGATTCCGTTTCCCGGCAATGACAACAGGAACGCTGACAAAGCCACCCTTGGAAAAAATCACATCAGGTTTCAGCGTTTTAATCAGGTGGTTCGCTTCACTGAAGCCTTTCAGTACACGAAATGGGTCGGTAAAGTTCTTCAGACTGAAATAACGGCGAAGCTTCCCGGAAGAAATTCCGTGGTATGGAATCTGCTGTTTTTCAATCAGTTCTTTTTCGATTCCGGTGTAAGAACCGATATAGTGTATGTCATATTGAAGTTCTCTTAATCTGGGTAATAATGCAATGTTAGGTGTCACATGGCCGGCGGTACCACCACCGGTTAAGATAATTCGTTTCATGGATTTGCCTCCTGTTTTTAGAGCGTTCATAGTTACAGTTTAATCACTGTACGTGGAAAGGTCAAGATGAATGGGGCAAGAAATGAAATGCAAAATGAGAAAGCAGTGGCGAGGAGGTCACTAATGAAGAAAGAACATGAGGAAATGGAGAAACTTCTGCGCGGAGAATTCGATAAGGAAGCACGGGCGATTCTGGAAGAAATAGAAGCCGATGAGTCCCTGAAAGATCTTAAGCTTCCGGATGAGAATGAAGAAGTGCTTATGCAGAAGATTCAGAAACTAGAAGAAAAGAAGGCAGCTTGCGAAGAAATGCCTGAAAAAGACAGAGAAGCATTCCGGCTTGGCAGGGAAATGCAGGCACTGCAGGAAAATGGAAAAACTGTCTCGGATGAAAACGAGGGTAATACGCACAAGACAGTTCCATTTAAGAAACGCAGACGGAAGCTGTATTTGCTGGTCGCAATCGTTGCAATTCTGGCATTTGCCATGAGCATGACCAGTATCGGTGAAGTTCCGCTTGTGACGGAGATTAAAAATCAGATACTCGGAACAAGTAAGATGGTGAAAATGAGCTCCGAAAGAGAAGGAGATGAGGCGGTAGTAGAAGAACAGCATACGGAAGCAGAAGCATATGAAGATATTAAAAATGAACTTGGTATAGAGATGGTTCAGTTTGGATATTTGCCAAATGATGTTATTTTTTTAGATTACGAATTAGATTCCACATTAAAAAGAGCCGGTTTGTTTTATCAGTGCCAAGATAGCATTCTGGAATACCGAATATCATTTTCACCAACAGAACAAGCAATGGGGTATCAGGTAGAGGACCAGTTGTTGAATGAGCAGATATTGAATGTTAATGGCACTCCCATAACATTGAAAAGCTATGAAACTTCTGGTAGTTCTGAAATTTTGTATGTAGCAAACTTTGAATATCAAAGCATCTATTATACAATTACGGGAAACTTATCAGATGCTGAAATGAAAGAAATAATAAAAAATTTATATTTTTTATAAAAATCGCGTCAGTTTTTTCCTGCTTGTGCGTTAATATAGTGAAAGGCAGGGATAAACATGAAAAAACTCGTATCAGTTGTAATGGCGATGATTATGGTTTTGAGTTTAGGAATGTCGGTAAATGCACAGGCGGCTGACGAGCCGGTTTGCGTTGATGGTTCCTATCTGCTGGATACAGATTCTTCAGAGGTAACAGTTGGTTCCATGACAAGAGGGGTATATTTACGAAGCGGCTCTTCTACGATTAATAAACAGGGAACAGGATTGATTGGAGCGGGTGGAGATACTACTGCCAATAAGGTGGTAGATAATATTTCTATTTTAGTCCGAGTAGAACGCCTGGTAAATGGAAAATGGGTACGTTATACAAGTTGGAGTGCAGCGAAAGAAGATACATATTATGTAAGTACTAGCAAGGTTTTATCTGTACCGACAGGGTATTATTATCGAGTATGGTGTACGCATTATGCAAACTCAGACTCAACACATTCCTATACGGATGGAATTTACATTTAATTTAATCACGCAAACAAGCAACACAAAAATTCCTATTTTATTTGTACAAAAGCGAAATAAAATGAAAACAAAATAATCATTGCCAGAGAGCTTCTCAGGAAGCTCTTCCAGCTACCAGACTTTCGCGAATATTTATCGAACATGTGATGTAATAAATAAAAGGCCTTAAGATTAACATTAGCGTGGATGGTAAATAGTGTGGCAGTTGGAAGTAAGTCCTGATGATTAGGCAAGAGATGACAAATCAGACAATCTCAATAGACAATTTTGTAACATACACTTAACCTGATAAAAATTGAATATTGAGAAAAGGAAAGCGATATAGTGACCGGAACTACAAGCTTTCTGTCGCAGACAAACATTCTGTAACCTTTAACCGGCCTAGCCTTCTTTTGGGGTTGCAACTGACGCAGGTTGGCAATATACTAAAAGAGAGAGCGGAGCGACAAGACCGGGAACTGTGAAAACAGCGGGCGTGCGTCGAAGCAGGAGGTGCAGGAAGTGGTTTACAATAATATTTTAGAAGCCGTAGGGAATACCCCGATGATTCGGCTTAATCGCATGGTCGATGAGGAAAGTGCGGAAATTTTAGTAAAGTTCGAAGCAGTGAATGTAGGTGGTTCAGTGAAAACGAGAACTGCGTTAAATATGATTCTGGATGCAGAACAAAAAGGCATTATCAATAAGGAAACGATTATTGTAGAGCCCACCAGTGGAAATCAGGGAATAGGATTGGCATTGGTTGGCGCAGTGAGAGGTTATAAGACGGTGATTATCATGCCCGATTCCGTTAGCGAAGAACGTAGGAAACTGGTAAAACAATACGGGGCTGAGATAAGAGTAGTCCATGATGATGGCGATATAGGCAAATGTATTAACCAATGTATACAGATGGCACTTGAAATGCAGAAAGCAGACACCCATGTATTCGTGCCTCAGCAGTTTGCAAATATGGCGAATTACAGAGCCCATCTAGAACATACAGGCGCAGAGATTGTAGAACAGGTCGGGAAACCAATAGATGGCTTTTGTTCCGGGATTGGAACCGGTGGAACAATTAGTGGAGTCGGTGCAGCAATCCGGAAGCAAAATCCGAAAGCGGTAATCTGGGCTATCGAACCAGAGCATGCTGCCATACTTTCCGGAAAAGAAGTAGGTTCACATATTCAAATGGGAATTGGGGATGGTGTTATTCCTGAGATATTAGACCAGAATATTTATGACGAGATTGTAATTGTCTCAGATGAAGAAGCAGTTCAGACTGCAAAAGATCTGGCAAAAAGAGAAGGTCTCTTGTGTGGAATTTCCGGTGGAACCAATGTGGCTGCTGCTGTAAGACTTGCAAAAAAGCTTGGGAAAGGGAAAACTGTGGTAACAATTCTCCCGGATACAGCGGAAAGATATTTTTCCACTCTTTTATTCGAAAAATAGAATTTGTAAAACTTAAAATTAAAATCTAAAAACGCAATTCAAAAAAATTAAATGACAAGACAAACTCACTTAGTAAATCAATACGAATAAAAAAGTAGAACCGGGCAGGTTCTACTTTTTTAATGCCTTTGCAAGCTGGTCCGGACAAGATGTTCCTTTACTTCCGCACTGTATTCCCTCTAAACGGGCAATGACATCTTCTACTTTCATGCCTTCTACAAGGCTTCCGATTCCTTTCAGATTTCCATTGCATCCACCTAAGAATGAAACATTGTGAATACAACCGTTTTCATCAATATCATAAGAAATTTCTTTGGAACAGACACCTGATGTTTTGTATACCATAATTCTTTATCTCCTTTCGTTTGAAACAAAACAATGATAACAAAAAACGTAAAAAAAAGCTAGGAAAAATCTGATTTATGATTATAATTAATATACAGGACAGATTTATTTATGGAGGACATAAAGATGATAGGAATTATTGGGGCTATGGAAGAAGAAGTAGCAGCTCTGAAGGCAGAGATGGAAATAGAAGAAATGCTGGAGAAGGCTTCTATGACATTTGCAAAGGGAAGTCTTTGCGGGAAAGATGTCGTGGTAGTGCGAAGCGGAATCGGCAAGGTAAATGCAGGAATCTGTGCGCAGATTCTGGTAGATATGTTTGGTGTGGATGCACTGATTAATACCGGTGTGGCAGGTTCGCTTGACGCAGATATTGATATAGGAGATATTGTGATTTCTACCGATGCAGTACAGCATGATATGGATGCTACGACATTTGGAGACCCGGTAGGTCAGATTCCGAGATTGGATACCTTTTCGTTCCCGGCAGATGCAAAGCTTGTAGAAGCAGCCAGACTGGCAAATGAAGAGGTAAATACAGATATTCATACATTTACCGGAAGAGTAGTCAGCGGTGACCAGTTTATCGCAGGAAATGAGAAGAAGGACTATCTGGTGCGTACTTTTGATGGAAAATGTGCAGAGATGGAAGGCGCAGCTATTGCCCAGACGGCATATCTGAATAAAGTTCCGTACGTCATTATTCGTGCCATTTCGGACAAAGCTGACAATAGTGCAGTGATGGATTATCCGACATTTGAAAAGCATGCAACACAACATTCATTGAAACTGCTGAAAAATATGTTAGAACGTCTGTAGAGTGCAGGGCGGGATTCGACAAAAAGGCAGTTACAGAGAGCAAAATAAGGCGAACGATTATAGAACCCAACTTTGGAGATTTGCGTTATAATAAGCGACAAATCAAAGAAGGAGGGTTCTTTTTATGTTAAGGACACTGATTACACAACAAGTACTTTTTTACGTGGCTGGAGGAATTCTCGTCATTGCACTGATTGCACATATTATTTCAGCCGTTTCGATAAAGCGCCTGGTAAATGCGGCGGAGGACATGGGAAAAAGCAATCATCCGCTGATGAAACTGATCCGCTCAAAATACGAACATGCATGTATGGTAAATGACAAGGTGCAGAATGTGCGCGCCCTTGTGGATAAGTATGTCTACGAATACCGTGTGTGGGGATTACGACTGTATTCGTGGAGAAAATTAAAACTGATTTGCGTATGGCTGTATGCGCTGCTTTGTATTGCAGGCGCATTTGGAGCGTATGCATTTGGACTTATGCGGCTGGAGGTGTCAAGATATATTGTGCTGGGTGCAGCCGGAGTACTGGCAATTACCGTGCTTCATTTGCTTCTTGATGAAGAATATAAATTAAAGGCAGCAAAAATTTATATGATAGATTTCTTAGGAAATACATATGCTCACAGATACGAGAAAATGAATCAGAAAAGTAAGAAAGAATCTGCACCGGCAGTGGCAGTGTCTTCAGCAAAGGTGAATGTAGAAGAGCAGATAACGGAGGAACAGGAACCGGCAAAAGGAGCGCAGACAAAGAAAAGCCAGAGCGGAGCATCGGTACAGGAAACGAAAACGCATGCAACACAGATATGCGGGGCGCAGACCCATGAGGAAGAAAAAGAATCTTCCAAAGGGAAGGATGGTATCGACGCAGCGAAGGAGGCGAAGATAAGAGAAATTCTGGGAGAATTTCTGGCATAAAATTTGTGAAATAAAGGAGAAAAGATTTTGGGACAGTCGTTGGAAATTTCAGAATCCGATTTCCATAATTTCACATTTTCAACACAGAATTTCCCCAAAAAATTCAAAAGTTTTACGCAGAAAGAACACAAACCGCCCATATAATTGTCATGTATTTGGCGAGAAATGACCAGATGCCAGAACGTATAGGGGAGGAAGCGTAATGATAGAAGTAAGAAATCTCGTAAAAAAATATGGAAATCATCTTGCAGTAGACCACCTGAATTTTACGGTAGAGTCTGGACAGATTTATGGATTTCTTGGTCCTAACGGAGCTGGAAAATCTACAACCATGAACATTATGACGGGATATTTGGGCGCAACAGAAGGAGAAGTCCTGATTAATGGACACAATATTTTAGACGAACCAGAAGCGGCGAAGCATTTCATTGGATATTTACCGGAAATGCCGCCGCTTTATGTGGATATGAAAGTGAGAGAATATCTGACTTTCGTGGCAGAACTGAAGAAAATACCAAAAGCGGAGCGAGAAGACCAGATTGATAAGGTTATCGATATGGTACAGCTTGAAGATGTGGAAGAGCGGCTGATTCGTAATCTTTCCAAAGGTTATAAGCAGAGAGTAGGACTGGCGCAGGCGATTTTAGGTTTTCCGGAAATTATCATTCTGGATGAGCCTACGGTTGGTCTGGACCCGAAGCAGATTATTGAAATCCGCCAGCTTATCCGGGAACTGGCAAAGGAGCATACCGTAATCTTGAGTTCCCATATTTTGGCAGAAATTCAGGAAGTATGTGATTATATCATGATTATTTCCAAGGGACATCTGGTGGCAAGTGATACACCGGAAAACCTGGAAAAGACACTGAGCAATCAGAGACAGACCGAACTGGTTGCAAAGGGTGAAATGGAAACAGTACAGCAGATTCTGGAGAGTCTGGAAGGACTCCAGAATGTGGAAATTACCGAAGGAAAAGAAGAAGGAACGACCCACGCAGTCTTCACTTCGAAACAGGGAACGGATAGCAGAGGAGCAATGTTCTACGCATTTGCAGAAGCAAAATGCCCGCTCCTTCAGATTGTGGACAGTCAGACCAGTCTGGAAGATGTCTTCCTAGAGCTGACGAAGGGCAACGAAAATCAGAAGGAGGAAGAAGAACATGACAGCGATTTATAAAAGAGAACTGAAATCGTATTTTCACTCTATGATAGGGTATTTAATCATTGCTGTAATGATTGCATTTACCAGCATTTATTTTATGGCATACAACCTGTACTCAGGCTATCCATATTTTTCCTATGTGTTGTCCAGTACAGCCTACATTTTGATTATTATCATTCCACTTCTGACCATGCGGTGTTTTTCCGAAGAACGGAAAAATAAAACGGACCAGTTACTTTTGTGTGCACCGGTGAAACTTTCCGAAGTAGTCATTGGAAAATATCTGGCTATGGTGACGGTCATTGCTATTCCGTGTCTGGCTTACTGCGTGTTCCCACTGATAATTAAGAGCTTTGGAACCGCATATTTTAAAGTAGATTATGTTGCAATCGGAATGTTCTTCCTGCTTGGATGCATTTACATTGCGATTGGAACCTTCCTTTCTACATTGACAGAAAGTACGATTATTGCGGCAGTGATTACATTTGGCGCATTAATGCTCACATTCCTCTGGGATGGACTGACTCATTATCTTCCATCTTCCCAAAGTGGAAATATGATAGGTTGTGTATTAATCCTCACTGCACTGGCAGCGATTCTTTATAGTCTGACCCATAACTGGGCGCTGGCTGGCGGAGTGGAAATAGTTGGTGTGGCTGCTATCGTGGTACTCAGCTTTGTAAAAGGCGAAGTATTTGAAAGTCTGCTTCCAAACTTTTTTGAAAAATTAAGTGTCGTGGCAGTTTTCGACCAGATTGTAACAGATAAAACCTTTAGTTTTAGCGGACTTGTGTTATATGCATCATTTATCGGTGTCTTTTTGTTCTTGACTATGCAGTCAATTCAGAAGAGACGCTGGAGTTAGGAGGGATAAGAGATGAAGAAAGTAAAAGAAATGTTTCAATCGAAAAATTCCCGCAATGGTGTATATAGTGCAGGACTTGTAGGAATCGTGATTGCCATTGTTGTAGTAATCAATCTGATTGCGGGACAGATGCCGGACAGCCTGAAAAATATTGACCTCAGCGACACGCACATTTATGAAATCAGTGATACATCGGTGGATATGCTGAAGGATTTGGATAAGGATATCAAAGTTCAGGTAATCACTGAGCTTGACAGCATGGATTCCAGAATCGAGACATTTGTAAAGAAATATGCAGGTTTATCTAACCACATCGAAGTAGAATGGACAGACAGTGTACAGCATCCTGCAGTATTACAGGAGTATGATACAGATGGTGATATCATTGTAGTTTCCTGCGAAGAAACAGGAAAGACAACAACGATTGCATTTTCAGACATTATTCAGTATGATTATTCTTCCTATTATACAACGGGTCAGATGACAGAGTCTGCATTTGACGGAGAAGGTCAGCTTACCAGCGCAGTGAATTATGTGGCAAGTGAGACAGAATCCATGATTTACCGTACAAGCGGACATGGAGAGGATACCATTTCTTCTTCTATTTCCGAACTGCTTACGAAAAATAATATTTCTACAAAGGAATTGAATTTAAGTATGAATCCGGAAATTCCGGAGGACTGCCAGCTTCTGCTGTTAAATGCACCAACCTCTGATATTACAGATGATGAGCTGAACCTGATTTCCGATTATATGGAAAATGGTGGCAAGGTTTATCTGATTCTGGGAGATACCACAAAGGAAACTCCAAATCTGGATTCTTTGATGGCATCTTACGGACTGGAAAAGGTAGACGGTTACATTGCGGATATGGAGCGTTGCTATCAGGGAAATTACTATGCAATCTTCCCGGTACTCTCTCTTTCCGGTGACCTTGGAAATGGTATCGACAACAAGATGGTATTGATGCTGAATTCTCTTGGTCTGCAGAAGGTAGATACAGAGGATGACAGTGTGACGGTAAATGCATTTATGAATTCTTCTGCAAACAGTTATGCGATAACAGAAGATTCTGAGGAAAAAGGTTCATATATCTTAGGTGCGGTTGCGACAAAGGATGAGTCAAAACTTACGGTTCTTGCAAGTGGTTCTATCATTGATTCTCAGATAACAGGCGCATTTACCAACCTGGATAACCTGACGTTGTTTATGAATACAGTGACAGCAAACTTTGATAATGTAGATAATCTGGCCATCGAATCTAAGAGTCTTCAGACAACCTACAATACACCACTTCACACAGGAAGTATCAGTATGGTAACGATTTTGATTGTACCGCTTGGTATTCTCCTGCTTGGATTTGCAGTATGGATGAGAAGGAGGAAAGCGTAGACCATGAATAAAAAGAAAAAGACCATGTGGATACTTATTGGATGTTTCCTTCTTCTGGTAGTTCTGCTTGTGGGAATTCAGACCTGGGGTAAGAAGAAAGAGAAAAAAGACGCCGAAGAAGCAGAAGCGGAAAAGACCTATCTGTTCCAGACAGAGGAGTTACAGAGAATTATTTATTCCGATAACTCAGGTAGTTCAGATAGCTCGGCTAGTCCGAATAGTTCGGACAATTCGGATAGTTCCGATAATTCGAGTGACTCGGATAGTTCGGATAATTCCGCAGTTACAGATAATTTGAATAATCCGAATACTTGGGTTTTCTTGAAAGAAAACGGCACATGGATTTACGAAAAGGACGAAACAATTGCTCTGAAACAAGATACCATGACCGCTATGGAAAATACTTTCAAGAGTATTGAGGCAGTGCAGACCATAGAAAAGCCAGATTCCCTTGCGGATTATGGACTGGAAAATCCGAAATACAGATTGTCTTTGCAGACGGCAGACGAAGAACATACCTTTCTTATAGGAAATACTTCCGGTGAGAATTATTACATCATGGAAGAAAATGGAGATATTGTTTACACAGTTTCCAACACAGTTGTGTCACAGATGGTATGGACCATGGATGAACTGGCAGAAACAGACAGCTTCCCATATGTATCTTAGGACAGCTTTGTGAAAATGACGGTAGATATGGCAGACGGCACACAGAAAGTGTATGACTCCGAGGATGAAGAACAGGCAGCAGAATTTTATATTGGTTCTAAAGACGAAGACGGAACCTACTACTATGTACAACTGAAAGATTCACAGCAGGTAGGACGCATACTGGCAACAAGTATAGAAACATTGCTGAGCGGAGAATAATAAAAACAAAGCAAATATATATAACAAAGGCAGAGGCACAGCCGATGGGAGTAAAAACCGTTGGATGTGCCTTTTGTGCATTTCTATGCGGTGAAGGCGCACAATTCTGTCTGCAATACTATCAAAATTTTTCTAGGTATTCCATGAGATTTATGCTATACTAAAGTGTAATAAACTTTAAAGAGGGTGAAGATATGTCAGGTTTTAAAAATGTAGTAGGCCATGCAGATATCATTCAATATATACAGAACGCAGTTACTGAGGACAAGGTTTCCCACGCATACATTATGAATGGGGAACGTGGTTCGGGAAAGAAGATGCTTGCCAATTTGTTTGCACAGACATTACAGTGCGAGCGTGGAGGCAATGAGCCTTGTTATGAGTGCCATTCCTGCAAGCAGGCACTTTCGGGCAATCATCCTGATATTATCACAGTTCAGCATGAGAAGCCGTCTTCTATTAGTGTAGATGAAATCCGAGTTCAGGTGAACGAGGATATTCAGGTAAAGCCATATAGCAGCAAATATAAGATTTATATTATCCCAGAGGCAGACCTTATGACACAGCAGGCACAGAATGCGCTGCTGAAGACCATTGAAGAGCCACCGTCATACGCAATCATTATTCTGCTTACGGAGAATGCACAGAAATTACTGCCAACCATCTGCTCCAGATGCGTTATGCTGAAGCTTCGTAATATTAAGGACCAGTTGGTTAAAAAATATCTGATGGAGAATCTGCAGATTCCGGATTATAAGGCAGATGTGTGTACAGCATTTGCACAGGGAAATATCGGACGTGCAATTCTGCTTGCCAATTCAGAACATTTTAATGAAATTAAAGAGGAAGCCATTCAGCTTCTGAAAAATATTGATACCATGGATTTGAGCGATATGATAGAAGCGGTAAAACGCTGCTCACAGTACAAGATGGATGTGGATGATTATTTGGATGTACTGGCAATCTGGTATCGGGATGTATTAATTTATAAAGCAACAAAGAATATTGACCGGGTAATTTTTGCAGAACAGCTCAATTATATCAAGGAGCGTGCAAGAAAGAGCTCATATGAAGGCATTGAAAATATTCTCAAAGCCATTGAGAATGCCAAGGCACGTCTCAGGGCAAATGTCAATTTTGACTTGGTAATGGAACTTCTGTTGCTGACAATAAAGGAGAATTAAAGATGACGAAAGTAATCGGAGTTCGTTTTCGCAAGGCGGGAAAGATTTATTTCTTTTCGCCGGGAAAATTAGAAATTAAAAGAGGCGATCAGGTTATCGTTGAAACTGCCCGTGGGGTAGAATTTGGAAATGTAGTGAGCGGACCAAAAGAAGTGGAAGATGATGACATCACACTGCCACTGAAGTCAGTCATTCGTGTGGCAACAGATGAGGACCGCAAGACAGAAGAAAAAAATCGTAAGAAAGAGAAAGAAGCGTTTGATATCTGCTTAGAGAAGATTCATAAGCATGGATTGGAAATGAAGCTGATTGACGCAGAATATACTTTTGATAATAATAAGGTATTATTTTATTTCACAGCAGACGGACGAATTGATTTCCGTGAGCTGGTAAAGGATTTGGCGGCAGTATTCCGTACCAGAATTGAGCTGCGCCAGATTGGAGTACGTGACGAGACAAAGATTCGTGGTGGTATCGGTGTATGCGGCAGAGAACTTTGCTGCCATACTTATTTATCTGAGTTTGCGCCGGTTTCGATTAAGATGGCAAAGGAACAAAACCTGTCTTTGAACCCATCGAAGATTTCTGGTGTGTGCGGAAGACTGATGTGCTGTCTTACCAATGAGGAGGAGACATACGAAGAACTCAACAGCCATCTGCCGTCGGTTGGTGATTATGTGACCACACCAGAAGGACTGAAGGGCGAGGTTTCCTCTTTAAGTGTACTTCGCCAGCAGGTAAAGGTGATTGTGAATCTGGAAAATGACGAAAAAGAGATTCGTGAATATAAAGTAGATGAATTGAAATTCAAGCCAAGACGCAAGAAGTCTGAAATGAAGCTTACCAAGCAGGAAATGAAAGAACTTGCGGCTTTGGAGAAGAACGAAGGAGCGTCAAAATTAGATGACAATTAATCTAAAACCAGGTGAACGATTAGATGATTTACAGATAAAAGGTTACGAAGTAATACAGCATCCGGGAAGATTCTGTTTTGGAATGGATGCGGTACTACTCAGTGCGTTCGCAAAGGTGAAAGCGGGAGAATGTGTTCTTGACTTAGGGACAGGGACGGGAGTTCTCCCGATTCTTTTAGCTGCGAAGACCGATGGAAAGCATTTTACCGGACTGGAAATTCAAGAAGAGAGTGCGGATATGGCTCGTAGAAGTGTGGCGCACAATCAGATGGAGAACCGGGTGGATATTGTCACTGGAGATATCAAGGAAGCCTCTGCAATATTTGGGGCAGAATCCATGGATGTGATTACCACCAATCCGCCCTATATGATTGGCGGTCACGGTATGGCAAATGCAGAGAGTGCCAAGGCTATTGCAAGGCATGAGGTACTTTGTACGTTGGATGACATTTTAAGAGAGAGTGCCAGAGTACTGAAACCGGGAGGAAGATTTTACATGGTTCACAGACCTTTCCGGCTGGCAGAGATTCTTTCGAAGATGGTGGAAATGAAGTTAGAGCCAAAGCGGATGCGGCTGGTGTATCCTTATGTTGACAAAGAACCGAATATGGTGTTGATTGAGGGAATTAAAGGAGCCAAATCCCGTATGAGTGTAGATGCACCGCTGATTGTGTATGAGAAAGATGGCAGCAGAAGCGGAGCGTACACAGAGGAACTTTTGGAACTTTATCATATGGCACAGAAAAACAAGGAGTAACTATGGCAGGGACATTATATTTATGTGCAACGCCCATTGGGAATCTGGAGGACATGACATTCCGGGTAATCCGCATTTTAAAAGAAGTGGATTTGATTGCGGCGGAAGATACGAGAAACAGCATCAAGCTGCTGAATCATTTTGAAATTAAAACACCGATGACCAGTTATCATGAGTATAATAAAATCGAAAAAGGGCATAAATTAATTGAAAAGCTGCAGGAGGGGATCAATATTGCGCTCATTACAGATGCAGGAACACCGGGAATTTCCGATCCGGGAGAGGAACTGGTGAAAATGTGCTATGAAGCCGGAATTGAAGTGACCTCGCTTCCGGGACCAGCGGCATGCATTACCGCCCTTACTTTATCCGGACTTTCTACCAGAAGATTTGCATTTGAAGCGTTTCTTCCTACAGATAAAAAGGAACGTCAGGAGATTCTGGATGAGTTGAAAGAGGAGACTCGGACAATCATTTTATATGAAGCACCGCACAGGCTTGTGAAAACTCTAAAAGAATTGAAAGAAGTATTTGGCGGTGCTCGTAGACTGACTGTATGCCGGGAGCTGACAAAGAAGCATGAGACTGCATTTCAGACCACATTTGACGAGGCAGTCAGCTATTATGAGAGCACAGAGCCAAAAGGGGAATGTGTGCTTGTGGTGGAAGGAAAGAGCCGGGAGCAGATTCGTCAGGAAGCCGTAGATAAATGGGAAGAAATGAGTCTTTCGGAGCATATGGATTATTATACCAGTCAGGGAATCGATAAAAAAGAAGCGATGAAACGGGTTGCCAAAGACAGAGGAATGGCAAAACGTGATGTGTACAAGGCATTACTGGAATAGAGAAGGTGCAGAAGGAGGAAACCGGAATGGGAGATTATTTGGTTATTGGAATTGCAGGTGGTTCAGGAAGTGGGAAAACCACACTGACCAATCAGATTGCAGCGCAGTTTCTGGAGCAGGTGACAGTCATCAAGCATGACAATTATTATAAGGCACATGATGATATGGATTACGATGAAAGAAGTCGGTTGAACTACGACCACCCAAATGCTTTTGACACAGAACTGATGATTGAACATTTAAGAGCATTGAAACAGGGAAAGAGCATTGAATGTCCAATTTATGATTACACCATTCATAACCGGAGCAAGGATACCATTACCATTGTACCGAATAAGGTAATTATTGTAGAAGGAATCCTGATTTTTGAAAATAAGGATTTGTGCGATTTGATGGATATCCGTATTTTTGTAGATACAGACGCAGATTTGCGTATTATCCGAAGAATCCAGCGTGACGTTATGGAACGTGCGAGAAGTCTGGAATCGGTTATCAACCAGTATATTGAGACGGTAAAACCTATGCATGAGCAGTATGTAGAGCCGAGTAAGAAAAATGCCAATGTGATCGTGCCGGAAGGCGGTTACAATCAGGCAGCGATGGAAATGATAAGAAATCACATTAAAAATCATCTGGAACAGTAGCAAAATTGCCCCGGTCTTTGAAAGTCTGGGGCAATTTGTATATCTTTTGGATAAAAAAATGGTCAGTTCTGCTATGGCGGAAAGAAAAAAATAGCTTTATAATGTGTTTCATGAGCGTTGTGTGAGAACACAGCGAGGTAACAGGAGGAAGTAAAACAATGGCAAGCTTATCATTAAAGCACATTAAGAAAGTATATCCAAACGGATATGAAGCAGTAAAAGACTTTGATTTAGAAATTGCAGATAAAGAATTTATTATTTTCGTAGGACCTTCCGGATGTGGAAAATCAACCACACTTCGTATGATTGCCGGACTGGAAGAGATTTCAGGAGGAGAACTTCTGATTGATGAAAAAGTAATGAACGATGTAGAACCAAAAGACAGAGATATCGCAATGGTATTCCAGAACTATGCGTTATACCCACATATGACTGTATATGAGAATATGGCATTTGGTCTGAAATTAAGAAAAGTTCCGAAAGACCAGATTGATAAGATGGTACGTGAAGCAGCAAAGATTCTGGATTTGGAAAATCTGTTAGACCGTAAGCCAAAGGCATTATCGGGTGGACAGAGACAGCGTGTTGCCATGGGTCGTGCAATTGTGCGTAATCCAAAGGTATTCCTTATGGATGAACCACTTTCTAACTTGGATGCAAAATTAAGAGGACAGATGCGTATTGAGATTTCCAAGTTACATCAGAGACTTGGCTCTACGATTATTTATGTTACCCATGACCAGACAGAAGCTATGACACTTGGAACAAGAATCGTAGTTATGAACGGTGGTGTTGTACAGCAGGTAGATACACCACAGGCACTTTACGATACACCATGCAATCTGTTTGTTGCAGGATTTATCGGTTCTCCACAGATGAACTTCTTAGATGCAGTATGTAAGGTAGAAGGAGAAAAAGTGACACTTCAGGTTGGTCAGGCAGGAATTGAACTTCCAGAAGCAAAAGCAAAGAAATTAATCGAAGGCGGATATGACGGAAAGACTGTTGTTCTCGGCATCCGTCCAGAAGATGTACATGACGAACCTGCATTTATTCAGGCATCTCCGCATACTGTAATCGATGCAAAGATTCGTGTCTATGAAATGCTTGGCGCAGAAGTATACTTATACTTTGACTATGAAGGCGCAAGCATGACTGCAAGAGTAGACCCTAGAACTACAGCAAGAACTGGAGATACGGTTTCCTTTGCATTTGATGCAGAAAAGATTCATGTATTCGACAAAGAGACAGAAATGGTAATTACCAATTAATCGGAGTCTGTAAGTTAGAAAGCGCAAATAAAGAAGAATCCAAGGGTATTCGGCTAATATAGGACGGATACCCTTTTATGTATGAAGAAGCGGAAATATAGCGATACTGAATAATAAGAGGAGAGAGTTCATGGATTTAAAACAGATGACATTTAAGCAAATCAGGGAACTGATTGTATTTACCATCCTTTGTCTTGTGGGACTTTGGAAATTCGATGTGGTGCTGGAAGTATTAAGCTTTTTGTGGGATATTGTGTTTCCTTTTGCACTTGGAGGAGCAATTGCTTTCATCATCAATGTGCCTATGAGCTTTGTGGAGAAGAAGCTGTTTGGGAAAAAAGAGGCTCAGGGCAAGAAGAAAGAGCGGCTTGCGAGACTGGTGAGTCTTGTGGTGACCTTGCTTGTGGTAATTGTTGTGATTGTACTGGTGATGTTTGTGCTGGTGCCGCAGCTTGGCGAGACCTTTTCTTCCCTTGGAAGCAGTATCACGGAATTTCTGCCAAAGCTTCAGGAGTGGGCGAAAGAATTTACCCACAATAACAGTGAAGTGATGAGTGTGGTAAATAAGATTGAATACGACCCGCAGAAAATCATGTCTTGGGCCATGGGATTTCTGGGAAATGGCGCAGAAAGTATGATGTCCACTACGGTCAGTGCGGTCAGCAGTGTGTTAAGCGGAGTGGCGAACTTCTTTATTGCGTTTTCCTTTGCTATTTATATTTTGTTTCAGAAGGAAAAACTGCATTTGCAGATGCGGAAAATTATATTTGCTTTTCTGCCAAAGGGAAAGGCAGAAGCAGTGTTGGAAGTCTGCTCCCTTGCCTATAAAATATTTTCCAGCTTCCTGACGGGACAGTGCGTGGAGGCCATGATTTTAGGTAGTATGTTTGTGGTATCCATGGCTATTTTCCGTCTGCCCTATGCACTTTTAATTGGAATGATTATTGCATTTACAGCACTCATTCCGGTGTTTGGCGGTTTTATCGGATGCTGGGTGGGCTTTTTTATGATTTTCATGGTGAGTCCGCAAAAGGCAATTTTCTTCTTGATTTTGTTTTTGGTTTTACAGCAAATAGAGGGAAATCTGATTTATCCTCATGTAGTAGGCGGCTCGGTTGGTCTGCCGTCGATTTGGGTACTGGCAGCAGTCAGTATTGGTGGAAAACTTATGGGAATAGTGGGAATGCTGATTTTTATTCCTCTTGCATCGGTGTTCTATACCTTGTTCCGGGAAGTGGTTTATCTGCGGCTGAAGAAGCAGCACATTAAGAAAGTTACCATAGAAGAGGTGGAAGAATATACCGAGGAAGAGGTAGAGCAGATGCGTCTTGCTTTTGAGGCAGAACATGCGGATGATAAGAAAGCTTTAGCTGATAAGTAGGCTTTAGCGGAAGAAATGTCGGAAGTTTAGAATTTGCACCATATCTTTGGAAAGTGATTCATATAATGGAGAGAAGAATGATTCTAAGAGGCTGAAATGCTGAATTATTTGTGGGCGGGCATGATTATAATAGGGGTTATTTTTGCTTCGTTTACCGGAAAAGTACCGGAGCTTACCAATGCTGCTTTAGATTCTTCGAAAGAGGCGGTAAGCTTGTGTATTACCATGGTGGGAGTCATGTCCTTCTGGTCCGGATTTATGGAAATCGCAAAGAAAGCAGGGATTATAGAAAGTGCCGCGAGAAAGCTGGAGCCGTTTCTTACATTTATGTTTCCAAGGCTTCCGAAGCATCATCCGGCAAGGCAGTTGATTGCGACGAATTTCATTGCAAATGTATTGGGACTTGGATGGGCGGCTATGCCTGCGGGATTGAAGGCGATGGAGTCTCTGGGAGAATTACATCGGGAGCGGTGCCGGATATATGGAGGAGAGGTACAGGCAGCAAGCAATGAGATGTGTACATTTTTGATTCTGAATATTTCCTCCTTGCAGTTGATACCGATGACAGTAATTGCCTATCGGAGCCAGTACGGAAGTGTGAGTCCAACCGCCATTGTAGGTCCGGGGATTCTGGCAACTTTGGCCAGTACTTTAACTGCGGTGATTTTCTGTAAAATAATGGACTGGAAAAAACAATAATGAAAAAGGTCATGATGGATGATGGCATGGAGGAAAACTTCGCTGAATACACTTGTAAAGAGTGATTTGGTGGAGTTTTTTTGATGAAAATTTTTCTGTATTTATCGGAGTTTATTGTGCCATGTCTGCTGCTTGGTATTGTGGTGTATGGAATCAGCATGGAGGTGGAGGTTTACCATACCTTTATTGAGGGGGCAGAAAGTGGATTTAAAACTGTGATTCAGATTATGCCGACCTTGATCGGACTGATGGTAGGTGTGGGAATTTTGCGTGCGTCAGGTTTCCTGGAGTGGTTGGGAGCGTTTCTTGGGAGATTTAGTGAAAATATTGGATTTCCTGGAGAACTTGTACCGCTTACCTTAGTGAAAATGTTCTCGTCCTCTGCGGCAACAGGACTGTTACTGGATGTATATAAGGAATTTGGGACAGACTCCTATCTTGGGCGGATTGCATCGATTTCGATGTCCTGTACGGAAACGATTTTCTATACCATGTCTGTGTATTTTATGACTGCCAAAGTGAAGAAAACCAGATATACACTGGCAGGGGCATTACTTGCCACTCTGGGAGGACTGATTGCCAGTGTGATTCTGGCGGGGATGATGGGCTAGAAAATTTAAGGTTGACGAATCGGAAAAAATGTGGATAATAGTCTGTAAACTCATATGACAAGACAGATGAAAATACATATGAGAATACAGAAAGAGAGACAGGGGAAAATGAAAGAGTTTTTGAAAAGAAAAAATGTAATTTTTTCAGCGAAGAGATATGGGATCGATTGTCTGGGAGCCATGGCGCAGGGCTTGTTTGCGTCACTGCTGATTGGGACAATCATCAGTACGTTGGGAGAGCAGCTGGGGATAGAAGCCTTGGTTCTGGTCGGCGGTTATGCGAAAGGAGCAACGGGAGCGGCTATGGCGGTCGCAATCGGATTTTCACTGCAATGCCCTCCACTGGTTCTGTTTTCGTTGGTTTCCGTAGGAATGGCGGCAAATGAGCTTGGAGGAGCGGGAGGACCGCTGGCAGTACTGATTGTTGCGATTGTGGCAGCAGAGTGTGGGAAACTGGTTTCCAAAGAGACGAAAATTGATATTATCGTTACCCCATTTGTGACCATTGCGGTGGGGGTATTGCTTGCGGATGTATGTGCCCCGGCAATTGGAAAAGCAGCCAGCAGTGTAGGACTTGCCATTATGTGGGCAACGGAATTACAGCCATTTTTCATGGGAATTCTGATTTCCGTAATCATGGGAATCGCCCTTACACTTCCAATCAGCAGTGCGGCAATCTGTGCGGCACTTTCCCTTACCGGACTTGCCGGGGGAGCTGCGGTTGCAGGGTGCTGTGCCCAGATGGTAGGATTTGCAGTAATGAGTTTCAAAGAAAATAAGTGGGGCGGACTGTTCGCTCAGGGCATTGGGACTTCCATGCTGCAAATGGGAAATATTGTGAAGAATCCGAAAATCTGGCTGCCACCGATTCTGGCATCGGCTGTAACCGGTCCGCTTGCAACCTGTGTGTTCCATATGGAAATGAACGGGGCTGCGGTAGCTTCCGGAATGGGGACTTGTGGACTGGTCGGACAGATTGGAGTTTACACTGGATGGCTGAATGACATGGCAGAAGGAACCAAAGCAGCAATCACGGGAATGGACTGGCTGGGGCTGGTTCTCATCTGCTTTGTGCTTCCGGCAGTGCTTACGGTGTTATTCGCAGCACCGATGCGGAAGCACGGATGGATTAAGGAAAATGACTTAAAACTGGATTTATAAAAATTTAGCAGATTTATTCGAAGCTTGGTGATTTGTCTGGATTCTGCGTTTCGCCGAATTTCGCGTTTATTTGGATTCTGTGGGAAGTAAATGTTCACGGGTATAAGTTTCTACCATGGAAAATGGAGCAGGGCCTATATCCAGTACGGTCTGATGAAATGCTTTTTGTGAGAAGTCGTCGCCAAGTCTGGCGGCGATTTCCTGTTTTAAGTTATAGAATTTCACATAGCCAAGATAGTATTTTACATAATTGGCAGGACTGCCGATGATAAGCTGGTAAATGGCCTGCAGAGTCTGTGCATCTGTGATTCCGTAGTTGCGGAAGAAACGTGCCATTTCATTGAAATTCCAGCCGTCATAGTGAATTCCCATATCGGCATAGGCATAAAGCCCCAGAATCAGGGAATTATTTTTCTGCAAAATGGTCGCTTCCGCCTTGGTAAGCGGTGCCATGTAATACGACATCATTTCCGCATAAGTAGCCCATCCTTCCACATAGCCACCAAAGTCTAGCAAGTTGCGGACGGGGTCTGGCTTTTTGGCATGATAGTACACGGTCTGATAGAGGTGTCCCGGATAACCTTCATGAGCCAAAGTGGTGTAGAGATTCAGACCGGTAAGGACCTGCCCCTGGTTGATGTAAATGACATTTTCCGAAGCATTATCAATGGCAGGAATCATATAGAAGGCAGGACTTAAATATTCTTCCATGGAGTCAGGAACGTATTTAATCTCTGCGGCAACTTCCGGGATAGCCGGGAAGGCAGAGCCTGTTTTCTTTTTTAAATCATTTAGCAAAGAAGAAGGTTCCGCGAGGTCTAAGACAGATTGATCCGTAGCACTTGTGGTAAGGGTAATTTCTTCGATTGCCTGCATATCGGATAACATCTGTTTTTTTGCCAGTTCCTGAAGTTCAGGAACGGATTCGGTAAGCCCCGCAGACTGACGGATTAGATATTCATAATATTTCTTCCCCTGGGGTAAATAGCAGAGACCTTTCTCATTTAATCCTTTTCCATACAGGCTGTTTAGTTCGGAGATTAATAATTGATAGGCAGGAAAAATGTCGGATTCTATGGCATTTGCATTTGTCGTGATATAAGCGTCCTTTTCTTCCGCAGACAGTTCATCTAATTTTTCAATCCGTTCTTCAAAGGTAGTATAGAGATAGTTGTCTGTGCCGAAATTTACAAAAGCCTGGCACTGGGAGAGGATTTCATCCAACTGATTATCGGACATGAAAAGTCCGGCATCTGCTTTCGCCTTCTCAAAGTCAATGACGGATTGGAAATATGTAGTTGTATCTTCAAGCAGGGTTAAATAGGTGTCCACATCCTTTGCTGAGTAGAATTGATACTCAGACAAAACAACAGGGAGCTGGGCATGGGTGCCGCTGACCGGAGAAAGAGGCTCCTGATACAACAGATATTTTGCACCGAGGGCAGAGACATCCAGATAAAAATCCAGTACATCGTAGGTGAGCTGATTATCGGATGATAATTTTTTGCGCTGAAAAGAGTGGAGGACAGACTGATAATTTTCTACAGAAGTGCGGGCAGCAGTGTCATCCGTGGAAAGCTGTCCATAAGTGACAGGTACATTTTCTAAATCATAAGTGGATGGATTTTGAAGCGTGTAGTGTAAATTGATAGTGTTGGAAGAGACTTCTTCGCAGAATAAATCGTTGGTAAATTTTGCAAAACGTGTATTTTCCGATGCGGATGATTTGGCAACATTACATCCGGAGAGAAGGAGAGCGAGAATGAGAAAACAGGAAATCCAAAAACTTCGTTTCGAAGTGCGCATAGGGACCTCTAATGTCTTTTTGAAAATATATGTGAAAACATGGGAAAAAATGCTATAATGAATATTAACACGCAGAAGTTGAGGTGGGAGAAATATGACTGGACAAGAGCGACGGGATGTCATGATAGAAATCATTCAGAATAGTGAGAAACCAGTGTCGGGAACTGCACTTGCAAAACAGTTTGCGGTCAGCCGTCAGGTGATTGTGCAGGATATTGCGCTGATACGTGCAGCAGGATATGAAGTTTTGTCTACGCACCGTGGATATTTACTTGGACAGAAAGGTGCGGTGACAAGAATATTCAAGGTAAGCCATACAGATGAGGAAATTGCGGATGAACTGAATCTGATTGTGGATTTGGGTGGCAAAGTGCTGGATGTGCAGGTGAATCATAAGGTGTATGGCAGGATGAAAGCAGATCTTGGGATTCATTCCAGAAAACAGGTGCAGGACTTTATAGAAGAAATACGCAGTGGGAAGTCCAGCCCATTGAAAAATATTACATCAAATTATCATTATCACACTGTGGAAGCAGATTCAGAGGAAGTACTGGATTTGATAGGAAAAGAACTGAATAAGCGTGGATATTTGGTTAGTCATTAAGAAGAATTAAGAAGAATTAAGAAGAAACTGCCGGGTTTCTTGACAAGAGTAGGATAAATGTGATACGATTCCACATATATGAATAAGAGAATGCAGGATGGAAGAGAAGTGGTAACACGATAATATCGTCTTCTTGGCATAACTGCCAAGAAGGCGTTTTATATTTTACGCGAAGCAACGAGCCGTCTGTGCTTGCACGAGAATTTGGCGTTGCCAAGCGCCAGTGACGCTTGTTCGGCAACGACCGGAACGAAGTGTAGATGTTGCGATAACTTGAGAAACTCGCAAAGCGTGTTTCTCATAGTGTTTAGGGAGGAAAAGAAAGAGATGTGTGATTGTAAGAAACCAAAATATTATATTACAACAGCGATTGCGTATACTTCAGGAAAACCTCATATTGGAAATACTTATGAGATTGTTCTGGCAGATGCAATTGCCCGTTATAAGAGAAGTCAGGGATATGATGTGTTTTTCCAGACCGGAACAGACGAACATGGACAGAAGATTGAATTGAAAGCGCAGGAAGCCGGCATTACTCCAAAGGAATTTGTAGATAATGTGTCTGCGGAGATTAAGCGAATCTGGGATTTGATGAATACCTCTTATGATAAATTCATCCGTACTACGGATGATTACCATGAGAAACAGATTCAGAAGATTTTTAAGAAATTATATGATCAGGGCGACATTTACAAAGGATATTATGAAGGACTTTACTGTACACCGTGTGAGTCTTTCTTTACAGAATCCCAGCTTGTAGATGGAAAATGCCCGGACTGTGGACGCCCGGTACAGCCTGCAAAGGAAGAAGCATATTTCTTCAAAATGAGTAAATATGCAGACAGACTGATTGAACATATTAATACCCATCCGGAATTTATCCAGCCGGTAGCCAGAAAGAATGAGATGATGAATAACTTCCTGCTTCCGGGACTTCAGGACCTTTGTGTATCAAGAACTTCTTTCACATGGGGAATCCCGGTTGACTTTGACCCGAAGCATGTAACTTATGTGTGGCTGGATGCACTTTCAAACTATATTACCGGAATCGGTTATGACTGTGATGGAAACAGCAGTGAACTGTTCAACAAGAACTGGCCTGCCGACCTTCATCTGATTGGAAAGGATATCATCCGCTTCCATACCATTTACTGGCCAATCTTCCTGATGGCACTCGATCTTCCGCTTCCAAAGCAGGTATTTGGACATCCATGGCTGCTTCAGGGAGATGGCAAGATGAGTAAGTCTAAGGGAAATGTATTGTATGCCGATGAACTGGTTGATTTCTTTGGTGTAGATGCAGTCCGTTACTTTGTCCTTCATGAAATGCCATTTGACAATGATGGTGTAATTACCTGGGAACTCATGGTAGAACGTATGAATTCCGATTTGGCAAATACCCTTGGGAATCTGGTAAACCGTACCGTTTCTATGACAAATAAATACTTTGGCGGAACCGTTACCAACAAAGGTGTTGTGGAAGATGTTGATGGAGAACTGAAAGCCTTAACGGAAGCAACTCCGGGACTGGTTGACAAGAAGATGGACGAACTTCGTGTGGCAGATGCGATTACCGAAATTTTCAATCTGTTCAAACGCTGCAATAAATATATTGATGAAACTATGCCTTGGGCACTGGCAAAAGAAGAAGATAAGAAAGACCGTCTGGAAACAGTTCTCTGGAATCTGATTCAGAGCATTTCTACAGGTGCACGCCTTCTTGCTTCCTTTATGCCGGAAACAGCAGAAAAGATTCTTGCACAGCTTGGGGATGGACATGTGACAGACAAACCGGAAATTCTGTTCCAGAGACTGGATTTGGCAGAAGTGATGAAGAAAGTTGCCGAACTTCATCCACCGGTAGCTTCCAAAGAAGAAAAGGAAGAAAAAGCAGAAGAAGCCGGCATTGATATTGAGCCAAAGGCAGAGATTGAATACGATGACTTCATGAAAATGCAATTCCAGGTAGGAGAAATCATTGCCTGTGAAGAAGTGAAGAAATCGAAAAAGCTTCTTTGCTCACAGGTACGGATCGGAAGTCAGGTAAAACAGATTGTATCCGGAATCAAAGCACATTACACTGCGGAAGAAATGGTTGGCAAGAAAGTTATGGTTCTTGTGAACTTAAAACCTGCAAAGCTTGCAGGTGTGCTTTCAGAAGGAATGTTGCTGTGTGCGGAAGACGCAGACGGAAATCTTGCACTGATGACACCGGAAAAGAATATGCCGTCAGGAGCAGAAATCTGCTAAAAGCATATCGAATTTCAAATTGACATGAAAATGTTGATATGAAAAAGGGGACTCTTTAAAGAGTCCCTTTTTAGCAAAATAAAAAGGACCTGATTCATGGTCCTTTTCATGGTTCACGTTGTTTTACTAGCTCAGAGTAATTCTGATTGCCTTTTCTGGATGGAAATCGTTCATAAGATCGTACTCGTTATGTCCGGTAGATTCTTTCATATATACACCGTTGTGTGTGTAGGTACGAATAAATCTTCTTCTGTCGATAGCTGTCCAATGCTCTGTATCCCAGCAGATGTATCCGTCAGCATCCCATACTTCTTTTCCGAGCTCAAGGTCAACCTGACGACCTTCCTGCATATAACGGAAAAGCTCAAAATCTTCGATATCTAATTCCATATTGTAGATTGTATCGTATACTTTCATCGCAAAATCCTCCTTTTTTACGAAAACCTGATTATAGTATACATAAGCTTGTCAAAATGGGCAAGTAGAAAATAGAAATTTATCCTGAATTAATTGTGATAAATAGCTGAATCTTATTGAAAATTGTAATATATTTCGTATATATAGACGATTTCTATTTGAAGAAAAGAAACGGACATGTTACCATGAAGAGTAAGATATTTTCAGGTGTTTCTGATTGACTGAACGGAGAAAAATAAATGGTTAGTATTTTGTTATGCACTTATAATAGAGAAAATTTGATTAGGGAGACGATAGACAGTATTCTGGCACAGACTTATACCGATTTTGAATTGCTGATTGTAGACGATGGTTCTACAAGTGAAGAGGCAAAAGAAATTTTAAAGTCCTATAAAGATGAAAGAATCCGCTTATTTTTGTGTGAAGAAAATAAATTTTACTGCAGGGCGGCAAATTTCGGAATCAGCCGGATGAAGGGCGATTATCTTGCCATGGCAGACAGTGATGATTTGTGGTATCCGACGAAGCTGGAGCGCCAGATGGAATATCTGGAAGAACACCCGGAGTGTGGGGCATGCTTTACTTATGCAGAGATAATTGATGAAAACGGAGAACCGGCAGCAGAAGATTTTCCGGATACGGCAGCGCGTTTTAGCACCAGCTTTGCGACTTCCGGGGAGTGGATGCGGAATTTTCTGAGAGATGGAAACCGGTTGTGTCATCCATCAGCAGTGGTACCCGCATGGATGATAGAGAAAATAGGCGGGTTTAATCTGGTGTTGTGCCAGGGAGCTGATTTGGATATGTGGTTTCGGATTTTAAGAGAAGCACCGATTTACGTTATGCAGGAATATTTGATTCAGTTCCGGTGTCATCGTAATCCTCAGAATCAAATCAGCGGTGGTAATGAGTTAAAGGCAGCCCGTTTCATGAACGAGCACATGATTATCCGTAGAAAAATGATGAAAATGTTGACAGATGCAGAACTGGTAAAGTATTTTCGCTGTGATTTTCGCAATAAAGATGCACAGACACATCTGGAATTGGAAATAGAACGAGCATTTTTGTTGATGGATTCTGTTGATAAACTGCCGGATATCCGTGTGCTTGGAATTGAAAAATTCGAAGAGATACTGGAAGCATATGGAGAAGAAGCGGTTCAGGCTCTGGAAGAGGAGTATCACACGAAAGTCCAGGATATCTATGCGTGGAATCTGGGGCATTTTTATGTAGATCATGGGGTGCAGGGGCGCCTGAATAGTCTGGAAAACCGTCAGAAAGAATTGGAGCAGCAGATCGTACACAGGGAAATAGAACGTCAGAATTTGCTGAACACCAGAGCAGAATTACTGAAAGAGTGTCAGAATCTGCAGGCAGATAGAAAAGAATTACTCAAAGAAATGGAAGAACTGCAAAAACAAATAGAGAGCCTTCAGAAACAGATTGTACAGATAAATGCAGAATATAGAAAGACACAGAATATACTGGAAGAACAACGACAGGAGAACAGCCGCACGTTGCATACTCTAGAATTGCAAGTGCTGGAAAACGTAAAACTGCTGGATATAAAAGGAAGAAAACAACTGCGTCCAAATAAAAGAGCTCAATAGCGGATGCGGTTTCAGGAGGAAAAGTAGTTGGAAAACAAATTTTGTCTGCTTAATTGCAGATTTGACAAAAAGAATAAGAGAAAACTTCTGATTCAAGGCTATTTCGAGCAGAATAAATGGCAGGGATGCAGACCAATTGTTTCGTTGGACTATCAATTGCTGGAATACGAAGTGATTACACGGACCATTTTGGACAATCCATTAGAGTATACAGAGTTTGGGAGACAGACAAAGCGATATTTTCTTGTGGTTACTTTACCGGAAAATTATAAAGAATTTAATGAGCTACGTTGTTTCCAATATGAAGACGCGGAAATTGAAGAACTGTTTTCTCTACCAACTAAGTGGCTTGCGAAGAAGGAAGCGGAAGATGATTTTCATGTAGATGAGGCTATATGGGGAAATCATGATTTCCGAATCTGTGGTTGGTGTACATGCGTGGGAGAGGCGAAAATGTATTTGTGCAGTCATAAGGACAGCAAAGATATATTGCCGGTTCAAATAAAGAGAGTGCGTAGAGTAGATTCAGAAAAAGAGTGTCCGGATTGTGATGCGGAAGCAGTTTTTGGATTCGAAATCACCGGACATGTAAATAAAAGAACTGTGTGGTGTGTGCTTGAGGATGAAAATGGACAGCATGCGCACAAAGTGTCGATTCGCAACGCCAACATGGTGTACAGGCAGAAAAAATGCAGAGAAATGTTCCGTAAAGTACAGGTTTATTATCAGCAGTTCGGTGGAACCAAAACGATAATCCGTGCATGGGAGAAGATTACTAGAAAAGAGACAACCATTTATCAGGAATGGAGACGCAGACACTGTCCTACCAGACGGGATTTGCAGCAGCAGGTAAGCCATCATTTTGCATATGAGCCATCGTATGCCATTGTTGTTCCTTTATATAAAACCCGTATTAAATTTCTGGAGGAAATGATAAATTCAGTCAGAGAACAGACATACAGCAAATGGGTATTGTATCTTTCGGATGGGAGTGGAGAAAATTCGGAAGTGTTAGAACGGATTCTAAAGTATGCGAAAGAAGATGAAAGAATTTGCGTCATTAATAATAAGCAAGTATTACGGATTGTGGAAAATACCAATGCTGCACTTAAGGAGGTAAAGGAAGATTTTGTGGTCTTCATGGATCATGATGATTTGTTGGCGCCGGATAGCCTGTATGAATGTACGAAGACCTTGAATCAGAAGCCGGATACGGATATGATTTATACAGATGAGGACAAAGTGACTAGAGATGGAAAAACTTATTACCAACCACATTTCAAGTCGGATTTCAATCTGGATTTATTGCGGAGTACTAATTATATATGTCATATGCTGGTTGTCAAGAAAAGCCTGATGGATACTGTGGGACTGATGCGGAGTGAATATGAGGGTTCGCAGGATTATGACTTTATCTTGAGATGCGTGGAAAAAACCAATCGGATTGCACATATTCCAAAGGTGCTCTATCACTGGAGAGCGCATATGGATTCTACTGCAAGCAATCCGGACAGTAAAGAGTATGCGTATCTGGCAGGACAAAGGGCAATAGAAGCACATTATCAGAGGCTGGGAATTGAGGCAGAAGTAGAGCGGATTACGCATGAAGCCTATCGGACACATTATAAGCTGATGGGGAAACCACGGGTGTCTGTTATTATTCCGAACAAAGACCATGTAAAGGATTTGGAGTGTTGTATTTCATCTATAATAGAAAAAACAACATATAGAAATATTGAGTATCTGATTGTGGAAAATAACAGTGAAGAGGAGGAGACATTTTTATTTTACGATGAAATAAAGAAAAAATATGCGGATAAAGAGATTAAGATTCTACACTGGGAATCACGATTTAATTATTCTTTAATTAATAATTTTGCGGCATCACAGGCCACGGGGGATTATCTGTTGCTTTTAAATAATGATACGGAGATGATAAATGAGGATTGTATAGAAGAATTACTGACGTTCTGTATGCGGGAGGGAACCGGGGCGGTCGGAGCAAGACTTTTTTTCCCGGATGGAGATATCCAACATGCGGGCGTGATTGTGGGACTTGGTGGAATTGCAGGTCATGCATTTTTGGGATTAAATCAGGAAGATTCGGGCTATTTCGCAAGAGCAATCTGTGCGCAGGAATACAGTGCGGTTACGGCAGCATGCATGATGGTAAAACGGGAGGCCTTTGAAGTAGTTGGGGGATTGGATGAGGCATTCCAAGTAGCATACAATGATGTGGATTTTTGCATGAGACTTCAGGAAGCAGGTTACCGGATTGTATATAATCCATTTGCTATGTTATATCATTACGAGTCCAAGACCAGGGGAAAAGATGATACAGATGAGAAGTGGAAGCTTTTCCAGAAAGAAAGCAATCTGTTTACAACAAGATGGCAGGAGTTCCTGAAAAAAGGAGATCCGTATTACAATCCGAATCTCACATTAATTAAGCATGATTTTTCTTTGAAAATGCAGTAAAGGAAAATAATAGCCGGAGTAAATAGTCTCTCAGATAAACGAACGTATTTTTAAATAACTGCCCTTCCAGTTTCCATGCACGGAGGCGGCTGGATTTATCAAAAGGGAATTTTTGACGGGTGCGGAAAGTACGCAGTCCGTCTTTGATGCCATTACGGTAGGCGCTTCCAAAGCCACGCTTTTTAAAATAGTGGTACTTTAACAGACTTCCCAGAGTGAAAAACGGGAGGTTGAAAAGAAGCTGTGATGCAGGCATATTTTTATAAAGCAGATAAATGTTATTGCGAGCAGAGTGATATACTTTGAAATCGGAATAGCCGTGTCCGGTGGTTCCACTTCCGGTGTGAAGCACCAGTGCATCAGCGCAGTATACATTTTTCCATCTATGGAGCTGTGCACGGTAGCCAAGGTCTACATCTTCCAGGTAGGCGAAGAAACTGGAGTCAAAAAGTCCAATTTCTGCAAAAACAGAGCGGCGGTAGAGTGCTGCACCGGCGCAGGCGGAAAACACGGGTTTGCTCTTGCGGAAAATGGAAGAAGAACGTCCTTTTCCACGGCATACTGCCCAGCCGGGAAGTGTATACAAATCCCCGGCACTGTCGATATATTTTGGCTGGTCTGCCTGAAGCATTTTGCTGCTCACTGAGAATATGTTATCGGAGCTTTCCATGCATATTACCATGTGCAGAAGAAAATCCGGATGCAGGACAGTATCTGTATTCAGAAGTAACACATAAGGAGTTTTGGCAGCATGGATTCCGATATTTACGGCTCCTGCAAATCCAAGATTTGAGTTTTGCGGCAGAATCTGAATCTCAGGAAAATGTTCTGTTACATAAGCAATGCTGGAGTCTGAAGAACCGTTGTCCACTAAAATGGTTGTGAAATCAGTAAAAGACTGTCTTGCCAGTGATGGCAGACAGCGTTTCAGAAAATGGCAGCCATTGTAATTGGGAATCACGATTGTAACCTTCATAGGAACTCCTTATTGTACGAATTTTTAGAATATTTTATCAGAAATACTTGGAAAGGTAAAGCATTTGTAATAAAATGACGCTAAGCAGACAAAATGAAGAAAACGTATTTGTGGAAGCTAATCGTTTATATAACCATAGGAATTACCGCATTTGCAGCCTACGGAAAAGGGTATAACGTGTGGGCGGCAGCCCTGCTGATAGCTGAGGCATTGTTGATTTATGGAATGGAAATTCGGGAAAGCGGTTTTGTGATTTCGCTGAAAGGATTACTTGGATTTTCGTGGCTCGGTGGAATGGGGCTTGCGTGCTTAAGACTAAGCAGGCTGCAGAAAATATGGGGTTGGAAAACCTGGCTGTGCTTTTTACTGATTTATCCTGCTTTCGTTCTTGCATATGAATTGCAATGGAAACGGATGCAGAGAACCAAAAAGGAAGAAAAGTGGGAAGCTGACGAAAGCAGACGGACGAAGCAGGCGGATATGCTGCTTGGGAGTATTGTTGGAACTGCTGTCGTTTCACTGGCTGGGTTTCTGGCAGAGGCGATGATATTGAAGTATGTTCCTCTATTTGCGGATACGGGGCACGCCTATCTGGAATTCCACGTATCGGGAATCCATTATTTTACCATACAATGTGTGATGATTCCGGCATTATCTGTCCTGTATTTTTACAGGAAGCAGGAACAAAAATGCAGTAAACGGCAGAAGATTCTGCTTGGCAGTAGTAATCTGATTGCCATTCTGATTCCCATACTCTGTGTGTCACGGTTTCATTTTCTTTATATGGCAGCATTGGCAGTACTGGTGTATCTGTCTGCATATCATAAGGGCACATGGAAGACGGTTGTGTCGGTAGTGGCTGTATTGATACCGGTTTACATTTTGCTGTCAGTGGCGCGAAACCAGAGTACAGATTATTTGGAAGGTGTGTTTGCAATGAAGAATAAGGACATTCCAATCTGGATTACACAGCCCTATATGTATATTGCAAGCAACTATGAAAATTTTAATTATATGGTAGAGAGTATGACAAGTCATCTTTATGACGGGGTAAGAATGTTGTATCCGTTCTGGGCATTGACGGGACTTAAGTTTCTGTTTCCAGTGCAGATTTCCAGACCGCCCTATATCGTAAAAAAAGAGCTTTCTACATTTACATTATTTTATGATGCATATTATGATTTTGGGATCATAGGACTTTGGATTTTTGCCATGGTAATAGGCATGGTGTCGGCAGTTCTGACAAAGCGTGTGTCCGAAGGAAAAAATCCAGTGATACATTTGTTTTATGGACAGATTGCAATCTGCTTTATGCTGTCCTTTTTCACAACCTGGTTCAGCGACCCTACCGTGTGGTTCCGGCTGATTATGACCAGTGTGATATATATCGTTATAGAAAAATATACAAAACAATCCGAAGAATGGGAAGGAGAAGAAAGATGGATGACAAGAAGAAAAAGGGGATAATCATCGGAGTTGTGATTGTTCTGGTGCTGGCTATAGGAATCGGTGTATTCGCAAAGAGCAAGCTGGACAAGATTAAGAAAACCGACTTGGATGAGGACAATCTGGGTGTGAATGAAGAAATGGAAGAAGAAAACAAAGGCTATGTAAATGTAGCTCTCTTTGGAATTGACGCACACTCAAAGGATGCGACAGATGTGCAGAGCGATGCAATCGTTGTTGCAAGCCTGAACAAAGAGACAAAAGAGGTAAAACTTTTATCTGTTTATGGAAATGCGGTTATTACAGATGACCAGAACAATGCCATTGCTGCGAAGAACATTTACAAAGATGGGGCAGAAAGTGCAGTAGAAATGCTGAACCGTAATCTGGATTTGGATATCACACATTTTGTAACGGTTGATTTCCAGGCACTTATTGATGTGATTGATGCGGTAGGCGGAATTGATATTGATGTCAAAGAAGATGAAATCATGCATATAACCGGATACACAGAAGATTTGATTCAGGTTACCGGTAAAGATTCAGAAGGTGTTTCAGAAGCCGGAGTACAGACACTGAACGGAACACAGGCCGTTGCATATTGCAGAATCCGTGCTACGGAAGGTGGAGATGTGGCTCGTTCCGAACGTCAGAAAACTGTAATCACAAAGACACTTGAAAAGCTGACAAAGGTAAATGCAGCAAAGTTAAATGAGATTATTGATAAGGTGTTTCCTGAAATCGAAACCAACTTTACACACACAGAAATCGTAGATTATGCAACAGATATCACGGCTTACAAGGTAGATGCAATGCAGGGATTCCCATACAATGTTTCTGATAAGACGGTTGCAGATATGGAAGACGCTGTTCTTGCATCTGACTTCAAGGCAGATGTAGAAAAGCTTCATAAAACATTTTTCCCGGACTTGGATTATACGATGACTGAAAATGTGGGAAAAACAGCGGATGTAATTAATCAGCTGACAGAATAGGACGGAAATGCGCGAAAATAAGCGATTGAGAGGGCAATCTGGACAAAAGGTTGTCCTTTTTTAACCTCTTAATAGTTCTTTTTTAATATTTATAGAAGAAATCAATTTGTGAATAGATAATTCGGATGATATAGTAGATATAGTGAATTTACAATTTTAGAAAGGATAAGGAAGAATGATTATGAAAAAGTCATGTGGAAAACGTTGGCTGTCATTGCTGCTTGTATTGTTGCTGGTTATTGGTAACTTTTCAGGTCTCAGCGTAAAGGCAGCAGATGAAATTCCGGAAATTAAGTCAGTTACGGTGTCGACAGACACGGTATCTGCTTCCGGCGGGGAAGTGACAGTGACTGTAGCCGGAACTGCTTTACCTGGAACCTTGTATTACTGGCTTCAGGGAAAACCAGAGGAAGATATCCATTGGTCAACTCTTACGATGAACAGAATTGCTGTTAATGGTATCGGTAAAACAGGAGGAGTTTTTAAAGCGGTCATTCCTGCGAACAACACTGGAAAAGCCAGACAGGTCCGTGTGGGTGTAAATGATACAAATTCCAATTCAGGAATGGTTTATCATCCGACGGTAATTCTTCAGTCTGCAGCTGGAAATGAATCAGAGGAAGTTGACAAGACAGAGCTTGATAAAACAATCAAAGCGGCAGAGGTACTGAATGCTTCTGATTATACGGAAGAAAGCTGGAGCAGACTGGAAACAGCATTAAGTGCAGCAAAGGCAGCTTTTAACAAATCAGATGTAACAAAAGAGGAGGTAGATTCCAGTATAACTGCGCTGAATAATGCAGTGACAGCACTGGTAAAGAATACATCTGCAAAGGCAGAAGATTCTAAAATTCAGGTCAAAGTGGTTGATAAATCTGGAAAAGCTATTTCCGGAGTGAAGTTTGAGTTGGTTGATACAAGTGCATCAGATGAACATATTGCAGATATTATAAGCACTGCAGAAGGAAAACTGGAATATTCCGTAGACAATCTGCAGAATGGTACTTACCGGCTGAAAATGCCGTTTACCGGAGAGTATACATGCAGTCCATCAAAAGGATATCTTTATATGGTGGCAGACGGTAAGATTGTACAGATTGAGTCGAAGGATTTTACCGGAACAGAAAATGTTCAGTTTACCTTAACAAAAATTGGTGGAACAACAGAACCGGATACTCCGGCGGCAAACACAAAGACCTTACTTATTAATGTGGTAGATAAAGATGGCAGACCATTTGATAAATGCGGATTTGCTATTAAAGATTTGGCGTTTCCGGATGCAGCAGGCGTAACAAAATATCCAACAAACGGGACATTAAAAGTGACAGTAGATGCTTATTGTGAAAATGGAGAAGTTCAGATTGCGTCTGCATCCGTTGCAAAATATACAATCGAGCCAAAGAAAATTTCATTTACTGCAAAGGGTGGAGTGTTTACTACAGTAAATGGACAGGCTTATGATGGTACACAGGTTGTTACAATTAAAGTTACTGAAAATGGGGGAACAGAAGCAGAGAAGCCGGAAATTAAGTCTATTATGGCAGAACCTACAAGTCTGACAGGCGAAGGCGGTATCGTAACCTTTACGGTTGCAGGAACAAAACTGATGTCGAATGTGAATGTCAGTATAATTGGAGTAACAGAATCTGCACAGATTCAGCCTCTGAAAGAACTGGATACTGATATGCTGCAGAAGTATGTCATTACATTCCCTGCAAATGAAAGTACAGAAGCAAAGGAATACATGATTACTGCTGCAATCAAGGGGGATCTTCTCAGTACACAGAGTGTAACGGTAACTGTAGCAGGAAAAGAAGAAATTGATAACCCAGGCGAAATTACAGGAAATGCAAAGGTTACTTCTGCGAAGGTAACCCCGGAGCAGATTGATAACTATGGCGGAACAGTAAAACTTGAGGTTACAGGTACAGATCTTACTGATAATAACTGGGGAGTTGAGGCAAAAGCATATATCGCAGGAATGGATGTTGCCATGGATAAATTTAAAGTTGAAGTGACAAATATTACTGCGACAGGTGCTACACTTCATATTCCGGAAAATACAATGAAGAATACTCTGGAATACCGGATTGTAGTGGGTGCAAAGACAAAAGACGGAATTGCAGAACAGGCTACCGCAAAGATATTACAGGATGCTAAAGGTGATTCCGTAAGAATCTACCCTGAATTGGTAGAAATGGTGGATGACTATACCATTAACATTACTATGGAACAGAACGTAACACTGGGAATGGATGGCGACATGGCTGCCCTCAGAAGCCGCTTCTTCATTGCAGATTACGGAAATGAAAATTCAAATAGAATTAAATTGACGGATGAGGATGAGATTACGGCTGAAGGTAATATCGTTACGATTACATTCAAAGAATCTCCGGAATTAAAGACGACATCCCAGCTTTACGTGAAAGATAGCGCTTTAAAGAATATGGATGGAGTGAATGTAGGTGCGTTCTCATGGCTGATTACTTCAAAACCAAGAGTAACAGGGATTATATTGGAAAAAGACATTCTGGACAGTAAAGGTGGAACGGTCAAGGGATATTTAAAAGGTGTGCGTTTAAATGAAGTAAATGATATCGAAGGTAAAATTCTGATGGCAGGAAGTTCCGTAGCCACAGACATTCCGGTAGCAATCGGTTCTGGAGAAAGACCGGAAATTACATTTGATTTACCGGAGAATACTTCAAATCTTACACAGTCATACAGTATTAGCCTGACATTAGGCGGTATACCTGTGTATGTCTCATCTGTAGTGTCTGTACTTCCGGATGGTGCAACAGACAAAGACCAGACGTTATCAGCACTGACAATTACAGGTAACAATAAAACTTATACAAATGAAGATTCTACAGAAATTGTAGTTAAAGTATCTCAGCAGGAAGGAGAATTGAAGACCAGATTGAATCTGTATGGGACTAATCTGGATTCTACAAAGACAGAAGTGCGTGCAATTGACCAGAATGGAGTTATCTGGCCGGTACACCACATCCCTGAATGAGATGGCACTGTACGATTCGTTGCAATCGCAGGAACAAATAAGAATGGTGTAAAAGGTGATGGAAACAGTCAGATTATTGAGGTACTTCCACCTAGACTTGTAGGTCCTAATATGACATATACAATTCAGGTTGCCATTGACGGTGTCAACTTTATTGATGCATTAACTGTAAAATTAACAGTAGATAACGAAGGTGTAATGAATGAAACAGGATTTACACCATGTGGTGTAGAAGATATCCGAAACGTTGTTGTAAGATATGTAGAAGAAGGAACAGGAAAAGAACTGGCAGAAGCTGATGTTTACAAGGGATATATGGTTACTATGGTTGCCGGATTAGGTATTGCACCGAAAGAGATTGAAAACTATGAACTTGTAAAATCTCCTGAAATCGATGAGGACAATGATTTCGTTCTGGAAGGCAGAGAATATACTTACGAGTATCGTAAGATACAGACTCCGACTCCGGATCCAACTCCGAATCCAGATCCGGTTAATCCGACCCCGAATCCGGAAGTTCCGGCTCCGACCCCTGCTCCGGTTACTCCGACAGATAATAATGGAAGCCAGAAACCGGCAGGCAAGAAAGAAAATTCCCCTAAGACCGGCGATACAGCAGCACAGCTGCCATACGCAATAGCTGGACTTATGGCATTGCTCGTATCGGGCATAACTATAAGAAGAAAAAGAGAAGAATAAGTATACGTAGTGTTTAGTGAACAGAAAGCCACTGCCTTAACGAAATAATTGTTAAGGTAGTGGTTTTTTCTACAATAATATAATTATAGCTATGCTATAAAACCATTATTTTATATAGAAAAAGTCAATATATAGAGCACAATATTTAAAGTGCCAATTAGACTTTTTCTTTGTAGTTTGGTAGTATGAATATAAATCAAAGAATCATTTTTCCTAAGAAAAGGAGGAAACACAAATGAAGAAAAGAATGTGGGCCTTGGTGCTTGCAGGTGTTCTTGTCATCAGCCAGTGTGATACAGTTGTTATGGCTATGGATGCAACAGATACACCGGTAGTTTATCAGACAACGACAGCCACACCGAATAAAACCAATATAGTGGCTACAGGTGGAAGCGTTATTTTTACTGTTAGTGGAAAAGTTGAAACGTGTGTGGTTAAGGAAGGAGACAATGTATTAGAGCAGGGTGATAATAAAGATTACACTGTGAATGATATGTCTGATACAACTGGAAGGTATATTATAGTATTTCCAGAAAATACTAAAACTACAATTCGGACTTTTACGGTTAACCTTGATGGGATTGAAACAACCATTACACAGGATGCAAAAGTAGCAGCAGAAAGTGTTATTAGTTCGGTGGCAGAAATATCAAGAACAGTTCTTTCGGATGGCAGAACAGAGTATGTTTACAATGTGGAAGGAACTGATTTAGAAGAAGTAGGAGTTGCTTTATTCCGAACTGTTAATACGAAGTTCTCACCTGACCAGTATTCAGTAAAACGTCAAGGAACAGGAAGTTTACAGGAAGTTACCGTTACCATAGAGTCATGGGCAAACCTGAATCCAGACGAATTCGAAGATAAAGCTGGCGCAATTTCCGGAACAACATGTTTTTATCCGACATCTTCTGTCAGTATGCTCTATTATACAGCTTCAGAAAGAAAAAGTGTTGAAGTAAAAAAAGAGAATTCATCAGAGACACCAGATGTACCGGAATTTGATGCTGCGACATTAAATGTTAAAGTTGTGGATAAGGATGGCAATCCAGTATCAGGTGTAGCATTATATTTGAAACCAGATGATAATTATGCTGATTTGAAATTTAAATCTGTAACAGGAGAAGATGGAAAAGTAAGTTATAAGTGTGATAATAAAAATGAAATGGATGATTGTACTTATACATTGCTTCCAACAGAAGAAAGTGGTTATACGTGTGATTCTCGTGTAGAAATTGAGTTTGGTCTGACGGCTAACTGGGATTCTTATATTGCAACTGTGGATTCAGAAGAGTATACAGGACAGGAAGTAGTGCTTACTGTTGCAAAAGCTGAGACACCAGATGTACCGGAAAAGGCAGAGATTACATCTGTCAAAGCTTCTAAGACTACAGTAGAATCTACAGGTGATACAGTAGAATTTACAGTAACAGGAACAAATTTGGATGCAGCAAGTCTGGAAGCAGCAGTAGCTCCAAAGGAAGGCGTTACTATAGGTTCGTTCTCGGGAAATGAGACAGAGCAGAAAGTAAGTATTACGTTCCCGGCAAATACAACAACTTCTGATAAAGAGTATAAAGTTTCTGTAAATGTGAAAGATGAGACTGAAACAAAAGATGTTGCAGTGACAGTAAAAGGCCAGGAAGCAAAAGAAGCCAAAATTAGTTCAGTAACTGAGGTCTCCAGAAAATTCCTTTCAGATGGAAGAACAGAATATGTTTATACTGTAAAGGGAGAAAATTTGGAAGAAGTTGGAGTACTTGTACACAAGAGTGTTAACAGTAAGTTTAATACAAGCCAATATACAGTTAGCAGAGAAGGAACAGGTAGTACCCAGAAGGTAACTGTAACGATTGAACCGTGGGATAAACTTGGAGAACCATTTGACAAAGAAATTAATGGATTTGTTCGCTTTTATCCAACCTCTACAGGTATGAATTCACTTAATTATTCAGAACAGTCAGATATTAAGATTAAGAAGGATGAAGGCGCAGAGGAAGAACCAACGGTGGTTACTCCGGATAAGACAAAGTTATCAGCATCAGGTGGAGAAATCAAATTTCAAGTCAGTCGTAAAGTAACAAGTATTAGTGTTACGGTAGATGGTAAAGAGTTAGAACTGGATGAAGATTATGAAATTACTGCAAAATGGGATGATGAGGTTGTTATCTACATTTGGGGCAATAATAATACATCTGCCCGTACAATTACAGTTACGTTAAATGGGACTCCTGTAGAAATTGTTCAGGATGGTAAAGCTGAAAGTAAGATTTCATCAGTGAACCAACTTTCCAGAAATGTTCTTGAAGACGGTAGAACAGAGTATGTGTATGAAGTGACTGGAGAAGCACTTGAGACTGTAGGAGTCAGAGTAAAAGCCAGCATCAACGAGACGATTAAAGAAGATAAATATGAAGTAAAACGTGAAGGAACAGGAACAAAGCAAATTGTGACAGTTACATTCCTTCCATGGAATCAGTTAAATATTATAGATGAAAAGGAACAGGAACTTAATTGGGAAATTCGTTTTTATCCAAGCAGTGATAGAACTGGTAGTTATGAGTCGAAAGCTATAACACTTATTAAAGGTGAAAAGCCGGCAGCACCAGATGTAATTGAATCCATTACAGCTTCAGCAAATGAAGTGGCATACTTTAAGGGAATGGCAGAATTCACTGTAAAAGGTACTGATTTGAATGCAGAAAATTTAGAGATATCTGTAGAACCTGGTGCAACAGTTGGAGAGATTACAGGGACTTCTGAAGAATTGAAATTCACAGTAACATTCCCAACAAATCCTTATACAGGTGCAAAGGATTCGAAAGTATCTGTAAATGTCAGAGGAAAAGAAGATAAAAAAGAAGTAACAGTTACTGTAAAAGGAGCAAATGCAATTACTGGTAAAGAAGCACTGAAAAATCCATCCTTTATTCTGGATGTACGTGCAGAATCAACAATTGCAGCGACAGGAAAGGTCGCTGGTTCTCAGACATTCCCGCAGTTTCCAGAAGAAGATGCTTCTTTAGATGAAAAGATGCAGGCATTTGCAGAACGTTATAAAGATACTACAGATCCTATCTATATTATGTGTAACAGTGGAAAGGTAGGGGCACCGAGAGCGACTAAGAATCTTTTAGCAGCAGGAATTGACGCATCACGGATCTTCACAATTTTAGGCGGTGCAGGTGATGCAGATATTAAAGCAGCGCTGGTAAAGAGTGGCTGGATGCAGGATTCTGTTGGCTGGTGGTATAAGAACGAGGATGGAAGTTATCCGAAAGAAACCTGGAAATTGATTGATGGGGCATGGTATTATTTTAATGCGTCTGGTTACAGAGTTTCCAACTGGCAGTCTATTGATGGTAAATGGTATTACTTTGACGTAGTGACTGGAGTAATGGCAGCAAATGCATGGGTGGACAATAATCAGTCTTATGTTTCTGATAGTGGTGTAATGGTTACAGGATGGCAAGTAATTAATGGGGCTGATTACTTCTTTAATTCAAGCGGTGTAGTTGTAAAGAATCAATGGGTTGGTGATTATTACCTTGATGAAGATGGTAAGATGCTTACAAATGCATGGGCAGGAGTTTATCATGTAGGAGCAGATGGAACTTACCAGAAAGGCTGGCTGAAACTTGACGAAGGCTGGTATTACCTTGGAACAAGCGGAGTAGTACAGACGGGGTGGATTCAGATCGGAAAAGAATGGTATTATGGAAATCCTGAATCTGAAAATCCTGGATTGCTTGTTGAAAATGACTGGATGACTCTTGGCAATGCCAGATACCATTTCTACGCTGGTGGAGCAATGGCAATCAGCTGGACATTAATTGATGGCGATTACTATTACTTTAATGAAAGTGGAGCAATGGTAACCAGCGCATGGGTAGGCAATTACTACCTGAATGAAGATGGCGTTATGGCACGTAACGAGTGGGTTGACGGCGGAAAATACTACGTTGGCGACGATGGTCTCTGGGTTCCAAACGCACAGAAATAATCATCCAATATAATGATGCCAGGGTCAAAAGGTCTAAATCCACATGAGCTTGCTCATAAGTGGATGAAAGACCTTGGGACCCGCCCCGATATGAGCTTAAAAGTGGGATGATAATCCCACGATATGCGAATATCGGGGTGGATTGTGGGAGTGCAAAGCACAAAGCAATCCACAGGCATCAAGGCCTCGGGCTTTTGGCCCCAACATCATATAGTAACAATAAATAAACAGTAACCTGACTCCCTCGGTGGAAACGTATAGAACAATTGGATATATGGTTTTGCCGGGGGAGTTTTGATAAAGAAACATTAAAATATAGAAATCATTTGGCATATCTTATCGGAGGGTATTATCAGATTTCTATATTCAGGGAGAAAAGCATGAGAAAGAGAAAGGGTATTATAGCGGCCGCATTGGCAATGATGATGACGGTAAGCCTGTCTTTCGGCATGGTATCAACAGTAAAAGCAGATACCTGTGGCGGATTGGAACCGGAAGATGTCTACGAGCCGTCGGATGAAGAAGTAATCAAAGACCCATTATTACATTGGGCAATTCGCTCTGCCATGAATGCAATTAAGGGAAATGTAACCCTGACTGCAGAAATGGTGGGGGATAAGTCAGTAAAGCACATTACATACGAGATGTGTGCACATCCAGAAGATTTTGAAACCGATGAGTGGAAAGGCAAACAGTTCTGGATTGAAAATCTGGAAGGGCTTCAGTATGCAAAATCGGCAACACAGATTGACATTGCATATACATCAGCAGTGGAAGGAAAGAGACTGGCAGATTTGTCACCGCTTTCTGATTTGACACAGCTTCAGGAACTGATTTTAAAACAGAATGGAATTGATGATATTTCTGCCTTGAAAAAGTTGGTTAATTTAACATGGCTGGATATATCAGGAAACAAAGAAATCACGGATATTTCATCAGTTCAGGACATGGCAGCATTAAAGCGTTTTATTGCATCACATAATTCAATTGACAACGCAGATGCCATTGCCGGTTTGGAAAATCTGGAATATCTGGACCTTTCTTATAATCAGATTACAAGTTTGCCGGATATGAGCAAATTGAAGAAAGTATATTTCCTTGATGCATCGCATAATCAGATTGCTGATGTATCGGTACTTTCCGGTATGCAGGAACTGCGTGTGCTGAATTTGTCAGGAAATACGGGAATTACAGACATCCGACCACTTGCGAATCTGTTAAAACTGGAAAAGGAAAATACAGTGCTTCCGGACGAGTCAAAGAAAGATGACCTGTTCGCTGCAATTGAAGTGAATAAATTATTCAGCTTATTTAACATCAGTAAAATGAAGGAATCTGATCTGCCAAATGTAGAGAGAGCACTGGAAGCGTATGGTGCGCTTACGGATGAGCAGAAGACCTATATGGACACAAATCGTGTGGAAGCAGCCAGGTCAAATAAGACCAAGGTGGAAAATGGTGGAGAACCGGACTATTATCCGGAATATGATATTGATGGAGAAAAACAGCCGGTATGGGATCGCCTTGAAATCAAAGTGGTAGATAAGAAAGGCGTACCAATGTCTGATGTGAAATTTGAAAAGACATTAATAACCAATGGAATAGAACATAGTTCAGATATTAAAACAAATAAATTTGGACAATTGATTTTAACGCATTCAGCTATAGATGCAATGAATGAATTAATCAGAATAAAACCAGCTGGAGACCTTTATGTGGCAAATCCGGAATCTATTACATATACGGTTAACTGGGGGAACATCACAGCTACAGTGAATGGAAATATCGCCACAGGACTGGAAGAACTTCAGTTTATTTTGATTCCAAAGGATGAATATGCAGACAAATCTGAATTAGAGAATGCATTAAGCAAGGCTGAAAATGTAGGAGAGGCATATAAATATACAGAAAACAGTTATGCTGATTTTACAACCGCATATGAAAATGCACAGAAAGTTTTTAAGAATGTAGATGCAACAAAGGATGAGGTAGAAGTAGCGACAACAAGATTAGATAATGCGCTTGCAAATCTGACAAAGACAGATATTCTTACCGAATTAAAACTGATTGTAAAAGATGAAAACGGAAATACATTTACACGACCGTTCAAATTTCAGATTCGTGTTCCTGGAACCGGAGCAGAAGCCTGGAACCAGTTGTCCGATGCAGAGACAGGAATCGCGTATTTACCTGTATCACCGGCATGGGAAGATGGAAAGACATGGGAAATTGTTGCCTGCTATCAGGAACCATACGACATGGAACCAATTACAGTGACCGTTGGTGTGAAAGATGGAAAACGGTACTATAAGACTGTGAACGGTGAAAGCGTTGACGTGGATTTTGCAAAAGAGGTTGTGGTAACATCACGCAAAGACGGTGCACCGGATAAAGAAAATGAGCGCAAACCGGACAGCACAGTTTTAGAGAAATATATTGCAGAGGCAAAGGAATACAGCCTTGATAAATATACAACAGCAAGTGCGGATGCACTGAAGAAAGCAATTGAAGATGCGGAAAATCTGATTTCAGATGGAAATGCAACACAGAATGATTATAATGCAGCAGCAGAAGCAATCAAACAGGCAGAAGCAGGACTGACAGAACTGGCAAATAAGGCAGAACTCCAGAGACTGCTGAACATGAACAATGCGTATTCAGAAGAATACTATACAGCAGAAAGCTGGGCAGCTTATAAGGAAAAACTGGATGCAGCAGAAGCTGTTTATAAGGATAACAATGCAACCCAGGAACAGGTTGATGAAGCGTGTGCAATTCTGACACAGGCCAGAGTAGACCTGGTTGCCAAAGCGGATAAGACCAAATTAAAAGAAGCACTGGAAAATGCAAAAGCATTGAATGCAGAGGATTACCAGAGTGGATTTGAAGAACTGCAGGCAGCAATCGATGCAGCACAGGTAGTTTATGATGATGAAAAGGCAACTCAGGTGCAGGTAAATACACAGGTAACAGCACTGGAAGAAGCCATGAAGAATCTGGTGGAAAAACCGGCAGAAGTAGATTATGGATGCCAGAGCGGAAGATTCCGTGCAAGAGTCGTGGGAACAGACGGAAAGCCAATTGCAGGGGTAAGCTTTAAGGCATGGATTGGTGATAAAGAAGATTCTGATATTCAGGTTGTTTCGGATGTAAATGGTGTAATTACCTATCCGACATACGGACCAACACAATACGGAAAAACAGTATCTGTCAAACTGGCAGATAATACTTATGTAACAAATGATGTACATTATTTCACAGTAACAAATAAAATGTTAGCGGCAAGTATTGCAACTCTGGACGGACAGCCATTCGTAGAGGGCACAAAACTTACTTATGTGCTGAGAAAAGAAGGAGAAGATATTCCGAATCCACCGACACCTTCAAAAGTGCTTTCCGATGAGAAGACCTTCCGTGCAAAAGTAGTGGATGAAGATGGCAATCCGGTAAATGGTGTGAAATTTACCGTGGAAGATACTGACAGTTCTTCTTATGAAGTTACAAGTAAAGACGGTGTTATTGAACGTACCATCGGAATGTACGAAGTAAACAGAACATTTACTGTGAAACTGAAAGCAAATCAGGATGCCGGAGATGGTAAAGTCTGGATATGCAGTATCGTTCATACATACAAAAACGGCGGCGACTATATAAGTGGCGCGAAAATCACTGAGATTGACGGAACCGCACTTGCGGAAGCAGACGAAATCCAGTTTGTACTTAAGAAATCCAGTGATTCCACACCGGCAGAAGTCAATAAGAAAGAGCTGGATGACCAGATATTCTTCGCACAGTCTTATATTAATAAGGCAGATGACTATACAGCAGAATCATTTAAACTCTTTGCGGATGCACTGGAAGCAGCCCAGACTGTTTATAATGATGCAGAGGCTACGCAGGAACAGGTAGATGAAGCTGCGGCAAACCTGAAAACAGCCCGCGAGAATCTGGTAAAGGCAGATAAACCGGCAGTCTGCGATAAGTATAATATCCGTATTCAGATTGTGGATGAAGCCGGAAACAAAGTGACAGAACGGATTCCGTTTACCGCATTAATAGATGGTTACAAGTCTCCCTGGTACGGCAATTCCGGTGTTGTTGAATACGCAATCAGCACTGCAGATTATGGAAGACAGAAGATTATCGTATCGCTGCAGGGAGATAGTATTGTTCTGGATGGAAAAGAATATGTAGTGACTCCGGAACAGCACGAATTTACCATTCAGTCAAGCAGTGCAGATGTATTGATTACGGGAATCGATGGTGAAGCACTCAACGGAAACAAAGAAGTGAAGTTTGTTTTGAAAGAAGTGCAGAGCGAAGCGGATAAGACTGCACTTGAGGCAAAGCTTGCAGAAGTAAAAGCTATCACAAAAGGTAATTATACAATTAACAGTTACAATGCACTGCAAAATGCAATTGCAAATGCAGAAAAGCTGGTGGAAGATTCCGATGCAACTCAGGCAGAAGTAGATGCAGCGGTTCAGAGCTTAAGTGATGCGCAGAATGCACTAAGAGAAGTAATCGGTATGCGTACACTTATCATACCGGTCCAGCTTCAGGATGGAGTCAGTGCTCCAGCAAATACAAAATTCATCCGATATGATTGTAAATATTATGTAGAGAACAATATGTTTACAAAGAACGGAGTACTGGAATGGAAATTAGGTTCTTATGATGGAGGAGATTATGAGTTCTATCTTCCGGAAGGTTCTGTTTACATTGGAACACCGGAAAGAATCAAAGTACATGTAGGTACAGAAGACGGAACACCGGTTATCGAAACAATCAACGGAGTTCCAGCAGCAGAAGCTTCTGCGAAATTTATCATCACCCAGAGAGGCGTTGATACCTGTGATATTCTCACTTTCCGTGCACTGGTAAAAGACAGTGAAGGAAATGCGTTAAGCAACGTGCGGTTCAAAGTGGCAAACGGTGACCCGTCAGAGCTGGTATCTGATGAGAAGGGTGTGATTGAATATGAAGTAACTGCATGGGATACCGATACAACAATGATAGTATCTCTGGCAGAAGGACAAGAATGGTATACGGACGAGACCGTAGAATTTTCTGTTATCCAGGACCCGGCAGTTCCAGACCGCGGAATTATAGATACCATCAACGGGCAACCACTAGACAGCAATCATACGGTCGTATTTACGCTCATTGAACCGGTAAAAGATAGAGGTTGGAAAAAAGATGCAATAGGCTGGTGGTACAAAAATCCGGATGGAAGTTATCCAAGCAGTGTATGGAAGTTCATTGATGGAGAACGGTACTATTTTAATGCAGCGGGATATATGGTAACGGGCTGGCAGGTAGTTGATGGAACAGACTATTACTTTACATCAGATGGAGCAATGGTTACAAACCAGTGGATAGGCGACTATTATCTTGGAGAAGATGGTAAAATGGTAAGTAATGTATGGGTAGGTGTTTATTACACAGGAGCAGATGGAGCTTACCAAAAGGGGTGGCTGAAGCTTACTGAAGGCTGGTATTATCTTGGAATAGATGGAGTAGTACAGACAGGGTGGATTAAAGTAGACAATATTTGGTATTATGGTAATCCTGAATTTGAAAATCCTGGATTACTTATTGAAAATGACTGGCTCACTCTCGGAGATGTGAGATATCATTTCTATACAGGTGGTGCAATGGCAATGGGCTGGACATTAATTGATGGTGATTACTATTATTTTAATGAAAGCGGAGCCATGTTAACAGATGCGTGGGTAGGAGATTATTATCTGGACAAAGATGGTAAAATGGCAACTAATAGCTGGGTAGGAGTTTACCATGTAGGAGCAGATGGAGCTTATCAGACAGGCTGGTTGAAACTTGGTGAAGAGTGGTATTATCTTGGAGCGAATGGAGCAATGGCACACAATGAATGGTCAGGAAATTATTATCTAAAAGAAGATGGCAAAATGGCAAGAAATGAATGGGTTGACGGTGGAAAATACTTAGTTGATGAAAACGGAGTATGGGTTCCAAATGCAAAGAAATAAGGCGTAAACCCGAAAATAATATGAAGTAAAATGAGAAAGAATATGTCAGGCAACAGAAGAAATTCCGGGGCCTGGCATTTCTTTTTACATAATATGACTATCCGTAAGGGGAACATTTATGTTATACTGTCAGTAAATGATGAATCAGGGAAGGAACGGATACCATGATATTTGACACACATGCACACTATGATGACGCACAATTTGACTCCGACAGAGAAGAATTGCTTTCTTCCATGCCGGATTTGGGAGTGACAACGATTGTAAATGTCAGCTCTACACTGGAGTCGTGTGAGAAATGTGTGGAACTTGCAGGAAAATATCCTTATGTCTATGCCGCAGTTGGTGTCCATCCGGACGAAGTAGGTGCATTGAATGAAGAAACATTTGCAGAAATGGAAGCCTTGCTGGATAATGATAGAGTAGTTGCAGTGGGTGAAATCGGTCTGGACTATTATTGGGATAACGAATCCCATGAGCTGCAGAAAAAGTGGTTTGTGAGACAATTGGAGCTTGCAAGACAGCACCGCCTTCCCATTATTATACACAGCAGAGAAGCGGCAGCAGATACCATGAAGATTATGAAAGCACATGCGCAGGGATTAGAAGGTGTGATTCACTGTTATTCTTATTCCAGAGAGCAGGCAGAAGAATATGTGAAGATGGGCTTCTATATCGGAATTGGCGGAGTGCTTACATTTAAGAATGCAAAGAAATTAAAAGAAGTGGCAGTAGCGATTCCGTTAGAGCGGATTGTTCTGGAAACAGATTGCCCGTATCTGGCACCGGAGCCTTTCAGGGGAAAACGAAATCAGTCATCTTACATCCGGTATGTTGCAGAAAAGCTGGCGGAAATAAAAGAAATGACAGTCGAAGAAGTGATTGCGGTGACAGAAGCAAATGCAAAGAAGATGTATCATTTAGCATGATGCCGAATGCGGAGGCCAGAAGCAATCCGCAGTCATTATTATAAAAGTATCAGTAAAGAATGGGAGGAACCTCTGTGAAAGAACCAACATTAGGAAATCCACAGAATACAATAGAAGTATTACAGAAATATCATTTTAATTTTCAGAAGAAATTCGGACAAAACTTTTTGATTGATACCCATGTGCTGGATAAGATTATTTCGGCAGCAGGGATTACAAAGGACGATTTTGTACTGGAAATCGGACCGGGAATCGGTACAATGACACAGTATCTCGCCTGTGCGGCACGGGAAGTGGTTGCAGTGGAGATTGACAAGAATCTGATTCCGATTCTGGAAGATACCTTACAGGGGTTTGAAAATGTATCCGTCATTAATGAGGATATTTTAAAAGTAGATATCGCAGCACTTGCAGAAGAAAAGAATCAGGGCAAACCAATCAAGGTAGTTGCAAACCTGCCGTATTATATTACCACACCAATCATTATGGGATTATTCGAGAAGCATGTGCCATTGGAAAGCATTACGGTTATGGTGCAGAAAGAAGTGGCCGACCGTATGCAGGTGGGACCGGGAACGAAGGATTATGGAGCATTGTCGCTGGCAGTCCAGTATTATGCGGAGCCATATATTGTGGCAAATGTACCGCCAAACTGCTTTATGCCGCGGCCATCCGTGGGTTCAGCGGTCATTCGTCTGACCAGACATAAAGAGATGCCGGTTCGGGTGAAAGATGAGAAGCTTATGTTTCAGCTTATTCGTGCTTCGTTTAATCAGAGAAGGAAGACTCTGGCGAACGGACTGAAGAACAGTCCGGAACTCCAGTTTTCAAAAGAAGAAATTGAAACTGCCATTGCAAGTTTAGGAAAGGGCGCGAGTGTCCGCGGTGAGGCACTGACTCTGGAAGAATTTGCAAAACTGGCAAACAGTTTTACAGACATGTAGGAATGGAGAAGGAACATTATGGAGTATCAGATTAAAGGTGACACACTTCCAGTTGTTGTATGCCAATTGGAAGCAGAAGAAATGATGGTTACAGAGAGAGGCTCGATGGCATGGATGTCTCCGAATATGGAGATGAATACGACCACGAACGGAGGACTTGGCAAGGCATTTGGACGTATGTTTTCGGGAGAAGCGATGTTCCAGAATACTTACCGTGCAAAAGGCGGTCATGGAATGATTGCATTCGCATCAAGCTTTCCAGGTTCGATTCGTGCATTTCAGGTAGAGCCGGGTAGGGAATACATTTTCCAGAAGAAAGCGTTTCTGGCGGCAGAAGCTGGTGTGAATTTGTCGGTATTTTTCCAGAAGAAGATTGCTTCCGGCTTATTTGGTGGAGAAGGATTTATCCTTCAGAAAGTGTCTGGAATGGGAACGGTATTTGCTGAGTTTGACGGTCACGTTGTGGAATATGATTTACAGCCAGGACAGCAGATTGTTATTGATTCCGGTTATCTGGCGGCTATGGATTCAACTTGTAAGATGGATATCCAGACCGTTCCGGGACTTAAGAACATGGTATTTGGCGGAGAAGGATTATTTAATACGGTCATTACCGGTCCGGGACATGTATGGCTTCAGACCATGCCAATCAGCAGCGTGGCAGGGGCACTCAGACCTTATATGCCATCCGGAAATTAAGAAGCATTAAGTGGCGAAAATATCAGATAACAAAAATATAAAACGATGAAATGGAGAGTAGTGAGCATCTTTGGAAATCACTTTTCTCCATTTTTTAATGTCAGGCATATGGTAAGAGGCTTCGTAAAGCTGTTTTAGGCGGGCGTATGGTAAAGAAAGTTTAAAGGAATTTTTTATTCTTGACAATTGGAAAGAAACGTGTAAAATAATGTTTGGCGTCAAACAGTTCGAAATCGAACAATTCGAGAACGAACTGTTCAGAGATGAACAATATCAGAAAGAATATGGGGAAAGCAGATGGATGGAAAAAGGAAAGGACAGAGAGTAGGGCCTGCCATTCACAGACTGAATCACATGATGAACCGGAATATCACAACGCATGTGCGGATGCTGGGGATTGATGAGGTCAGCGTGACAAATGGCTGGATTATCCGCTATTTATATGAGAACAGAGACAGAGACATTTTCCAGAGGGATATCGAAAAACGATTTTCCATCGGGCGTTCGACGGTCACAAATACCATTCAGCTTATGGAGAAGAAAGGCTATATCCGCAGAGATGCAGTGGAAAGTGATGCGCGGCTTAAGAAGGTTGTGTTGACCGAGCAGGGAATCGAACTGCATAACAGTATGCGGAAGATAGGAAAAGAACTGGATGAGCGTACCTTGGAAGGAATATCCGATGAAGAGTTACGCACCTTTTTCGAGGTGATTGAGAAGATAGAGAAAAATCTGTGCAAACAGCAGCAGGAGAGACAACAAGGGAAGGAGAAAACAGAATGATTCGTACACTTGCGAAAGAAATCAAAGAATTTAAAGCTGCATCCATTGCAACACCACTTTTTATGGTGCTGGAAGTAATGATGGAAATGATTATCCCATTTCTGATGGCATCCATTATTGATAAAGGTGTTAATGCGGGCGATATGCAGTACATATTTAAAGTAGGAGGATTCATGATTGTATTTGCTGTCATCGGGCTTTTTGCAGGACTTGCAGGCGGCCGTTATGGAGCAAAGGCATCTACTGGATTTGCGAGAAATCTGCGTGAGACCATGTTTAACAATATTCAGACATTTTCATTTTCCAATATTGATAAATACAGTACCGCAGGACTGGTAACCCGTCTTACAACCGATGTCAATAACGTACAGCAGGCATATCAGATGTTACTTCGTATGTTTGTGCGTGCACCGTTCAGTATGATTTGCGCCATGGCAATGGCATTTTACATTAATGCAAGACTGGCAAGCATTTATCTGGTTGCAGTTATTATTTTAGGTGTGATTTTGTTCTTTATTATGACAAATGCAACCAAATATTTCCGTCAGGCATTTCCGAAATACGATGACATGAATGCGTCAGTGCAGGAAAATGTATCCGCTATCCGTGTGGTAAAGGCCTATGTCCGTGAGGAAGAAGAGACAACGAAGTTTAGAAAGACCAGTGAAAATATTTACCGTATTTTCCTGAAAGCAGAGAATAATATTATTTACAATGCACCGGTTATGCAGCTTACGGTTTATACATGTATCTTGTTGATTAGCTGGCTTGGTGCGAAGATGATTGTGGCAGATTCCCTTACAACAGGGGAGATGATGAGTCTGCTTACTTATTGCATGAATATCCTGATGAATCTGATGATGGTATCTATGGTATTTGTTATGGTATCCATGAGTACAGCGGGAGCTAAGCGTATTGCCGAGATTCTGAATGAAACCAGTGATTTGTCCAACCCGGAGAATCCGGTATATGAAGTAGAAGATGGAAGCATTGCGTTTAAGAATGTAGATTTTGCTTATAAAAAAGATTCACAGGAACCGGTACTGAAGGACATTAATCTGGAAATCCATTCGGGAGAAACCATTGGAATTATCGGTGGAACAGGTAGTGCCAAGACCAGTCTGGTCAATCTGATCAGCAGACTTTATGATGTGACCGCAGGAGAAATCCTTGTGGGCGGAAAAAATGTAAAGGAATATGATATGGAGACACTGAGAAATCAGGTGGCCGTGGTGCTGCAGAACAATGTATTATTCTCAGGAACTATCCTTGACAACCTTCGTTGGGGAAATAAAGATGCAACAGAGGAAGAATGCGAGCGTGCCTGCAGACTGGCATGTGCGGATGAATTTATCCAGAGATTCCCGAAGAAATATGAAACCTATATTGAGCAGGGCGGTAACAATGTTTCCGGTGGACAGAAGCAGAGACTTTGTATTGCAAGGGCACTCTTGAAGAAACCGAAAATCCTGATTCTGGATGACAGCACCAGTGCGGTAGATACAGCTACAGATGCAAAAATCAGAAAAGCATTTGCGGAAGAAATTCCAAATACAACCAAACTGATTATTGCACAACGTGTTTCCAGTGTGCAGGGAGCTGACCGGATTATTGTGATGGACGAGGGAAGAATCAATGGATTTGGAACCCATGAAGAATTGTTAGAAACAAACGAAATTTACAGAGAAGTATACGAATCCCAGACTCAGGGCGGCGGGGATTTCGACGAGAATGGAGGTGAGTAAAAATGGCAAAGCAGATGGGAAGAACACCTAGAGGCGTGAAACCGAATGTTGAAAATCCGGGAAAATTATTTAAACGACTGATGAGCTATATTTTCCGTCAGTATAAATTCCACTGTATCATGGTATTTATCTGTATTATCGTAGGAGTACTTGCCAATGTGCAGGGAACCATGTTCACAAAGAACCTGATTGACGGATATATCACGCCATTTTTACTTACAGACAATCCGGACTTCGGACCACTGGCAAGAGCAATCGCCCGGGTAGCATGCTTCTACGGAATCGGAGTTATTGCGGTGTTCATTCAGAACAAACTGATGGTGCTGGTAACTCAGGGAACCTTGCGTGACCTTCGTTGTGACTTGTTCGCAACCATGCAGAAGCTTCCAATCAAATATTTTGACACCCACGCACATGGAGACATCATGTCTATTTACACCAATGACATTGATACCTTGCGACAGATGATTAGCCAGAGTATTCCGCAGATTATCAACAGTGCATTTACGGTAGTCAGTGTATTTATCAGCATGTGCATCTTAAGCCTTCCACTTACACTGGTTACAATGGTAATGATAGGGCTGATGCTTGTGTGTACCAAATATGCGACCGGTCAGAGCGGACGAAGCTTTATGGAGCAGCAGAAGAATCTGGGTGCGTTAAATGGCTACATTGAGGAAATGATGAATGGACAGAAGGTCGTTAAGGTGTTCTGTCACGAAGAAGAAAATAAAGAGCAGTTCCGTGAATTAAACAATAAGCTGTATGCTAGTGCAGACCATGCAAATACCTTTGCAAATGTCTTAGGACCGATTAATGCACAGCTTGGAAATGTGAGCTATGTGCTTTGTGCAACAGTTGGCGGTGCACTTGCATTAAATCATATCGGTGGATTTACCTTGGGAGGACTTGCAAGTTTCCTGACCTTTAACCGAAGCTTTAACATGCCAATCAATCAGGTGAGTCAGCAGCTCAATTCCATCGTTATGGCACTTGCGGGAGCAGAACGAATTTTCCATCTGCTTGACGAACAGCCGGAGGTAGATGAAGGAACCGTTACTTTGGTAAATGTCAAAGAAGAAAACGGCACACTTGTGGAAAGTGAAGCAAGAACCGGACGCTGGGCGTGGAAAAAGCTGGATGAAAATGGAAATACAGCCTATGTAGAACTGAAGGGTGATGTGGTATTCCACGATGTAGACTTCGGATATTCCGATGATAAGATTGTACTTCACAATGTGAAAATGTATGCTGACGCAGGGCAGAAGCTTGCGTTTGTAGGTTCTACCGGAGCAGGAAAGACGACGATTACCAATCTGATTAACCGTTTCTATGACATACAAGACGGAAAAATCACATATGATGGAATTAATATTAACGACATCCGCAAATCGGATTTGCGTCGTTCTATGGGAATCGTCCTTCAGGATACCCACTTGTTTACAGGAACCGTAAAAGACAATATCCGTTATGGTAAATTAGATGCCACAGATGAAGAAGTCATTGCAGCAGCCAAGCTTGCAAATGCAGATGGATTTATCCGCAGACTCCCGGATGGCTATGACACTATGCTGACAGGTGATGGTGCAAATTTAAGTCAGGGACAGAGACAGCTTCTTGCCATTGCAAGAGCAGCAATCGCAGACCCGCCGGTACTGATTCTGGATGAAGCAACAAGCTCTATCGATACCCGTACCGAAAGAATTGTACAGGATGGTATGGATAAGCTGATGCATGGAAGAACCACCTTTGTCATTGCGCACAGACTTTCTACAGTACGAAATTCAGATTGTATCATGGTACTGGAACAGGGAAGAATCATTGAACGTGGAACCCATGACCAGTTGATTGAAGAAAAAGGAAGATACTACCAGTTGTATACCGGAAACTCCATTGGAGCAGAATAAAAAAGATTGTTAAAAAAATACTTTTCCACATTAGCGTAAAAAAGTGTTGCGCTAATGTGGATTTTATTATATTATGGATAAAAATTTTGTGGGAAGGAAGGCGACACGCGATATGATGAAGATGTTGAACAACTTAGTAACTGCGGTAAATGACGTTGTATGGGGCTGGCCGATGCTGATTCTCCTGCTTGGCACCCATATTTATCTGACTTTCAAAACCGGATTTATCCAGAAATGGACACTCACCAAGGGCATTAAACTTTCTGTAACGAAAGACCCGGATGCAGAGGGTGAAGTATCACAGTTTGGAGCACTTACCACAGCGCTTGCAGCCACCATTGGAACGGGAAATATTGTAGGTGTGGGAACGGCTATTTATTTAGGCGGACCCGGAGCTGTATTATGGTGCTGGCTTAGTGGTGTATTTGGAATCGCAACCAAATATTCGGAGGCCTACATAGCGGTTAAATATCGCGTGAAGACTGCGGACGGACGTATGCAGGGCGGTGCAATGTATGCGTTGGAACGGGGGCTTCATATGAAATGGCTTGCCGTACTTTTTGCATTTTTCGGAGCTTTCGCATCTTTTGGAATTGGATGTGCAACTCAGGTAAATTCTATTGCGGAAATATGCAATACAAACTTTCATGTACCACCGGTGATTGTGGGAGGTGTGATTGCAGTTCTCACGGCAATCGTCATTTTTGGCGGGATTCAGTCGATTGCCAGAGTGTGCGAGAAATTAGTTCCGTTTATGGCAATCTTTTATGTGATTGGCTGTATCATTATTTTAGGAATGAACCATGATTATATTATTCCTGCCGTTACAACGATATGTAAACTGGCATTTACACCGGGTGCGGCAGCAGGCGGTCTTGTGGGAACGGGGATTATGATGGCAATCCGCTTTGGTGTTGCAAGAGGGTTGTTTTCCAATGAATCCGGTCTTGGTTCTGCACCGATTGCAGCGGCAGCAGCCCAGACCAGAAATCCGGTGCGTCAGGCTCTGGTTTCCTCAACCGGAACTTTCTGGGATACCGTAGTAGTGTGCCTGATGACAGGAATTGTGCTTGTCTCTACGCTTATGAAAAATCCGAATATCAATATGGATTCCGTGACAAATGGCGGTCAGCTCACATCGGCAGCCTTCGGCCAGATTCCCGTACTTGGACCGGTTATCCTGACTCTTGGAATTATCTCATTTGCCTACTCCACTGTACTTGGCTGGGCATATTATGGAGAACGCTGCGTGGAATATTTTGGCGGGAAAAAGGCGCTCCTTCCTTATCGTATTCTTTATGTGGCAGTTGCAGCAATTGCACCGGTGGTGGCACTGGATTTGGTGTGGCTGATTGCAGATACGTTAAATGCGCTGATGGCGATTCCGAATATCATAGCAGTGCTGTTGCTCTCCAATGCAATGGTAGCGGATACCAAGAAATATATCAATCATCTGGATGCAGTGGATGATACACCGGTTCCGGTTGTGAGATGATAGAAAAATAAGATGAAAATATAAAAGGACTTGCCGGAGTGATGCGACATACTCTCTCTGGGCAGGTCCTTTATACATTTTATTCGTTGATTCCCTGCACTTCTTTTAACAGTTCTTCTGGTGCTATTTGAAATAATTTTGCCAAAGCCATAAGATTTGTGGTGCTGGGAGCAGAAGCTCCGCTTTCCCATTTCGAAACGGCCTGCCGGCTGACACCGATTGCTTCTGCTACAAATTCCTGAGTCATACGACATTCGGTCCGATGTTTTTTCAATACTTCTCCAAGGGTTCTTGCACTCTGGGCTTTCTCTTTTCTTACGGGTTCTGATTTTATATATTTTTTCAGCACTTTGACTAACAGTAAAAATAAGTAGACCAATGCTCCGACGATTACAAGAAATATGGTTATGGAGATAATGATAGTAATAGATCCAATCCGCATATAAATGACCTCCTTTCTTGCAATCAATATAACAAATAGGGTGTGGTTGCGCTACCAACTATTACGCAATTTGGTGGTTGAAAGAGCATTTATTTACTCTTTCTATGTTATAATCCCTATAGATATTTATTCGATAGCGATGTAATGGGTAAGATAGAAAGAAGTGTGAAAGATGAAGGACTATGAAAAAATGAAAGCAACGAATACTTTATTATCGTTATTAAAAGAAGGGGAAGATTCCGCAAAAGAAAAGGGGTGGATTTCATCAGAAGATGTGGAACAGGCTTTAGGATTGAGGGCAAGCGAAGATGAGAAAAATTTCCAATTTGATTCCATTATGGAAAAAGGTCTTATACAGGCAAAAGAAGATGATTCAAGACCAGCAAAAGAAGTATTTGCAGATTTAAGAAAGAGGGTATAAGACGATTTGAGAAATTTTCCAAGACAGCGAAAACCCACTAGCTGAGGGACTAGTGGGCTTCGTGTTTGTTTATGTTATCTAAAGGAATGAGAGTAAAGCTGCAATCGGGTGTCCCCGATTGCATTACTTTATGAGGGGAGATAGTTGCTTATCAACTATCTTGTTGTTATTATATATGTAAAATGTGTCCAAAATATGTTGAAATCATAAAAGAAAAGGAAAAAATCTAAAGAAGATATTAAGAAACTATCTTGAAATCATAAAGAAACGGGAGAAAATGTAAATGTTAGTCTTAGGAACGCATATGTCCATTGCAGGCGGATTAAATAAAACAGCACAGAATGTGGTAAAGATGAATGCAAATACCATGCAGATTTTCAGCAGAAATCCAAGAGGTTCAAATTTTAAAAATCCTTCTGAAAAAGAAGTCGAAGAATTTCAGAAAATTCGAAAAGAACATCATTTTGGACCAATACTGGCACATGCACCATATACGATGAATCTGGCAAGTGCAAAGCCGGAAGTTTACGAATTTGCCTGTGATGTGATTCGGGAAGATATTCAGCGAATGGATAACCTTGGAATCGAAAATATTGTTTTTCATCCGGGAAGCCATACAGGGATAGGTACAGAAGCCGGAATTGAAAATATCATACGAGGGCTCAATCAGGCAATTACGGAAAGCCAGAACATTACGGTTCTGCTCGAAACGATGAGCGGGAAAGGAACAGAAATCGGTGTCCGTTTTGAAGAACTGAAAGTGATTCGGGACGGAGTAAATCATCCGGAAAAAGTAGGAATATGTCTGGATACCTGCCATGTATTTTCAGCAGGATATGATATTGTAAATCACTTGGAAGAAGTTTTAGATGAATTGGATGAAAATATTGGACTATCTTACTTAAGAGCCATTCATCTAAATGACAGTATGATGCCATTTGGCTCCAGAAAAGACCGTCATGCGACGATAGGGGATGGTGAAATCGGACTGGAAGCACTTATGAAGGTCATTACAAATCCGAGACTTGCCGGAATTCCATTTTATCTGGAAACACCGCTGGATGATGCCGGGCATAAACAGGAGATACAGATGATTAAAGAATATTTAAAGAGTCAAGGATTTAATATGGAATAAATTTAGACAGAGAAAAGAGCTACCTGACATAATGCAGTATGATTGACAACGAAAAACCTCTGGGATTGCTCCCAGAGGTTTTTGTGTTTTATGTTATCTAAAAGGAATGAGAGTAAAGTGCGCCAATCGGGATGTTCCCGACCTGGCTACTTATGAGGGGGAGATAGTTTATTAACTATCTTGGTATTAGTATATCTACAAAATGTGTCTAAAATATGAGTAGATTATAAAAGAAATAGAAAAAATCTTAAAGGAATATTAAGATTCCTTCTTATTCTGCTAAGAAATACTGACATCGCTCCCAATAGTATTCTTGTTCTTTCTGGAACAGTGCGGTTAAATCTTCCACTTTCCTACTTTCACGATATTGTTTTAAAGCACTCAGATACTCTGGACGATTTACATCTTCGATAATAAATGGTGCTATGTCGTGGCGCAGGCACTCACGGAAGAGAAGGATTCGCCCGGTGCGTCCATTTCCATCCTGAAATGGATGAATACTTTCGTAACGTGCATGAAATTCCGCCAGTGTTTTGAGTGAAATATTTTGGGCATCGTACCATGTTAAGAGATGTTCCATTTCGGATGGGACATTAGATGGAAGGGTGGTCTGGTACATGCCAATCATATTGGCGCGTTTCTTATAATCTCCGATAGCATATCCGTTCGCCCGGTCTTCAAATACTCCACATTTTAATTCATAGTGAAATTGTTTTATCAAATTTTGTGTAAGTTCAGAATCCAAGGTATCCAACATTTTGTTAAACATCAGAAAATGTCCGTTCATTTCTTCTACATCTTTTGCACGATAAAAATCATCTGATTGTGGCAGAATACCCGTGTCAAAGAGTGACGCTGTCTGTTCTTCTGTCAGAGTACTTCCTTCAATTTTATTGGAGTTGTATGCCATTAAGCGTTGTGTGAAACCATATACCCCGGAGCGGTCACGCTTTGTATGTTCAATCTGAAAACGCTCCACTAAAAATTTGATAAATGCAGATGTATTCATGGTACATTCCTTTCCGGCTTTTGATACAAACCTGTCTTTTAATAATAGCATATCACGCTTTTTATCAAAGGGTCAATAAAGTTTCTAAAAAGTATTTCTTCTGTTCTTTTACATTTCCCATAAATAAGATATAATAATAGAACAACTGCTATATGGTTTTTACAGACAAGGAGTCGATTATGGAAATACAGGTTACAGAAGAATTCAAAGATATGTTGAAAAACAGTTTTCATGCAGATTTTATTTCTGCAGTTATCAGTAGTCCCCGGGAAAAGGGAGATATTGTGAAAATAAAGGTGCGTCCGATTAAGAAAAAGGATGAAATCTTGTTCCAATTCGAGGAGTTTAAGAACAATCAGGCATTTCACAAAAACATGGATGCTGAGGCGGCAGCAGCTTATCTGGAGTCGCAGATGAGTAAATTCAAACAAATGCAGATGGAGACCCTTCAGATGCGTTATCAGGTCATGGTAAGCAAGAAGGGAAAGATGACGATTCAGAAGAAACGGCAGGCAGGCGAGGTCAAAGCGGCAGATATGTCGCATAACCGGAGCAAACGGTATATTCTGGAAGAGGGAACGAAGGTTCCGTTTCTTCAGGACCTTGGGGTTATGACGCAAAATGGGGATATCGTAAAGAGCAAGTTTGATAAATTCCGCCAGATTAACCGTTTTCTGGAATTTATCGAGGATATCCTTCCGCAGCTTCCGAAGGGCAGAGAGATTACAATTCTGGATTTTGGATGTGGGAAATCGTATCTGACCTTCGCTATGTATTATTACCTTCATGAGCTGCAGAAATATGACATACGCATTATCGGTCTGGATTTAAAGACGGAAGTGATTAAGCATTGTAATCAGCTCGCAGAGAAATATGGTTATGAGAAATTAAAATTTTTAGAAGGAAATATTGCGGACTACACCGGGGCAGATGAGGTGGATATGGTCGTGACCTTACACGCGTGCAATACGGCAACGGATTTTGCACTTGCCAAGGCGATCGGATGGAAGGCGAAAGTCATTTTGTCTGTGCCATGCTGTCAGCATGAGCTGAATGAGCAGATGGAAAATGAAATCCTTGCTCCGATATTTTCCTATGGACTGATTAAAGAACGAATGGCAGCCTTATTTACCGATGCCCTTCGTGCAGAATATTTGAAAAGGGAAGGGTATGATACCCAGATTTTGGAATTTATTGATATGGAGCACACACCAAAAAATATTTTGATTCGTGCAGTATATACGGGGAAGAAAGCAAATAACGAAGAAGCAATTCGAAAATGTGAGGAAATGCTTCATGTACAGCCGACATTAGGAGAATTGCTGAAGAAGAAAAATTAAGGGGACATTATATAATGAAGAAAAAAATTGTGCGCGTGGGAGTACTTGGCGCAGTATTTATCATAGCTGTTATTTTTTTCAGCTATTTAACCAACAAAGATAACACGGATATGAGTACGGACATGGGGAGTGCCACTCTTCCGCGAATCTCATTTACCACCAATGGATATGAGGTAAATTCCCTTGCGGGCTATGTGACAGACATGGAAATCACTTCCATGCGCGACACGGTTACGCCAGTAACGGACAACAATCTTACCTTGAATCTACAACTGTTTGATGAACAGGTGGAAAAAATGACATGGCAGGTCTTTTCCTTAGATGGAGAGGAGTGCCTTCAGAAAGAAACCGTCAATTCCGTGGACGGTACCATGAATCTGAAGTTTAATGGAAATGGAATGCTGAACAGTGAGAAAGTCTTGAAGATTACCTTGCATATGCCGGAGAAGGATGTATATTATTACACACGGATTAAGAATGCGGAAGGAAATAATTACGATACCTGTCTTGCATTTGCAAAGACTTTCCATGAAAATGCCATTGGGAAGACCAATACGGAGGAACTGCGCAGCTATCTGGAGACAACCAGCGACGGAGACAGTCTTGGATATCAGCAGGTCACACTTGCGTCCAGTCTGGATTATGTAACCTGGGGCAGTTTAAAACCGAGTGTGAAAGGAAATGTTGCGTGGGAAATCAAAGAGTGCAGCGCAGTATCGACTTCCATTACACTTTTGTATCAAGTGAATCTGACCGGCATAGATACAGGAAATGAACAGACTTACGATGTGGAAGAGTTTTTCCGGGTGCGTGTGGTAAATAACCAGACATATTTGATGGCATATGAGCGAACCGTGGAACAGACCTTCGATGGTGGAGCAGAAGCCTTGGATACAAATGGAATCGTTTTTGGAATTGCACCGGAAAATTTGGAATATAAGCATAATGCGGATGGAACAATTGCGTCCTTTGTGCAGAACAATGAGCTTTGGAGTTACGATAAAGAAGCGGATGAATTATCGTTGATTTTCAGTTTCGCCGATGCAGAAAAATCAGATATTAGAAATCGTTACAACCGACATGAAATTCACATTGATTCTGTAGCGGAAAACGGAGACACCTTGTTCTACGTTTCCGGTTATATGAACCGGGGTGACCACGAAGGACAGGTAGGAATCGCAGTGTATTTCTTTGATCATGAGAAAAATTCCGTTGCGGAGAGAGCATTTATCCCAAGTAAAAAGGGCTATGAAATCATGCGGGATGAACTCGGACAGTTTGTTCATTACAGTGAGACTGATTCCAAACTTTATGTGATGCTGGATGGCTGTCTGTACTGTGTGGATACGGAGGAAGATTCCCGCGAGGTTCTGGTGCGTGGACTGGAAGAAAGTCAATATGTGACTTGTGCAGATTCTTCTCTTCTGGCATACCAGAGTGCGGAAAAGTTGGTTGTCCTGAATATGGAAACAGGAGAAAACTTTGAACTGACTCCGGAGGATGGGGATAGTCTGATTCCTGCCGGTTTTGTAAATACAGATTTTGTGTATGGTGTGGTCCATAAAAATGAAGAAGGAACGTTAGTAAGCGGAGAGAAAATTTCGCCAATGTATAAGGTAGAGATTGTGAATCAGAAGCAGGAAACAGTAAAAACCTATCAGGTGGACGGCATTTGGACGCAGAAGATTTCTATTGATGAAAATGTACTTACACTGGACCGTGTGACGGGGGCAGATTTGGTTTACACTGCAACAAGCAGAGATTATATTACCAGCAGTGCGGAAACGGAAAAGAGCAATATCACACTTACTTCCTATAAAGATGGAAGCAGAGGACTTGTGCGAAGACTGACCTACGATGATGGTATTCAGGACACCAGTGCGAAAATATTGAAGCCAAAACAGGTGCTGCAGAGCAAGAAAATGAATGTCAAATTTGATGAATCCAAGATGGAAGGTAAATTTTATGTCTATGCATTTGGACATCTTCAGAAAACATTTTCCAAAGCAGGTGAAGCCATTTCCTATGCCAATAATGTAAAAGGAGTAGTTGTCTCTTCCCATCAGGCATACGTGTGGGAGCGTGGGAACTGGCCATCGGCATATGAGATTGATGGAATCGAGCCATTTTCCGCAGCAGAGGGCGAAACCACAATGGCTGCGTGTCTGGAACAAATCTTTGCCAAAGAAACAACAGAAGCGGATGTGGCAAAAGAAATAGAAGCAGGAACTTCACCGGAAAACATTCTGTCTGCTTATCTGAAAGGGGAAGGAATGAACCTGACGGGATGCAGTATGGAAGAACTCCAATACACTATCAGCCGGGAAACTCTGGTTATAGCGGTGATTGGAGAAAATCATTCAGTGCTGCTGACGGGATATAACAAGGCGAATGTAGCGTATCTTGATCCATCTACAGGAGAACGGAAAGTGGTGACCCAGGCAACGATGGAAAGCATGACTGCGCCATATGGAAGTGTTTATATTGGATATGTGAGAAATTAAGAGAATATGGGATTAGAAAAAGGACTGTTACTTATACGATAAAAATCGTGTAAGGCAACAGTCCTTTTTGCATGGAAAATTTCTCGAAAGTTAGGAATTATGAACCAGCCCGCTTACTATTTTAGTAAGAGCATCAAGCTGCTCATCATCCAGATGTTTTAATAATTCAATTAAATTCTTTAGCTTTTCAGGATTTTTCGAATCAATATCAAAAAATTCCCGCGGTGTTACATTGAGAAATTCACAAATATAGAAAAAATTTGTCATGGTAGGAAATGCTTTTCCATTTTCAATTGTGTTGATATATCCAGGATTTTGACCAATTGATAAGCTCATATCTCTAGCTGATATCTTTTTCTCTGTCCTAAGTTGTGAAAGTCGTTGAGCAAACATTTTTTCGTACATATCCTTTATCACCATCCTTCAACACATTGTATCTAATAAACAATAATGAAATGGGCTATTGTATATGATATTTGTGTTGATATATGCGATTTAATATGATATTATGGGGTAAAATATAGTAAATATAGCGAGAAAACAAAAATGAGGAGGAACGATGATGAAAAAAACGAAAAAACTATGTAGCTTATTACTTGCAGGTACAATTCTTGCTACAAGTCTGGTACCAGTAACGGCTAATGCAGCAGCATGGAAGAAAGACAATGTGGGATGGTGGTATCAGGATGATAATGGAAGATACCCGGCAAATCAGTGGAAATCAATAGGAGGACAATGGTATTGGTTTAATGGCAGTGGGTATATGGTTACTGGATGGCAATACATATATGGTAGTTGGTATTATTTCCAAAGTAGTGGAGCAATGCTGGGGGAAGGTTGGCATGTGATTAATGGAAGTTGGTACTATATGTATGCAAGCGGAGCAATGGCAGCAAACACATGGATTGGGGATTCTTATGTGAATGCGAGTGGAGCATGGGTTCAGGGAAAAACAAAGAACCAAGCTACATGGCTGTCAAGTGGAGGCAAATGGTGGTACCGGCATGCTGATGGAAGTTACACGAAAAATGGTTGGGAGAAAATAAATGGTTCATGGTATTTGTTTGACAAATCAGGTTGGATGTTAACAGGATGGCAGTATGTTGGTGGAAACTGGTACTATTTGCAATCAAGTGGAGCAATGTATGATGAAGGATGGCATGAAATTGCAGGTAATTGGTATTACATGTATGCAGGTGGAGTAATGGCAGCAAACACATGGATTGGGGATTACTATGTAGATGGTTCTGGAATCAGAATTGATGCAAGTCAGGGAATCTATTTGTTAGATATAATAAAACCATATAAAACCCCGAAATATTATACAGAATGTGTAACCCAGTCATTTACAATGGGAGGAAAAGATTATAAGAATGGATTTACTTCTCGGAGAATGGGAATTCAAACTAACGGTGGAGAAGTGACGTATTTCAATTTGGAGGGGAAATATAAAAAAATTTCTTTTATTGCAGGAATTGTGGATGGGTATAATCCACCTTCCGAGACAACAATTGGGGTTATTGCAGACGGTAAAGAAGTGGCAAACTTTAAATTGAAGAATGGAGATTTGCCTATTTCATGTGAAGCGACAATTAATAATTGCAAACAATTACAGATTGCAGTATATGGACCTGTTGGAAGTGGGGACTATGGCTTGTTTGGAATTGCCGAACTCAAGGTAAAAAAATAGGGATAACTTGTAAATAAGTTACATCAAAGATATAAATAGGGGACTGTCAGGAAAAAGCATTTTGTTTCTGATGATACCAAATAGAAATATCCTGGCAAGTACAAGGCTTTTCAGTTTTAGATACTTGACCAGGATTTTTTGAATTAATATAAAAAGTGCAGTGTATATTGAGAAATTTACAAATATAGAAAAATGAGGGAGGAACAGCGATGAAAAAATCAAAAGTATTATGTGGATTATTACTTGCCACTACGATTTTTGCTACAAGTTTAACTACGATAACAGCGAATGCAGCAACTTGGAGACAGGATCATGCAGGATGGTGGTATCAGGAAGACAATGGAAGCTATCCGGTGAATCAGTGGAAATCCATAGGAGGACAATGGTATTGGTTTAACAGTAGGGGATATATGACAACTGGCTGGCAATACATAAATGGTAGTTGGTATTATTTCCAAAGTAGTGGGGCAATGCTGGGTAAAGGATGGCATGTGATTAACGGAAACTGGTACTATATGTATGCCAGTGGAGCAATGGCAGTAAATACATGGATTGGGGATTCCTATGTGAATGCGAGTGGAGCATGGGTTCAGGGGCAAACAAAGAACCAAGCCACATGGCTGTCAAGTGGAGGCAAATGGTGGTACCGGCATGCTGATGGAAGTTACACGAAAAATGGTTGGGAGAAAATAGACGGTTCATGGTATTTGTTTGACAAATCGGGCTGGATGTTAACTGGATGGCAGTATGTTGGTGGAAACTGGTATTATATGTATTCCAATGGAGCAATGGCAGTTGATACATGGATTGGTGATTATTATGTTGATGAACAAGGTGCTTGGCGAAAAGATACGGATATTGGAGAGGAAGGTGCGATAAAATTTGCACGAAAAAAATATGGAGACCAGTATGCTTATTTCTGTTCAGTTACATTCCAGTATGGTGGACAAAAATATTATGTAGTAGATGTTAAGATTCGAGTGGATGGACATTATTCAAGAATAACACAAGTATTGGTTGTAAGTGATGGAACATCTGCAAAGGAAGGCTTTTACATTGAAGGAAGAGAACCGGAGTTCTATGAATAATGGATAATTAAAAGGAATGGAGATGAATGGTATGTGGATAATTTGGACGATTACAATTCCAATATGGTTAATTTGTCTTGTAGTATTTATGGGATATGCTGTATTTGATGCTTATGGGAAGATTGTAGTGGGATTTTTTAATATAGTATTTTTTATAATTTTCTTATTTTCAATATTGGCGGTAGTGGTATTATCTGGAGATTTGTATCGTGGTATTACTAAAAAGGATAGGAATGTTGATATATCGGATGATTTGAAATGTTTATTGGTAGTTGGTGTGTATGCATTTTTTTATGGTAGCTGGTTTATTAAAAATTATCTTATATGATGAAGAATAAGTTTAGTCCTTTGCCGTAAGGCTGAGGACTTCTTTTATATAATAGGAAAATTTGAGTAAAGAAATGCCCGCCTTAAGGCGGGCATGGGAGCTGTTATCTCATTTTGTCTTACTTCGACAGTACTTCGCATCCATCTTCGGTAATCAGTACCATGTATTCAATCTGAGCAGAAAGTCCATCATCCTCTGTATAAACAGTCCATCCATTATCTTCATCTACGAAGAAGTCTGGAGAACCTTCGTTGATCATTGGCTCAATCGTGAAAATCATGCCCGGAACCAGAAGCATTTCACTTCCCTTTGGAGTAACATAGCTGACCCAAGGTTCTTCGTGAAATTCCAGTCCGACACCATGACCACCGATTTCTTCTACAACAGAGTAGCCGTTTTCCTGAGCGTGTGAATTAATAGCATCTGCGATATCACCAAGGTGATTCCAAGGTTTTGCCTGGGCAAGACCAAGTTCAACACATTCTTTTGTGACACGAACCAGACGTTCAGCACGTTCATCGACATTTCCAATTGTAAACATACGGGATGCATCGGCAAAGTAGCCATTTAAAATAGTAGATACATCTACATTTATAATATCGCCTTCTTCCAGAATGATGGATTCATCTGGAATACCATGGCAAATTTCATTATTAATAGAAGTGCAGACGCTCTTTGGAAATCCTTCGTAGCCGAGAGGGGCTGGAGTTCCACCGTGTGAAACGGTAAAGTCATACACCAGACGGTCAATTTCTTCGGTACTCATTCCGGCATGAATATGTGCTGCTACATGATCCAAAACCGCAGTATTTAAATCCGCACTTTTTCTGATTCCCTCAATCTGAGGAATTGTTTTTAACATATCTCTGGTTGGGACGATTTCTCCCTTATCTTGGTGATATAAAATTTTGTCCTCGATGATGCGATGGCATTTTTTATATTTTTTTCCACTTCCACACCAGCATAATTCATTACGTTCCATGCATTTACCTGACTTTCTGTATACTTTTCTGCTTTGGAGCTACAAAAAACACTCCAAGCCTATAGTATAGCGGTTTTGCGGAAAAGTCAATTACAGGAACGCTGCAAGTGCACTTTTTATGGAAGCTTTTTCTGAAAGTATTGTTTTGATGGTATTGTTTCGGTAGGGCGAATCGGTTATAATAAGAACATTCAGAGAAAGGGATGAATCAAATATGTCATATACTGCCCTGTATCGTAAGTTCCGCCCGACGGAATTTGCAGATGTAAAAGGACAAGACCATATCATAACTACATTAAAGAATCAGATTGAGGCGAACCGGATTGGACATGCGTATTTGTTCTGCGGAACAAGGGGAACGGGTAAGACAACGGTTGCCAAGATATTTGCAAAAGCGGTAAACTGCGAACACCCGGTGGACGGAAGTCCTTGTGGAGAATGTGCAATGTGCCGTGCCATTGCGGAAAATACTTCTATGAATGTGATTGAGATTGATGCGGCATCCAACAACGGTGTGGATAATATCCGTCAAATCAGGGAAGAAGTTTCGTACCGCCCTACAGAGGGAAAATATAAGGTATACATTATAGATGAGGTGCATATGCTTTCTATCGGAGCATTTAATGCACTATTAAAAACCTTGGAAGAACCGCCGGAATATGTTATTTTTATTCTGGCAACAACGGAAGCGCATAAGATTCCTATTACCATTATGTCACGCTGTCAGCGTTATGATTTCAAGCGTATTACTATTGATACTATTTCGGACCGCCTCATGGAATTAATGCAGAAAGAACAGGTGGAAGTGGAAGAACGGGCAATCCGTTATATTGCGAAGGCGGCAGACGGCTCCATGCGTGATGCACTCAGTCTTCTGGACCAGTGTATCGCATTTTATCTGGGGCAGAAGCTGACTTATGCTCATGTGCTTGAGGTGCTTGGTGCTGTAGATACGGAAGTGTTCAGCCGGCTGTTGCGGGAAATTATTGCGCAGGACGTAGAGAAAGTATTGGAAACAGTAGAAGAACTGGTGATGCAGGGGCGTGAGCTGTCCCAACTGGCAGCAGATTTTACGTGGTATCTGCGTAATTTATTATTAGTGAAAATCTCAGACAATGTGGAAGATTTACTGGATGTTTCTGCGGAGAACTTAGTACAATTAAAAGAAGAAACGGAAATGATAGAATCCGAAGTACTGCTTCGTTATATTCGGATTTTTTCTGAATTGACCAATCAGCTTAAGTTTGCTTCGCAGAAAAGGATTTTGCTGGAAGTGACACTGATTAAAATGTGCAGACCGCAGATGGAGCAGACAAAGGACAGTCTGTTAGATAGAATCCGCTCGTTAGAAAAGCAGGTGGAAGAAGGGGCGTTTAGCGCACCCCAGGGAGAAAAGGTGGTTTATATATCGAAAGAAGATACCAAACCGATACAGAAACCGGTACTTCCGAAAGCAATTCCGGAGGATGTAAAGCAGGTGGCTTCCAATTTCCGTGGCATTGCAAATGAAACGTCAGGAATGCTTCGCTCCTATCTGAAGCAGGCGCGTTTAAGCGTAGGCAATCAGGGGCAGCTTCTGATTGTGCTTCCAGATGAAATCAGCGCAGCTTTTGTGGGGAGTGATGCCCATAAGCAGGAGATTCAGGAAGCGATTGAACAGAAAATCGGCAAAGAAGTCCAAATCGAAGTAAGCCAGATGGAAGAAGGCAGACATTTTGAGGACAGCTTTGTGGATATAGAAAAAGTAATTCATATGGATATTACCATTGAGGACGAATAAAAGGAGGAGATACCCATGGCAAAACGTGGAGGATTTTCAGGCGGAGGAATGCCTGGCAATATGGCAAATTTAATGAAACAGGCGCAGAAAATGCAGCGCCAGATGGAAGAGCAGGCAAAGGAAATGGAGACAAAAGAGTTCACAGCAACTGCTGGAGGCGGAGCTGTTGAAGTCATTGTGACCGGTAAGAAAGAGATTAAGAAAATCAACCTTCAGGAAGAAGTGGTTGACCCGGATGATATCGAGATGTTAGAGGATTTAATCGTAGCGGCAACGAATGAAGCACTTCGCAAAGTCGATGAAGAAAACACATCAGCAATGAACAAACTGACCGGTGGTCTTGGCGGTGGAATGCCTGGTTTGTTTTAACAGAGGTGTGAAGCATGGATTATTACAGTAGTCAGATCAGCAAGCTGATAGAAGAATTGTCCAGACTTCCGGGAATTGGTGCAAAGTCGGCAGGAAGGCTGGCTTTTCATATTATTAATATGCCGAAGGAACAGGTAGAACAATTGGCAGGGACTATGGTAGATGCGAGAAATAATGTGCGGTATTGCAAGGAATGCTGTACCCTTACAGACAAAGAAATCTGCCCGATTTGTGCAAGCAGTGAGCGTGACCACAAGGTGATTATGGTAGTGGAAAATACCAGAGACATGGCAGCTTATGAGAAGACCGGTAAATACAACGGTGTCTATCATGTTCTTCATGGAGCGATTTCGCCAATGCTTGGAATTGGTCCCGGGGATATCAAGCTGAAAGAATTAATGGAGCGTCTGCAGAAAGATGTGGATGAAGTCATTATTGCGACCAACTCCAGTCTGGAGGGCGAGACCACAGCAATGTACATCAGCAAACTGATTAAGCCGACAGGAATCAAAGTGAGCAGGATTGCAAGCGGAGTACCTGTGGGCGGAGATTTGGAATACATTGATGAAGTCACGCTGCTTCGTGCGTTGGAAGGAAGGACAGAATTGTAGGCAGTATTTTTGGTATGGTTGTAAATGCTGCCATGTCAGAAAGGCTTAAATATGGACAAAACGGGGGCGTCTATTGACCGGACGCTGGAATATGCGCTATAATGAATTTAGGTAAGATTCTCTCGAACCAGAGAATTGAAAATAAGGAGGAGACAAAAATGAAATTTTTTATTGATACTGCTAATGTTGAGGACATTAAGAAAGCAAATGATATGGGCGTTATCTGTGGTGTAACAACAAATCCATCTTTGATTGCAAAAGAAGGAAGAAACTTTGAAGAAGTTATTGCTGAGATTGCTTCCATCGTAGATGGTCCTATTAGCGGAGAAGTAAAAGCTACAACTGTAGATGCAGAAGGCATGATTGCAGAAGGAAGAGAAATTGCAAAAATCCATCCAAATATGGTTGTAAAAATTCCTATGACTGTAGAAGGATTAAAAGCCTGCAAAGTACTTAGTGAAGAAGGCATTAAAACAAATGTGACTTTGGTATTCACAGCAAATCAGGCACTTCTTGCAGCCAGAGCAGGGGCAACTTATGTGTCTCCATTCCTTGGACGTTTAGATGATATTTCCGTAAGAGGAACAGACTTGATTAATGAAATCGCTGAAATTTTTGCAGTAGCAGGCGATATTGATACTCAGATTATTGCAGCAAGTGTCCGTAATCCAATGCATGTGACAGAGTGTGCGCTTGCCGGAGCTGACATCGCAACTGTTCCATATAAAGTAATCGAACAGATGACACATCATCCACTGACAGATGCAGGTATTGCAAAATTTCAGGCTGACTATAAAGCAGTGTTTGGTGAATAGAAGCGGGAGGAACTTTCATGAATAAGTTAGAACTTATGAAGACTGCAAATGAAGTCCGCAAGAGCATCATTACCGGAGTCCACGCAGCAAAATCAGGACATCCGGGCGGTTCCTTATCTGCAGCAGATATCTTTACCTATTTATATTTTGAAGAAATGAATATCGATCCTGTTGAACCAAAGAAGGCGGATCGTGACCGTTTTGTATTATCAAAGGGTCATACAGCACCGGGCTACTATGCAGCATTGGCGCACAGAGGTTTCTTCCCAGTGGAAGATATGGTAACTCTGCGTAAAGTAGGCTCTTATCTTCAGGGCCATCCGGATATGAAGCACATTCCGGGTGTAGATATGTCGAGCGGTTCTCTTGGACAGGGTATTTCCGCAGCAGTGGGAATGGCAATTTCTGCAAAACTGTCTGGAGATGATTACCGTGTATATACCCTTCTTGGTGATGGAGAAATTCAGGAAGGACAGGTATGGGAGGCTTCCATGCTTGCCGGATTCCGTAAACTGGACAACCTGGTTGTAATCGTGGACAACAACAATTTACAGATCGACGGAAGAATTGATGAAGTAAATTCCCCATATCCGATTGATAAGAAATTTGAAGCATTCAATTTCCATGTAATCAATATTAATGGAAATGATTTTGATGAGATTGACGCGGCATTTAAGGAAGCAAGAGCAACCAAGGGAATGCCGACTGCAATTATTGCCAAAACTGTAAAAGGCAAAGGGGTTTCCTTTATGGAAGACCAGGCTTCATGGCATGGTAAAGCTCCAAATGATGAGCAGTATGAAATTGCTATGGAAGATTTACGGAAAGCAGGTGAAGCATTATGTCAGAAGTAAAGAAAATCGCTACAAGAGACAGCTATGGTAATGCTTTAGCTGAATTGGGAAGATTACATGATGATGTAGTTGTATTGGATGCAGACCTTGCAGGCGCAACAAAGACAGCTATTTTCAAAAAAGAATTTCCAGAACGTTTTATCGATTGTGGAATTGCAGAGGGAAACATGATTGGTGTGGCAGCAGGTCTTGCTACAACCGGAAAAGTTCCATTTGCAAGTTCTTTTGCCATGTTTGCAGCAGGACGTGCATTTGAACAGGTAAGAAACTCGGTTGCGTATCCGAAAAATAATGTGAAAATCGGGGCAACTCATGCAGGAATTTCTGTAGGTGAGGATGGAGCAACCCATCAGTGTAACGAAGACATTGCGCTTATGAGAGCCATTCCGGGAATGGTAGTAATTAACCCATCCGATGATGTAGAAGCAAGAGCAGCCGTTTTTGCAGCATACGAATATCAGGGACCTGTATACATGCGCTTTGGCCGTCTTGCAGTTCCGGTAATCAACGATAATCCAGACTACAAGTTCGAACTTGGTAAAGGAATCGTGCTCCGTGAAGGAAAAGATGTGGCAATTATCGCAACCGGTCTTGAAGTGGCAGAATCCCTTGCGGCAGCAGAAAAGCTTGCAGCAGATGGAATCGATGCAAAGGTAATCAATATCCACACCATCAAACCACTGGACAAAGAACTTGTGATTGCAGCAGCGAAAGAGACTGGCAAAGTAGTCACGGTAGAAGAACATTCCGTAATTGGCGGACTTGGAAGTGCAGTATGTGATGTACTTTCTGAAAATCATCCGACACCAGTCATGAAGATTGGGGTAAATGATGTATTCGGAGAATCAGGTCCAGCGGTAGAGCTGATCAAGAAATATGGACTGGATTCAGAGGGCATTTACGAAAAAGTAAAAACATTTATGAAATAAGTATTGTTTGGCGCAAAACCAATATAAAACGTATATATGTTAAGAAAAGAAGGCATTTCCTTAATGACGAGGAGGTGCCTTTTTTGGTGCACTGGACAGACAATGGAACAGTCCAACAACGTGCCCGAAAGTACTGTCTAACCAGTCAAAGGATACGAATGTCGAAAAATATAGGGAAGCATCTGACATCATTCGATAAAAAAGACATTTTGCATATGCTATCATAAGCAAAAATATGCAAGACGAGGTGAATGTGCATGGAAACAAAATTTCCGAAAAACGTACGTCAGATAGGCAATGTGAGCGACACCCCAAAGATATATGTAGAAGATTATGTAGATACATTTATCAACCAGCTTTGTGATAAAACAGAAGAAACTCCAGTGGGCGCTTTTTTGGTTGGACATACTGTCAGGCAGGAAGAACAAGATTGCATCTATGTTTCTGGGGCGGTACGAATCGAAAACCTGATAGTAGATGGCATGAACATCAGCATTGGACGGGAAGCATGGGAGCAGGCAAAAAGCGAAAAAGCAGAACATTTTTCAGATGGAGAGTTTATGGGCTGGTGTCTGATTCGAAAGGATGGAGCACTTCAGATGGAAGAACAGTTCCGTAGAATCCATGAACAGTATTTCGGGCATTTTGGAACCATATTTATTCTGAAAAATGCCGAAGAGGAGCAGTATTTTGCATATAAATACAAAGACCTTATGGAGATGAACGGCCATTACATATATTATGAAAAAAATCCGTCCATGCAGAATTATATGATTCTGGAGCGGAAAAAGATTGGCGTGACACCCAGTGAAAATGTGGAAGATAAAGCTGCGAAGGAGTTTCGCAATATTGTAAAAGAGCGGATTATTATTCAGGAAGAAAAGAAGCAGTCACGCTTTATGAAAGCGGTCAGTGCCGTACTGGTGATTGCGGTCCTTGCGATTGGAGTAACTACGGTGAATAATTATGGGAAAATGCAGGATGTCCAGACCTCATTGGAACGGATGAAAGAAATGGCAACTTTAAATAATACGAATGATAATAATTCCATAGAAACTAACGGGGAAGTTACGGAAAATGTAGAAATCACACCGGAAGAGACGAACCAGAATCAGGAAGAAACGCAGAATCCGGATGCAAATACAAACACAAATACTGGAACGGAAACCGGACAAGGATCCGATGAAACCGCAGCCAGCACCATGCAGGAAATGAGCGAAGACATTTACATTGTACAAAAAGGCGATACACTGGCGAAAATCAGCAAAAAAGTATATGGCGATACCAGCCATGTAGATGCCATCTGCCGCATGAATGGACTCTCCGATGGAAACCTGATTTTCATCGGTCAGAAATTACTGCTTCCCTAATTATTGAAATATGGTATAATTAAATATACATGTAAGCATAAAGCCGTGCAACTTGCATTGTAAGTTGGTGCGTGCCCGTGAAAGGGAAAAAGGAAACATGAGTGTAATTATAGAAGTACGTAAACCGGATGATGATGTAGACAAGATCATTCAATTTAATAAAAGAAAAAGAATATTTCACATAGGAGTCTCTGTTCTAACCATAGCAGCAATCTTAATCAGTACCTATATGCTTGTAGAAATCCAGACTTATAATACTATGAGTACAATTCAGACATATGGTGAAGCTGGAATTGATAATAGCAATTTTGCCAAGTATGCAGATGGGATTTTGAAATACAGCCGTGATGGTGCAGCTTATCTCAATAAAAAGGGTGAAGAACAGTGGAACCAGTCCTATCAGATTAAAAAGCCGTTTGTGACCAGTAATAAAGAAGCCTTGGTGATTGGCGACCAGGCGGGAAATGATTTGTATGTTTTTGACAAGTCAGGATTAAGAGGAGAGATACATACCAATTATCCGGTTGAAATGACCGCCATTTCTGAAAATGGAATCATCAGCGTTCTGCTTCGCAATGGAATGTCCCCTCAGGTTATTTGTTATGATGCGACGGGAAATGTTCTGGTTGAGCATACGGCATCCCTTTCTGGAATTGGCTATCCTGTCGGAATGGCTTTATCGGCAGATGGAACCATGCTTCAGGTATCTTATTTGTGTGTGACTGATGGAGTGGAAGCCACAAGGGTTGTATATTACAATTTCAAAGGCAACGATACGGAAAAAGAATCTTATCGGGTGACGGAAGACATTTATAAAAATACAGTAATGCCGACTTCCTTTTTTGCCAGCAATACAAAATCTATTGTAGTAGGGGAATCTTCTTTTGTTGTATATGAGGGAAAGGACACACCGAAAGTAACAAAGACAGTAGAACTGGATAAAGAGGTTCAGCAAGTATTTTATGATGATGAATATCTGGGATTTGTGCTGAAAAATGTTGGAGAAGAGGAATCGGAACTGCGTCTCTATAATATGAATGGAGAGCAGAAGATGTCTAAGAAATTTGTAGGCGAATACAGTAACATCAGCATTTCAAAAGGAAATATCATCATGCTTGACGGAAAGAAATGCATCATCTTTTCGGACTGGGGAGTCCGGAAGTTTGATGGGGAAGTGGAAATGAATATAAAAGAAATACTGCCGCTTACAGGAATTAATATGTATTTATTAGTGAGCAATGATGGAATGGAAGAAGTACGACTTGTTAAATAGGAGAAAAATATGAATTGGTTGTTAATAGTAGTTGCAGCAATTTTAGTGATGGGTATGATAATAGGGCTTGTACGCGGAGCACTTCGTATTGCCGTGTCTTTGGTGGCAACGGTGCTGACTATAGCAATTGTAGTTTTCGTGACACCTTATGTGAGTGAAGCAATTGTGGCACTTACACCTATGGACGAAATTCTGGAAAATCAATGTGTGGATGCAATTTCAAAAGCGATGGGGAGTAAGAGTAGTGAAAAACAGCTTACCGAAGAACAGGTGCGAAGCATTATGAATGGAGCTGGTGTGACGGAAGAAGACTTGGAAGCATATGGGATTACAGTGGAAGATATTGTAAATGGAAAAGTAGATGGAGAACATTTGGCACAATTTGGAATTTCAGCAAGCATATTGAATGGACATGGTTCTGACAATGGGGAGAGCGTCTCTATTGATTCGGCAGAAATTCCGAGACAAATTCAAATTTCTGCCATTGAAAATTCAAATTTGCCGGAAGTGTTTAAAGAGTTACTTCTAAGCAACAATAACAGTGAAATGTATCAGAAACTGGGAGCAACTACATTTGTAGAATATATCAGTAAATATTTTTCTAGATTAATCATAAATATCTTTGCGTTTTTTGTTACATTTATTATTGCAACAATTGTAATTCGTGCAATTGTGTTTGCACTTGATATTGTAACCAGTTTACCAGGACTTGGGCTTATTAACCGACTGTTAGGAGCTGTATTAGGAGCAGGAGTCGCTTTAATTGTGATTGAATTATTGTTTGTGATAGTAACTATACTCTACACTACAAGTTTTGGCGTGAGTATGATGAAAATGATAGATGAGAGTACATTGTTAACTATTATTTATGACCATAACATCGTGATGAAGCTGATGACTTCCATTTATTAGATACCAAGGTTCTAAGCACGGAGCAATCCACAGGTATCTCCGGTTAGGGCTTTTGCCCCAAACATAATTTGTTAATAAATATTAATAATTTAGGGCGTTTCTCTTGATAGGGAAATGCTCTTTTGTTATAATTACCTTGATGAAACGGAGGTGAAATACATGGATAAAATGGCTACTGATGAAATGATTTGTTATTGTTCTAATGTAACTAGAGGGCAGATTATAAATGCGTTGGAAAATGGGGCAAGAAATCTTAATGATGTTAAAAGAATGACAGGGGCGTGCACGCTTAGGGAATGTAAAACCCTCAGTCCAAGAAAAACATGATGCTCACCGTTTATTATGGAAATAATAAAGGAATATAAATTGGAAAAAATGCAAAAACTAGAGCATAAATAATGGATAAATTGTGCGAAGTGTGCAAAATAAATAAACAGTAAAAACATTATTGACAATTCGAAGCCGAAGTGGTATGATAAAGAACGTCGCTGAAACAGCCACTTGATTGTGAGCAGACAGTTGACAAATTAGAAAAATAAAAATAAAAAAACTGTTGACAAAGCGAAATGCTTATGGTAATATAAATAAGCTGTCGCTGAGACAGAAACAACGAACTTTGATAACTGAACAATAGACAACAACCTGAAAATTCTAATAAGAG
>USGU01000001.1 GCA_900554415.1 uncultured Lachnospiraceae bacterium | reverse complement strand
ACCCCCGCTACGAACCCCTTTGACAGTGTGTTTTCCTAATAGGCGCTAATCATATGCTATTTGTAATGCATGGAAGAAAATTAATAATCACTGGTACTACTTCAAGGATAACTGCTCTATGGCTGTTGGTTGGTGCAAGGTAGATAATATATGGTATTATCTTAGCCCAAGCAACACTGAAGAATATCCTATTGGAAGTATGATGACAGGATGGATTCAGATAGACGAATATTGGTATTACTTGAATCCCGTTCCGGACGGTAGCAAGGGAACAATGGTACATGGCTGGCAGACAATTAACGGCAACAAGTATTATTTCTTACCGGAGAGTTTAAATGGTAAGCCGGAAGGAAGCATGGCAACTGGTTGGTGTAAGATTGATGGTGCATGGTACTGTTTTAACACCACATATAATTGCCAGCCGGTAGGCTCAGTTCTAGTTAATCACTGGTTGACTGATGGTGATAAGAAGTATTACCTGAAAGATGATGGAAAAATGGCATACGGAGAGACACTGGAAATTGGCGGAGAGAGATTCAATTTTGACGAGAGCGGAGTTAAAAAGTAGGAATTTTAAATGAGTTTCTTCACATTATAAATGCACTATAGATTATTGGAAAAAGACCATCCGTACAATCTCTATAGGTTATCGGAAGATGTTGACTTGACTAGGTATCAGACTTGTTATCGATGGTATTCGGATGGAAGCAGTTTAAAGGAGAAATACTTATATGATAAGTTTCAGACAAAAGGGCGACTTTTCTGACCTTAATCGATATTTTGAAAGAGTTAGAGAAGCCATTAAACTCGGTGTATTAGATAAATATGGACGAGCAGGTGTGGCAGCTCTTGCGTCTGCTACTCCTAAAGAAACTGGTAAAACAGCAGCTTCGTGGTATTATGAAATATCACGTAAGAATGGCTCAGTTTCATTAGAATTTTATAATTCAAATGTATACAAAGGAGTTCCGATTGCAATAATTTTACAATATGGTCACGGTACTGGTACTGGAGGCTGGGTCGAAGGAAGAGATTATATCAATCCCGCGATTCAGCCTATTTTTGACCAACTTGCTAAAGACGCTTGGAAGGAGGTTACTAATGTATGAGTAACACTGTTGATGAACGAGTTGTTGAGATGCGATTTGACAACGCTCAGTTTGAGAAAAATGTACAAACCAGTATGTCAACACTTGAAAAGTTAAAGAAAAGCTTAAATTTCTCTCAATCAACCAAGAGTCTGGAAGAACTGGATAGTGCTGTTAATAGTGTAGATTTTAGCAGTATGGAGAAAAGTTTGGAGTCTATAGAAAAACGTTTTTCTACTGTTGGCATTGCTATTATGCGTTATAAACAAAAACTTATAGATGCTTCTGTTAGTTTTGTAAAAAGCGGTATTATTAGTGGTGGTACCAGACGTGCTACGAATCTGGAAAATGCGCAATTCCAGCTTCAAGGCTTACTAAAAGATGCTGACAAAGTATCTGCGGTAATGAAAAATGTTAACGATGCTGTAGATGGCACTGCATATAGTTTGGATGCCGCTGCTAATGTTGCATCACAGTTGGCTGCGTCGGGTATGGAAGCTGGCGACCAGATGTTCCATTCACTAAGAGCGGTTGCCGGTGTTGCCGCTATGACTAATAGCAGTTATGAAGATATAGGTCGAATATTTACTCAGGTAGCCGGTCAAGGGCGTATGATGGGGGACCAATTACTTCAGCTATCTGGTCGTGGTATGAATGCCGCCGCTACGTTGGCTACATATCTAGGTAAAACTGAATCGGAAGTACGTGACATGGTTTCGAAAGGTGAAATATCTTTTGAAATATTTTCAAATGCAATGGACGATGCATTTGGAGAGCATGCTAAAAAGGCAAATGAAACACTTAATGGTGCTTTATCTAACATGAAATCAGCACTAGCCAGAATTGGTGCTGAGTTTGTAAGTCCATTAATTAAATCAAACGGTCCGTTGGTTCAATTATTCAACACCATAAGGGAACGAATAAATGAAATTAAGAAAAATATCGGACCGGTAGTTGATGTTGCAGTAGGAATTGCGACTTCAGCTATAAACAAATTAACAAGTTTAGTTAAAAATCTTAATATCCAAAAATTTTTCAATCTTTTCAATTGGGCAGGTTCCTTATTTTCCAAAAACATAGAAAAAGCTAATAAATTCATAGATCCATTAAGAGAAAGTTTAGGTTCGGTAATTAAACCAGCGACACAAACTTTCCAAACTATTGAAAAAGTAACTTCTGCTGTAGAAGATTTGGGTTCTATAGTGGATAATGTTATAATTGGAAAATTTGGAAATGGGCAGGAACGATTCAATGCTTTATCAGAACAAGGAATTAATTTTTATAGAGTTCAAAATAAAGTCAATGAAACACTTGGAAATAGTTTTCGTTATACCCAGGAACAGATTGATGCTCAGGATGCTTTGTTGGGTGTTCAAATAGAAACAGTAGAAGTTACTGGTGATGCTGTAGATGCAAATGCAGAATTGACAGATGTACAAAAAGAACGCCTGAAAGAACTTGTGAAACTGAATTCTGTAGAACTTCGTCAGTTAGGTTATACAGGGGACCAGATAAGGGCTTTAAATGAGCTAAAAAACACAGCGGGACGTTTAGGTATTCCTATTGACCGATTTATCGACCAAATGGACCAGATAAATGCAAGATGGATGGTTTTGGAAGGTATTAAAAATATAGGACGAGCAATTTCAAAAGTATTTTCATCAATGAGTAAGGCATTTAAAGAAGTATTTAAACCATTACAGGCAAATACTTTAGTTAATGCGGTAGTATATTTTCAAAAATTTACATCTGTTTTAATTCTTAGCGACGAAAATGCTGATAAGTTAAGACGAACTTTCAAGGGATTATTTGCAGCTTTAGATATTGTAAAGACATTAACCGGAGGAGCTTTAAGTGTAGCGTTTAAGGTTTTGTGTAAAATTATGGGTAATGCCAACATGAATATTCTGGATTTTACATCTAGAATTGGCGATGCAATAGTAAAATTACGAGATTTCTTATACAATAACAAGCTTGTGAACGGTGCTATAAACTTATTAGTTAAAGGTATTGAGGCTGTTGCTAAAATAATCGGAAATGTCATAAATGCCATCTTGAATAATCCACTTACTGATAAAATAGCTGAGATTTGGGATAATTTGTTTGGCTCTGACGTGGACGGCAATGCTAAGGGAGTTATCTCATTAATTGAAAATCTTGGAAATGCTATGGGTATAAGCGAAACCAAGGGGACTAACCTAAAGTCTGTTATGGATGGTATTAACTCAGCGCTGAATATCAGTAATTGGAAATGGTCTGCATCACTTACTAGTAGTTTGAAGCTATTGGATGCAGTATTAGGATTATTTGGTACTAATTTAGCAAATGTTGGAGCTACCATCGCTGATTATGTAACCGTGTTTGGAAAATGGTTGAGAGAACATACTATATTTGTAGGTATGTCTGATAAGATTGCAGCTTCACTTAAAACCTTAATAGAGGGGATTACAAAATGCGTACATGCTTTTATGCAGCTTCCGGCTGTACAGAAAATAGTGCAAAATTTCAAGAATATGCTAACCAAACTATTTGGCGATATGTCAAAAGGATTCGATAGTGTTAATATAGAAGGATTTTGCAACAAAATTGAAAAAGCATTTAACAATATCGAAAAGTGGATAAAAGGACTAAAAGACTCGGAACATTTAGGAAGGGACATTGTAGCCGGTATTGTTAATGGATTGCTCGGCGGTGTTAAAACTTCCATAGATGCGATTGTTACTATTGGTACAACCATAATGGACACATTTTGTGAATTACTTGGTATTCATTCTCCATCTAGATGGGGATATGACCAGGGAATGAACATTGTTAAAGGTATCGTAAATGGTATTAAAGCTGGGGTACTTCTTATACGAGATTCAATTTTGTATATCGGAAATGAAATTAAGGATTCGTTCAAGGATTTAGAAGTTGGCGATAAACTTGATGATATCATGGATAAAATCAAAATGACTATTACCACGTTTGCTGATTTTGTAAAGAACTTTAACTTTAAATACCTTCTTACATTAATACCGGTCAGTATTGTACTGGTTGCAGTGAAAAAGCTTTACGATATGACGAAAGTTATTGAAGGTGGAATAAAAAGTGTCAATAGTGTAATAAGCGCATTTGCCGAAGTTGGAAATAGTCTAGCGGATACAATATCAGCATATAAGCATCAGATTCAGGCAAAGGCATTGCGTAATTTGGCAATTTCAATAGGAATATTGGTTGGTGCCGTTGTAGCTTTGACTTATGTAGATCCTGACAGATTGGACGATGCTGTTGCTACAGTAGTAGTATTAGCCGGTGTAATGGCTGCCTTAGCTTTAGCTATGAGTAAAATGGAAACCGCATCCGTAACACTCGAAAGAAGCAACGTTTCAATCAGTGGTTTGAAATCCGGTTTGATAGCTATAGGTGCTTCAATTCTCATGCTTGCAGCTAGTATTAAACTTATTGGAAGTATGAATATAGACCAATACAAGCAGGGTTTAGCCGGATTGACACTTATTGTTCTAGCAATGGGTACGTTATTAACTGCCATCGGTGCGATAGGTAAATTTGGTGATTTATCCAGTGTTGATAAAGTTGGTTCATTCATGCTCAAGCTGTCAGTATCTTTATTACTTATGTCAAAAGTAATAAAGTTAATCGGAGGCTTATCTGAGGAGGAAGTACTAAAAGGAACTGTCTTTCTTGGAGCTTTTACTGTTTTCATTAGTACATTAAGTGTACTATCACGTTTTGCAGGTAAGGAAATAAGTAGTGTTGGCGGTTTAATGCTGAAGATATCTATAGCCTTAGCTTTGATGGTAGGTGCTGTTAAACTGATTGGTTTATTATCAGCGGAAGAAATGCTAAAAGGGGCTGTATTTATAGCTGGTTTTACGGGATTTGTAAGTGGACTTGTTCTTGTAACAAATATGTTCCCAAACGGGCGAATTCAGAAAATAAGCGGACTTGTCATGTCATTAAGTGTATCGATGATGTTACTGGTAGGGGTATGTAAATTAGCAGCTATGCTATCTCCTGATGAAATGAAGAAAGGTGCTTTATTTGCAACCGGTGTACTGGTATTTATTGGGGTGCTAGTTCAGGTTACGAAGATTGCAAGTACAGAAAAAGTAGCCAAAGTGTCTGCAACAATACTTGCTATGTCCGTAGCGGTTGGTGTTTTAGCGGGCATTTCTATTCTCATGGGTCTTGTTGATACTGAAGCTTTAATAAAAGGAGTTGCAGCTGTTACAGCACTTGGGGCTATAATGACAGCTATGATTTGGGCTACAAGAGGCTCAGAAGATGTAAAAAAGAACATAGTTGCCATGTCTGTAGCAATTGGTGTTATGGCAGGTGCTGTAGCACTTCTATGTTTGATTAAACCTCAAAGGCTTGCTGGCTCGACAGCGGCTTTAGTTTCGTTAATGGCTTCGTTTGCTTTAATGGAAAAGATGGCAGGAGATGCACAAGGAGCTTGGAAGACAATTGGTATGCTTACTTTAGTTGTTGCAGCTATGGCTGGAATACTTACTGCAATGAGTAAACTCAAAGTAACGTCAACACTTCAAAATGCTGAATCACTTTCTGTACTATTATTAGCAATGTCTGCTTCACTTAAGGTTCTAAGCACCATTGATAGAGTAGAAAAAGATGCTTTGATAGGCATGACGGTTTTGACTGCTGTTGTAGCTGGACTTGGTGTTATATTTGGTATTATGAACCACTATAATATTAATCCGTCTATTGAAACAGCGACATCACTGTCTGTATTACTTGTGGCTATGGCTGGTGTAACTGCTATTTTAGGCACATTAGGTCCTGCTTCTTATATGGCTATGGCTGGTGCTATTGGTATGGTTGGGGTAGTTACCGTAATAGGCTCTTTCATTGGGATATTAGGAGCCTTGAATGAGAAATTTCCTCAGATTAAGAGATTTCTTAATGAAGGCATTCCTGTATTAAAAGCAATCGGAGACGGTATTGGGGCTTTTATCGGTGGAATTATATCTGGAATTGCAGGAGGCATACTAGATACATTGCCGAAAATTGGAACCGCGTTATCAGATTTCATGGACAACCTATCTGGTTTCTTGGAAAAGGTAGTGAATGTTGATAGTAATGCTTTAAGCGGTGCTGGTTACTTGGCAGGAGCAATTATAGCATTATCAGCCGCTGAATTTATCAATGGCATAACTTCATTTTTACCATTTGGTGGCGATTTGGCTTTACTTGGTACTAATTTGTCCAAGTTTATAAACAATGCGGAAGATTTCTTAAAGGGTATATCCGGTGTTGATTCTGATACTGCAAATGCTGCCAAGGCACTAGCACAAGCAATATTAGCGCTTACTGCTTCAGAACTGATTACGAGAATTACAAATTTCCTGAAATTTGGTGGAAATGGAGAATTGGACGATTTTGCTACACGGATAACCGCTTTTGGCGAAGCTATTGCCAAATTCTCAAAGGCTGTAAGTGGAGATAATGCTATTGATTCAGAAGCAGTAACATCCGCAGCAAATGCTGGAAAGTTATTAGCCGAGTTAGAGAAAACTCTTCCAAAGACCGACGGACTGTTACCAAGTATAGTTGGAACAGAAGATATTTCTAAATTTGGAGAGAAATGCGAAGTCTTTGGTGAATCTATTACCAAATTTTCTAATAGCGTAGACGAAGGAGCTATTGACTCAGAAGCAGTCGAATTAGCAGTTAGTGCCGGCAAGCTGTTATCCGAATTAGAGAATACATTATCTAAATCAGGCGGTCTTTGGCAAGATATAGTCGGAACAGAAGATATTTCGGATTTTGGAGAGAAATGTATTCAGTTTGGTGAAGCTATTTCAGATTTTTCAAAGTCAGTAAGTGGTGATAATGCTATTAATGAAAATGCAGTTGAGTCTGCCGCAAAAGCTGGTAATATGATGGCAGAGTTACAAGAAGCAATACCAGATAAGAAATTGTTTGATGGAAAAGTAGAACTTAGTACATTTGGTAACCAAATAAGTTTGTTCGGTTCTGGCTTATCAAGTTTTGCAATGTCAATTTCAGGTATTGAATTTTCAAATGTAGAAACAGCAATTACTCAGTCAAACAGACTGAAAAATTTAGCAAAAGATGTAGTTGATTTGGATGTTGATGAGATTGTCAAATTCAATTCTGTTACTGCAATTGCTACTACAATAAAAACATTTTCAGATACCGTAAAAGATATTTCTACAGATATAATAAGTGACTCAATAAGTTCAGCATACCGGTTAAAAGCTCTTGTTATTGGCTTGGGGGAACTGGACACAAGAGGAATTGATAACTTTAATGTAGAGGGAATCGGAACGAGCCTTAACGGTTATTATTCCAAGGTATCTGGCATCAACCAAACAACATTATTAGCATCTATTGTATCCGCCAATGCTCTTGCTGATTTGATTTACAAATTATCAGGAATCGATAGTAATGGAGTTACAGCTTTCACAAGTTCATTAAATACCTTGAGTACTGTTGATATTGAAAACTTTGTAACGTCATTTACAGATGCCGGTATGAGAACTTCTAAAGCATTTTCTGATATGTTAACGGAAATAAGTTTTACTATCAATAACAAACGTACCGTATTCAGTAAAGCTGGAGAGGAACTAATGACATATTTTACAAATGGATTGGAGTCAAGTTCGGTTCGAGCAAGAATAGTTATTTTGTTGCTAATGAATACATATAGCAATGCGATTCGGTCATATTACGATTCATTTAATTCTGCTGGAAAGTACCTTGGAGATGGATTGATAGAGGGTATTAATGCCAAAAAGAAAGAAGTATATGACGCTGGTTACGCTCTTGGTAAAAAAGCAGTAGAAGGTGAGAAAGATGGACAGCAATCTAAGTCTCCATCTAAACTTACTAAGAAAGCAGGACGATGGTTAGGAGAAGGTCTAATCATTGGTATGGAACAGATGGGAAACGCTGTTTATCAATCTGGTAAATTGATGGGAACGAATGCTGTGGAAAGCATTTCTGGCGCTCTCAGTAGCATCAGCGATATATCTGCAACAGACCTTGATATGACACCAACTATTCAGCCGGTTGTTAACATGGCGGACATTCAAAATGGAGTTCGGACTTTGCAAGTTGGAGCAGATGTAAGTACAAGACTATTATCAGCACCAATTGATTCTTTACAGAAAATTGTATCAGATGCTCAGGCAAACATTAATGCAAGCAATAATGATGTAATTCAGGCTATTAATGATTTACGCGCAGACTTAAATGCTATGTATAGTGGAGATGATACCGAATTAGCATTATATGTAGATTCTAAGAAACTTGCTTCTACAATTGCTAAACCAATGAATCGGCAATTGCTTACTTTACAGAAAAGGGGGTCACATTAATGAGTTATCCAGATTATCCAAATAACCGTTTAATTGTGGACGGTACAGACCTTACAACGAAATACGGAATGATAATGATAGATGGATATACAATGGACCCTCCAGAAGCAAAAACGTATGAGGTAGATATCCCAGGCGGAGACGGAGTGATTGACCTCACTGACACTCTGCTTGGCGATACCGCCTATAAGAACCGGAGTATGGAATTTGAGTTCTATGTGATTGATATAGACAATTTCCAAGCTCTTGTAACAAAAGTAAACCGGTTTCTTCATGGCAAATCGTTTGATTTTAGAATTACGATGGACCCGTTGTACACATATCATGGAAGATTTTCAGTATCAGAGCTAAAGCATTCTATGTACAATCCTGGAATTGTAGGTCATATAAAAATTACGATAAATGCAGAACCATTCAAGTATTTAGATAAGTCTATATACAGAATAAATGCTGTCGGCGGTAAAATCGTATACTTTGAAAGTGGACGAAAGAGAATCAGACCGACTATTGAAACCGATTCTTTTCTTAAGATTATTTTCAATAACAATGTTTATACCTTACCTCAGGGAAGTTGGACAATTAATGATGTTCTGTTTAAAGAAGGTCAGAACGAAATGTATCTGAATTCTTATGATATAAAAAACCTGACTTGGAGCGACTTAAAAACATTAGGTATAACGTGGGCGGACCTTAAGAAAAAGAAATTGTATGAATGGTATAAAACGAATGGTGATGGTACTCAGGTAATTAAAACTTGGAATCAATTAAGCAACTCGACATGGGAAGATTTAGCTGACAAAACGTGGGCAGACCTTACCTATATGGCTGAGGTTACTGAAAATGTTGAAGATGTTTATGTTACATATAAGGTAGGTGATATATAATGCCGAATCAGACGGCAAAAGTGCAGTTTAATGTGTTTTTGGAAAACGAAGTGGTGGATTACGAACAGGTTAATGAAAACTTTGAAAAACTCGATGCAATGGCTTTATGTATAGAAAGTGGAGAAAAGACTGCATCATATTCTGGTGGTACTTCTGGTAATGCTACTTGGAGGTACAAAAAATATTCAGATGGAACAATTGAATTATATACAAAACTGGAATTTGAGAACCTTAAATGCGATGGAGGAGCCGCTTTTCCATATTATTCCGGGACAGCGACAGTTATGTTTCCTATTCAGTTACTTGAAGTTCATGATGTGCAGATACATATGGCATCAAGTACTGTGGGATGGGTATGTGATGTAACTGATAAGAACGTTCTCGACAATGTGAGATTTAAAATTATTAGTACTACTCATGAGACTACAGGTGTATACAAGCAGGTATTTGTTAATGTGAAAGGACGGTGGAACTAATGGCTGAAGTAACTGACCATTTACAATTAACAAAGTATGATATAACAGATAATATATCCCCGTTACCATTAAATGAAAATATGGATAAAATTGATGCAGCATACAGAGAGCTTTCGGTAGACTATATCGTAGCGGTTGGTTCTTATGGTAATTGGGTATATCGGAGATGGGCTAGCGGACTTGCTGAATGTTGGTATACAGCTGAAGGAAATACGGGAGAATGGCGTTGGTGGAGTAATAATTCAGATTGGTTACAGTACGCTTCAAATTACATTTATGCTGAGTACCCGCTCACATTTGTTGAGGTACCAATAGAATTTGCGAGTGCTGTATGTAACAATACTGACTGTTGGCTGGATAGAACGTGGGGGCAGACTGTATCAAGATCATCAACTTATTATGTAACAACTCAGGGTGATACGAAGAAAACTGCCACTACTTATAAATTTCAGTTGTATGTTGTAGGAAGGTGGAAGTAGCAGATGTATATCGTAAAATATGGAACAGAATACCTACATGACCCAAATGTAGACGAGTGTATTTTGGTAGATTTGTCTTTGGATGCGGAAGAAAATACCTGTGGGTATTGTGATTTTACGATTTATCCATCACATCCTATGTACGACAAATTAAGAGAACGAGACGCCGATAATCCAATACTGGTTTATGACGGTAATGTTCTACTATTTGTAGGGTTTATTTATGAACTCGGAAAAGAATTTTATTTGGATGGTAAAGTAAAATGTAAGGGTGAACTGGATTATCTTAGTGAGTCTATTGTTCGCCCTTATTCTACTCTTGAAAACGGGTATGGTAACCAAGCACCATCAAGCGTAAACGGATATTTTGAGTGGCTTATTAGTCAACATAATGAACAAGTAAATGCCAACAAACGTTTTACAGTTGGTATTAATCAAGGAGCAAGTCTTGATATCAATAATTATATTTATAGAGAATCCGTAAAGTATCCAACTACATGGAAAGAAATTAGTGAGAAGTTAATAGATGACCTTGGTGGATATATTAGGGTTAGATATGAAGATGGTAACAGATACATTGATTATCTTTCTGAATGGACTGATATAAATACTCAGGTTCTTAATTTTGGTAAGAACTTAACTGACTATACACAAACTGACGATTCAGAAAGTATAGCAACATTTGTGGTTCCGCTTGGTGCCAGAATGAGCGAAACAAGCTATTCATATAATGATGGGTATTATGTTACCAGTGATACCACAATGAAATCGGACAAAACATACTATATATATTCAGATAATGGATTTGTAAGAGTAAGTGATGATGTAACTGCTTTTGAGGATGGTGTTACATACTATGAATATTACGGAATGTATGATGAATCTAATCTTTCATTAACTATCGTTGGTTTGGAAGATAAAGAATACGATACTGAGGGATACCGAAAATCAGGGGACATTATTTATTGTGAATCAGCCGTTCAGAAATATGGCTGGATTGGTGTTACCTATGAAAATCAGGACATCACAACAAAAGAACAGCTTGTTACAAAAAGTATTGTTTCTTTGAAAGAACTTGTATCTCCGAAACGAACGATTGAGATTAAAGCAATCGACATGCATTTGATAAATCCAGAGATAAGTCCGATTCGTATTGGTGAGTATGTAAGAGTACGTTCCAAACCACACAATCTTGACAGCTATTTTCTTTGTACAAGTATCGAACTTGATTTAAATAATCCAGAAAATAGTACTTATACATTTGGTACTACATTTGATACTTTGACCGGACAGCAGAATAAGCGTATTAAGCTTCTCAATGAAACAATTAATCAGACATACGAACAGACTGAGAGATTGACAGAGAAAGAAAAGCAAAATGCACAGGCTGCAAATGAGGCTTTGAAAAATTCCAATGAGGCAAAGAGCAGCACTATAATTCAAGTGATTGATGAGTATGCTGTGTCTGATGTATCATCAGAACCTCCACAAACTGATGAATGGAGCAGAGAAGTTCCGAAATGGGAAGATGGTAAATTTATATGGCGTCGCTTTATTTATGTGTACGGCGACGGACACGAAGAAATTGGCATCCCTGCTTTGTCAACAGGAGGTAGCGGAAAAGATGGTGAGGATTCCACGACACTGCGTATCGAATCGTCAAGAGGTACTGTATTTAAAAATGACAGTGTATCGACAGTATTATCAGTAGTAATTTATCGAGGACCTAATCGTATTACAGATAGTGCTACATTGAAGAAGATTTTTGGCAATTCTGCGTATATACAGTGGAAATGGCAGCGATTGGATGATGAAACATTCGGAATAATTTCATCAGGAGATTCTAGATTCGGTGATAATGGTTTTACGTTTACTTTATCACCAGATGATGTAGATACAAAAGTAACATTTATGTGCGAATTAATTGTGTAGGAGTTTAGGCTTCTATTTTTTTTAACAAATTTTCAAGGAGGAAAATCAAAATGGCAATTAAATCAGCCGACCAAATTACGATTATTGACGTTACCGATGCATATTCGGTCATGTTAACAAGCGAGGCTTATACATTTATTGGAGACACGAGCGGTGTAGCAGCTGGACAGTCATGTACCACGGAAGCAGTGGCATTTTGCGGTACCAATCAGTGTTCAGCAGTCAGTGTTGCCGCTGCTGATATTACTTGTCCTACTGGCATTTCGGCAACAGTAGAAAATAGTGGAACAGCTAAAGTTAAGATTACATTTAAGACAACCGCTACTATTTCAACGGCATGTGAAGCAACAATTCCTGTGGTTGTTGACGGAATTACAATGAATAAAAAATTCTCGTTTGCTGTTGCATTGAAAGGTCAGACAGGAGCAACTGGTGCTGCAGGTAGGAGTATCACTGGTGTTACAAATCATTACTTAGCATCTGCTTCCAGTACTGGAGTATCAACTTCAACAAGTGGTTGGTCTACGGCAATGCAGACTACAGATACTACTAAGAAGTATTTATGGTGCTATCAGACAATCACTTATTCATCAGGAGACCCGACTAATACGGTTCCTGTTATTATTGGTACTCACGGAGCAACTGGTGGAACAGGAGCTACCGGTGCAACTGGTAAGGGTATTTCATCCGTTGTGAACTATTATCTTACAACATCAGCAGGAAGTGGAGTAACGGTAGATACTTCTGGATGGTCTACTACTCCGACAGCAACTACTACAACTAATAAATACATTTGGTGTTATCAGTTAATTACATATACCGATAAGACAACCTCTAAGACAACACCGGCTATCATCGGTACTCATGGAACTACAGGAGCTACTGGTGCAGCAGCCATTTCCATGACTATTACGTCTTCAAATGGAACAGTGTTTAAGAATAATAGCGGAAGTACAGTTCTTACGGCTCATGTGTTTGTTGGTGGTGTCGAACAGTCAATTACGGATGCCGGAGTATGTGGTAGTTATGGAAGTGTAAAATGGTATAAAGACGATGGAACTTCAGCAGTAGCTACTGGTAAGACTTATACTATTACCGCAGCGCATGTATTAAATTCTTCGGTTATTACAGCTCAGTTAGAAAAGTAGGTGATTTCGTATGGCAGTAAAGGCAAGTATACAGATTACCATTTCTAAAGTGATTGATGTGTATGCTGTTTACCGTTATTACAAACTTCAATCATCGACTTTAGCAAAACCAAGTAAACCAACTACGAATCCACCATCAGGCTGGTCCGATACTGAACCGGCCTATGTGTCTGGATCGACTAATACTCTATATTTTGTAGACTGTAATGTGTATTCAGATATGTCGTTCAGTTTCTCCGAAGTATCTAAGAGCAGTAGCTATGAAGCGGCTAAAGATGCATGGAACAAAGCTAATAATGCTCAGAATACAGTTGACAATCTGGAAATTGGTGGCAGGAATTTAGCCATATCTTCTGGTGATTTGACTAAATGGACACTCGAATCAGGTGTTACGGTCACTAAAGAAGGGGACTGGTTTAAAGTTTTAGACAGTGTTCATACAACGGCACGATGGGGTATTTACCTAGATGTTGTGATAGAACCCAACACAACATATACTTTCTCCGTATATGGTAAAAAAGGTAATGTAAAAGCCTATGCGGGCGGTGGTCCAATAGAGACAAATACTTTCGGAAAGAACTACGAAATTATAGATGATGAAAAACTTATTGTAACACTCACTAGCGGGTCGTCTGAAAAGATATGGCGTGTATATTTATGTGTAATACCATCAACCGCAGGAGCATATGCCTATTTCAAATTGCCAAAACTCGAAAAAGGCAATAAACCAACAGATTGGACTCCTGCACCGGAGGATTCCATAGCAAAAATAGACGTCGAGTACTACCTATCCACTTCGGCTACTTCATTAGCAGGAGGTTCATGGACTACAAAAGCTCCAACTTGGGTAGATGGTAAGTATATGTGGTCTAGGACCGTTACTGCTGATGGCGCTGGGAATAAAACATACTCTCCAAATCAAAATGGAGTTTGTATCGCCGGAGCTACAGGGTCAACAGGAGCTGCGGGAAAAGGTGTGACTTCAATTGTAGAGCAGTATTACAAATCTACATCAGCAACCTCATTATCAGGTGGCAGTTGGGGTACTACATATCCGGGGTGGGAAAACGGAAAGTATATCTGGACAAGATCGGTCATTACCTATACTGACAGTACTACTACTACGACTACAGCAGTTTGTGTGACTGGAACCAAGGGCGATACGGGTGCAAAGGGAGATGCTGGTGCAAATGGAAAGAGTATTGGTTCGGTTGTAAATTATTACCTTGCTACTTCGGTGTCTAGTAATGTTACAACATCCACCTCAGGATGGACTACTACGGTTCAATCGGTGTCATCAAGTAAGAAATACTTGTGGAACTATGAAGTAATCAAATACTCAGATGGAACGAATGCAGCTATCACGACTCCTTGTATTATTGGAGCGTATGGTGACACTGGTTCAAAAGGAGATACGGGGGCTACTGGTAAAGGAATAAGTAAAATAACGGAGCACTATGCGGTATCGACTTCCAACTCAACGATACCTACATCTTGGAGTTCTACAGTTCCAACACTTACGGCTACTAATAAGTATCTTTGGAATTATGAGACTATCACATATACTGATAACACAACCGCTGATACTACAAAACGAGTTATCGGTGTTTATGGTGATAAAGGAGATACTGGTACAACTGGTAAAGGTGTTAAGTCATCAGCGGTTACTTATCAAACGAGTTCTTCTGGAACTACAACGCCGACCGGAACTTGGTCTTCAACAGTACCTGCTACAACTGCTGAGAAACCATATTTATGGTCTAGAACAATAATCATGTATACAGACAATACCACTACAACTACATATGTAGTAGGAAGTACACCAGAGGGAGTATTGGATGAGATTCAGAAAGTTCTAAGATATGATGACACTACTATTACTCTAGGTAAAACAGGAGACAGCACGACTCTTACTTTGAGAAACGACGGTCTAAATATCCAAAAAGACCAAACTGTTATGGCATCATTTGGTGCTGATAAGTTGACACTAGGAAAGGGATATCTGTCATTTCGTGCAAACGGATACGATACAATGTTAACTTGTGACCCTGATTATGCCAATAAAATAAAAATGTTTTTACCGAACCAAGCTGTTTCGGATAAGGGAGATGCCGCTTCATTAACAATGTGGAATGGAGGTACCTACTATGGTGTTGGTATGTCTAGTGAGACTGCTACAATTGGAGCATATCACGCAGATGCAGAACTAATAGCAGACAGTGGTAATATTGCGTTGATGAATGCTGATAATATTCGTCTTACGGCAACCAAATCATTAACCTATGACATACCAGTAGTCACAAATACAGACTGTGATACTCTTATAAGAAGTGGTAAATGGTATATTGGAATCGAAAGCACTAATCGACCAACAACTACAAATGGATGGTTGGAAACATTAGCATATTCAGACAATTATTGTAAGCAGACATATACAACACATCTTGGCGATATTTATACTCGCACAATGCAGGCTAAAACATGGGGACCTTGGTCACGAGTTTACAGTCCTACACAAACAGTACTATGGAGTGGTTCAACTTATCCGAAAGCAGCTGATACAGCTGTACTTTCTGAACCAATCAGTGCTCAGGCTAATGGTATCGTTATATTCTTTCAGTGGTACGGGACAGGCACTCCGGCAAAATCTGATATGATATGTCATTACATACCAAAGTATTTAGTTGCAAATTTTGATGGTGGATATACAATATCAGCCATTGATTATGGCGGTGCTTATGCTATGTCTAAATATCTGTATATCGGTGATACAGCTATTACAGGTTCAGACTTTAATGGTGATGCTGCTAAAACGACCGATTCCGGTATCAAAATTACAAACTGGAATTATATCATGACACGAATTGTCGGTGTGTAGGAGGTGATTCATGTGGCATTAAAGAAAAAGATTACGAAATCAAACGGTATAGTATTAGAGTATCATCGAATCACATCATTAAAGGTGGACGTAAATCAGCAATGTTGTATCTTGGTTAATTCATACCTAAATGAAGACTGCCGAGAATACGAAAAGGCATACGCTCGTGGTGAGATTCAGAACCCAACATTTCCGTATACAGACGGAGATTACTTATCATTTGATTACGACGAAAACATGAACATTAAGAATGCATATGAATGGTTAAAACAACAGCCTGAATTTGAAGGCGCAGAAGATGTATAAGGAGGTATAGGTATGGACTTTACAATTTTAACTGAACATTTTGTACTTGTAGTAATGGTTGCTTGTCTGGTGATTGGATATATCATCAAACACGCGACTTTTTTAACGTGGATTTCAAACGACGATATCCCGGTGATTTTAGCAGTTATTGGAGCTGTTCTGAATTTGGTTGTTAGCGGCTTAACAATCGAGTCAGCAGTATATGGAGCTGTTATGGGATTAGCTTCTACCGGTTTCCATCAGGGTTTCAAAGCGTTTATTGAAGGTAAAAACAATACTAATAAGGAGAGCGAATAATGGAATTCACCATAACGACATCTCAAATTATTTGGTTTTGTGGTTTTATAACAGCTATTTGGGGATTATGGAAAATTGGTAAAGAAATCCGTAAACCCAGCGATGATTTAAAAGCCAAGGTAGAACAACACGGTAACCTCCTTGACAAAGACAATAAACGATTGAAAGAGATAGAGGATTCAAATCAGATGATTTTAAAAAGTCTATTAGTAATAATCAATCATGACGTTACTGGGAACGGAATCGAAAAGATGAAAGCAACGAGAGATGAATTGCAAGAGTATCTAATCAATCGGTAAAATTCAAAATGGAATTAGGAGAAGGGGCTCGTGAAAAATGCAGCCCCTTTTCTTTTTTCTCCCGATGTGATATTATATGCATAAAGACATAGTTTTTGAATGCAGAATGAAGTAGATAATAGTAAGCTATTTGTTGATTATTTGTTGATTTTGCATGCTAAAAGCCTATAAATTGGCTATTTACTGTTTCCGTTGAGGAAGCAGCTAAAGCTGGAAAATTCTAAGTTTGGAGAGAAGATAAACTGTTTAAGAATGTAAAACACTGGTAAATTTTAAGAAACAGTTTAGTTGTATTAAGAAACTGGAGGAATCATTATGGAATATGAAGGTCAAATTTGTCGTTCCCCAATGGAAAGATCTGCATTTATGCTCCCTGTAGCAGTAGGATGTTCTTACAATGCATGCAAGTTTTGTACATTGTTCAAGCATTTGAAATACAGAGAATTGCCACTTGAGCAGGTTGAAGCAGAGTTGATTCGTGTAAGTGAAATTGGCGGTAATCCAAAGCGTGTGTTTCTTGGAGATGGAAATGCTTTTGGAATTGCTACGGAAAAATTGCTTACGATTCTGGAAATGGTGCATAAGTATTTTCCGGATTGTCAGAGCGTGAATATGGACGCTACGGTAACCAATATCCGGGAAAAGAGTGATGAAGAGTTAAAGGCACTGAAAGAAGCGGGGGTAGACCAGCTTTATCTTGGAATCGAGACAGGGCTTGATGATGTACTTCACTTTATGCGTAAAGACCACAACAAAGCGCAGGTATATGAAGCAATTGAACGTCTGCATAAGGCAGGACTGGAATATGACGCACATATGATGACCGGAATTGCGGGAAAAGGCCGCGGCATTGAGAATGCAGAAGCGATTGCAGAATTTTACAATAAAACAAAACCGAAAAAAATTGTGAATTTCTCTATGTTTTTACATGTAGAAGCACCACTTTACAAGGATATCGAGAAAGGATTGTTTGTTCCGGCAGATGAACTGGAGAATCTGGAAGAAGAAAAACGTCTTCTGGAGCTTCTGGATGTAGATGGCGTAGAGTATGACGGTTTCCATGATTTTGTGAAGGTTCGTGTCAGAGGCATACTTCCAAGAGATAGAGAGAAAATGCTGGCTAAAGTAGAAGAAGGCATTGAAGTGTACAAGAACAAAGAATCTGTTTATGCCAAAGTAGGCGGCTGCTGTTGTGAACTGGATTGCTATCAGATGACGGACCCGGATTTCCGCTAGAGAATGTAGAAGTACTGGAATGTATATATAACGGAATGCATATACAACATGGTTAGAAAATAAAATATGATAAGCAAAGAGGTGTTGACCATGCCAAAACCGAAATGGAACCTGAATACCATTTACATATCTGAGCGGCTGCAAGAGAGCCTGCGGCCGATTTCCCGCTGCGCCATGACGACCGTGGTCGCGCCCATGGGCTACGGAAAGACCACGGCGGTGAACTGGTATCTGGGTGAGCGCGCCAAGGCGGAAACCTTGAAAATCATCCGCATCAGCGTATACTCCGGCAACCTCGCCATCTTCTGGAAAAGCGTACAGGAGGCGTTTGCCCACGCAGGTTTCCCCTTTCTGCGGGAATACCCCTGCCCCACGGACGCAGCGGGCAGCGGACTGCTGGTGGATGACCTCTGCCATGTGTTGGCGGGAGAAACATCCTGCTACATCTTCATTGACGATTTCCACCTGCTGACGGACAGACGCGCCTCGCTGTTTCTTTGTATGCTTGCAAACAGGCTGCCCATCAATGTGCATTTGATCGTCGCCAGCCGGGATCGTTTTCTGCCCGCTGCGGAGACGGTGCGGCTGGGAGCAAAGGTCTATCAGATCGGCACGGAGCAGCTGCGCCTGAACCACACGGAGCTCGCCGTCTATGCCCATCGCTGCGGAACAGCGCTTTCCGAAGCGCAGATCGAAAGCCTTCTCTATTCCAGCGAGGGTTGGTTCTCCGCCGTATATTTGAATCTGCGAACGCTCTCCGAGCGCGGCGTGCTACCCAGCCGCGATTCTGACATCTACGCCACCTTTACCGCCGCCATGATCGATCCCCTTCCGGAAAAACAGCGGGAGTTTCTCGCTGTCATGGGACTTGCTGATGAATTTACCGTTGAAATGGCGCAGTGCGTCACAGGCAACGGGGACGCGGGGCAAATTCTCTCTGCGCTGACGGAGCAGAACGCCTTTGTCACGCACCTGCCGGACGGTGTGACCTATCGCTTTCACCACATGATGAAGGAGTGCGCCGAACGTTGCTTCTTGGCAATGGAAGCTGAAACACAGCGGCTCTATTGGGAGCGCTTCGGCCTCTGGTATGAGCAACACCGGCAGTATCTCCATGCCATTGCCGCTTACAGGAAGAGCGAGAATTACGACGCGCTGCTGCGCGTCATCCGCAGCGATGCGGGCATTTTGCTTGCGTCGCTGAAGCCCGAGGACGTACTCGACGCGCTGGAAAAATGCCCCGCCGAAACGCTCAAGGCCTATCCTTTCGCCATTCTGGTACTGATGCGCCGGATGTTCACATGGCGGCAAATCCCAAAAATGCTGGAGCTGAAGGCGCTGCTGCTAACGGCCATCGAGGAGCACCCGGAGCTGTCCGAAGAAGAACGCGGCAACCTGCTGGGCGAATGCGACCTCATTCTGAGTTTTCTCTGCTACAACGACATCAGCGCCATGAGCCGCCTGCACCGCAGCGCCAGCGCGCAGATGTCCCGCCCCGCCATCAGCATCCAATCCGGCGGCGGCTGGACCTTTGGCTCGCCGTCCGTTCTGATGATGTTCTACCGCGCACTGGGAGAACTCGAAAGCGAGCTTGCCGAGATGGACGAGTGTATGCCCCATTACTATAAGGTCACCAACCACCACGGGCAGGGCGCGGAGACCATCATGCGCGCCGAGGCGCTGTTCTGCCAGGGCCGCTTCACCGATGCGCACATCGAACTGGAGCGTGCCTATGCGCAGGTCAAAGACAACGGGCAGATCAACATGGCACTCTGCTGCGACTTTCTGTCGTGGCGGCTCTCGCTGCATACCGATGTGGAGCAGCGCTATACCTTTGAGGAGCGATATGCGGCGCTGCTGCGCTATCACGATGCCTCATGGATTAACCTTTGGAACGCCACCAGTGCCTATTACCATGCGCTGCGGGGTGAAACGGACAGTATCCCTGAAATCTTTTCGCAGCACCGGCTCTCTGATATCAATATGCTTGCGCCGGGTAAGCCTATGATGGAAATGATCGAAAACCAGGTGTATCTTGCCCAAGGTGCTTATGTCCGGGTGGTGGGGTATAGCGCAGAGCTGCTGCCGGTCTGCGAAGCCATGCACTATGCGCTGGTGGCGCTGCACCTACGCATCCAGACAGCGGCAGCCTATGAGAAATTGGGCAAGAGCGAGGAAGCCCACGCATGGCTGAGAAAGGCACTTTCCGACGCCGAACCGGACGGTCTTGTGATGCCGTTTGTAGAAAACTATGATATCCTGAAGCCTCTGTTGGAACGGGAGGTAAAAAATGACCTGCTCTCAAAAATCATTGAGCTTGGCGAAGCGGCAACGGCGCGAAACGCAGCCGGCACGCGCCCGGCAGCCTTCGACGTGCTGACACCGCGAGAATTTGAGATCGTGGAGCTGATGGCGCAGCGCCTCAGCAACCGCGAGATCGCGGAACAGCTCTTTCTCTCCGAGGGGAGCGTCAAGCAGTATATCAACCAAATCTATTCCAAGCTTCATATCGAGGGCGACACCCGAACCAAACGAAAGCTGCTTGCCGAGCTGCTCAGATAAAAGACCTAACCTTTGGTTAATGGTTATCCCATAGGATCCACCGTACAATGTTTGTACGGTGGATTTTTATTTTTGCGGAAAGGAGGGCACGCACTTGAACCGAAGGTATCTCACATCTGTCACACCGCTGCCCAACCATGTTTTGCAGGTGGATTTTGTATCCGGCAGCCGGCTGCTGCTGGATATGAAGCCGTATCTTGATAAGATCCGGTTTCGCCCGCTTGCCGATGCACGGATCTGGAACAGCGCTGTGACCAATGGCATCTTTGTCCGCTTCGGCGATGTGGAGTTGAGCCACGATGAGATATTGTCCATGGCGGAGCAGGAGCATTGAAGCAATCCATTTGAAAAAGGAGGAGCAACCGATGAAACACTTGAAAACCTATCTGTCCCTTGCATTGACGCTGGCGCTGTGCATGAGCCTTGCCGCCTGCGGCGAGAGCAACGAGGACTACGGCGATGACGGCAGCGACTACAATTTTTACGGTGTCCCGGATTCCTTTGAGGGACTGGTCAAGGACAGCGAACAGATGTCGAATCTGTATGTCTTTGGCGGCGCATGGAGGGGTGAGGGCGGCGAAACACTGATTTCTGCCACCAGCGACGCCGGTGACGAGGTGCGCTTTGCGCTGTACGACGCCGACGAAGAGGTGACCGCCAGCGGCTTTATCCAGTTCGTGCCGGAATACGACTACGACTACTTCTACAACGAGCACGACGGCGTGGCCTACCGCGGCTGGTTCGACGAGGTTGGCACGCTGTACGTGGATTCTCTCGGCACATTTACAAAGATACTCGGCGATGCGCCGGGCGAAAACGTCGGTGACGGCGATTACGGACACCTTGCCGGTACATGGTATCAGGATGCCGAGCCCGGCGCTGCCAGCATCCTTACGTTCGACGCCTCCGGCAGCTGGGAGCTGCTCGAACGCCCCGGCGGCGACGGCGACCCCACCACGGTGGACTGCGGCACCATTGAGGTAAATCAGGATGGCGCCGGACAGTATTTTGCCGTTTCCGCCATGTATGAAGATGTTGTCTACGACTTCACCCTCGTCGGCGACGATGTGATCTACTGGGGCGGCGAATACGACTACTATCAGAAGATGGCGTAATGCCGCGGAAAGAGGAACGCATGAAAAAGCTTTTTTCGCTCCTGACGGCGCTGGCGCTGTGTCTGAGTCTTGCCGCCTGCGGCGACACCGAATCTGACGATACGCAAAGCGGCTATGAGACCGTCATGGATATGGAATTTCTCGACGGGATGTGGAGCATCGACGGCACCGCGAAGTTATACTTTGACAGTACGGAGGGCTTTTACGCCTACCGCACTTGCTGGGGACTCGGCGGGCGCGGAGAATTCGAACTGTCCGAGGCGAGCGGTCGGCCGATGATCTTCTTCAACGGTCTTCTCTACAACTTCCTCCTGCGCGACGACGGCGTGTTGCTGCCAAACCGGAACGGCGAGGGCAGCGGACTCACCATCCATCGAAACACCTTCCTCCACGACGACGAGGCGGAGATCGTCGAATGGGACATAAGCAACTGGGACGGCATGTGGCAAAATGTCCTGGGCGAGACCATCGTCATCAACTCGTCCCTCATGCAGTACATCGCCTGCTCGCCGGACTATTCCATGAGTGGCACCATGAACGACGAGGGCGAGGGTATGGGCCTCTATCTTTACGACAACGGGACGCGCGCCTACCTCTGCCCCGGTGACGACGGCAACAGCTTCACCCTCTCCGCCGAACGCTTCGGCCGCTACGGGGACGATCAGCATTTTGATGGCGTCTTTTACCGCAATGCCGACTTCTACACCTACACGGATATGGAAAACGCGGAGTTTTATGAAGACGAATACTCCACCTTCTATATCTGGTACTACGACGGCGTGAACCGTTACCTTTTGGGCAACGATTACACCATCGGCGAAGACGGCCTTGCCTACCACGACGAAGACGGCCTCATCTATCCCGCAGGCTGGATTCCCGAAGAACCATATGATCCCGCTGTTGACTGGGGCGCAAACTGGATGGATAGTTGGGACATCTGAAGCCCCGCGGAAGAAGGAGGAAAATGAAATGAGACAACGAAGACCCTTTTTGACGTTCACCTTAGCGCTGCTGTTTTGCCTGAGCCTTGCCGCCTGCGGCAATTCTGACGATGCCGCGGGAGATGATTGGCGCACGACCGGCGTGGTGGTTGGCAGCGGCACCATTGCCCATGACGGCGAGAGTGTGGATGTGCTGGTCACAGTGTGTGAGAGCAGCGTGGCCTTCTACCGGGATCTGCCGGAGCAGGTCCTCTTTGACAGCGTATCCTTTCCCATGAACATCCCCGACGCGGAGCAGTCATTCAACGCCATCTCCTTTGACGATATGGACGGTGACGGGGAAAGTGATGTTCTGGTGAGCTTCATCCACGAAAACGGTGACGCCACCGAGCTGGTCTGGATCTGGGACCCGGTGGAGCGCTATGTCTTCCGGGAGGATCTTTCCACCGTTGCTCTCAGCGGCGGTGACCTGGGCGAGTATGTGGGCCTTTGGGAGTATCAAGGGAAGAACCTCTGGCTGCGCATCTGCGATGACGCCACATGGGAATTTGTAAACGATCAGGATGAAGTGATCGAATACGGTACGCTTTGGGTGGATGAAAACGGCGTGACGCTCCACTTTGACGGCAGCGGTGACACCTTACAGCTGGACCGCACCGTCAGCGGCGACCTCATCGACAGCGTGAACAACGGCACGCTCCTGCCTGTGGAGGGCATCCAGTCTCAGGAGCCGTACTTCGCAAGAAACGGCCTTGAGATCAATGCCGCCGTGGAGATGGGGACATTCCTGCTGGAAGACGGAGTTTGCAGCTATTCGGGACTTGGCGATGGCTACAACACCGATGACTGCTATTGGGAGATCACGAAGAACGGCGACTATACCCATGACGGCATCCGCGAGCTGCACTTCGACGCCATCTGCTACATCCCGGAGGACTCCATTCCGTATTTTTCCGAGAAGTACATCACCAATACCGACAGCGAGCTGTACGACTTCTACACCGGCATGTGGCTCACCACCGCAACGGCTTACGGCAACAGCCAGCGGGGCGACAACTACTATCTCCACACCGTCAGCTGGCAGGGAAACAGCTATCTCATTGAATTCGCCTACTCCACCAACTGGCAGTACAACGTGGGGGACTGGGCGCAGGTCCTGACCAAGAGCTACGCCGTCTATCTCCCGGAGGACTATGACGGACTCGTATTTGCCGCCGAGACGCAGCCGTCGAGCTACAAAGACAGCGCCAAGCGTATGCAGTTGGACAGCATTTCGCCCGAAGCCGCTCTTATGGACATCGATACCGTTGACCCTTACAACAGCCTGTATTTCAGCCTTTGCTACTAAGGGGGGGACGGCTATGCGAAAGAAATGCAATGACTTTGACGCTGTGGGCGCCGAGCGCATGACCGACACGGAGCTGTCAAAAAAGCTGGGAAGCTATCAGAGAATGGAGAGCATCGGAATCCTGCTGGGCGTTATTCTGGTGATCACCGGATGCATCATGATGTTTGTGTATCGCAATATTATTGTGATTTGCATTCTGGTCTTTTCCGGCGTGGCACTGTTCCTGCTGGTGGCCAAGCCCGCCCAAACGAATAAAAAAGCCCTGATGCAGCAGCAGCTGGGCGGCTTCTTCCGCACGGAGCTGACAAAAGCCTTCGGCCCGGAGCCGGAGCCGGCCACGCTGCCCATCGACTGGGCGTACCTGGAGGCGGCAAAGCTGTCGACGGTCTCCTTTACGGAGTGTACCGTGACAGACTTTCACGAGGGTGAGCATAAGGGGCTGCGGTTCTCCGCGGCCAACGTGGAGCTGCGCCGCACGGTGGAGGAAAAGTCCGGCCCCAACAACGACAACTGGATGACCCGAACCGAGACGCTGTTCCGCGGCATCGTGGTCCGCTGCAAGGACATTTGCGACCCGACGCTGGACATCGCCATGAATGATACGTTCCAGGAGCGGAAGAAAGACGACATCACCGACCCTGCCGCCTTCCGGAAACACTTTGCCGCTCACACGGCGGATGACCGGGAGGCGGACGATCAGGTCACACCGCAGCTTCGTGACCTGGTACAGAAGCTGGAGGCATCTTCCAGCAGTGCCAAGCTGTGCGGTCTTATCCTCCGTGGCGGCGATCTGACGCTGGCTCTGAACACCCGGTATGTGTTTGCGGGCGTTCCGGAGGAGCTGGATCTGCGGGACATCGACGGTATCCGCAAGTGGTTCATCGCCTCGCTGACCGGTATGGGCAATCTGCTGGATCTGATAACGGAAAGTCCCGCGCTGACCGGCACGACAGAATAAAATAAGGAGAAGAATATGGAAGAAAAAAACAGGAACATGACGGATGAACATCTGTCGCGGCAGCTTCGCAAAAGCAAGAGCGGCAAATTGGGCGGAAAACTCCTTTCGCTGGTGGGCGGTGTGGTCGCCATCGCAGGCATCATTCTGGGCGGCAACATTGTGCTGGTCGTCATCGGCGGCGTGATCCTTGGCCTGGGGCAGATGGTGCAGGGCAAGTCCAAGGACAAGGCAAGCCAGCAGGCCTTCGATGCCATCGCACCGGACATCGTAAGCGCTGCCCTTGAAAACGTGCAGATGAGCCCCACGCCGCATCTTCTGGACGCAGAGGACACGAACATACCCCTGCCCAGACACACCCATTGCAGCGGCAGTGGGTATGTTCGGGGAACATATCGTGGCCTGATTACGGAGCTGTGTACCGTCAGGCTGACGGAGGTCAACGAGGTCCAGCGGGAGGAAACGGGCCTGTGGGAAAAGAACGAGCAGCCTGTCTACACCGGTCAGTGGATGCTGTGTGAGCTGGGACAAGAATTTCCGACGTGGCTGACCATCTGACCGAGAGAAAGGCTGGATAAGCTGTTCAGCGCCAAAACCATCAAAACAGGCAGCGAGGTCTTCGACAAACGCTTCAATCTGAGCAGCGACGATGAAGCGGCAGCCCTTCGCATCCTGACCCCTGGCCGCATGGAGCGCATCCTGGCACTGGCGGATTCCTCCATCGGTAAATTTGCTGTAAATCTCAACCCCGACGGCAGGGTGTATATCGCCGTTCACAGCGGACGCGGCTTTTTCGACATCGGCAAAGGCTATGAAAATCCAGCGCAGCTGCGGCAGCGCTTTGCCCATGAACTGCGCTGGTTCACGGATATGATCGACGCATTCCGCGGCGTGTAAGGGAGGTGAGCAATATGCCTCTTTGGCTTGCTGTGGTGCTGCTGTTGCTGTCGCTGCTGGGGATAGCTCTCTCCCGCCGTTACTTGCGGAAACCGGTTCAATCGGTCTGTGTCGTCCTCTGCGTTCTGCTGGCAGTAGCCTGCGCCGCTTATATCGGGCTGACCATCTTGTTTGTAGATGCCGTGAAGAACCAACCACCGGTATCATAAAAGGATATCTCCGCCCATGGCGGCGGGATGGAGAACGTATGAAGAGTATCAAAGTTATCGTGATTGGTTTCATTTTTGCAGTAGCGCTTGTGGCATGGGGGCTGTCGCACTAAGTATTAATCGTTAAAGCGACAGCCCCTTTCGTAGGTTGTCATGCATATTAAAAGTGCCAGACTTTTCTAGACACTAGACTTCCTTATGCTGGAAGATATCCTGATAGAAACAATTCATTTCATCATCGGTGTCAAAAACAGCAACATACATCTGATTTCCCATGGCACCGGAGAGAGCATCTGGAATTCGTTCCACCATTTTCATACAGGCTCCATACTTGTTCATAATGTCCTCATGACTCATTACATATTCTTGATTGTCGCGCAATCCGGCGAATGCACAGTAGGCATGCCGGCCTTCTGAAATGGTAGAGTGACCGAAAGCAATCATGTCTGCCCACATTTTATAGACATCCGTGTTGCGGGCGAAGTTAATCATGTCAGGAGTGAAACCGCCACAAGGACGCATATTGACTTCCAAAGCAACCACATCGCCCTTTTTGCCAATTGGCTGGTCTGCGGTCAGACGGAAAAATTCAAAATGGACAAAACGGTTTTTTACTCCAAAGCTTTTGACTGTATCACGTCCGGCTTTTCGTACATCGTCCGCAAGGTCTTTGACAATATAATAAGCACAATCTCCGGAGGTGTTTACGATGTCCATAATAGAAAATGGAGTTACATTTCCGGTTTCAAATATCGGCTCTCCATTTTCATCAATAATCGCATCATAGGAATTAATTTCTGCGGTAATAAATTCTTCCATGATGTAAGATACTTTCGGGTTCTTCTTGTTAAAGAATTCATACATATCTTCCTCACTGCTCAGTTTATAAGTGTCGGAAGCACCAACTCCATTGTCCGGTTTTACTACCACCGGATAGCCGACTTCATTTGCAAAAGCAAAGCATTTCTTAATCGTATCTACCATATGATAGCGGGCTACAGGAAGTCCGATTCTGGTATAATATTCTTTCATTTTTGATTTGAATTTGATACGCTCCATATCAGAGGTGTGGAAACCGGATGGAATATTGTAGTCGGTGCGCAGGGCAGCATCCCGTTCTAACCAGTATTCATTGTTGGACTCCAGCCAGTCAATGCGCCCGTACTTGTGGATGAAAAATGCCACTGCACGGTAAACTTCGTCTTCGTTTTCAAGAGAACTTACTTTGTAGTATTCATTTAAGCTGTTCTTTAAGTCGTATGTCAGCTCGTCATAAGGCTGGTCGCCGATACCAAGGACATTGAGTCCGTTATTTTTTAATTCTCTGCAGAATTTCCAGTAATTTGTTGGAAAGTTGGGTGATATAAAAATAAAATTTTTCATAGATATGAGAAAACTCCTTTTTAGTAATTGTATTTATTTTTGTGCGTTTATTTCTTATAAAGCAGAGCAGGAATAACAAAAGGAAGCTGTTTTTCCCAGGATGCTTCGCAGTGTTTTCCGCCGGGAACAATGCGGTTCGTCAGCAGGATGTGGCGGTCCTCCAGTTCATTCGTAATCTGACGGTAAACTGCTTCCATGCCGGGATGATTACGGAATTCTTCAGAACCATAGTCCATGTAGCAGATAGTGTCCGGAGACAACCTGGATTTCCGGATTAAGGCGGTCAGCTTATCCGGGGCAGTCCAAAGTGAAGGGGAGAGTGCAGCAGCTCTGGAAAATACCTGATTATATTGGATTAAAGCATACAGGCTCATAAGACCGCCCATGGAACTGCCTGCAATATAAGTGTATTCCCGGCCTCTCCGGGTGCGGAACTGCTGGTCGATTTCTTTTTTCAGTACGTGGATCATCCATTCCATGGTGGTGCGTCCGTGTCCCTCAATCTGACCGAAAGTAGTGTCCGTAAAGGTATAAGGGGCATATTCTTTTAGACGTCCGTTGTCCGGGTGATGACTGCACTCCGGTGCTACTACAATCAAATCTACCCGATTTTTGTCCAAATATTTCTTCAGTCCCCATGATTTTCCATAAGTTGCATCCGAATCAAAGAATAAATTGTGTCCGTCAAACATATAGAGGACAGGATAGCGTTTATGTGATGAACTGTAAGACAGTGGGAGATAAATATATAAATTCCGCGGGGAATTATCTTCGAATTCAGGAATTGTAATCTGCCATTTTTTTACCATATTTAACACCCTTTCTGATTTTTATTCCAGGTTTGCAACAGCAGAGGAAGTTCATCAAGTCCCTGAATGGAGCAGTCGGCCTCCGGTGCCTGACCGAATCCGTAACTTGCATAGATAAAAGGCACATTTGCCATCTGACAGGCATCATAATCTCCCTGGGTATCACCAATATAGACCACATCCTGTAAATGATTGGTATCCATCAGCATACGGATGGTTTTCCCTTTTGGAAGGTGTGTCTGTCCAAAACACAGAGAATCCTTCACGTAAGTCTGAAGCCCTGTAGTTTCCAGAAAAGCTTCAATGTAACCGCATTGGCAGTTGCTGACGATGTAGAGGTCATAAGACTGGGAGAGAAGCTGGAAAGTTTCTTTTACATGTGGAAATAAAATTCCAGGTTCCTCGTATAAAAACGTATTCTCGTATTCATAACATGCATTTCCAAGTTCGTCTCTTTTTTTCTGAGAAAAATCCGGGAATAATGCAGCTTCGATTTCATCCATTGTTTTTCCAAACAGAGGCATAAGTTTTTCGCCAGTCAGATGTAAATCCAGATTCGCCTGTTCTATAATGGCGTGATTCCATGCCTTTGCTACCGACTCCGTGGAATCCCAGAGGGTTCCGTCTATGTCAAATATAATTCCATCCATGAAAGAAAACTCCTTTTGCGATTGTATTTACCAAAAGGATAGCACAGGCGTACAGGAATCACAACTGATAATCTTACAGAAAATTACGGAATAATTTTACCGAAATTTGTCGAAATATATAGGTAAATATCGTACTTTGTCGAAAAACACACAAACAAAAAAATATGTGTTATAGTCTGGAAAATGTCAGAGATGAGAAAGAAAAACGGCATTTGAAAATTAAAATGAGAGAGAGGAAGAAAACATGCGGAAGAAAGTACGGGTGAAAGAAATTGCGTCCAGAGCAGGAGTGAGTGTCACGACAGTGTTAAATGTGATACACGGACGGACAGAACGAATGAGTACGGAGACAAAGCAGAAGATTGAGAAAATTTTAAAAGAAGAAGATTATCTGCTGAATGTGCGCGCACGGGTACTGGCGGGAAGAGGAACGAAGCTGTATGTGATTCTGGACGGGACTACAGATGGAAGACCGACACAGAGAAGCCGTAATTATGAGTACCTGAAACAAATTGAACAGTATATTTTCAACAAAAACCAGTACGCCTTAATCCATTTTGCAAATGGGATTGAAGAGGGAACAATATTTACCAGAGAGTGGAAAGCGGATGGGGTAGTGATGATTGGATTTCCGGAAGAACGCATGCCTTTGTTTGAGGAAGAAACCGGATGTCAGTCCGTATGGATAAGCGAACGGGAGTCAGAAGAAGTATTGCATATGAAACTGGAGACGATGATGTACGAGCTGGGACATATTTCATAAACATACGCCATGTTTGATAAATAGAAGTATTGAATATAAGCTGTTTTTTTAGGATTTATAGATTTTATCAATTTGACGAATGACATGTAAAATAATAAACTAGAAATAGTGAAGAAAGAGACAAAAACGGACTTTGAATAAGGACGGAGCAGGAGGAAGACATGTATTTTGTGGGAATTGATATAGGGTCAAGTGCAGCAAAGGTAGTGGTAATGGAAGATGGAAAAGTGGTAAAACATCTTCTGCTCAATACAGGATTCAGCAGCAGAAAGACCGCAGATGATATTTATGAAAAGCTGGAAGCAGAAGGAATTAATAAAGAAAATGCAACTTATGTAGCAACTGGATACGGACGTATTTCTGTGCCTTATGCTGACCGCGTGGTGACAGAGATTACCTGTCATGGAAAGGGCGCATATTATTTATTCCATGATGATGGAACCGTCATTGACATCGGAGGACAGGATACAAAAGGAATTTCTTTAAAGAATGGTCGTGTAATGAAGTTCCTTATGAACGATAAATGTTCAGCAGGAACAGGAAAATTTATTGAGGTTATGACAAACCGTCTGGGACTGACTCAGAATGAACTGTCTGATTTGGCGAGAAAAGGAGAACATATTACCATCAGTTCTATGTGTACAGTATTTGCAGAGTCAGAGGTTATCAGTCTGATTGGACGTGGTACCCCAAGAGAAGATATTGCATTCGGAGTCATCGAATCAGTAATTATGAAAGTTGTGCAGTTAATTGCGCAGGTGCCAAGTGATAAATATTTCCTGACAGGTGGATTGTGTGAAGACCAGTATGTAATTGAGAGACTGGAAAATGCGCTGAAAGCACCGGTTAAGAGTGATCCGCTTGCAAGATATGCAGGAGCGATTGGTGCTGCACTGATGGGTGCGGAACAATAGAAAGCGATTATCATGTAAAAGAAAGAAGAGTACCTGATGGTTGTCAGTATGGCAGAATGAGACAGAATGTGTTATACTGTGAGGCAAGGGTGGTCAGTTACAGTTGTATCTGTGTTCGCTGTAACCGGCCACCTTTTGACGTTGGAATTTGAATGAAAACTAGAGAAAGATAAAAGGACAGTCAGAGGCTGTAACTAAGAATATTTATGAAAAATATATTTATTGCGGAAAAACCCAGTGTAGCGCAGGAATTTGCCAAGGCATTACACTTGAACATGAAGAGGAAAGACGGATATTTAGAGGGAGATGACGCGGTTGTTACCTGGTGTGTCGGACATCTGGTTACTATGAGTTACCCGGAAGTGTACGATGAAAAGTATAAGAAATGGAGTCTCCAGACTTTACCATTCATACCAGATGAATTTAAATATGAGGTAATTCCTTCTGTAAAAAAGCAGTTTGACACGGTAAAGATGCTTCTGACCAGAGAGGATATTTCGTGCATTTATGTATGTACCGACTCGGGACGTGAAGGAGAATATATATACCGTCTGGTAGAGCAGATGGCAGGGGTAAAGGGCAAAGAACGCCGGAGAGTCTGGATTGACTCCCAGACCGAAGAGGAAATTTTACGAGGAATCCGGGAGGCAAAGGATTTGTCTGCTTATGATAATCTGTCAGAATCAGCTTATTTGAGGGCGAAAGAGGATTATCTGATGGGAATTAATTTTTCCAGACTTCTGACATTGAAGTATGGAGACAGTATTTCCAGGTATCTTGGAAATAAATATACCGTGATTTCCGTGGGCAGAGTAATGACTTGTGTACTTGGTATGGTGGTACGCAGAGAACGGGAAATCCGGGAATTTGTTAAAACACCATTTTACAGAGTTATCGAGACGGTTACCACGGAAGGCGGCACTTTCGAAGGAGAATGGCGGGCGGTAAAGGGAAGCCGGTATTTTGAATCTCTGAAGCTTTATAAGGAAAATGGATTTAAAGAGCGACGGGACGCAGAAGAATTAATTGCCTGGCTTCGAAGTGAAAATGAACCACTTCAGTGCCGGATTCTTTCAATCGAAAAGAAGAAAGAAAAGAAAAATCCACCGCTTTTATTTAACCTGGCAGAACTTCAGAACGAATGTTCCAAGCGGTTTAAAATCAGCCCGGATGAAACCTTGCGGATTGTGCAGGAACTGTACGAGAAAAAGCTGGTGACCTATCCAAGAACGGATGCCCGTGTTTTATCTACGGCTGTGGCAAAGGAAATTACCAAGAATCTGAACGGTCTGTATAAATATAAGCTTGCGGAGCCGTATCTGAAGGATATTTTACAGTTGGAAAGCTATAAGAATCTGGCAAAGACCAGATATGTCAATGATAAGCAGATTACGGACCATTATGCAATTATCCCAACGGGACAGGGAATATCTGCACTGTCATCTGTATCCCATACTTCTCAGCAGGTATATGAACTGATTGTACGACGTTTTTTGAGCATTTTCTATCCGGCAGCGGAATATCAGAAGGTTGCCATCGTGACGCAGATAAAGGAAGAACAGTTTTTCTCTAATTTCCGTGTGCTTGCAAAAGAAGGGTATTTAAAAGTAGTCGGAGTTCCGAAAAATAAAAAATCGAATGAGAATGACAGCGATGATAATGCGGAAAACAGCGAAGGAAAAGATTTGGATATTCATCTGTTTGAATATATTCAGAAAATGAAAAAAGGTGATATTCTGGCGGTATCGGGACTTGATATTAAGGAAGGAGAAACCGCACCACCGAAGCGTTATAACTCTGGTTCTATGATTCTTGCCATGGAAAATGCAGGGCAGTTAATCGAGGATGAAGAACTTCGTGCCCAGATAAAGGGAAGCGGAATCGGAACCAGTGCGACCCGTGCGGAAATTTTAAAAAAATTGTTTAATATCAAGTATTTGTCTCTGAATAAGAAAACCCAGGTCATTACACCGACCTTACTCGGGGAAATGGTGTACGATGTGGTTGCCAGTTCCATTCGTTCCCTCCTGAACCCGGAACTTACTGCAAGCTGGGAAAAAGGTCTGACCTATGTTGCTGACGGAGAAATTACTTCCGAAGAATATATGATAAAATTGCGGAATTTTATCATCAGCAGAACCAATGGTGTGCTGGGGGTACAGAATCAGTACCATTTGAAGGCATATTATGATAAAGCAGCTTCGTATTATAAGAATAATCAAAATAAGAATAGTAGCTATAAGAGTAATAAAAAAAGTACAGCAAAGAGTAAAAAGAGTGAAAAGGAGTAAACAAGCATGAAAGAAATGACAGTAAAAGAAATGTATACGTTGGATGAAACCATAGCAAAAGACATTTTCGAAGGCGTAGAGTATCCGTGGGAAGTACTGCCGAAAATCAGTAATTTTATTATGGAATTAGGTGCCACATTATCGGAAGAGGAATATGAAAAGCGTGGAGATAATGTATGGATTGCAAAAAGTGCGAAGGTGGCTCCAACTGCATTTATCGGGGGACCGGCAATCATTGGGAAGGAAGCAGAAGTAAGACATTGTGCATTTATCCGTGCAAATGCCATTGTAGGAGAAGGGGCAGTAGTAGGAAATTCTACAGAGTTAAAAAACGTTATTCTGTTTAATAAAGTGCAGGTTCCTCATTACAATTATGTGGGAGATTCGATTTTGGGATTCAAGGCTCACATGGGCGCAGGTTCTATTACATCGAATGTAAAATCAGATAAAAAGCTGGTTGTTGTAAAAACACCAGAAGAAAATATTGAAACAGGAATGAAAAAGTTCGGTGCCATGCTTGGCGACAATGTGGAAGTAGGCTGTGGAACGGTGCTGAATCCAGGAAGTGTGGTAGGAAAGAACACGAATATTTATCCACTGTCTATGGTCCGCGGATATGTGCCTGCAAACAGTATTTACAAAAAACGAGGCGAAGTTGTAGAAAAAAGATAGAAATAAATAGAAGCAAAGTGGGTAGTGCAATGGAGTATAAATGTGTGGTATCGGATTTGGATTTGACCCTTCTGCAGCATGGAGATGCTTTATCAGAAAAGACGAAGAGTGTGTTGAAGAAGTTGCAACAAAAAGGAGTTCTGTTTGTCCCTGCGAGTGGACGTCCTCTGTGCTCTTATCCTGAGGATGTACTGGAGATAAAAAGCTTGCGCTATATTATTACATCCAATGGGGCGATGATATACGACCTTCTGGAAAAACAGCCTTTGTGGTGCTCAAAGCTGCCGGAAGAAGCAGCACAGAAGATATGTGCTGCACTGCGTTCCAGCCCTGTTGCATATGAGTGCTTTATTGACGGAAAAGCCTATGCAAGCAGAGCATATTGGGAAAATCCTTCTGCTTTTGCAGGAAATGAGATGATTGCCGGTTATGTGGAACGGACAAGAGAACCGGTTGAAGATATGGAAGCATTTCTGGTTGTACATAGAAAGAATCTGGACGGAATCGATGTGGTAGTAAGAGAGGAAGATAAAACATATATCCGTAAGCGGATTCAGGAAGCTTTTGATAATGTATATATTACCAGCAGTGCCAGTCATCTGATAGAAATTTCCAACATGGAATCCGGCAAACATCAGGCTGTTACCAGACTTATGAGGCGGCTTGGGATACCTATGGAGTCGGTGGTAGCATTTGGCGATGGAGAAAATGACTGCGAACTGCTCCGGGCGGCAGGACTTGGAATTGCAGTGGAAAATGCAGTGCCTGATTGTAAGGATGCGGCAGACTGGATTACAGAAACTCACCATGAAGATGGGGTGGCACAGGCATTGGCGGAGATATTTGCATTATAGGTTTGCTTCTGAAAAGAAAATCAGATAACAAAAAGAAGAAAAGAACTTGACAAAACAGAACGTATGTACTAATATGTAGAAAACAAACATTCGTTCGGATATATGAGGAGAAAATATATGGCAAATATGACAGATGAGAATAAAAAGAAAGCGTTGGAGGCAGCAATTGCAAAGCTGGAGAAAGATTTTGGAAAAGGTGCGGTAATGAAGCTTGGAGATCCGGCAGCACAGGTTCAGGTTGAGACAGTACCGACCGGTTCATTAAGTCTGGATTTAGCGTTGGGAATGGGTGGAGTACCGAAGGGAAGAATTGTGGAAATCTATGGACCGGAATCCAGTGGTAAGACAACCGTTGCCCTGCATATGATAGCCGAAGTGCAGAAGCGTGGCGGAATTGCAGGATTTATTGATGCAGAGCATGCATTAGACCCGGTATATGCGAAGAATATCGGTGTGGATATTGATGAACTATATATTTCCCAGCCAGACAGTGGAGACCAGGCACTGGAAATTACTGAAACTATGGTTCGTTCCGGTGCAATTGACATTATTGTAGTGGATTCCGTAGCTGCACTTGTTCCGAAGCAGGAAATAGAAGGAGATATGGGAGATTCCCATGTAGGTCTTCAGGCAAGATTGATGTCTCAGGCTCTCAGAAAGCTGACACCGGTAATCAGTAAGTCGAACTGTGTTGTTATCTTTATTAACCAGTTACGTGAGAAAGTGGGCGTCATGTTCGGTAATCCGGAGACAACAACAGGTGGACGTGCACTGAAGTTCTATGCTTCTGTGCGTATGGATGTCAGAAGGATTGAGACATTAAAGCAGGGCGGTGAGATGGTTGGTAACCGTGTCCGTGTCAAGATTGTGAAAAATAAGATTGCCCCTCCGTTTAAAGAAGCTGAGTTTGATATTATGTTTGGTAAAGGTATTTCCAAAGAGGGAGATATTCTGGATTTGGCTGCCAATGTGAACGTGGTAAGCAAGAGTGGTGCATGGTATGCATATAATGGAGAAAAGATTGGTCAGGGTAGAGAGAATGCCAAGACTTATCTGACAGAACACCCGGAGATTATGGCAGAAATCGCAGAAAAGGTTCGTGAACATTACGGACTTGGCGAAGAAGCAGCAGAGGATAATGAGAACAAAGAAAAATAAATTCAGGTGCACAGGTGACAGATAGATGATTGTGACAGAAATCGAAGCCCTGACGAAGACAAGATATAATATTTATATTGATGAAACATTCGCCTTTGTATTATACAAAGGCGAATTGTCTAAGTATCAGGTGAGAAAAGGACATGAGATAACAGAAGAAACCATAGCTCGGATTAAAGGTGAAGTACTTGTAAAGCGTGCGAAGCTGCGAGCCATGCATTTGTTGAATGCCATGCCAAGAACTGAACATCAGCTTCGGGAGAAACTGGCTCGGAACGGGTATCCAGAAGATGTGGTGGAAGCTGCCATTTCTTATGTGAAATCTTTTGGGTATATCAATGATGAAGCGTATGTCCGTAATTTTGTTATCAGTAAGAAGGCGAATAAGAGCAAACGGGAAATTCGTATGCTTCTGGGACAGAAAGGCATCAAAGGAGAGCAGGTAGATGTTATACTGGAAGAAATGTATCAGGAAGAGACAGAGGAAGCTACAATTCTGAGGCTTATGGAGAAAAAACGATGGATACCTTCTGAAATGGATGAAAAACAGAAGCAGAAAATGTATGGATATCTGATGAGAAAAGGATTTTCTTACGAAGAAATTCGAAAGGCACTGGCGAAAGCTTGACATATTTACCAAAACAGTATAAAATTTAACTGTTGTACTTTGTGCAATGAAAACTAAATAAGGAGGTGCTCCTGTGCCGATAATAGGAATAGCTATTGCTGCAGTAGTTGTCACCATGATAGTGGCAGTGCCTATTACTTATTTTGCAACAGTATCCAAGTTAAAGAATGATGCAAATTCCAAGATTGGGAATGCTGATATCAAAGCAAGAGAAATAATAGATGATGCATTGAAAACGGCCGAGGCGAAGAAGAAGGAGTCCCTTTTGGAGATTAAGGAAGAATCTATCAAAACAAAGAATGAGCTCGAAAAGGAAACAAAAGAACGTAGAGCAGAATTACAGCGTTATGAGAAGCGAGTCCTTTCCAAAGAGGAAGCCGTAGATAAGCGTTCGGATGCTATTGAACGTCGTGAAGCATCATTCACGGCAAAAGAAGAAGCGATGAGGCAGCGCGAAGCGAAAGTAGAAGAACTTAGCAAGCAAAGAGTACAGGAACTAGAACGAATCTCAGGATTAACCTCCGAACAAGCAAAGGATTATCTGTTAAAAACTGTTGAACAAGATGTAAAACATGATACTGCAAAGATGATTAAAGAATTGGAAAATCAGGCGAAGGAAGATGCGGAAAAGAAAGCAAAAGAATACGTCGTGACAGCAATTCAGAGATGTGCAGCGGATCATGTGGCTGAAACTACAATTTCTGTAGTGCAGCTTCCAAGTGATGAGATGAAAGGAAGAATTATCGGTAGAGAAGGACGTAATATCCGTACTCTGGAAACACTGACCGGAGTGGAACTGATAATTGATGATACACCGGAAGCGGTAGTATTATCAGGATTTGACCCGATTCGCAGGGAAGTGGCAAGAATTGCACTGGAACGTCTGATTGTTGACGGACGTATCCATCCGGCAAGAATCGAAGAAATGGTAGAAAAGGCACAAAAAGAAGTGGATACAATGATTCGTGAAGAGGGTGAAGCAGCAGCGCTGGAAGTTGGCGTGCATGCAATTCATCCGGAATTAATCCGTCTTCTTGGACGTATGAAGTTCAGAACAAGCTATGGTCAGAATGCACTGAAGCATTCTATCGAGGTAGCACAGCTTTCTGGATTGTTAGCAGGGGAAATCGGACTGGATGTCCGTACTGCAAAACGTGCCGGACTTTTACATGACATTGGTAAATCAATTGACCATGATGTGGAAGGGTCTCATATTCAGATTGGTGCAGATTTGTGCAGAAAGTACAAGGAATCTCCGATTATTATTAATGCGGTAGAGGCACATCATGGGGATGTGGAACCAGAATCTCTGATTGCGTGTGTTGTACAGGCAGCGGATACCATTTCGGCTGCAAGACCGGGTGCAAGAAGAGAAACATTGGAAACATATACAAACAGATTAAAACAGTTAGAAGAAATAACCAACCAGTTCAAAGGGGTTGATAAGTCTTTTGCAATTCAGGCGGGTAGAGAGATTCGCGTAATGGTAGTTCCGGAACAGATATCTGATGATGATATGGTATTACTGGCAAGAGATATTTCAAAACAGATTGAATTCGAATTGGAATATCCAGGACAGATTAAGGTAAATGTAATTCGTGAATCACGTGTTACTGATTATGCCAAATAGCGATAACCATTAATTTAGAAATTCAAAAAAGGTGCGAAAGTATTGGAAAAACAAGGATTCCAGTATTTTGTGCCTTTTTTATTTTTCTATTTTGTCCTGCAATATACTGTCTCATATGATATGATTGGGGTCAAATTGGTGCAAAAACCGTAAAATATATTGTTATCTGAAACGGGCCGATGTCCGTGTATGCGTAAGACCTTGGCGACTGCCGAGAACGCACGAAACAGGTTACTGAAAGGACTCTCAGATATCATAAAAAGCAAAATCAGACATATAATGGAATATCGGTAGAACGGAGGAAAGATACGTGGTTCACAGAAATAAATATTACTCTTTGCTTTTCTTATATATGGCGGGTTTTTTGCTGGGAATTGTATATGCTAATTTTGTCGGCTCAAAGTATGTGACAACTACAGGCATTTTTCATGAATTTTTCCTTGGACAATATGTGAATCAGCAGATTGTGTCTGAACAGTATTTTATTTATCTGATAAGACAAAGAACTTTGCCGCTGGCGCTTTTGGGAGTTGCGGGTATGACACGGTTTCGAAAGATTGCGGGTGAAGTATGTCTTTTGTGGACAGGCTTTGCAGGAGGAATCCTGGCTGTTGCCGCCGTAATGAGGATGGGAATCATTGGAATGTTGTTTTATGTGGCAGCGTTATTCCCGCAGATATTGTTTTATGGTTTTGCTTATGTTATAATTATTAATTATTTTATGGAGAAAGAGAACATCAGATGGAACGGATGGAAAATGGGTACAGTTGTACTTATGATGTTTGCGGGAATTATCATGGAAACATATGTGAATCCTGCTATAGTAAAATGGATGTTGGAAATTTTTTCATCTATGCGTTGACATGGAAGCAGTTATGTGTTAAATTATACCCGTAAATCCTAGTATATTAGTAGGAAATGGAGGCGGTTGATTGAAAATATCGACGAAAGGAAGATATGGACTGCGTGCATATATAGATTTAGCAAGATATGGGAGTGAAGAACCTGTTTCAATTGGAAGTATCGCCCAGCGGCAGCATTTGTCAGAACGGTATTTGGAACAACTGATGGCTAAGATGAAGAAGGCTGGATTAGTGAAGAGTATTCGTGGAGCTGGCGGAGGATATATGCCTGCAAGGGATGTCAGTACAGTGTCTGTAGGCGATGTATTGCGTGCCCTGGAGGGAGATATGGAACTGGTTGACTGCGCAGCGCTCCATGACGACGAAGAATGCCGTATGAAAGACCAGTGTGTGACGAAATATGTATGGAAAAAGATAAATGAAAGTATCATTCACACAATCGATGAGATAATGATAGATGAACTGGTTGAACGAAGTAAAATTGAAGGAGGAACAAACAGATGAGTAAAATAATTTATTTAGATAATGCAGCTACGACCAAGACAGCACCGGAGGTATTAGAAGCGATGATTCCATATTTTACAGAACAGTATGGAAATCCATCTGCTATTTACAGCATTGCATCAAAGAATAAGCAAGTTGTAACAGAACAGAGGGATATTATTGCAAACGCACTTGGTGCAAAAGGAAATGAAATTTATTTTACAGCAGGTGGTACAGAATCTGATAACTGGGCATTAAAAGCTACTGCTGAAGCATATGAAAGCAAGGGAAAACATATCATCACTACAAAAATCGAGCATCATGCAATCCTTCATACAGCAGAATATCTGACAAAGAGAGGCTATGAATTCACATTCCTCGATGTGGATAAAGATGGTCTGGTTTCACTGGAAGAACTGGAAAATGCAATCCGTCCGGATACAATCCTGATTTCTGTAATGTTTGCAAACAATGAAATCGGAACCATTGAACCAATCAAAGAAATCGGAGAAATCGCAAAGAAGCATGGTGTATTATTCCACACAGATGCAGTTCAGGCATTTGGACATGTTCCGATTAATGTAGATGAATGCCATATTGATATGCTCAGTTCCAGTGGACATAAATTAAATGGACCGAAAGGAATCGGTTTCTTATATATCAGACAGGGCGTAAAGATTCGTTCCTTTATCCATGGCGGTGCGCAGGAAAGAAAACGTCGTGCCGGTACAGAAAATGTTCCAGGCATCGTGGGATACGGAGCAGCCGTAAAACGTGCAGTTGCAACAATGGATGAGAGAATCAAATATGAGACAGAATTAAGAGATTACATGATAAAACGTATTCTGGATGAAATCCCATATAGCAGATTAAACGGACATACAACAAAACGTCTTCCAAACAATGTCAACGTCAGCTTTGAATTTGTAGAAGGAGAGTCTATGCTGATCATGCTTGATATGGCAGGTGTCTGTGCTTCCAGTGGTTCGGCCTGTACATCAGGTTCTCTGGATCCGTCACATGTGCTTCTGGCAATCGGACTGCCGCATGAAAAGGCACATGGCTCTTTGAGACTGACACTGAGTGAAGAGACAACAAAAGAAGATGTAGATTTTGTTGTGGACAAGTTGAAAGAAATCGTAGCAAATCTGCGTAATATGTCACCACTTTACGAAGATTTTGTAAAAAAACAGAAGAAAAATGAAGAAAAATAGATTATAATAAGCAAAGGAGAATTGTATTATGTATTCAGAAAAAGTAATGGATCATTTTCAGCATCCAAGAAATATGGGAGAAATTGAAAACGCCAGCGGAGTAGGAACAGTAGGAAACGCAAAATGTGGCGATATTATGAGAATTTATCTTGATATTGATAAAGATGGAATTATCCGGGATGTTAAATTCAAAACATTTGGCTGTGGTGCGGCAGTAGCAACCAGCAGCATGGCTACAGAATTAGTAAAAGGAAAGAATATCTCAGAAGCAATGCAGGTAACCAACAAAGCAGTTATGGAAGCTTTAGATGGACTTCCGCCGGTTAAGGTACACTGCTCACTTCTTGCAGAAGAAGCAATCCATGCAGCACTCTGGGATTATGCAGAGAAAAATGGAATCAAGATTGAAGGGCTTTCAAAACCGAAGTCTGATATCCACGAAGGCGAAGAGGAAGAAGAATATTAGAATGGAAAAGAAGAAAGTTGTAGTAGGCATGTCCGGTGGAGTCGATTCTTCCGTTGCGGCATATCTGCTGAAGGAACAAGGATATGATGTGATTGGAGTCACCATGCAGATCTGGCAGGAAACAGAGAATATTGTGCAGGAAGAAAATGGCGGATGCTGTGGACTTTCGGCAGTGGATGATGCGAGAAGAGTTGCATCGGTGCTTGGTATTCCTTACTATGTCATGAACTTCAGACAGGAGTTCCAAAGACAGGTGATTGACTATTTCGTCGGAGAATATCTCCGGGGGAGAACACCGAATCCGTGTATTGCCTGTAACAGATATGTGAAATGGGAAGCACTTCTCAAACGAAGTATGGATATTGGTGCGGATTATATTGCCACAGGTCATTACGCACAGATAGATCAGCTTGCAAATGGAAGATATGCGATTAAACATTCTGCGACCAAGACGAAAGATCAGACATATGCGCTCTACAACCTGACTCAGGACCAGTTGAAACATACGTTAATGCCGGTTGGAGCTTACACAAAAGAGCAAATCCGACAGATGGCAGAGGAGATTGGGCTTCCAATTGCACATAAACCTGACAGTCAGGATATCTGTTTTATTCCGGATGGTGATTATGCCTCTTTTATTGATAAAGAACGCGGTAGATCAGTTCCAGAAGGAAATTTTGTTTCTCTGGATGGCAAGATATTAGGAAGACATAAAGGAATTACCCATTATACCGTAGGACAGCGCAAAGGACTCGGTTTATCTCTTGGACATCCTGCATTTGTACTGGAGATTCGTCCGGAGACAAACGAAGTAGTCATTGGAACTAATGAAGATTCTATGACGCGGAAAGTGCGGGCAGAGAAGCTGAATTTTATGGCGATGGAAGATATAGAAGATGATATGCGTGTATTTGCAAAAATCAGATACAATCATAAAGGTGCGTGGTGTACGGTAAAACGTACAGGAGAAGATGAACTCCTTTGCGTGTTCGATGAACCACAGAGAGCAGTGACACCGGGACAGGCACTTGTGCTTTATGACGGAGATTACGTGCTCGGTGGAGGCACTATCATCTAAGAAAAATAGGAAGCAATATGAAACATACTTTGCAAGTTTCTCAAGTTATGCGGAATTTGCACTCCGTTTCAATCATTGCTAAACGTAAATCAATACAGCAGGTCTTGCATAAGACCTGCTGTTATTTTATTCGCTGTTAAATATTTCACAAAATTAAAGGGCGAAAAACTGATTTTTGAGAAAATTTGATGAATTTAGGTAAAGAGGCGTAAAAAGGGAAAATGCACTTGAAATTTGAGGGTGTGTTTAGTACAATAATTGTAATTGATGATTATATGATAATGCAAAAAAAGTTACCGTTATTATATGAAATGTCGGAACTTTAGGAGGAAAGAATCATGGCAGTAAAAGTAGCAATTAATGGATTTGGACGTATTGGACGACTTGCATTCAGACAGATGTTTGGAACAGAAGGATATGAAATCGTGGCAATCAACGATTTGACATCTCCGAAGATGTTGGCTCACTTATTAAAGTACGATTCTACACAGGGCAGATATGCATTGTGCGATAAAGTTACAGCAGGAGAAGATTCCATTACAGTGGATGGAACAGAAATTAAGATTTACAAAGAGCAGAATGCGGAGAATCTTCCATGGGGAGAACTTGGAGTAGATGTTGTTCTGGAATGTACAGGATTCTATACAACAAAGGAAAAATCTGAGGCACATTTGAGAGCAGGTGCCAAGAATGTTATTATTTCTGCACCGGCAGGAAATGACCTTCCAACTGTTGTTTATAATGTAAACCATGATATTATTACGAAGGAGGATCATATCATTTCCGCAGCTTCCTGCACGACAAACTGTCTTGCACCGATGGCGAAAGCATTGAATGATTTTGCACCGATCAAATCAGGTATTATGTGTACAATTCATGCATATACTGGAGACCAGATGACACTGGATGGACCACAGCGTAAGGGTGATTTGAGAAGATCTCGTGCAGCAGCAGTGAATATCGTTCCAAACAGTACAGGCGCAGCAAAGGCAATTGGTCTTGTAGTACCGGAACTGAAAGGTAAATTAATTGGTTCTGCCCAGCGAGTTCCAACACCTACAGGATCTTCTACTATTTTGACAGCCGTTGTAAAAGGCTATGTCACAGTAGATGAAATCAATGCAGCTATGAAGGCAGCATCTAATGAATCATTTGGATATAACACAGACCCGATTGTATCCAGTGATATCGTAGGTATGACATATGGTTCTTTATTTGACGCTACACAGACTATGGTGATTCCGCTTGATAACGGAACAACACAGGTACAGGTGGTTGCCTGGTATGACAACGAAAATTCATACACAAGCCAGATGGTTAGAACGATTGAATACTTTGGTACATTATTATAAGAAATAAGCACAATAAATGGATAGGGTCCGGTCTGGCTTATCAGGACCGGCCCTTTTCATGTTGTAATGCATATGAGAACATGATTTCGTGAGTCATGGAATCGTGTTTTATCAAAAATAAAATATAGAGAGGGTTTATACTATGCTTAACAAAAAATCAGTGGATGACATTAATGTGAAGGGGTTAAGAGTTCTGGTTCGATGTGATTTTAATGTTCCATTACATGACGGAAAGATTACCGATGAGAATCGTCTGGTGGCTGCACTTCCAACAATTAAGAAACTTATTGCAGATGGAGGAAAAGTTATTCTTTGTTCACATCTTGGCAAACCGAAGGGAGAACCAAAACCAGAATTGTCTCTGGCACCGGTTGCAGTGCGCTTAAGTGAACTGTTAGGACAGGAAGTCAAATTTGCGGCAGACCCGGAAGTGGTTGGACCAAATGCCAGAGCAGCAGTAGAAGCGATGAAAAATGGAGAAGTGATTTTACTTGAAAACACACGCTACCGCGCAGAAGAAACAAAGAATGGGGAAGCATTTTCGAAGGAACTGGCTTCTCTTTGCGATGTATTTGTAGATGATGCATTCGGTACAGCACATCGTGCACACTGCTCGAACGTAGGAGTTACTGAATACGTTGATACAGCAGTGGTAGGATATTTGATGCAGAAGGAAATTGATTTCCTTGGAAATGCAGTCAATAATCCGGAAAGACCATTTATTGCTATCCTTGGCGGTGCGAAAGTATCCAGCAAAATTTCTGTAATTGAGAACCTGTTAGATAAAGTAGATACATTGATTATCGGTGGCGGTATGTCTTATACCTTCAGCAAAGCCCAGGGCGGTTCTGTTGGTAACTCATTGCTGGAGGAAGATTACTGCGAATATGCATTGAACATGATTAAAAAAGCCGAAGAAAAAGGTGTGAAGCTGTTACTTCCGGTAGACACTGTAATTGCTGATGCATTTTCTAATGACGCAAACAGAAAAGTGGTGGAAGCAAATGCAATTCCAGATGGCTGGATGGGACTGGATATCGGGCCAAAGACTGCTGAACTTTATGCAGTAGCAGTGAAAGAAGCAAAAACGGTCGTATGGAATGGACCAATGGGTGCTTTTGAAATGCCGAATTTTGCAGAGGGTACGGAAAAGATGGCAAAAGCACTTGCTGACACAGATGCAGTGACTATCATCGGAGGCGGTGACAGTGCAGCAGCTGTCAACCAGTTAGGCTATGGAGATAAGATGACACATATTTCTACCGGTGGCGGTGCATCATTGGAATTTTTGGAAGGAAAGGAACTTCCGGGAGTTGCCGCTGCAAACGATAAATAGAATTCCGGAGTAGGAGATATGTTATGGAAAGAAAGAAACTGATTGCAGGGAACTGGAAAATGAATATGACGCCTACGGAAACGGTGGAATTGATACATACATTAAAGCCCCTTGTGGCAAATTCGGAAGTGGATGTAGCGCTTTGTGTTCCGGCTATTGATATTATTCCGGCTATAGAGGCTGCAAAGGACAGCAATATCCAGATTGGTGCGGAAAATATGTATTTCGAAGACAAGGGCGCTTATACCGGGGAAATTGCACCAGGTATGCTGGTGGATGCCGGAGTAAAATACGTGATTCTTGGACATTCTGAGCGTAGAGAATATTTTGCAGAGACCAATGAAACTGTTAATAAGAAAATGCACAAAGCGTTCGAATATGGGCTGACACCAATTATGTGCTGCGGAGAGACCCTGACACAAAGGGAACAAGGAGTTACTATGGATTTTATCCGTCAGCAGGTAAAGATTGGATTTCTGGGAATTACTGCAGAACAGGCGAAGAAAGCAGTGATTGCATACGAGCCAATCTGGGCAATCGGAACGGGAAAAACAGCAACCACAGCACAGGCGCAGGAAGTCTGCAAGGCAATCCGCCAGTGCATTTGTGAAATTTATGATACAGACACTGCAGAAGCAATCCGGATTCAGTATGGCGGTTCTGTAAATGCGGCTACGGCACCGGAACTTTTTGCACAGCCAGACATCGATGGAGGTCTGGTAGGCGGTGCGTCGTTGAAACCGGATTTTGGAAAAATTGTGAATTATCAGATGTAATATAAGGAGCAGAAAGAATGAGTAAGAAACCCACAGTTTTGATGATACTGGACGGTTATGGATTAAATGATAACAAAATTGGAAACGCGGTTGCAGAAGCAGATACTCCTGTAATGGATGCACTCATGAAGGAGTATCCGTTTGTGAAAGGAAATGCCAGTGGTCATTATGTAGGACTTCCTGATGGTCAGATGGGTAATTCTGAAGTGGGACATCTGAATATGGGGGCCGGAAGAATTGTGTATCAGGATTTGACAAAGATAACAAAGTCCATTCAGGATGGAGATTTCTATGAAAATCCAGAACTGGTAAAGGCGTGTGATAATGTAAAAGCGAATAGCTCAGCTCTGCATTTATTTGGGCTGGTATCAGATGGAGGTGTACATAGCCATAATGCTCATTTATATGGACTTCTGGAGCTCGCGAAAAGACAGAAGATTTCCAAGGTGTATGTGCATTGTTTTCTGGATGGTCGTGATACACCACCCATGTCAGGAAAAGAATATGTCAGCGAATTGATAGAGAAAATACACGAAATCGGCGTAGGACGGATTGCTACAGTGATTGGCCGTTATTATGTGATGGACAGAGATAACCGATGGGACCGTGTAGAAAAGGCATATGAAGCTATAGTAAATGGAAACGGTAATCGGGCAGAAAATCCGGTAGAAGCGATTGAAAAATCGTATGAGAAGGAAGTGACGGATGAGTTTGTTGTTCCGACAGTTATTGTGAAAGATGGAGAGCCGGTTGGAACAGTAAAGGATGGGGATTCTGTGATTTTCTTTAATTTCCGTCCTGATCGGGCAAGAGAGATTACCAGAGCATTCTGTGCAGATGAATTTGACGGATTTTCAAGAGAAAAGCGAATACATACTACTTATGTATGTTTTACTGAATATGACGTTACAATTCCTAATAAGAGTGTTGCGTTTCCGAAGACAAAGCTGAATAATACGTTGGGAGAATATCTGGCGAAATGTGGTCTGACACAGGCCCGTATTGCTGAGACAGAAAAATATGCGCACGTTACTTTCTTCTTTAACGGTGGTGTAGAAGCACCGAATGAAGGAGAAGAACGGATTCTGGTTCATTCGCCGAAAGTAGCAACCTATGATTTGCAACCGGAGATGAGTGCACCGGAAGTATGTGATAAGCTGGTAGAAGCAATTCAATCATTGAAATATGACGTGATTATCATTAATTTTGCAAATCCGGATATGGTAGGTCATACGGGTGTGGAATCGGCAGCAATTAAAGCGGTGGAAACGGTAGATGCCTGTGTAGGAAGAGCAGTGGCAGCGCTAAAAGAGGTAGATGGACAAATGTTTCTGTGTGCAGACCACGGTAATGCAGAGCAATTGATAGATGAAGCAACGGGAGCACCATTTACAGCGCATACTACGAATCCGGTTCCGTTTATCTTGATTAACCGTGAAGGATATGGACTTCGGGAAGGCGGTTGTCTGGCGGATATCGCACCGACGTTGTTGGAACTTATGGGACTTCCAAAACCAGAGGAAATGTCAGGTGAGTCTCTTTTGATAAGGGTGTAGGGAAAGAGGATATAAAAAGAATATTGGGCAAGAAGTTGAGAAACAGAAGATATCTGGCAATGTACAGAATGTCTTCTGTTTTTTGCTTAAATATATTTTACAGATTGTAATCCATTTCTGAAAATGCAATTTTGATATAAGCGAGATTGCATAAAATGAATAAAAATCAAATTAAAAATTCATAAAATGGTGGTAAAATCAACAAAAAGTAGAAAATGATAAAAGAAAATTGCAAGAATCAATTGACGAAAAGTCATTTTGTGATATACTAAATACCATGAGAGTCTCAGAAGGACGAGGTATTTAAGGATGACAGCATATAAAGACTTAAGCAGAGAAGAGTTATTAGAAATAAAAAAGAAATTAGAAAAAGAATTTGATGAGGTAAAAGCACAGGGGCTTCATCTTGACATGTCCCGTGGTAAGCCGTCGAAAGTGCAGCTTGATTTGTCCATGGGAATGATGGATGTATTGACCAGCGATTCGGATTTAGTCTGTTCAGAAGGTGTGGACTGCAGAAACTACGGTGTGATTGATGGTATTAAAGAAGCAAAGCAGTTATTTGCTGATATGATGGAAGTACCGAAAGATAATATTATCATTTTCGGAAATTCCAGCCTGAATGTGATGTATGATACCGTAGCCCGTGCCATGACACATGGAATCATGGGAAGCACTCCATGGTGCAAGCTTGACAAGGTAAAATTTCTCTGTCCGGTTCCGGGATATGACCGTCATTTTGCCATTACAGAACATTTTGGAATCGAGATGATTAATGTTCCAATGACAGAGAATGGACCGGATATGGATATTGTACAGCAGTATGTGGAAAATGACCCATCAGTTAAGGGAATCTGGTGCGTGCCAAAGTATTCGAATCCTCAGGGTATTACTTATTCTGATGAAACTGTTCATCGTTTTGCAGCACTGAATCCGGCAGCAGAAGACTTCCGGATTTTTTGGGACAATGCCTATGGAATTCATCATTTGTATGAGGACAAGCAGGATTATCTGATAGAAATTTTGATGGAATGTAAGAAGGAAGGACATCCGGATATGGTTTATAAGTTCGGCTCTACTTCCAAGATTAGTTTTCCTGGTTCTGGAATTGCAGCGATTGCAGGTTCGGATGCCAATATGGCAGATATTCGTCAGATGATGGCAGTACAGACCATTGGACACGATAAATTAAATCAGCTCAGACATGTGCGCTTCTTTAAGGATATTCATGGTATGGTAACTCATATGAAATTGCATGCTGAGATATTAAGACCAAAATTTGAGGCAATTCTTACATGCCTCGATAAAGAATTATCCGGTCTGGAGATTGGAACATGGCTTGCACCGCGTGGAGGATATTTTATTTCCTTTGATGCTATGGAAGGCTGTGCGAAAGCAATTGTAGCGAAAGCAAAGGAAGCAGGACTTGTGATGACTCCTGCAGGAGCTACTTTCCCATATGGAAATGACCCGAAGGACAGTAATATTCGTATTGCACCATCTTTCCCAACACCAGAAGAACTGGCCGTTGCAACGAAGGTGTTTGTCCTGAGTATAAAACTGGTCAGTATTGATAAGATTCTTTCCGAAAAAACCGATAACCCTTTATAAATGATTTGAAACAGAAAAAACCAACAAGACATTTTGCCTTGTTGGTTTTTTCTGTTTATGAGAAATCCAAAATTTTTGCTTTCGTGCTGATATGAGACGGATTTCTCTATTTGCTTTGGTTTTCTATTAGTCCTCTAATTTTTTGTGTGCAGTAGAAAGCATCAGTTTAATACGGTTTAACTGGTTTACTTCGCTTGCACCCGGGTCATAGTCGATGGCTACGATATTTGCATCAGGGTGTCTGCGTCGAAGCTCTTTGATAACACCTTTTCCTACCACGTGATTTGGCAGGCAGCCAAATGGCTGTGTGCAGACGATGTTTGGCGCACCACAGTGAATCAATTCTAACATTTCTCCGGTTAAGAACCAGCCTTCACCGGTCTGATTTCCGAGGGATACAATCTCGGAAGCCATCTTTGCAAGGTCTTCGATGTTTGATGGTGCATCAAAACGCTTACTTGCCCGGAGGGCATCTGCAGCAGGCTTTCGCAGCCATTCTATTGCCTTGATACCAAGGTTTGCATTTCTTGCAGAGGATTTCTTTGCTCCGAGATGGTCTGCTTTAAAATTTGTATTATAGAAGCAGTAGAGGAAGAAGTCCAGAAGATCCGGAACAACAGCTTCTGCACCCTCCTGCTCTAACAAATCAACCAGATGATTGTTTGCAGCTGGCTGGAATTTTACCAGGATTTCACCAACGACCCCGACACGAGGTTTTTGGATATCCAGTAGTGGAAGCTCATCGAAATCTTTTACAATGGCACGGCAGAGATGCTTGAATTCGCTTCTGCTCTGATAGCTTTTTGTAAGATAACGGATAACTTCTGCCTCCCATTTTTTGTGTAAAGCATTGGCGGAACCAGGTACAGCTTCATATGGACGTACACGGTAGAGACAGCGCATAAAGATGTCGCCTAAAATCAGTCCATAAGCACCTTTTATAATCAGGTTTGGTGTAATCTTAAAGCCAGGATTACTTTCCAGTCCGCTTAAGTTCAAGGAAATAACCGGAATGTGACCATATCCTGCCTTTTTCAGACCACGCCGGATGAAGCCGATATAGTTACTTGCACGGCAGCCGCCACCAGTCTGGGTAATAATAACTGCAAGTTTATCAGTATCATATTTTCCAGATAATACGGCTTCCATAATTTGCCCTACAACAAGCAGAGAAGGATAGCATGCGTCATTATTTACATATTTTAATCCCATATTAATAGCATTTTTGTTATCGTTCTTCAACACTTCCAGTTTATATCCGGCTTTTTGCAAAACAGGCTCCAACAGTGAAAAATGAATTGGAGACATCTGCGGACAAAGGATGGTGTAATCCTTACGCATTTCTTCCGTAAATATTACCTTTTTGATAGAAGCAGGCTGAATGGTACGTTCTATTTTCTTTTGTTCACGGACACGGATGGCTGCCAGCAGAGAACGGATTCGGATACGTGCGGCTCCGAGGTTATTTACTTCGTCAATTTTCAAGGAAGTATAAATCTTTCCGGAACCGGATAAAATATCTGCAACTGCATCGGTGGTAACTGCATCCAGCCCGCACCCGAAGGAGTTGAGCTGAATCAAATCCAAATCGTCTCTGGTCTTTACATAGTTTGCCGCAGCATATAGTCTGGAGTGATACATCCACTGGTCCATGACGATCAGTGGACGTTCTACCGGATTTAAGTGTGAAACAGAGTCCTCCGTAAGCACTGCAATTCCGTAAGAGGTAATCATTTCCGGAATACCGTGGTTTACTTCCGGGTCATAGTGGTACGGACGTCCTGCAAGTACGATGCCGCGATGTCCGGTCTTTTCCATATAAGCCAGGGTTTCTTCCCCTTTTTTGCGGATATCCTGACGGCAGGCAGCCAGTTCTTCCCATGCAGCGTGAACGGCACTTTTGATTTCGGATTCTGGAATAGCTTTCTCTTTGCCAATGGACTGAATCAGACCGGAGGCTACCGTTTCTTCCGTGGTAAGGGCAAGAAATGGATTCATAAATTCTACATTACCTGCAACAATATCTTCCATGTTATTCTTAATATTTTCTGCATATGAAGTTACGATTGGACAGTTGTAATGATTGTCGGCCTCTGGAAATTCGTTTCGCTCATATGGAATACATGGATAGAAGATAAAAGGTACCCCTTCATTAATCAGCCACTGTACATGTCCATGAGCCAGCTTTGCCGGATAACATTCGGACTCGCTTGGTATGGACTCAATTCCCAGTTCGTAAATCTTATGGGTAGAAGCAGGGGAGAGAACCACCCGGTATCCTAATTTTGTAAAGAAGGTAAACCAGAATGGATAGTTCTCATACATATTCAGTACACGAGGAATACCCACTACTCCACGAGTGGCCTGTTCTTCGGAAAGTGGTTCATATCCAAAATAACGGTTGTTTTTATATTCGAAAAGGTTTGGAATATCCTGATTCCGTTTTTCTTTTCCAAGTCCACGTTCGCAACGGTTTCCAGAAATGAAACGGCGGCCACCACTGAATTTGTTAATCGTCAGACGGCAGTTGTTGGTACAACCATGGCATTTGCTCATAGTTGTGCTGTATTCCAACTGATTGATTTCATCAATGGAAAGCATGGTTGTATTTTTACATTCTTTAAATCCATAACGCTCTCTTGCAATCAGTGCGGCGCCGAACGCACCCATGATTCCTGCAATATCCGGGCGGATAGCCTGACATCCAGCGATTTTTTCAAAACTGCGGAGTACGGCATTGTTGTAGAAAGTTCCACCCTGAACAACGATATTTTTACCAAGTTCGGAGGCATCCGATACTTTGATTACTTTAAATAAAGCGTTTTTAATAACAGAGTAGGCAAGCCCGGCAGAAATATCTGCGACAGAAGCACCTTCCTTCTGCGCTTGTTTTACCTTGGAATTCATAAATACCGTGCAGCGGGTTCCAAGGTCAATTGGCAGAGTAGCAAAAAGAGCCTCATGGGCAAAGTCTTCTACACTGTAATTCAAAGATTTGGCAAATGTCTCGATGAAAGAACCGCAGCCGGAAGAGCAGGCTTCATTCAACTGTACGCTGTCAACCGTGTGATTCTTGATTTTGATACACTTCATGTCCTGACCGCCGATATCTAAGATACAGTCAACAGACGGTTCAAAGTAAGCAGCAGCATAATAGTGCGCAACGGTTTCTACTTCGCCCTCATCCAGAAGGAGCGCAGCTTTAATTAAGGCCTCTCCGTAACCGGTAGAGCAGGAGTGTGCAATAGTAACACCTTCCGGGAGAATCCGGTAAATCTCTTTGATTGCAGTGAGTGTTGTTCCGAGCGGGTCACCGTCGTTGTTGTGATAGAAGGAATACAGCAAAGTCCCATTCTCGTCTACAAGTGCAGCTTTCGTTGTGGTAGAACCGGCATCAATTCCAAGATAGGCATTGCCTTTGTAAGAAGCAAGGTCTGCTACAGGAACCTGATGTTTTTTGTGGCGTTCTTCGAATGCATCATATTCGGCCTGAGAACGGAACAATGGTTCCATACGTTCCACTTCTACGTCAAGCTGGATGTGGTCATCCAGTTTCTTTTGCAGCTTGGCTAAATTCATCTGCGTTTCGTATTTTGAGTTCTTGGCAGCACCTACGGCTGCAAAAAGATGAGAGTATTTCGGTACAATCGTATGTTCATCATCCAGGTTCAGTGTGCGGATAAATGCCGCGCGCAGCTCAGGCAGGAAATGGAGTGGTCCGCCTAAGAAGGCAACGTGACCGCGGATGGGTTTTCCACAGGCAAGTCCACTGATGGTCTGGTTCACAACGGCCTGAAAAATAGAAGCAGCTAAATCTTCTTTGGTAGCTCCATCGTTAATCAATGGCTGAATATCGGATTTTGCAAATACACCACAGCGAGCTGCAATGGTGTAAATAGCTTTATAATTATGTGCGTATTCGTTCAGACCGGTAGCATCTGTCTGAAGAAGAGATGCCATCTGGTCGATAAAAGAACCAGTTCCACCGGCGCAGATTCCGTTCATACGCTGCTCAATATTTCCATTTTCAAAATAAATAATCTTGGCATCCTCACCGCCAAGTTCAATGGCAACATCGGTCTGAGGTGCATAGTCCTGCAGTGCAGTTGATACAGCAACCACTTCCTGAACGAAAGGAACCTCCAGATGTTTGGCGAGAGAAAGCCCGCCGGAACCGGTGATAACCGGGGATACATTTATCGGACCGAGTTTGTGGATTGCACGACCCAGCAAATCTGAAAGCGTCTCCTGAATGTTTGCAAAATGTCTTTCGTAATCGGAAAATAAAACATCATTACTGTCATTCAGAATTGCAATCTTTACCGTAGTAGAACCAATATCAATACCGAGCGTATGTAATTCTGTTTGATTCATATGTATTACCTCATTCTAATGAATTTTATCATAACTGTTCAAATGCAGAGATTCCTTAAGTGTCTCATTCAGAATTCTGCATGTTCTGGACAGTTGGAAAATACTTCCTATTATAAATTATAAATGTATTATATTTTAACCCGTTGTTGCATTTTACACTAGAAGAGCAAAAAAAACAAGAAAAACAGTATGAAAAATTAGTTAAGAAACAGTAAAGAAAGTAAAGTTTTTGGATAGAATTGACAAACGAATTTTGAGAGGCTACAATAGCAACAGTACAAATAATGAGGAGAAAACATATGAATTGGTTGAATAAAATGGAACGGAAGTTTGGAAAATATGCTATAAAAAATCTTACGATTTATCTGTTGGCTTGCTATGGAATCGGCTATATCATCAGTATGGTGATGCCGAGTCTGCTGACATATTTTACACTGGAGCCGGCACTGATATTGCAGGGGCAGGTATGGAGGCTGATTAGCTGGGTGATTATTCCGCCTACCAACAGATTTATCTATGTGGTATTTATGATGCTCTGCTATTATTCTCTGGGACGGGTATTGGAGCAGATTTGGGGAGCTTTCCGGTATAATTTTTATATGCTTTCCGGAATGTTGTTTACGATTATTGGTGCATTTATTGCGTATGGAATTGTATATGCAAAGTATCAGGTGGTATTGGGTGGATTTGAAAATGTGGTCAGCACATATTACATCAATTTGTCTATTTTCCTTGCATGTGCGTCAATGATGCCGGATATGGAAGTACTGTTCTTGGGATTGATTCCAGTTAAGATGAAGTGGTTTGCTATTCTGGATGTGGTTCTGGTAGGAATGGATTTGATTCAGGGCAGTATGGTGACAAGAATTATTATTGTTGCATCTCTGCTGAACTTTTTGATTTTCTTTTTTGCAAACCGGAATATGCAGCGCTATAATCCGAAACAGGTTATGCGCCGGAAGAATTTCCAAAAACAAGTGCAGAGACCGGTACAGAATTATGGAAATGGCGCAAGACACAAATGTGCTGTCTGCGGAAGAACAGAACTGGACGACCCGAATCTGGAGTTTCGTTATTGCTCGAAGTGTAAGGGCAATTACGAATATTGCAGTGACCATTTATTTACACATGAGCATGTAAAATAAAATGTAAAAAGAAAAATGCTATGTAATGTAGAAGTAAATATGCTCAATATGGAGGCATGGAAATGAAGAAGACAAAAGTTATATGCACAATGGGACCAAACTCCAATGACCGCGAATTGATGAGAAAGTTAATTCAGAATGGAATGGATGTTGCCAGATTTAATTTTTCTCACGGGGATTATGAAGAGCAGAAACAGAGAATGGATATGTTAAAGCAGCTTCGGGAAGAAGAACAGGTACCTGTAGCAATCCTTCTTGATACCAAAGGACCGGAGATAAGAACCGGACTTTTGAAGGATGGAAAGAATGTGGAGCTGAAAGAAGGAGAAACATTTATCCTCACTACAGATGAAATCATCGGTGACGAGAAGAAGGTTTCGATTTCTTATGCAGGACTGGCAGATGATATTTCTGCAGGAAAACATATTTTAATTGATGACGGGCTGATTGACCTTGAGGTACAGGGACGCAAAGGTCATGAGATTATCTGCAAGGTACTCAATGGAGGCGAACTGGGGCAGCGGAAAGGAATCAATGTGCCGAAGGTTCCGGTGAGACTTCCTGCAATTACAGAAAAGGACAAAGAAGACATTGCTTTTGGCGTATCACAGGGTATTGATTTTATCGCGGCTTCTTTTGTGCGAAGTGCAGAATGTATTCTGGAAATCAAAGCATTATTGAAATCTTTAAAAGCACCTTATATTCCGATTATTGCAAAAATCGAAAATGAACAGGGAATTCAGAATATTGATGAAATTATCCGTTGTGCCGATGGCATTATGGTTGCAAGGGGTGACCTTGGAGTAGAAATTCCGGCAGAGGAGGTTCCTTATCTGCAGAAGATGCTCATACAGAAATGCAACGATAATTATAAACCGGTAATTACTGCTACTCAGATGCTGGATTCCATGATTCGGAATCCACGTCCGACCAGGGCAGAAGTGACGGATGTGGCAAATGCGGTTTATGACGGTACAGACGCAGTTATGCTCTCGGGCGAGACTGCACAGGGTAAATATCCGGTAGAGGCGCTGAAAATGATGGTTCAAATCGTAGAAAACGCAGAGGAACATCTGGATTATTCGGCAATCATGGAGAAGAATCTGACGAAATGGAAGCATGGAATTTCCAGCGCAATCGGTTATTCCACCGTGACTGCGGCTGATACGCTGGGAGCAAAGTGCATTATCACTCCAACAGTAAGTGGTGCAACCGCCAGAGTGGTGTCGAAATTCCGACCGAAAACTCCAATTTACGGTGTGTCACCAAATGAAGAATCCCTTCGCAGAATGCAGATGTTCTGGGGCGTACATCCGATGAAGTCTCTGGTATTCCAGACCACAGAGGATATTTGCTCCGGTGCAGTAGACTTACTGAATGCAAAAAGAATTATAGAAAGCGGAGATGTTGTAGTGCTGACGGCCGGAATTCCTTCACCGAATGTACACAAGACAACGAAGGATGGACTTAGCAATATGATGCGGATTGCGGTTATAGAATAGAGTACGAGGGGAAGAAGACATGGAAAAACGACCATTTATTACAAAAGACAAATTAGAGGAGATTGCACAGACCTATCCGACTCCATTTCATCTGTATGATGAAAAAGGAATTCGTGAAAATGCAAAAGCATTAAAAGAAGCATTTTCATGGAACAAGGGTTATAAAGAGTATTTTGCAGTAAAAGCAACGCCAACGCCGGCAATTCTTAAGCTTTTAAAGGAATACGGATGTGGATGTGACTGCTCATCTTACACAGAATTACTTCTGTCCCAGACCATTGGCTCTGTAGGAGATGACATTATGTTTTCTTCCAATGAGACACCGGCAGAAGAATATCTGCTTGCAGATAAGTTAGGTGCAATTATCAATCTGGATGATATTACTCACATTGATTTTCTGGAAAAGACAATCGGAAAAATTCCAGAGACTATAAGCTGCCGTTACAATCCAGGTGGTCTTTTTAAGATTTCCAACAGCATTATGGATAATCCTGGAGACGCCAAATATGGAATGACAACGGAGCAGATTTTTGAGGCTTTCAAGATTCTGAAAGCGAAAGGTGCAAAAGAGTTTGGTATCCATGCGTTCCTTGCAAGTAATACAGTAACAAATGATTATTATCCGACACTGGCGAAGGTTCTTTTTGAAGTTGCGGTAAAATTGCATCAGGAAACAGGGGCGCATATTAAATTCATTAACCTGTCTGGCGGAATCGGAATTCCATATCGTCCAGACCAGGAGCCAAACGATATCAAAGTCATTGGAGAAGGTGTACGCAAGGTTTATGAAGAAGTGCTGGTTCCGGCAGGCATGGGCGATGTAGCAATCTATACAGAACTTGGAAGATTCATGTTAGGACCTTACGGTGGACTGGTAACAAGAGCAGTGCATGAAAAACATACCCACAAAGAGTATATTGGTGTAGATGCCTGCGCAGCCAATCTGATGAGACCTGCGATTTATGGAGCATATCATCATATTACTGTCATGGGAAAAGAAGATGAACCATGTACACAGACTTATGATGTAGTAGGTTCCCTTTGCGAGAACAGTGACAAATTTGCCATTGACCGGAAGCTGCCGAAGATAGATATGGGCGATTTACTTTTCATCCATGATGCAGGAGCACATGGCTATTCTATGGGATATAATTACAATGGCCGTCTGCGTTCGGCGGAGATTTTGCTGAAAGAAGATGGAAGTGCAGAACTAATCCGTCGGGCTGAGACACCGAAAGATTATTTTGCTACATTTGATGGCTTGGATATTTATCCGGAACTGGAAAAGAATATGAATGATGCGGCAAAATTTATCAAGGCAGGCAGATAAAAAGGGATTTGTAACTTATGTTTACAAAATAAATTTGCAAATTTATGTAAAATTATCTTGCGAACCTTTGGAAAATATGGTAGTATAAATATCGGTTCGTAAGAACGCCGGTGTGTCGGAATGGCAGACGAGGCAGACTCAAAATCTGTTGTGGGTGACCACGTGCGGGTTCAAGTCCCGCCGCCGGCATGGAAACTCCTTGACGCATGTTCAAGGAGTTTTTTCTTTATCAGAATAAATAGAAAGGTGCATTACAAAATGAGTAAAATTGTATTGATAGATGGACACAGTATTTTAAACAGAGCTTTTTTTGGACTTCCGGATTTGACAAACGCAGAAGGAGTCCACACAAATGCAGTGTATGGTTTCCTGAATATTATGTTTAAAATACTGGAAGAAGAAAAACCAGAATATCTGACAGTTGCATTTGACGTACATGCACCTACTTTCCGGCATGAGATGTATGCCGAATATAAAGGAACAAGAAAACCGATGGCAGAAGAATTAAGACAGCAGGTGCCGCTTATGAAAGAGGTATTAACTGCCATGGGTGTCAAAATCATAGAAAAAGCAGGTCTGGAAGCAGATGATATTCTTGGTACTTTGTCAAAACGCTGTGAAGATGCCAAGATGGAAGTTGTCATTATATCCGGTGACCGGGATTTGCTTCAGCTTGCAACGGAACATGTGGAAATACGTATTCCAAAGACCAAGAGAACCGGAACAGAAATTGAAAATTATTATGCCACAGATGTGAAAGAAAAATATCAGGTAACACCAACTGAATTTATCGATGTGAAAGCTTTAATGGGTGATACATCAGACAATATTCCGGGTGTGCCAAGCATTGGAGAAAAGACGGCGACGAAGATTATTGTAGAATACAAGACTATTGAAAATGCCTATGCTCACATTGACGAAGTAACACCGCCAAGAGCAGCTAAGAATCTGAAAGAATACTGGGAACAGGCGAAGATGAGTAAAGCTCTTGCGACCATCAACGTAGATGCAGATTTTGACTATTCTCTGGAAGAAGCCAAGATGGGAAATCTGTATACAGAAGAGGCTTATGTATATTTCCAAAGATTACAGTTTAAAAACCTGCTTACCAGATTTGATGTCAAGACGGAAAATGCATTGGAAGACTCTTTTCAGATTGTAAAGAAGCGGGCAGAGGCTGCGCACATTTTCGAACAGGCAAAGAAGGCATCCAAAGTTGGCGTCTCTCTGTATAAGGACACAACCAATGTTCTGCCATTATTTGTCCAGATGGCAGGAATGGATGGAGCAGCAGTTGCATTTGGCGATGAAAAAATATACTGCATTTCTGCAACAGAAGAAATAGAGATAGACTGGATTCTGAAAGAACTAGAAGAGACAGCAAAACAGGTAGAATCCTATGTTGTGTTTGATTTGAAAGAGCATATGTCTCATGTGAAAATAGAAAAAGAAGAAACAGGATTTGACGCAACCGTAGCGGCATATCTGCTGAATCCGTTAAAGAGTGACTATACCTATACCGATGTAGCACAGGAATATCTGAATCTGCTGATTGATGAGAAGGCAAGCGTAGAAACAAAGGCATGCTACGAAGCTTACACAGCTTATGCGGCTTCGGAAATACTGCAGAAAAAATTAGAAGAAGAGCAGATGTGGAAGCTTTTTCAGGAAGTGGAAATGCCGCTGGTTTACACCTTATACCGTATGGAACAGGCAGGGGTAAAAGTAGAAGCAGAAGCTTTGAAAGAATATGGAAGCCATCTGGGAGAGCAGATTGTCCGTTTGGAGAAGGAAATATATGAACTGGCAGGAGAAGAATTTAATATCAATTCGCCAAAACAGCTTGGTGTAGTGTTGTTTGAACATCTGGGACTGCCGAATGGGAAAAAGACAAAGACGGGATATTCGACTGCAGCAGATGTGTTAGATAAACTGGCACCGGATTATCCGGTTGTTTCTAAGATATTGGAATATCGTCAGCTCAGCAAATTAAAGTCTACCTATGCAGATGGACTGGCTGTATTTATCCGGGAAGAGGATGGACGAATCCATGGTAAATTCAACCAGACCATTACGGCAACAGGCCGGATTAGCAGCACAGAGCCAAACTTACAGAACATTCCGGCAAGAATGGAATTAGGAAGATTGATTCGTAAGGTTTTCATCCCGGAGGATGGATTTGTGTTTGTGGATGCAGATTATTCCCAGATTGAACTTCGGATACTGGCACATTGTTCGGGAGATGCAGAACTGATTCAGGCATACAAAGAAGCAAGAGATATTCACAGAATTACCGCTTCACAGGTATTCCATACTCCGTTTGATGAAGTGACCGATTTGCAGAGAAGAAATGCCAAGGCGGTAAACTTTGGAATTGTTTATGGAATCAGTTCTTTTGGACTGAGTCAGGATTTGAGTATTACAAGAAAAGAAGCACAGCAGTATATAGAGCGATATTTTGAAACCTATCCAGGAATTAAACGGTTTCTGGATGACGCAGTGGCACATGCCAAAGAAAATGGCTATGTGACCACTCTTTACGGAAGACGCAGACCAATCCCTGAGCTTTCCTCCAGTAATTTCATGCAGCGTCAGTTTGGAGAGCGTATTGCCATGAACTCACCGATTCAGGGAACTGCGGCAGATATTATGAAGATAGCCATGATAGCAGTGGACAGAGAATTGAGAAAGAATCATATGGAATCACGGCTTGTTCTTCAGGTCCATGATGAACTTCTGATTGAGACAAAAGAAGATGAGATTGATAAAGTCAAAGAAATTTTGAAAAAAGGCATGGAAGAGGCGGCAGAACTTGCAGTTCCGCTTGTCATTGATATGCATGTTGGAAGTAACTGGTACGAGGCAAAGTAGAAAAGGAACGGATGTTTCGAATGGTAAAAATTGGAATTACAGGCGGAATAGGAGCGGGAAAAAGTACCGTTCTTGAATATATGGCGAAGCTGCCGGAAACTTCGGTATATCAGGCAGATTTAATCGCACATGAATTGCAATTGCCAGGACAAGTGTGTTATGATAAAATAATAAAGCATTTTGGAGAACAGATTCTGAAAGAAGATGGATTTATTGACAGAAACCGGCTGGGCAGTCTGATTTTCGGCAATGAAGCAGAACGGCTGCTTTTAAATGCAATGGTACATCCGGCGGTCAACCAGAGAATTGAAACACTTATGTCAGAGGAAGAGCAGAAAGGCACAAAGCTGTTTGTGCTGGAGGCAGCTCTGTTGACAGATGATTATTATCGTACCATACTGGATGAAATCTGGTATATCTATGCAACAGAATCGGTAAGACGGGAACGCTTGCGTCAGACACGATGCTATTCGGAAGAAAAGATTACCGGCATTATGCAGGCACAGGCATCCGAAGAAGAATTCCGGCGCAAATGTGATATTGTGATTGACAACAGTGGTGCATTTGCAGATACCGTGATACAGATAGAAAAAGTGATGAAAAAGCAGGAGCAGACAAAGAATGAGATTATGCAGCATAGCAAGCGGCAGTAGTGGTAACTGTATTTATGTAGGGAGTGATAAGACGCACCTGCTGGTAGATACAGGAATCAGCAAGAAAAGAATAGAAGCAGGTCTTAGCGAACTGGAAATAAAAGGGGAAGAGCTGTCGGGAATTCTGATTACCCATGAGCATATCGACCACATACAGGGCCTTGGGGTATTCAGCCGGAAATATGAAATCCCTATTTACGCTACCAAAGGCACCTTACAGGGAATTACAGAATGTAAGAGCCTTGGGAAAATGCCGGAGGGACTGTTTCATGAGATTTCGGCAGATGAAGAATTTACACTGGGAGACATCCAAATACAGCCATTTACCATTTCCCATGATGCAAAAGAACCGACCGGTTATACGCTGCAGAATGAGAATAAACGCGTGGCGGTTGCGACAGACCTTGGAAAATACGATGAGTATACAGTGAACCATCTGAAAAATGTGAATGCAATGGTACTGGAGTCCAACCATGATGTACATATGCTGGAAGTTGGCCCTTATCCTTATCCACTCAAACGAAGAGTGCTTGGGGATAAAGGACATTTATCGAATGAATTGTCAGGCAGACTTCTTTGTGATATACTCCATGATAATATGAAAAGAGTGTTTCTTGGACATTTGAGCAAGGAAAATAATTATGAGCAGTTGGCCTATGAAACAGTGAAATTGGAGATTACTTTAGGCAATAATCCATATAAGGGCGATGAGATTCCGATTGCTGTGGCAAAGAGGGAATGTATGTCCGAGATTGTGTGTATATAATGCAGCCGGTGCGAAGCACGAAGCAAATTGAGTGAGAAGACAGGAGGTACAAAAGCAATGAGTAAGATTGCGATTGTGACAGACAGTAACAGTGGAATTACACAGGCAGATGGGGAAAAGTTAGGTGTTTACGTTCTCCCTACACCGTTCTATATAAATGATGAATTATTTCTGGAAGATATTACACTTACGCAGGAGCAGTTTTATCAGAAGCTTGCTGAGGATGCTGACATTAAAACTTCCCAGCCTTCTCCCGGAGCTGTGATAGAATTGTGGGATAAGCTTTTGGAAGAATATGATGAAATTGTGCATATTCCATTATCGAGTGGTCTGAGCAGCACATATGAGACAGAGATGATGCTTTCTGCAGATTATGATGGTAAAGTACAGGTGGTAAATAACCAGAGAGTGTCCGTAACGCAAAGACGTTCTGTATTGGAAGCAAAGGAACTTGCTGAAAATGGAATATCTGCGGAAGAAATCAAGGATTTACTGGAAAAAACAAAGTTTGATTCGGATATTTATATCACTCTTGACACACTGAAGTATCTGAAAAAAGGTGGAAGACTGACACCGGCTGCAGCAGCAATCGGAACCGTACTGAATTTGAAACCGGTTCTCCGGATTAAAGGGGAAAAGCTGGATTCCTTTGCCAAGACAAGAGGATGGAAATCTGCAAAAAAGACCATGCTTTCTAGAATTCGTGAATTAATGAGCACAGATTTTGCAGATTGCAATGGACCGGAAGATATGTATTTAGATGCAGCATATACCGGAAGCAGAGAGGACGCTGAAGAATGGAAGAAAGAAATTGAAGAAGCATTTCCGGAATATGAAGTATACATGGCGCCGTTATCTCTCAGTGTAAGCTGCCATATCGGACCTGGGGCAAGAGCCATCACACTAACAAAGAAGCTGAAAGTGAAATAAAAATAGAATAATCAATATTGAAAATGAGAGTGTTTTATGACCCTGGACAGAAATTATCTGTCCGGGGTTTTGTCGGTTATATATACGATGAAAAGATTTTTTGTATGAAATATAGATTTGTGATTAATAAAATGAAGGAATATAACGAAAATTGATGAAAGTCAATGAAATAAAAAATGGTAAATGCTATGATAAATAATCAAGGAATGCTATAAGAGAGGAGAGAGCATATTATGAACAAAAGAACGAAAAAAATGTTATCGTCATTAGTTTCAGTAATGCTTGTAGTGAGTGCAGTAACTGCAAATGGAACAGTGGCATTGGCAGGTGACTCAAGTAAGACGGAGATTCATGAAGAAAATGTATTGAATACCACCGAAAGTGAAGCGGTAGATACACAATCACATGAACATGAGTATATTGTCGGGAAGTGCGAATGTGGAGATATTTTGGAAGCGTATAAATGGTATTATAATTCTTCCAACAAAACAGAGTATGAAATTGGAAGTGCAGAGCAGTTGAGTGCATTTTCTCAGATTGTGAACAGTGGTGTAGATAGTTTTTATGGTAAAACAATAAAGCTCACATCAGATATTGATTTGAGCAGTATTGAAATGTGGAGTTCAATTGGAGGATGGGTATACAGTTTTAGAGGTATCTTTGACGGACAAAATCATGTGATTTCGAATATGAAAATTGATTGGTCAGGAGTGTCAGAAGGACTTTTATATACATATGAAGGCTTGTTTGGTCATATTGATAATGGTGGAGTGTTAAAAAATTTCACTTTATATGGCGAAATGAATTCTGGTGATTGTAGTGGTCGATATGTAGGTGGTGTTTGTGGACGCGTAAGTAAAGGAGCCTCTATTTTAAATGTAACATCCCATATAAATATTACTGCACCTAAAGCTTTTGTTGTAGGAGGAATTGCAGGGGGTATTGGTGAAACTGGTGCAATTCAGGGTGCGGTGTATTCGAAAAACGCAAAAGTCGAGAATTGTGTAAATTATGGAAATGTTCTGGGATGCAACGAAGGTATAGGTGGAGTCGTTGGATATAGTGAAGGTGAAATCACTGGCTGTGCAAATTTTGGAACTGTAGTGAATGGAGACGATAATCCATATACAGGATTTAATATATATGGTACGGGCGGAATTGTTGGAATCAGTAAAAATTTAAGCGTTTTGGAAAACTGCTATAATGTTGGAAATATTGTTTACAATAACAAAAATGCAGTGGGAGGTATTATTGGTTATCAAAGTAAGAACTCTACCACACGGAATTGTTATAATGTAGCAAAGCTTGATATTTTTGATAACAATGGAACGGCATATGATAACTGCAATTCGGGAATTGGTCTTAATGAAGGAATTGCAGAAAATATTTATGCTTTAAGCGATACCAAGGGTGTTAATGAGAATGATCCGGTTAGTAATGGATATCAAGGAACCAGTACAAATTGTGGATACAAAGAAGCAGACGAAATGAAATCAGATACGTTTGTAGAACTTCTTGGAGACGCATTTACAAAAGATACAGAAAATATTAACAATGGATATCCAATTTTGAAAGGATTGAAAAAACAGGGAAATATTGTAGAAGACAATCAGAAAAACGGCTGGGTACAGGATAATGACAGCTGGTTCTATTATGAAAATGGTAAGATGGTTACTGGATGGAAACAGATTGGTTCAGCATACTATTATCTTTATGAAGATGGACATATGGCATCTGATGAATGGATTGGAGATTACTATGTAAATGCAGATGGTGTATGGCAACAGAATCTTGTTCCGGCAAAATGGATGATCAGTGACGGTAAATGGTGGTATAGAAATGAAGATGGAACATATCCATCAAATTGCTGGAAGATGATTGAAGGAAAATGGTATCATTTTGACGCTTCAGGATACATGGAAACTGGATGGTTACAGCTTGGAAATGAATGGTATTACCTTGGAGAAAGCGGTAATATGCAGACAGGCTGGATACTGATAAGAAACTGCTACTATTATATGAATGCTGCAGGCGTAATGCAGACAGGTTGGTTAAGATTAGACGGTTGCTGGTACTACTTAAATGCAAGCGGAGCTATGCAGACAGGCTGGATTTATGTAAATAGAACATGGTACTATGGAGATCCAGAAACCGGAGCACTTTTGGAAGAAGAATGGTTAGAAGATACTTATTATTTCCATGCAGGTGGTTCGATGGCTGTTGGATGGGCACTGATAGATGAAGTTTATTATTACTTCAATGTAAGCGGTGTGAAACAGACAAGCACATGGGTAGAAAATTACTATGTGAAAGAAGACGGAACGATGGCAACGGATGAATGGGTAGATAATGATCGATATTATGTAGATTCTGACGGAGTATGGATGCCAAATAAAACAAAATAATTAGTTGATATACGGATGAAGAATTTCCATGAAAAGGAAGGGACGAGAAGCATTTTGTTTTTCGTCCTTTTCGATTCTGTAAGTAAAATGTGTGTCATATATATAATTAATAAAAATTGCAGGAATTAACATAAGTCAATGAAATTAGAAAAGTGAAATGCTATCATAATTAAATAGGAAAACTATGAGAGATAATAAAAGGTAGTTGGTATGGTATCAGAGAGAACGGTGAGAAGGATTTTCCATGTGGAAAATGAGGGGTTACTTGCTCATCTTTGTATGTTGGGGAACATACACAAATATAAAAAAGAGCAGGAAATATATAAGCCAGGCACAAGATTATCGAAGTTTTATATCTTGATAAACGGAATAACTTATGCTTATCTTGAAGATTGCAGTTGTGAGTGTGTGGGGGGGGGTAAAATAATAACGAGTTATTTTGTGTCGGAGAAGGATTTCCTCTTGAATGATGGAGATTTTAGAAAAGTTGCATCTGTAGGAATGAAGGCTTTGACAGATGTTGAAATTTACACTATTTCATTAGAAAATGCATTGATGCTTGAAAAGCAATATCCGGAACTTATTTGGGAATATATAAGATATTTGCAGAAAATAATAGGTTTTCGTTGTATGATTGATAACAGAAGGATGTATGCATCGGCTATGGATAATTACAAATGGTTTTGCAAGAACTATCCAGAAGTCAGCAAGGTCGCAAGTAATAAACAGATTGCCGCATTTTTAGGGGTTAAACCAGAGTCGTTAAGCAGATTAAAGGCACAAATCAGAGAGGGAAAGAATACAGAAAAACCGGTTGTAGATATTTTTGTGACAAAGGATATGCAATGGAACTATCAAAAGTTGAAACGAATCATGGATAATAATGAGAGTAATAAAGGAAAAATGTGATATGGTAGAAAGAACGATACTGGAACAGTTGATTCATATAGAAGATGCTGGATTAAAAGAGAAAATTTGTCAGTACGCTGAAATACACCATTATAGGAAGAATGAGCATCTTTATGAAATCGGATATATACAAGAGAAAGTGTATATTATTATAGATGGTGTTTTGCAGAGATATTTTATTGATGAAACACAAGAAGAGTTTACAGAATGTTTTATGATGGAACGTGGAATGGTAGCCAATTCATATAATATTTTTTTGAAAGAAACTGGATTTACGCCATCGATTGCCGCAGTGCGAAGTCTTACTGATTCATATATTTTAGAGTTGCCCGTCGAAGATGTTTTTTTGCTGTTGCAACAAAGTTTAGAATTGTCTAAAGTTTATGTTAAATATTTGTGGGAATCGTTAGAATACCATAATGAAATTAACAAACATAGGTTGCAACTGGATAATACCCAGCGGTATCAATGGTTTTGCAAAAAGTGGCCTGAAGTGGATAAGATTGCAAGTAATCATCAGATTTCTACGTTTTTAGGGATACGTTCAGAATCACTTAGCAGACTGAGAAAACGTAAAAGTGAATCTGAAACTTGTGCGGATTAAGAAGTATAAGATTATAGGTCTGAAATACAAATCGCCCCTGGTTTTGGGGCGATTTGTTGTATATTTATAGAAATTATTCATACAATACCAGTGACTTCGAATGTTCTTCCGTAAATGGTGTATGAAATTTATCGGTTATAACCGATTCATACAGATTAGAAGCATAGCAGTCGGTATCTAACATTTTCTGTCCGGCATTAGAAAGTGAATCAATTTGTCCTAATTTCGTGATAACAGGTACAGAACTGTTTTGCTTGAATAATTTTAAGATTTCAGTCTGCTCCTTGCGGAATCCTAAGACTCGTGCGTAACAGCAGTTTTGTTCGGCCTGATACGCGGTCATATCTTCTGTACGGATATTTAACAGAATGTGCATGAGTGCCCGGCTGATCCGGCTGTAGGTCATGTCTTTCGTCTTTAATAATTCACAAAACGCATCCCAATCTACAAACTGATTTCGCTGATTTATAATTCTGCGTGCCAATGCTTCAGAGATATCTGCATATTCTATCAAAGAGTCACGGGTTTCAGTAAGGAGTTTCGCTTTTAATAATAAAGAAAAATCATTGCTGTAAACAGGCGTTTTCCTGTTATAGTTGTTCCACATAATCTGAGCCGCAGCAGGAGGCATCTGCTTTAAGCTGCCCTCCGACTTCCAGGAGTTATGTTGTACATCTGCCTGTAAAAGAGAGGCACGGATTGCAGACGCAGAACTAAAAGTTTCGTGAAGCTGTTCTGCATGATAGCCAGCTCCCTTTCTGGATAGTGTAAATGGTTTTATAGAGCTGTTTATGTGTCGCAGAGCCTTTAAATATTCAATTCCAAGAATATTGTTTGGCGTATCTAAGATATTACACAAGTCAGGATTTTTCGTATAGTCCTGAAATGCCATTTTCCGCGCAACGGGATAGGAGAATCCCTGAGCTAAATACTGGCGGAGCGTTTCTTTATAGCTGTCTGGTTCTTCCAGTAAAATATCCGCGGTCTGCTGAAGCTCTGTTAAATTTCCATGCTCGCTTCCAAAAGAAAGGGCGTGGATACAACCAAGAGAATGGAGCAGAGCCACCGCACCGTCTGCAAAATATTCTGCACTTCCACAGGCATAGCAGACAGGAAGCTCCAATACTACGGACGCACCGTCTGCAAGGGCCATTTCTGCACGGAGATGTTTGGAGAGAAGAGCAGGAGCACCTCGCTGTACGAAATCTCCGCTCATTACAACTATGGCTGCATCACAGCCTGTCTGTTTTAAAGATTCCTTTATATGGTATAAATGTCCGTTGTGAAACGGATTATATTCTGCAATGATTCCTAGAATTTTCATGTTGCATTTGAATCTCCTTACATGGACTTTGGAATGATTATACTATAAATTCAATCATTTGGCAAAACTAGAGAAAATAAATATTGTTAAAAAGATAACAAATGTTGTACGAGCAGTGAAGATAGGATATAATAGGAGCATAGTGGACTATAATTTTAAATAATAAAGTAACACCACGAAGGGAGAAAAAACAATGAACGTATTAGTAATCAACTGCGGAAGTTCATCATTGAAATTCCAGCTCATTAACTCTGACACAGAGGCAGTATTGGCAAAAGGATTATGTGAAAGAATCGGAATCGATGGAAGACTCACATACCAGCCAGCAGGCGGAGAAAAGGAAGTTTCTAACCTTGCTATGCCTACACATACTGAAGCAATCCAGTTCGTTATCAATGCACTTACAAATAGCGAGACAGGTGTTGTTAAGAGCCTTGACGAAATCAATGCAGTAGGACATCGTGTCGTACATGGTGGAGAAAGATTTACAAGTTCTGTAGTTGTAACACCAGAAGTAAAAGCAGGAATCGAAGAATGCAGCGACCTTGCACCACTTCACAACCCAGCAAACTTAATCGGTATCACAACATGTGAAAACTTAATGCCAGGAAAACCACAGGTAGCAGTATTTGATACAGCTTTCCATCAGACAATGCCTGCAAAAGCATATACTTACGGACTTCCTCATGAATACTATGATAAATATAAAGTAAGACGTTACGGCTTCCACGGAACAAGCCACAGCTTTGTTTCTAAGAGAGTAGCTGAATTCCTTGGAAAAGATTACCACAATACAAAGACAATCGTATGCCACCTTGGAAATGGTTCTTCTATTTCAGCAGTTCTCAATGGAGAATCTGTAGATACATCTATGGGTCTTACACCACTGGAAGGTCTTGTAATGGGAACACGTTCAGGAGATATCGATCCAGCTATCATGGAATTCATCGCTAAGAAGGAAAACCTTGACATTGCAGGAATCATGAACGTACTCAATAAGAAATCAGGTGTAGAAGGAATTTCAGGCGTTTCAAGTGACTTCCGTGATCTTGCTGCAGCAGCAGAAGAGGGAAATGAAAGAGCTGAATTAGCACTTGAAGTATTCGCATACAGAGTAGCAAAATATGTTGGAAGCTATGTAGCAGCAATGAACGGTGTAGATAACATTGTATTTACTGCTGGTATTGGAGAAAACGACCCATCTACAAGAGCAAGAATCTGCAAATATTTAGGATATCTTGGAATTGAAATCAACGAAGAAATGAACGGAAAACGTGGAGAAGAAATGATTATCTCTACACCAGATTCTAAGGTAACAGTACTTGTTATCCCAACAAACGAAGAACTTGCAATCGCAAGAGAAACAGTTGCTTTAGTATAATTTTAATCCGTAAAAAGGGTACATGCCTTATATTTTTGATTACAGTTCAGCTTTTTAGCTGGACTGTAACATTTTGTGATTCTTTTTTGCAAAACATCTAAATATTGGTTGACAAAGAAAAAAATCATGTTATAATAGTTTAGGTATGAATAGGAGTAACAATTATGTTAATAAACCTATCTGAAGTCTTATCAGAACCACATAAAACCATAGTTCAGGATGTAATATCCGAGACAGAATCTGTACGGGTAGGCGGAAGAAAGTTTCCGGTTACTAAGATGAGTCCGGTTCACTTGGAAATAGAGTATACTGGAGAGAAGAAGATTCGTATTACAGGGAATGCGACACTTACCGTTGTGATTCCGTGTGACCGTTGTCTGGAAGATGTTCCAACAGAATTGAAGCTGGACATTGAGAAGAATGTGAATATGGATTGTGAAGCTGATGATGACGATTCCGATGAAGCGAATTATATTGACGGATATCATCTTGACGTAGAGCAGTTGCTTTACAACGAGATTTTAGTAGGCTGGCCGATGAAAGTTCTATGTAGCGAAGACTGTAAAGGGATTTGCAGCATATGTGGTCAAAACCTCAATCAGGGATCATGTGACTGCGAAGACACAAGTCTGGACCCTAGAATGTCAGTTATCCGCGATCTTTATAAGAATTTTAAGGAGGTGTAACCTATGTCAATTTGTCCAAAGAATAAATCTTCTAAAGCAAGAAGAGACAAAAGAAGAGCTAACTGGAAAATGAGCGCTCCAAATCTTGTAAAATGCAGCAAATGTGGAGAACTTATGATGCCACACAGAGTTTGCAAGAATTGCGGTTCTTATAACAAGAAAGAAATCATTGCTCAGGATTAATTAAAAACGCAAAGAATGGGGGATATTGATTAAGTTCGATATCCCCTAATTTTATGTAACATTGACAGAAGTGGAGAAATCCACTTCATTTTTTTATTACTATTGATTTTTACAGTGATGTCAAGTAAAATATAACCTAGTAATGCTGGGAGGTAACAGTATGAAAGAAATGACGAAAGTAGTCCTGGATGCAATGGGTGGAGACAATGCACCACATGAGATTGTGAAAGGTGCCATCGAAGCTATTCAGAAAAGAGACGACATCCATGTTATCTTAACTGGTAAAGAAGATGTCATTAATAAAGAATTGGCAGGATATACTTATAACAAAGAACAGATTAGTGTTGTTCACGCAGAAGAGATTATTGAGACAGCAGAACCCCCGGTTATGGCGATTCGCAGGAAGAAAGACTCCTCGATTGTAGTGGGTATGAAGCTTGTAAAGGATGGAGAGGCAGATGCTTTTGTGTCGGCTGGAAGTTCTGGAGCAGTTCTGGTAGGCGGTCAGCTTCTGGTTGGTAAGATTAAAGGCGTGGAAAGACCACCTCTTGCGCCACTGATTCCAACAGAAAAGGGATTTTCCTTGTTGGTTGACTGCGGGGCAAATGTAGACGCAAGACCTTCGCATCTGGTACAATTTGCCAAGATGGGTTCCATTTATATGGAACATGTCATGGGGGTAAAAAAACCAAAAGTAGCGATTGTAAATATCGGGGCAGAGGAAGAAAAAGGAAATGCACTGGTAAAAGAAACATTTCCACTTTTGAAAGAATGTCAGGACATTAACTTTATCGGAAGCATAGAAGCGAGAGAAATCCCGCATGGACAGGCAGACGTAGTCGTATGTGAGGCATTTGTGGGAAATGTGATTTTGAAGCTGTATGAAGGAGTTGCTTCTGTACTTGTCAGCAAAGTGAAGGATGGAATGATGACAAGTTTGAGAAGTAAAATTGGTGCACTCCTTGTGGAACCGGCACTGAAAAGTACATTGAAAGCTTTTGATGCAAGTGCGTATGGCGGAGCACCACTGCTTGGATTAAATGGCTTAGTAGTAAAAACACATGGAAGTTCTACTTCAAAGGAAGTATGCAATTCGATTATACAATGTGTTACATTTAAAGAACAAAGGATAAATGAACGCATCAGAGAATGTATTTCTGATAATACGCAATAAGAAAAGAGAGGATATAAGGGTATGGAATTTGAAAAATTAAAAGAAATCATTGTGGAAGTATTAGGATGCAAGGAAGAAGAAATTACAATGGATACCACATTTGTAGATGATTTGGGAGCAGATTCCTTAGATGTCATTCAGATTATTATGGGAATTGAAGATGCATTTGATATTGAAATCAATAATGAAGATGCAGAAAAGATTACCACAGTAGGCGATGCAGTAGAACAGATTAAGAATGCAGTAAATTAAGAATAGCGTTGAAAAAGCCCGTTATCTGGGCTTTTTCAATTTATGAGGAGAAGATATGGAAAGAAATTTGGAAAGTTTGGAAAAAAAGACAGGATATCAGTTCCACGATAAAAATCTTTTAAGACATGCAATGACACACAGTTCTTATATTAATGAGAAACATCTTCGCAAAGTGGACTGCAATGAGCGGTTGGAGTTCTTAGGGGATGCCGTTCTGGAGCTGGTTTCCAGTGAATATTTATTTTTTGGAAATCCGGAAATGCCGGAAGGACAGATGACGAAGCAGCGTGCCAGCATGGTATGCGAAAAGGCTTTGGCATTCTGCGCGCGTGAACTGGAACTGGGCGAATATCTGCTATTAGGAAAGGGCGAGGATGCTACCGGTGGAAGAAAGCGGGATTCTATTACTTCAGATGCGATGGAAGCACTGATTGGTGCGATTTATTTAGATGGTGGTTTTGCTAATGCAAAAGAGTTTATTTTGAAGCATATTTTAAATGATTTGGAAGGGAAACGTCTCTTTTATGATAGCAAGACTATCCTGCAGGAGATTGTGCAGGGGAAAATGGAACAGACAATTAATTATCAACTGCTGAAAGAAGAAGGACCGGATCATAACAAACAGTTTCAGGTGGGTGTGTTTATTGGAGATGTCCAGTATGGAACAGGAAATGGAAGAACCAAGAAGGCGGCAGAACAGGATGCGGCATATCAGGCAATTTTAAAAATTAAAGGTGGAGATACATGTATTTAAAGAGCATTGAAGTACAAGGGTTCAAATCATTTGCAAATAAAATTGTATTTGAATTTCATAATGGAATCACAGGAATCGTTGGACCGAATGGAAGTGGAAAGAGTAATGTAGCCGATGCAGTAAGATGGGTACTTGGAGAGCAGAGAGCCAAACAGCTCCGTGGGGGAAATATGCAGGATGTTATTTTCTCAGGAACGGAGAACCGTAAGCCCCTCAGTTATGCGTCTGTTGCCATTACACTGGACAATTCTGACCATAAACTGCCTGTAGAATTTGAAGAGGTGAAGGTTACCCGTAAGCTGTATCGTTCTGGGGAAAGTGAATATCTGATTAATGGAAGTGCATGCAGATTAAAGGATATCAATGAGATGTTCTATGACACTGGAATCGGAAAAGAAGGTTATTCGATTATCGGTCAGGGGCAGATTGATAAAATCTTAAATGGTAAACCGGAAGAGCGTAGAGAACTTTTCGACGAAGCGGCAGGTATTGTCAAGTTTAAAAGACGAAAAAATATGTCCGTAAAAAAACTGGAAGAAGAACAGCAGAATCTGGTGCGTGTCAATGACATTTTAGGAGAATTAGAGAAGCAGTTTGGACCTCTGGAACGGCAGTCTGAAAAGGCAAAAGAGTATTTAAAGAAAAAAGAAGAATTAAAGAAATATGATATCAATATGTTCCTGCTGGAAAGTATCCGTTTAAAAGAACAGATGGAAGATGTGCAGAAGAAGCTGGAACTGACTCAGGGCGAATACGAAGAAGCCGAACAGAAACACGCTGATATGAAAAAAGAATATGAGCGGATTGAAGAACAGGTTGATGTCATTGAAGCGGAAATGGAAGAAGCCAAAGGGCAGCTTAACAAAACCACGCTGTTGAAGCAGCAGCTTGAAAGCAGAATTGAACTGTTAAATGAGCAGATTCACAGTGCAAGGATGAATGATGAACATTACAGCAAGCGTTCACAGACTATTTATATGGAACTGGAAGAACGTAAGAAGCAGCGGGAGACACTGCAGAAAGAGCAGGCTTCTATTGAAGAAAAGCTTCATGCAGAGATGGCAAAGCAGCGGGAAGCCAAAGAGACACTGGATTTTATCCAGTCCAGAATTGCAAGTACTTCGTCTGATTTGGAAAAGAGCCAGAGCGAAGTGATGGCAGTGTTAAACAACCGGGTTTCTACCAAGACGAAGATACAGCATTTTGACACCATGATGGAGCAGATGAAGGTACAGCGCTCCCAGCTTTATAAGAGATTGATGGAAGCAGAGCGTGATGCGCAGGAACAGAGTAGTCTGTATAAGAAGTACGAGGAAGAACTGAAGCGTATTTCCGAAAAAATCGTGGAAATGGTAGAGGAGAATAAATCCTACGAGGTAAATATCACACAGCTTCAAAGTCAGATTGCCAAAGAAAATGAACAGCTTCGTGCATGCCAGACCACTTATCACAGAGAAAATTCCCGTCTGGAGTCTCTGAAAAATATGACAGAGCGTTACGAAGGTTATGGAAACAGTATCCGTAAGGTTATGGAGAAGAAAACGGAAGAACCGGGCATCCTGGGTGTTGTAGCAGATATTATCAAAGTAGACAAGCAGTATGAAACTGCTATTGAGACTGCACTTGGCGGAAGTATTCAAAATATCGTTACAATAAATGAAGAAGTGGCCAAGAAAATGATAGGCTATCTGAAGAAGAACCGATTCGGAAGAGCAACTTTCCTGCCACTTACAGCTATGCGTTCCGGTCAGGAAATGACAAGAACCGATGTATTGAAAGAAAAAGGTGTGATTGGAACCGCCAATACGCTGGTTCATGTGGATAAGGCATATGAGCAGCTCGCAGAGAACCTTCTTGGCAGGACGCTGGTGGTAGATACCATTGATACCGGAATTCAACTGGCGAGAAAATACCATCAGTCCCTCCGTATGGTAACCTTAGAGGGTGATTTGTTGAATCCGGGCGGAGCCATGAGTGGTGGTGCATTCAAGAATACCAGCAGTCTGTTAAGCCGTCGAAGAGAAATTGAGGAACTGGAAAAAACAGTAGCAAGATTAAAAGAAGAAGGACTGAAGCTGCAGAAGGTTGTGGAAAAGTCCAAACAGGAACGAACCGAGTTATATGAAAAAGTAGATGCACTGAAACAGACGCTTCAACAGGAATATGTAGCACAGAATACAGCAAAAATGAACTTGGAGCAGGCTGCATCCAAGCAGAAATATGCACGGACTCTGACCGATGATATTCACAAAGAGCGTGGAACACTAGACAACCAGATTCATGAAATCGAAGAAAATCTGGAATCTATTCAGGTAGAACTGCAGGCCAGTGAGAAACTGGAACAGGAACTTTCCCGGCAGCAGGATAAATACCAGAAGAAACTGGAAGAAGAAAGAGAAGCAGAGGGCAAGGAACTCCGTAGAAATGAAGAACTCCGTATGGCATTTGCAGCTCTGGAACAGAAAAGTGCATTTGTACAGGAAAATCTGGGACGTATTCAGGAAGAAGCAGAGAAGTTCAAAGAAGAACTGGATGCTTTAAACGAAAATAAAGAAGAAGCAAACGGAGAAATTCAGGAAAAAGAACAGGAAATTGCAGATACAAGAAAAGCAATTGAAGAATCGAAAGAACTGTTCGAAGAGATTCACGGTGAAATCAAACGTGCACAGGAAAAGAAAGAGAATCTGAATCAGAAGAATAAAGCATTCTTAGAGAAACGAGAAGAGATATCAAAGCATATGGCTGATTTGGATAAAGAAATCTTCCGTCTGAACAGCAGAATGGAAGGTTACGAAGAAGCTTCTGAAAAACAGATTAACTATATGTGGGAAGAATATGAATTGACCTACAATCGGGCACTGGAGCTTCGGGATGAAAATCTGACAGATTTGGCGGCCATGAAGAAACGAATTCAGGAAATCAAAGGTGAAATCAAGGCATTAGGTCCGGTCAATGTCAATGCCATTGAGGATTTCAAAAATCTGGCAGAACGTTATCAGTTCCTGAAAACCCAGCATGATGATCTGGTAGAGGCAGAACAGACTTTACAGAAAATCATTGCAGAACTGGATGAGGCGATGCGGAAACAGTTTACCGAACAATTTGCGCGGATTGCAGAAGAATTTAACCATGTATTCAAAGAATTGTTTGGCGGTGGAAAGGGAACACTGGAATTGTTGGAAGACGAGGATGTATTGGAAGCTGGCATACGAATCATTGCACAGCCGCCTGGAAAAAAACTTCAGAACATGATGCAGTTATCCGGTGGAGAAAAAGCTTTGACTGCGATAGCACTTCTGTTCGCTATTCAGAATTTAAAGCCGTCTCCATTCTGTCTGCTGGACGAAATTGAAGCGGCTCTGGACGATTCCAATGTAACGCGCTATGCGCAGTACTTACATAAGCTGACAGAAAATACGCAGTTCATCGTCATTACACACCGTAGAGGAACCATGACTGCGGCTGACAGATTGTACGGTATTACCATGCAGGAAAAGGGAATTTCCACCCTGGTTTCTGTAGATTTGATAGAAAATGAACTGGACAAGTAGTGTAAGGAGAGAAAGAGGATGGCAGAGGAAAAGGTAGGATTTTTTAAACGGCTTGTATCCGGTCTTAGTAAGACCAGAGATAATATTGTATCTGGGATTGACAGTATTTTTCACGGCTTTTCCCAGATAGATGATGATTTCTATGAAGAGCTGGAAGAGGTTCTGATTATGGGGGATCTGGGCGTGAAAGCAACCTATGCGATTTTAGATGACCTGAAACGCAAGGTGAAGGAACAGCATATCAAAGAACCAATTGAGTGTAAGGAACTGCTGATTGAAAGTATCAAAGAACAGATGGATGTGGGCGAGACTGCTTATGAGTTCGAAGAAAGGACATCGGCTGTCCTTGTAATCGGGGTAAATGGCGTAGGAAAGACTACGACCATAGGAAAGCTGGCCGGCAAATTGCGTGACCAGAACAAAAAAGTGGTACTTGCAGCGGCAGACACTTTCCGCGCAGCTGCAGGAGAGCAGTTAAGAGAATGGGCGAACCGTGCCAATGCAGATTTAATTGGCGGTCAGGAAGGGGCAGACCCGGCAGCCATTGTCTATGATGCAATTGCAGCGGCAAAGGCACGTAAGGCAGACGTCCTTTTGTGTGATACCGCAGGAAGACTGCATAATAAGAAGAATCTGATGGAAGAACTAAAGAAAATCAACCGTGTAATTGAACGGGAATTTCCAGAAGCATACCGGGAAACACTGGTAGTACTGGATGGAACTACCGGACAGAATGCCCTTGCTCAGGCAAAGGAGTTCAGCGAAGTAGCGGATATTACGGGAATTATCCTGACAAAGATGGATGGAACTGCCAAAGGTGGTATTGCAGTGGCAATTCAGGCAGAACTGGGGATTCCTGTAAAATATATAGGAGTGGGAGAATCCATTGATGATTTACAAAAGTTTGATTCAGAACAGTTTGTAAATGCATTATTTACAACAGAGGAGGAAGAATAAAGAGATGTTTACACTGGACAAATTTGAAGAAGCGAGCGAAATCGTAAAACGCGTAACCAAGCCAACCAATTTAATTTACAGCGAATATTTTAGTGCCCAGACTGGCGCAAAAGTATACTTAAAGCCGGAAAATATGCAGCATACGGGTGCGTACAAATTAAGAGGAGCTTACTATAAGATTAGTACGCTTTCGGAAGAAGAACGTGCCAAAGGATTGATTGCAGCATCTGCAGGAAATCATGCACAGGGTGTTGCTTATGCGGCAAAAGCTTATGGATGCAAGGCAACGATTGTTATGCCGGAATCGACTCCTCTTATTAAAGTAAACCGTACAAAGAGCTATGGTGCAGAGGTGGTTCTTTATGGACAGGTTTATGATGAAGCCTGCGCAAAGGCCTATGAACTGGCAGAAGAACATGGATACACCTTTGTCCATCCATTTGATGATTTCGATGTAGCTACCGGACAGGGAACCATTGCAATGGAAATTATTCAGGATTTACCTACGGTAGATTATATTCTTGCGCCAATCGGAGGCGGCGGACTGATTACCGGAATTGCTACTTTTGCGAAAATGTTGAATCCAAATATTAAAGTAATTGGTGTGGAGCCGGCAGGAGCAGCAAGTATGTCTGCTGCACTGGAAGCAGGTCATGTGGTGACACTTCCAAGTGCCAATACCATTGCTGATGGTACTGCGGTAAAAACAGTAGGAGAAAATATTTTCCCATATGTTCAGCAAAACGTGGATCAGGTTGTAACCGTAGAGGATGATGAAATTGTAACTACCTTCTTAGATATGGTAGAGAATCATAAAATGGTGGCAGAAAACTCAGGTCTTCTGTCTGTTGCGGCTGCACAGAAGCTGGATTTCTTAAAGGGCAAGAGAGTTGTCTGCGTTATCAGTGGTGGAAATATGGATGTCATCACGATGTCATCTGTTATTCAGAACGGCTTGATTCTGCGTGACCGTGTCTTTACCATTTCTGTTTTACTACCAGACAGACCGGGACAGCTTGCAAAAATTACAAAGGTAATTGCAGAGCAGAAGGGAAATGTCATTAAATTAGAGCATAATCAGTTTGTCAGTGTCAACCGTAATCTGGCAGTAGAACTCCGTGTGACAATGGAAGCATTTGGAACAGAGCACAAGCACCAGATTATTGAAGAACTTCGCAAGAATGGATTTGACCCACAGGTTGTAGATGCAAAATTATAGAAAATGAAAAAGGGTGGTTCTTTCAATTTTACAGAAAGAGCCACTTTTTAGATGGAGGAAATCATGGCAAGGAATATACCAAAAGAAGGAGAAATTTACAGACATTTTAAAGGAAACCGTTACCAGGTAATTACCATAGCAACCCATACCGAGACAGAGGAAAAGCTGGTGATTTATCAGGCACTCTATGGGGAGGGCGGCATTTTTGCCAGACCACTTGAGATGTTTATGGAGAAAACAGACAAAGTGAAATACCCAGAGGCATTGCAGGAATACCGGTTTGAACTGGAAGAAGCAGAAGAAAAGAAAAGTATGCTCATGGAATATCTGGATTTAGAAACCAACGAAGAAAGATTGCGGTTTCTGCAGAAAAGAAAAGCTGATGTGACGGAAGCGTTTCTGGAAGCAGTGGCACAGAGCATGGATTATACAGAAAAAGAGACTAGTGTTGAACTGAGACTTGTAGATTTGATGAATTATCTTCGGATGCTGATGAAATATGAACGCAGGATGTAAATAATTGAAATTCTATTAAAAATCACTCTTGACACACAATGTATAATTGTATACAATTATACAAAAATACCGCTTGGAGTGAAATGCAGATGGAAACAAGAAAAGTATATTTGAATGAACAGACCAATTTATTACAACTGGAAGAGCATATGTATCCATTGGTGGATGTAGCGTCACCAAATGTTTTCCGAAATCTGTTTCAATATGATGAGATTCCGAAAATCGCATTTAATGATAGAATTGTTCCGCACCATATGCCGGATGAAATATGGATTACGGATACGACCTTTCGGGATGGACAGCAGTCAAGAGCTCCGTATACCACAGAGCAGATAGTAACTTTATATGAATATTTACACCGGCTTGGCGGACCAAAAGGGAAAATCAGACAGAGCGAGTTTTTCTTATATAGTAAGAAAGACCGGGATGCTGCGTATAAATGTATGGAACTTGGATATGAGTTCCCGGAAGTTACAAGCTGGATTCGTGCCAATAAAAAGGATTTTGAATTTGTAAAAGAAATCGGTATGAAAGAGACTGGAATTTTAGTAAGCTGTTCCGATTACCATATTTTCTACAAATTGAAAATGACAAGAAGAGAGGCATTGAATCATTATTTATCGATTGTGCGTGAATGCCTGGAGACAGGTGTCCGTCCAAGATGTCATTTGGAAGATATTACCCGCTCGGATATTTATGGTTTTGTTATTCCGTTCTGTCTGGAACTGATGAAGCTGATGGAGGAATACAAGATTCCGATTAAAATCCGGGTCTGCGATACGATGGGATATGGGGTAAACTATCCGGGTGCCGTAATTCCAAGGTCTATTCCGGGAATCATTTATGGTATCCGTGTTCATGCAGGCGTACCGAGTGAATTGATTGAATTTCATGGACATAATGATTTCTATAAGGCGGTCAATAATTCCACTACATCATGGTTGTACGGAGCATGTGGTGTAAACTGTTCTCTGTTTGGTATTGGAGAGCGGACTGGAAATACACCACTGGAGGCAATGGTATTTGAATATGCACAGCTTCGAGGAACCTTAGATGGAATGGATACCAGAGTGATTACCGAGATTGCAGAATATTATGAGAAAGAAATTGGTTATCAGATTCCACCAAGAACTCCATTTGTAGGTAAGAATTTCAATGTAACCAGAGCAGGGATTCATGCCGACGGACTTCTGAAAAATGAAGAGATTTACAATATATTTGATACGGGTAAATTCCTGAACCGGCCACCACTCGTAGCAGTGTCTAATACTTCCGGTCTTGCAGGAATCGTCCACTGGATCAACAGCTATTATCATCTGACCGGAGAGCGGGCTTTGAGTAAAAATTCTATTCTTGCTGCAAAAGTAAAAGAATGGGTGGATGAAGAGTATGCCGGCGGCCGTGTAACTGTTCTTACTGATGATGAACTGGTGGCACATATTGATGAAATTTGTGATAAATACGGAATCGTATTATAGTCAGAAATATAGTTTGTTTTAAAGTATATGGACAAAGGCAGAAAGAAATAAGGGAGCAATATGGAAAATTATTCGTTGAGAGGACAGGTTTTTCAGACCATACGGGAGAACATCCTGAAGGGAAAATATCAGGCCGATGAAGAACTCCGGGAGGCTACACTTGGAAAAGAGCTTGGAGTCAGCCGGACACCGGTGCGAGAGGCACTCAGACAGCTCGAGTTGGAGGGATTAGTGAAAATCATTCCCAACCGGGGAGCATACGTAATCGGAATTTCGGAAAAGGATGTCCATGATATTTATATGATTCGTTCAGAATTGGAAGGCCTCTGCGTGCGGATGGCAGCGGAGCATATTACAAAAGAAAAGATAGAAGAACTGGAAGAGGTGCTGGTTCTTTCCGAATATCATTTGGAAAAGGACAACATGGAGCAGCTTACAGAGTTAGATGGAAAATTCCATCAGATACTTTATGCGGCATCAGAAAGCAGGATTTTAGAACATGTGTTATCGGATTTTCACAAGTATGTTCAGCTTGCAAGACGAAATTCCGTGAAAGAAAAATCAAGAGCCAAAAAGTCGATAGAAGAGCATCGCCAGATTTTAAATGCCATCAAAGAGGGCAATGCGGATGAGGCAGAAAAATTTGCCAACGCACATATATTAAATGTAATGAAGCACCTGCATATGAGTCAGGAGTAAAAGGAGGACAATATGAGCAAAATTAAAATGACAACACCACTTGTAGAGATGGATGGAGATGAAATGACCCGAATCCTTTGGGGGATGATTAAGGAACATTTATTGCTTCCATTTATTGATTTGAAGACAGAATACTATGATTTGGGACTGGAATACAGAAATGAGACAGATGATCAGGTAACGATTGACTCAGCAAATGCTACAAAGAAATATAAAGTAGCAGTAAAGTGTGCAACCATAACACCAAACGCAGCCAGAGTAAAAGAATATAATCTGAAAAAGATGTGGAAAAGCCCAAATGGAACCATTCGTACCATGTTAGACGGAACTGTTTTCCGTGCACCAATTCCGGTAAAAGGAATCGAGCCATGCGTAAAGAACTGGAAAAAACCAATTACCATTGCCAGACATGCTTATGGAGACGTTTATGAAAATACGGAGATAAAAGTTCCGGGACCGGGTAAAGTAGAACTGGTTTACACAGCAACAGATGGAACAGAGACAAGAGAACTGGTACATAACTATGACGGACCTGGCATAGCACAGGGAATCCATAATGTCTGCGGTTCTATTGAAAGCTTTGCAAGAAGCTGCTTCAACTATGCACTGGATACCAAACAGGATTTGTGGTTTGCAACAAAAGATACCATTTCTAAGAAATATGACCACACATTCAAAGATATTTTTCAGGAAATCTTTGATGCAGAATATAAAGAAAAATTTGAAAAAGCAGGAATTGAATATTTCTACACTTTGATTGATGATGCCGTTGCACGTGTCATGAAATCAGAAGGTGGATACATCTGGGCATGCAAGAACTATGACGGAGATGTTATGAGTGATATGATTTCTTCCGCATTTGGTTCTCTTGCTATGATGACCTCTGTTCTGGTTTCACCAGAAGGATACTACGAATACGAAGCAGCTCATGGAACCGTACAGCGTCATTATTACAAACACTTGAAAGGCGAAGAAACATCAACCAACTCCGTTGCAACTATTTTCGCATGGACAGGCGCTTTAAGAAAACGTGGAGAACTGGATGGAAATGCTGAATTGATGGAATTTGCTGACAAATTGGAAAAAGCAACCATTGATACCATCGAATCCGGTGAAATGACAAAAGACCTTGCACTGATTACAACATTGGAAAACCCGGTTGTATTAAACAGCGAAGACTTTATCAAAGCTATTGCAAAACGATTGAATTAATTTTATGTTTTCTTTTATAGGAAATTATGATAATATGAAATCATAGTATCAGGACGAATATTATATAACAACTATGGGATAAGAGAGAAAGAAAAAATGGGATACGAAAGAAATGTACCATCTATTGACGAATGGATGAAAGAAGCAAAAGCTGCACCAGATGCGGAAAAGGTTGGAATGTATCTGACACATAACGGAATCGTCAGAGAAACACCAAAGGCAAAGGTACGCAACGGTGAAGACAATGGAAAAACAGTAGCCGGAATGCAGTTTTCTTATGACAAAGAAAAAGTCGCTGCAGCTATTGAAGAAACAAAGAAACTGGAAGGCATCTATTATGTCAGAGTCTGGTTAAACGAAGGAGAACTTCAGGTTGGAGATGACATTATGTACGTCTTAATCGGTGGAGACATCCGGCCAAGAGTAATTGATGCACTGCAAAGCCTTGTTGGAACAATAAAATCAGAATGTGTCACGGAGACAGAATTATATTAATTTTATTTCTAAACGTAAATGGAAAGTGCCACGGAATCATTCAGTATGTTAATGATTCCGCGGCATTTTTTGTAATGCTGAGGCAGTATTTACTCTGCCAGTTCTTCCCACTTTACATAAAGAGCTTCCAATTCTTCATTATTCTTCGCCTTCTCAGTGGCGAGTTTCTGGCATTTTACGGAATTGGTATAAATTTCTTCTTTGGAGAGGAGTTCGTTCAGCTCGGCATCCCGGTTTTCCAGAAATGCAATTCTCTCTTCGGTCTTTTTCAGTTCATTCTGGCGTTTCCTTAAGCGTGCCTGTTCTTCTTTTTGCTCCTGCCAGCTCAGTTTTGCTTCAGAAGCAGTAGTTTCGGCAGCCTGAACAGTATCGGAAGAAGTAGAAGCAGTGTAGGCTGCGGTCAGTTCTTCTTTTTTCTCCAGATAATAGTCATAGTTTCCAATGTAATTGATGAAACGGTTGTTGGTCAGTTCCATAATCCGTGTTGCAGTCTGATTGATGAAATAACGGTCATGGGAGACATAAAGTACCGTTCCGGTATAATCATTTAATGCATTTTCCAAGATTTCTTTGGAAGTGATATCCAAGTGGTTGGTAGGCTCATCCAGAATCAGGAAGTTGGCTTCGGAGAGCATTAGCTTGGCAAGAGATACGCGACCACGTTCCCCGCCGCTTAAATCACGAATCAGTTTAAATACATCATCTCCCGTGAAAAGAAAGGCTGCGAGGATATTGCGAATCCGGGTTCCGGTAAGAGACGGATAATCGTCGGATATCTCATCAAAAATAGTCTTGTCCATATTTAGTACGTGGTGTTCCTGGTCGTAGTAGCCAATTTTTACGTTAGTACCGAGTGTAAATGTACCGCTGTCCGCAGGAAGCACCTGATTTAAAATCTTTAGAAGGGTCGTTTTTCCGGTTCCGTTATCCCCGATGATTGCAACATGTTCCCCTCGTTTGATTTCAAAATCTACATTTTGGAAAAGCGTCTGAGGAGGAAAGGATTTGCAAAGCCCTTCCACTTTCAGAACATCATTTCCACTCACGCAGGATGGCTCCAAATGCAGGTGGATATCCGTGTTCAGTTCGGTTGGCTTCTCCAGTGGAACAATTTTATTTAACATCTTTTCCCGGCTTTCGGCACGACGGATGGATTTCTCGCGGTTGAAGGATTTTAATTTCTCAATAACCGCCTCCTGATGTTTGATTTCCCGCTGCTGATTTAAATATTCTTTTAATCTGGCATCGCGAAGCTGCTGTTTTTTCTGCGCATAAGCAGTGTAATTGCCGGCATAAGTCATGATATGTCCCTGTTCGATTTCAATGACTTTTGATACCACACGGTTCAGAAAGTAGCGGTCATGGGAAACGATAAGGACGGCTCCAGAGTAGTTGAGCAGATAAGTTTCCAACCATGAGATAGAACTCATGTCCAAATGGTTGGTAGGTTCATCCAGAAGCAGAATGTCCGGTTTCGTAAGCAGAAGCTTACCCAGAGAAACGCGTGTTTTCTGTCCGCCTGATAAGTCATCTACACATTTTGTAAATTCTTCCTCGGTAAATCCAAGTCCCTTCAGAACTCCGGTAATTTCACTTTTATAGGTATAGCCGTCTGCACGCTCGAAAGCAGCCGTCAGGCGATGATAAGTATTCAGGCGTTCTTCCAGTGCAGTACCGGATAAAGAACTTAATTCTTCTTCAATCTGGCGGATTTGTGCTTCCATGGCAATGACATCTGCCTTGGCGGATTTCACTTCTTCATAAATAGAGTTTCCATGGGATAAATCCTGATGCTGGGCGAGATAACCGATGGTTTTCCCTTTTGCAAGAACGACACTGCCTCTGTCTAACGGAAGTTCCCCCATAATCATTTTCAAGATGGTAGTTTTTCCTGCCCCGTTGATACCCACCAATGCTGCTTTTTCGTGCTCCTCTATATGAAAAGAACCCTCATGTACAATAGTCTGTTCACCGAAAGATTTGCTGATATTGTGACATGCAAGTATCATGTATTATTCCCTCCTTGTGAGTGTTTCAGTCAATTAATAATTATATCGAAAACAGGGTAAAAAACAACTATTAAGTTTGACATTTTTATTTGAACTTACTATAATAAGGGAAAAACGGTTTTAAAGGTGGATAACACAGTGAGAGAGAGACAAATATCGCAGGCTGTCATTAGAAGACTGCCACGCTATTACCGCTATCTAGGGGAATTGTTGGAGAATGGGGTAGAGCGTATTTCATCTAATGAGTTAAGTAAAAGGATGAAAGTGACTGCGTCACAGATTCGTCAGGATTTGAATAACTTTGGCGGATTCGGACAGCAGGGTTATGGATATAATGTAAAATATTTACATGGTGAGATTGGAAAGATTCTTGGAATAGATGTCGCCCACAGTATGGTAATCGTAGGCTCAGGAAATCTGGGGAAGGCACTTGCCAACTATGCGGCTTTTGAAAAGCGTGGATTTGTTCTGACGGGAATGTTTGACCATGACCCGGAAGTGATTGGGACAAGTGTCCGTGGTATTCCGGTACAACCTGTCGAAGAACTGGAGAACTTTCTGGTGGAACATCCGGCAGAGATTGGAGTGCTTACCATCCCTAAGACGGCTGCGGTAGAACTTGCAGCAATTCTGGCAAAGCATGGGGTGAAGGCAATTCTGAACTTTGCACATACCGATTTGAATTTACCGGAAGACGTTATTGTTGAGAATGTTCATATATCGGAAAGCCTGATGCGTTTATCGTATAATCTGGCAAGATATAACGAGGAACACCATAAAGAATAGGGAAAATGATGACGTGTGGGGGAAGCGTTCCTGCACGTCGTTTTGCGTTTACACCGGTAACTTGTAAAGCAGATATATAAGGAGAGATTAGCATGAAATATGTTCTGAATGCAGACCAGATGAAAGCGTCAGACAGCCGTATGATTCAGCAGATAGGAATTCCGTCACTGGTGCTGATGGAACGGGCTTCACAGCAGTGTGTGGAAATGATAAAGCAGGAAAAGCCAGATGCTCATACGGCACTGGTTGTGTGCGGTTCTGGAAATAATGGCGGAGATGGTTTTGCAGTTGCAAGGATGCTGTATGAAGAAGGTATTTGCGTAGAAGCAGCTTTTGTCGGGAAAATGGAATCGCGCAGTCCCGAGACAGAGAAACAAATGGAAATTTTGCAGAAAATAGGGGTTCCTATTGTGACGGAATTGCCTGACAAAGAATACGATGTCATTATAGATGCAGTGTTTGGAATCGGACTTTGCAGAAAAATTGAAGGCAGATATGCAAATGTGATTGAACGGATGAACCAGTATCAGGGTTACAAAGTAGCAGTGGATATTGCATCCGGTATTTCTGCAGATACAGGAGCGATACTCGGCTGCGTTTTCCGGGCAGATTTGACAGTTACATTTGCATATGCCAAAGCAGGACAGCTTTATCATCCGGGTGCAGCTTATACGGGAAAACTGATGGTCCGTCCTATCGGAATCTGGAATCCGGAGCTTGAAAAGGACTCGGATGTATATTATCACTTTGAACAGGGCGATTTGAAAGCTCATATGCCAAAGCGCAGGCCGGATTCGAATAAAGGAACCTACGGAAAAGTGCTGGTAATTGCAGGGAGCAAGGGGATGTCAGGTGCGGCATATCTTGCGGCAAAAGCGGCATACGTGACAGGAGCAGGGCTGGTGCGGATTTACACAGATGAGTCCAACCGCCAGATTCTTCAGCAGTTATTGCCAGAGGCAGTTCTGACAACCTATCAGAGTGAAGAGGAAGAACCATTTGGCGAATTACAGTCACTACTTGACTGGGCAGATGTAGTCTGCATGGGAAGCGGGCTTGGAAGAAGCCGGACATCGGAAAAGCTTGTGAAGTTTGTATGGCAGCAGAACGAGAAACCGTGTGTACTGGATGCGGATGGATTAAATATCTGGTCCGGTTTTACGGAAGAAGAACGAATGGGAAAAAGGGCAGCATATATTTTCACACCGCATATGAAGGAAATGGAACGGATAAGTGGAAACAGTGTTGCACAGATAAAAGAAAAACGCAAAGAAGTTTTAAAAGATTTTGTAGTGAAATACGATGTTTATACAGCCCTGAAGGACAGCCGGACTCTGGTCACAGGAAAAGGGAAGCAAATCTATCTGAATGTTTCCGGAAATGCAGCTATGGCAAAAGCAGGTGCAGGTGATGTGCTTGCCGGGGTGATTACCGGAATTATGGCTCAGGGAGCAGCCCCTTATGAGGCGGCAGTTCTTGGCGTTTATTTACATGGACTTGGCGGAGATGCAGCCAGAGAAAGCAAGGGCGCATACAGCGTACTGGCACAGGATATTATAGAGGGCATAAGTGATGTGCTCAGGAGAATCGAGGAGTTATAAAATGAAACAGTATACGAGAGTCAAGGCAGTCATAGATTTAGATGCAATTAAGGAAAATATGGAACAGATGCATGCAAATCTGAAGGAAGGCACACAGATGATTGCAGTGGTGAAAACGGACGCTTATGGACATGGAGCAGGTCCAATTGCAAGAATGATGGAGCAGATGGACTATGTCTGGGGGTATGCGGTTGCCACTGTAGAAGAGGGAATTCATCTTCGGAAAGAAGGTGTCAAAAAGCCGGTTTTGTGCCTTGGAGGTATTTTCCCAGAGCAGATGGAAGAAGTATTGGACCATGAAATCCGCATGACTGTTTATGATTATCATATGGCAGAAATGATGTCAGATAAAGCAATTTCCAAGGGAAAAAGGGCATACGTTCATGTGAAACTGGATACAGGCATGTCCAGACTGGGATTCCCGGTTTCGGAAGAAAGTGTAGAAATGATTTGTAAAATAGCAGCACTTCCGGGACTAGAACTGGAAGGACTTTATACTCATTTTTCCAAGGCAGATGAATACGACAAGCAGCCGACCAGAAAGCAGGCAGAGGGGTATTTATGGATGAAAGAAAAGTTACAGGAAAGAGGAGTAACCTTTACGTATTACCATTGCTCCAACAGTGCAGGTATTCTGGATATGCCGGAGGTAAATATGGATTTGGCAAGAGCCGGAATTGCAATGTATGGCCTGTACCCGTCCAATGAGGTAGATAAGCGTACCGTTTCGCTTAAACCTGCCATGCAGATATTTGCACAGGTTACTCATGTGAAATGGATTGAAAAGGGCACACAGGTCAGCTATGGAGGAACCTTTGAAGCCGAAGAGAGAATGCGTGTAGCAACCATTTCGATTGGCTATGGAGACGGATATCCGAGAAGTCTTTCGAATAAAGGAATTGTTCTGCTTCACGGCAAGATGGCTCCAATTTTGGGAAGAGTGTGCATGGACCAGATGATGGTAGATGTGACACAGATTCCAGAGACCGCTTTTGGAGACTGGGCGACGATAGCGGGCGAGAGTGAAGACGCATTTTTGTCAGTGGATACGTTGAGTGAATTATCTGGACGATTTAATTATGAGTTTATCTGCGATATTAACAAGCGTGTTCCAAGAGAGTACGTGATGAACGGAAAGATTGTAGAACAGACAGATTGTTTTTAGTTTTTGAAACTGCATAGAATACATGCTACAAAAGATGGCAATGATAGAACTATCTTGAAAGTGGAGTGTGAATGATGTGCAGATGAAACGTGGTGATATATATTATGCGGATTTAAGTCCGGTGGTGGGCTCCGAACAAGGGGGAATCCGGCCTGTATTAATTATACAGAATGATATAGGAAATAAACACAGTCCTACGGTAATATGTGCGGCAATTACGTCCAGAATGAATAAAGCGAAACTGCCGACACATGTGGAAATCAGTTCTAGAGATTATGGAATTGTAAAGGATTCTGTTGTATTATTAGAACAGATACGGACGATAGACAAACAACGGCTGAAAGAATATGTCTGCCGTGTAGACCACAAACTGATGAAAAAAGTAGATGAAGCATTACTGATCAGCCTGATGCTTCATACATAATAAAAGGAGAATGGCACAGGGTATGGAAGAAGGAAACAGTCTGCTGCAGAGAATGCGGAATTTATTTGCAGACAATGAGGACCAGGAGCAGATTGCCGAGGAAATGGCAGATAAGATTGAAGAGGCTTATCACAGAGGAGTCATTGGAAAACGGGAAATGCAGATGATAGGAAATGTATTTGTGTACATGGATACAGATGCAAAGGACGTGATGACCCACAGGAAAAATATTGTGGCACTGGATGGAAATATGATACTGTCGGAGGCAATGCAGTTTTTTGTAGAAGAAAATTATTCCCGTTTCCCGGTATATGGGGAAGATATTGACGAAATCATAGGAATCGTGCATCTGCGTGATGCAATTAAATATTATCTGAACGAAGAAAAGCATGGTATTCCGGTAAAGGACTTGGAAGGCTTAATCAGACCGGTGCGATTTATACCGGAAACGAAAAGTATTGATAAAATATTCCAGCAGATGCTCAGTGAAAAGTCACTGATGATGATTGTGGTGGACGAATACGGACAGACTGCCGGAATCGTGACTATGGAAGATATTGTCGAGGAAATAGTTGGAAATATTCAGGATGAATATGACGAAGAAGACGAAATGATTGTGAAACAAACTGACGGTACATATATAGTAGATGGTCTGACGCAGCTGGAAGATATCGAAGACCTTCTGGGAATTGATTTTGAGGAAGAAGACTATGACACGATTAACGGTTATCTGATTGAGTGTCTGGACCGGATTCCGTCAGAAGAGGAAAAATGTACCATACGGTTTGAAGGATATATATTTACTGTTCTTTCAGTAGACAACAATACAATCCGTAAGATAAAGATTGAGCGGGCAAAACAGGAAACAGAATAGTTTTCCTTGTCAAGGATTTGAAAGAGTGGTAAAATAGATAGGACTTTGAAGAAACAGATAAAGAGATAGAAAGAGGGATATACAATGTCAGGACATTCAAAATTTGCTAATATTAAGCATAAAAAAGAAAAAAATGATGCTGCTAAAGGAAAAATCTTTACAAAAATCGGACGTGAAATCGCTGTAGCCGTAAAAGAAGGCGGCGGACCGGACCCGGCAAATAACAGCAGACTTCGCGATGCGATTGCAAAGGCAAAAGCAAATAACATGCCAAATGACAATATTGACAGAAGTATCAAAAAGGCAGCAGGCGAAGGCGCTGCTGATAACTATGAACATATTACTTATGAAGGATACGGACCAAACGGTACTGCAATTATCGTAGAAGCACTTACCGATAACCGTAACCGTACTGCATCTAACGTAAGAAATGCATTTACAAAAGGAAAAGGAAACATTGGTACATCTGGATGTGTATCTTTCATGTTTGATAAAAAAGGTCAGATTATCATCGATAAAGAAGAATGTGATATGGATGCTGACGAGTTAATGATGCAGGCACTGGATGCAGGCGCTGCTGATTTCGCAGAAGAGGAAGACAGCTTCGAAATCCTCACTGAGCCAGATGATTTCAGTGATGTACGTCTTGCACTGGAGGAAGCAGGAATTCCAATGGCCAGTGCAGAAGTAACCATGATTCCGCAGACCTATGTGGCACTGACGAATGAAGAAGATATTAAGAACATTCAGAAGACCTTAGACCTTCTTGAAGATGACGATGATGTGCAGGAAGTGTACCACAACTGGGAAGAAGAATAATCAGTAGTAGCAAATAAGGAGAAAACAGGAATGAGTGATTATAAGATTGAGACAAAGTGTATTCAGTCAGGATATACACCAAAGAACGGAGAGCCAAGAATCCTTCCGATTTACCAGAGCACTACGTTCAAATACGATAACAGTGATGAGATGGGAAAATTGTTTGATTTAGAAGCGTCTGGTTACTTTTATACCAGACTTCAGAATCCGACCAATGATGCAGTAGCAGCGAAAATCTGCGATATGGAAGGTGGAGTGGCAGGTATGCTTACTTCTTCCGGCCAGGCAGCAAATTTCTATGCAATCATGAATATTGCAGAGGCAGGAGATCATATCATCTGTTCGGCTGCCGTATATGGTGGTACATATAACTTGTATGCACATACTATCCGCAAGATGGGAATTGCAGCAACATTTGTAGACCCGAATTGTTCGGAAGAAGAATTGAATGCAGCATTTCAGGAGAACACTAAGGCTGTAGTAGGGGAAACCATTGCCAATCCGGCACTTACTGTTCTAGATATTGAGAAATTTGCCAAAGCTGCTCATGCACATGGTGTACCATTGATTGTGGACAATACGTTTGCAACACCAATCAACTGCCGTCCATTTGAATGGGGCGCAGATATCGTTACTCATTCTACTACAAAATATATGGATGGACATGCAGCCTGCGTAGGCGGTGCCATTATAGACAGTGGTAATTTTGACTGGAACAAATATGCGGACAAATTCCCGGGACTTACTACGCCGGATGAGACTTATCACGGACTGGTATATACAGAACGCTTTGGAAAAGGTGCTTACATTACAAAGGCAACAGCTCAGATGATGCGTGACCTTGGTTCCATTCCTTCACCGCAGAACTCATTCTTGTTAAACCTTGGTCTTGAAACCTTACATCTGCGTGTGCCAAGACATTGTGAAAATGCGCTTGCAGCAGCAAAATATTTAAAGAATCACGAAAAGGTTGCATGGGTAAACTGTCCATCTATGGAGGGTGACCAGTATTATGATTTGGCACAGAAATACATGCCAAACGGAACCTGCGGCGTAATTACCTTTGGTATTAAGGGTGGCCGCGAGGCAGCAGTCCGTATGATGGATAATCTGAAGATGATTGCCATTGTGACACATGTTGCTGATGCAAGAAGCTGCGTGCTTCACCCGGCAAGTCATACACACAGACAGATGAACGAACAGGAATTGCTGGAAGCTGGTGTACAGCCTGACCTGATTCGTTTCAGTGTGGGGATTGAAAATATAGAAGATATTATTGCAGATTTGGAACAGGCACTTGCCTGCGTATAAAATGCAGCTAACATCTGACACTTAAAATAGTTAAGAATGGAAACTATGAGAAACAGAACTCTGGCATTCGTTGAGAATAGCCAGAGTTTTTTTGTGCATAATATGTCTTAAAATACAGGAAATGGAGATAGATTATGGCAGAAGATATGGAAAAGGAAGACCAGCATTTAAAAGAGATGGGAAGCCTTCCGCTCAAAGAAAACGGGCATGGAAAAATTGAACTGATTACCATTATCGGGGAGGTAGAAGGGCATGAGGCCGTTTCTGGTAATACGAAAGCGACCAAATATGAGCATTTACTCCCTAAACTTGCGCAGATAGAAAATGATAATGAAATTGACGGTGTACTGATTTTATTGAATACGCTTGGAGGGGACGTGGAAGCGGGACTAGCGATTGCGGAAATGATAGCCAGTCTCAGCAAGCCGACTGTTTCACTGGTGCTTGGCGGCTGTCATTCTATTGGGGGTCCACTTGCGGTTTCGGCAGATTACTCTTTTATTGTGGAAAGCGGAACCATGGTGATTCATCCGGTTCGAAGCTCCGGAATGTTTATCGGAGTAGCACAGAGCCTTCGGAATATGGAGAAAACACAGGACCGGATTACTGGGTTTCTCGCAGCACATTCCAATATGAGTCAGGAGAGAATCGAAGAACTAATGCTGGATTCTACACAGCTTGTGAAAGATGTAGGGACCATGCTGGAAGGGAAAGAGGCAGTGGCAGAGGGATTGATAGATGAAGTGGGTGGAATCAAGGAAGCATTTCAGAAGCTTCGTGAACTGATAAGAGCAGAGCATTCGAAAGCACCGTCAGACCAGGATAAAAAATAGTAATGACATTAACGGCTTCCAATGCTATAATTATCCAGTAGGCGAGGAGGAAGTGAAATGGCTTCAAACACAACGAAAAAGAAAACGAATAAAACAAATTCAAAAACAAATACAAAGACCTCAAACCGGTCTAAAAATACAAAAGGGACCAGAAAACAAAGCAGTAAACAGAATAGTAATCAGGAATTTCTTGGAAAAGAAATCACAATCTGGCTCATACTGGCACTCTGTATTCTTCTCATGATCAGTAATTTTGGCATGGGCGGATTTTTAGGAGATGCTGTAGCCACTTTTATGCAGTATCTGTTTGGATGGATTGCATATGTATTTCCAGTCTGTCTGTTTGGTGGTATTGCTTTTGTAATCTCTAATCAGGGAAATAAAGTTGCTTATGTGAAAACTGCAGCAGGTGTGGTATTTCTGATTTTTGCATGTGTCTTTCTGCAGCTTGTCAACGAAGCAGGCGGGCAGACAGGAGAATTGATTATCCGTGGTATCAGCCCTGCAATCGGAGTAGCAGGAACTTATGTGGTAACGGTAGCTGTTCTGCTGATTTGTATTGTATTGATGACTGAAAAGTCAATTTTAAGAGGTGTGAAGAAACAAAGCAAGAAGGCATATGGACGTGCCAGAGAAGATATGCAGCGTTACCGGGATGACCATCAGGAACGAAAAGAGATTCAGCGTGCACGCAGAGAAGAAGTGCAGGAAGAAAAACGTCAGAGACGTCTGGAACACACGGTTTCAGGGGTGTCTTTTGATACCACTCTGAGTAAACATGATGAAAATAAGAATGCTGCTGTTAAAAATACAGTGGAGCCGGCAGTCAAACCAGGTAAATCAGGCAGAGATGCCAAAGCTGCAGAGCCGGTGGAAACGATGATAGAACAAAATCCGGAAGAACTGGTGATCAACCGTTCTATGCCGGTTTCTGCGGTAGAACTGACACCGGAGCCGGAAATAGTGGAAGAAAAAGTATCTCGCAAGAAAAATACAGAGAAAGTGGATATCCAGAAAGAAACCGAAGCAGTGGAACGGGCAGCAAATGCAGTTCAGGTGAAGCGGGATTACAAATATCCACCGCTTGATCTGCTGAAAAAGGGAAGTAAGAGTGGCGGTGATTCAGATGCAGAGTTAAGAGAAACTGCCTTGAAATTACAGGATACCCTGCGTACATTCGGGGTCAATGTGAAAATGGGGGATATCAGTTGCGGTCCTGTTGTAACCCGATATGAACTGGAGCCGGAACGAGGAGTGAAAGTCAGCAAGATTTTGGGACTTTCAGATGATATTAAATTAAATCTTGCAGCTACAACTATTCGAATCGAAGCTCCGATTCCGGGCAAAGCTGCAGTGGGAATTGAAGTTCCAAACAAAGAAAAAGCTACCGTATATCTGCGCAATATTTTGGAATCGCAGGAATTTAAAAAGAGCAAATCCAAATTATCCATTGTGGTAGGACAGAATATTTCTGGTGATGTGGTTATCTCAGATATTGCAAAAATGCCGCATTTATTAGTAGCCGGTGCCACCGGTTCCGGAAAATCAGTATATATCAATACACTGATTATGAGTATTTTATATAAAGCAACACCAGATGAAGTAAAGATGATAATGGTAGACCCAAAGGCGGTAGAATTAAGTGTGTATGACGGCATTCCACATTTGATGATTCCGGTGGTAACCAATCCAAAGAAGGCGGCTGGCGCATTAAACTGGGCAGTTACGGAGATGGAGCGCAGATACCAGCTTCTTGCCGAATATCATGTCCGTGACTTAAAAGGATATAATGAGAAAATCGACCATCTTGATATCCCGGATGACGCACCGGATAAACCAAAAAAGCTTCCGCAGATGGTGATTATTGTGGACGAGCTTGCAGATTTGATGATGGTAGCGCCGGGAGAAGTAGAGGATGCTATCCTGCGTCTTGCACAGAAAGCCAGAGCGGCAGGTATTCATATGGTTCTGGCAACCCAGAGGCCATCGGTAGATGTTATCACGGGACTCATCAAGGCAAATATGCCTTCCAGAATCGCATTTTCTGTAAAATCTGGTGTGGATTCCAGAACGATTCTGGATATGAACGGTGCGGAAAAACTGCTTGGAAATGGTGATATGTTATTCCTTGCTTCTGGAAAATCCCAGCCGGAACGTGTACAGGGACCATATGTCAGTGATGATGAAGTAGAGAAGGTTGTACAGTTCTTAAAAGATTGCAGCGGTGAAGTTACATATGACGAAGAAATTCAGAATCAGGTGAACCACGGTGTACAGGTAGTCGGCATAAACGGAGATAATCCGGACGAGAGAGATTCCTATTTTGTAGAGGCAGGAAAACTCTTTATCGACAAAGATAAAGCCTCTATCGGAATGCTTCAGAGGGTACTCCGCATTGGACATAATCGTGCCTGCAGAATTGTTGACCAGCTAGAAGAGGCCGGAGTTGTGGGACCTGACGAGGGAACAAAGCCAAGAAAGGTTCTGATGTCCATGGAAGCATTTGAGCAGTATATTGACGAGTATGTATAAATGAAGTATAATAGAAAAGTTATAAAAAGAATTTTAGATATGATTCATATACTGATATAGATGTTACTGGAAAAAGGAGAACAAATATGAAATGCAGGAATTGTGGAGCAGAGCTTTCAGATAATCATCTTGTTTGCCCGGTCTGCGGTTGTGAAGTTCAGATTGTACCCGACTATAATCCTTTGGATGATGTCCTGACGGAGCAGGTAAAGGGTGCAATCAGTGAGACTTTGAAAATTAATATAAATCAAGAACAATTAGAAAAATATAATAATAGCAGAAAAGAAAATCCAAGAAATACTGGAAGAACTTCGGCAGAAGGCAGACCTTATCGTAAGAGTGTAGGAGCCGAACAGAGTGTAAATGTAGCGAATGACGGAGAACGAAATACAGGTTCCGGTGTAAATGGGAAAAACAGCAGTTTAAATAGAAAAAACAGCAATACAAATAGGAAAAATGGCAGTTCAGATGAAAAACAAGGTGGTACTAAGAGTAGAAGTTCTGAGCAGGAAATGATGCGGGATCAACGTGAGGCAAGAAGACGGAGGGCTGAGAAGAAGAGACAGCTTGCGAAAAAGAAGAGACAGAGACTGATTATTATCATGGTTGCAGCGGTTCTGGCAGTGGTGGGAATCAGCGTATACCTTTATCAGACTTCCTATACAGGAAGAATTAAGAGTGCCTATAGATATCTGGATAATAAAGATTATTACGAGGCAGCAAACCGGTTTGAAAAGGCAATTGCAAAGAAAAAAACACGAAGTGAGGCATATACGGGTCTTGCAGAGGTTTTTCTGGCTCAGGGCGAACAGGATAAAGCAGAGGAAGTATTTCTGGATGCGATTGCGGCACAGCCGACCAATGCAAAGATTTACGAGGCGGCAATTCTCTTTTATATTGAGACGAAGCAGGAAGTAAAAGTTATGCCATTGATAGAGTCATGCGTATCAGACGATGTGAAAAATGCACTGAAAGACTATCAGTCATCTGAACCGGAATTCAGTCTGGATGATAAGGATGTTTATGATGAAGTGCAGGCATTAGAACTCACAGGTGATGGAGAAGCCATTTACTATACGACAGATGGAACAGACCCGACTACTTCCAGTGAGAAATACACAGAGGCAATCAAGCTTGGAGAAGGCCAGACGGAAGTAAGAGCAATTTCTGTCAATAAGAAGGGAATTCCGAGTCTTGTAGTCAAGAAAGTTTATACGGTAGAATTCCCAATTGAAGCTGCACCATCGGTGACACCATCTACGGGACATTATGAAGAAAATCAGGATATTAAGATTGTGGTACCGGATGGATATACAGCATACTATACGACAGACGGCTCTGACCCGAAGACTTCCGGCACAAGAATTCAGTATACTGGTCCATTCGCAATGCCTGAAGGGAACACGTTCCTGAATGTGGTACTGATGGATTCCAAAGAGCGTTACAGTGATGTGACAAAGCGGAATTACGAATTAATTCTTTCAAATGAATAATAAGAATAGTAATAAAAACCATTATAAATGAATAAAAAGACAAAAAGAGTATAGGCTGTTTCCCAATTTTGCATATACTCTTTTTTGGTATTTTAATTGTTTAATTCTTAACGATTCTTGCTATTTACAGTTGGATATTTTATGATAAAAATAATGGAAATGAAAAGGAAAAGAGGCGAAAGACCATGTACAAAATCAGAAAAGCAAGCAAGCTTGCAGAGAAGGTTTTTCTTATGGATATAGAGGCCCCACGTGTTGCAAAACACTGTAAACCGGGACAATTTGTTATTGTAAAAATAGGAAAAGAAGGCGAGCGCATACCGCTTACCATTTGTGATTACGATAGAGAAGAAGGAATCATTACTATTGTATTCCAAATTGTTGGCTTATCTACTGAAAAAATGGCATGCTTAAAAGAAGGCGATTATTTTCAGGATGTAGCAGGACCACTTGGATGTGCGTCAGAGCTTATAGATATAGACATCGAAAAATTAAAAAATATGAAGCTTCTGTTTGTGGGCGGTGGTGTAGGTGCTGCACCAGTATATCCGCAGGTCAAATGGATGAAAGAGCATGGTGTGAATGTGGATGTAATTATCGGTGCGAGAAGCAAGGATTACATTATACTGGAAGACCAGATGAAGGCAGCGGCCGAAAATTATTATCCATGTACAGATGATGGTTCGTATGGTCACGCAGGAATGGTCACCAGTAAGATAGAAGAACTGGCAGTGGCTGGAAACCAGTATGATGTCTGCGTTGCCATTGGGCCGATGATTATGATGAAGTTTGTTTGTCTGCTTACGAAAAAGCTTGGCATCAAGACGATTGTAAGTATGAATCCTATTATGGTAGATGGAACAGGTATGTGCGGTGCATGCAGACTACAGGTTGGAAATGAAGTAAAGTTTGCATGTGTAGACGGACCGGAATTTGACGGTCATCTGGTTGACTTCGACCAGGCGATGAAAAGACAGGCCATGTATAAAACCGAAGAAGGCAGAGCTATGCTGAGATGGCAGGAAGGTGCCACCCATCATGGCGGATGTGGTCAGTGCGGAGGTGACGAATAATGGCAAATGTATTAGAGCGTATACCGGTAAGAGAACAAGACCCAAAAGTACGTGCAACAAATTTTGAAGAAGTGTGTCATGGGTACAATCAGGAAGAGGCAATGTGTGAAGCATCCAGATGCATTGGATGTAAGAATGCACAATGTATCAAGGGCTGCCCGGTAGGAATTAATATTCCGGGATTTATCAGTGAAATTAAGGCGGGAAATATGGAAGAAGCATATCGGATCATCAGCGAAGCTTCCGCATTACCTGCAGTTTGCGGTCGTGTCTGCCCACAGGAATCCCAGTGTGAGGGAAGATGTATCCGTGGTATTAAGGGAGATGCCATTTCTATCGGGAAATTGGAACGGTTTGTGGCAGACTATGCTCTGGAAAATGATATCAAGCCGGTCAAGGCAGAAAAGAAGAATGGCCATAAAGTAGCGATTATTGGTTCTGGACCTTCCGGTCTTACCTGCGCAGGAGATTTGGCAAAGCTTGGCTATGATGTAACCGTGTTTGAGGCACTTCATGAGCTGGGTGGGGTTCTGGTGTATGGAATCCCGGAATTCCGTCTTCCGAAGGAAAAAATAGTCGCCAAAGAAATTGAAAAGGTAAAAGAGCTTGGAGTAACTTTCGAGACGAACGTGGTGATTGGAAAATCTACGACTATAGACCAGTTAATCGAGGAAGAAGGATTTGAAGCAGTCTTTATCGGTTCAGGAGCCGGACTTCCGAAATTTATGGGAATACCGGGAGAAAATGCAAATGGTGTATTTTCGGCCAATGAATATTTAACACGAAGCAATTTGATGAAAGCTGCAAGAGAAGAATACGATACTCCGATTATCGGTGGAAAAAAAGTAGCTGTCATAGGTGGTGGAAATGTAGCTATGGATGCTGCAAGAACTGCACTTCGCCTTGGTGCAGAAGTACACATTGTATATCGTAGAAGTGAAGAGGAACTTCCGGCACGTGCAGAAGAAGTGCATCATGCCAAAGAAGAAGGTGTCATTTTTGACGTATTGACAAATCCAGTGGAAATTATGGAAAAAGATGGCTGGGTGCAGGGAATCAAGTGCGTCAAAATGGAACTGACAGAAGCAGATGAGTCAGGAAGAAGACGCCCGACTGCAATTCCGGGTTCCGAGTTTGTCTTAGATGTGGATACCGTAATTATGTCTCTTGGAACTTCGCCAAATCCACTGATAGCGTCCACTACAGAAGGGCTTGAAATCAACCAGTGGAAATGTATTGTGGCAGATGAAAAAGGCAGGACAACCAAAGAGGGTGTATATGCCGGTGGGGATGCAGTCACCGGAGCTGCCACGGTAATTCTTGCCATGGGTGCAGGAAAGGATGCCGCACAGGGAATCCACGAATATTTGTCGAACAAATAATCGTGAAACATGATGATAAAAAGAAAAAAGGATGAAGAAACATGTATCAGTATATTTTATTTGATTTGGATGGAACCATAACCGAATCGGGACCGGGAATTATGAATTCTGTTGCATATGCAGTAAAGAAGATGGGGTATGAAGTGCCGGACAGCAGTGTTCTCAGAAGATTTATCGGGCCTCCGCTTTCTGAGTCCTTTCAGAAATATTTTGGTATGAGTGCAGAGCAGGCAGAAGAAGCGATTCACTGTTACCGTGAATATTATACCAACGGTGGCATATTCGAAAATGAAGTGTACGAAGGAATCGAAGAGAGTTTTCAGGTCTTAAAAGAAAATGGAAGAAAGCTTGCAATGGCAACGTCGAAACCGGAAAAATTTGCAAAACAGATTGCGGAACATTTTGGATTTGATAAATATTTTGATGTTATCTGCGGAGCATCTATGGACGAATCTCTGGTTGCCAAGGCTGATATTATGCGGAATGCACTTGAAAAGCTGGGAGTTACGGAAGAAATGAAGTCCCAGGTACTGATGGTAGGTGACCGGGAGCATGATATTTTCGGCGCAAAGAAAAATCAGGTTGCTTCTATGGGTGTACTGTATGGATATGGAGACAGGGTGGAACTGGAAGCCGCAGGAGCAGATTATATTGTAGAAAAGGCCAATCAGATTGCCGGAGTGGTTCTGGAATAATCAGGGTTACAAGGCATTTGACGGAAAGAACCGACAGATATTTTCTAGTGAAGACAAAGTGAGGAAGAAGGATGGAACGTAGAGATAAAATCAATTACTATTTGGACTTGGCAGAAGTAGTATCCCAGAGAGGAACCTGTCTGCGGAGAAGATACGGTGCGGTAATTGTAAAAAATGACGAAGTGATTTCCACAGGTTATGTAGGTGCACCACGTGGGAGAAAGAACTGCTCCGATTTGGGAATGTGTATCCGGCAGAAACTGAATGTGCCACGGGGAGAGCGGTATGAGCTTTGCCGTAGTGTCCATGCAGAGGCAAATGCGATTATCAGTGCCTCCCGTGACAAGATGATCGGAAGCTCCATTTATCTGGTGGGTGTTGAGATGGATACAGGCGAATATGTAAAGAATGCCAATAGCTGTTCTATGTGTAAACGTCAGATTATCAATGCAGGAATTGAAAAGGTATATATCCGTGATACCAAAGATGAGTACCGTACCGTAGAAGTATCTGACTGGATAGAGAATGATGAATCGCTGGAAGGAACGCCGGGGTACTAGGCGATGAAAATTACAATTCTTACCGTTGGAAAAATAAAAGAAAAATATTTAAAAGATGCGATTGCAGAATACAGCAAGCGTCTTAGTAAATATTGTAAATTAGAAGTAATCGAAGTCGCAGATGAAAAAACACCGGAGAATGCCAGTGAGAATGTGGAAAATGCAATCCGTGAAAAAGAAGCAGAGCGCCTTATGAAATACATAAAGGAGGATGCCTTTGTCATTACACTGGAGATAGCGGGAAAACTGCTTTCTTCCGAAGAACTGGCAGACAAGATTAATACACTGGGTATTCAGGGGAAGAGTCACATTATTTTCGTGATAGGCGGCTCGATTGGACTTGGTGATGAAATCTTAAAACGGTCTGATTTTGCGTTAAGCTTTTCGAAAATGACATTTCCGCACCAGTTGATGCGTGTCATTCTGTTAGAGCAGATTTACAGAAGCTATCGTATTATTTCCGGAGAGCCATATCATAAATAGAAAAATGAGAGATATGAAAATCTCCATATGTTAACTAAAAATTAAGAATGAAGTTGTAAATTGTTAATATATAAAGTAGAGAAATATGTTTATTTATTAAATGACGGCGGTTAATCGAGAGATGATTAGCCGCCTGTTTTGCAACGTAATAGAATGAAATATTGTATATGAGATAAAACTTATAATTTAGAGAAAAATCTTTCCCATCAAGGTTGTAACATGTTGGATTTGTTCTTCGGTCATACTGGAATAGTTGAGTACCAGTGTATGTGCATACTGTTGTTTTTTTTCGATACAGAATTCGGAAAGGCAGCACAGATTGATTTTTAAGTCAGCAGCCCGTTTCTTGATTTCCTTATCGGTCAGAGTGGTGTTTAATTTTACAAGCAGATGCGTTCCTGTATCAATTCCACTGATTTCTTCAATCGGAATCGATGGAGTGTCAAGAAGCGCATTTTTGAGTATGGTTCCCTGGTGGAGATAATATTTACGCATACGGTTCAAATGCTTTTCAAAATATCCGTCATGTATGAAACGTGCCAAAGCCTCCTGCTCCAGATTGGAAGAGGTATTGGAATAAAAGTTGGCAGTGTGTACGTATTTTTCCAACAGTTCCGGTGGGAGTATCATGTAGCTGATTCGAAGCCCGGGGGTCATGGTTTTGCTGAAGGTATTCATATAAATTACCCGTTTGCTTTGGTCCATTCCGTATAAGGCAGAGATAGTATGCCCATGATAGCGGAATTCACAGTCATAGTCGTCTTCGATAATATAATGGTCTTCGGATTCACTGAGCCATGCAAGAAGCTCCTGCCTTCTTCTGGCTGACATTACAGTGCCGAGAGGATAGTGGTGTTCCGGTGAAGTATGGACAACAGTTGCCTTACAGTCCCGGAGACTTTTCATATTAATTCCATTTTCGTCCATGGAAGTCGATACCCAGTTGACGTGCTGGTCCTTAAAAATCATCCGTATTTTCTTATATCCCGGATTCTCTGCAGTGTAAACTGCGTCTTCCGGCAATAAAGCAATGAGTTTGTAATATAGATATTCAATTCCGGTTCCAATTACGATACAGTCAGGAGACACCAGAATATTTCGATTCTGATACAAATAATTTGCAATTTCCTGACGCAGTCTTGGACTTCCCAGAAAATCGCCTCGCTTTGCAAGCTGAATATAGTAATCCCCCAGTACCTGACGGATTACTTTTGACCAGATAGAGAAGGGAAATTTTTCATAAACACAAGTATTTGTGGTGAAATCAATGAGCCAGTCTTCTTCTGGTTCAGGAGCCGGAAGAGGGATATTTACTTTTTGGTATCTTAAAGGTGAATCGAAATCAGATACCACATAGTATCCACTTCGCTCTTTTGACACAAGATAGCCCTCTACCACAAGCTGGTCGTAAGCGTTTAACACGGTACGGATACTGATGTTATTGTCTTCGGCAAGGGTACGCTTCGAAGGCATGCGTGAGCCTTGTGCAATGCGGCCTGTCACGATATCCTCTTTCAGGCACCTGTAGAGATATTCATATTTGGATAAATCATTTCGTTTGTTGAAATCATAAAGCAGCATAAACCAGTCCTCTTTCTCAGTTTATTATATCGTGTAAAATGTGAAAACTTTTACATGTATTTTAGTATATCCCGGAAAAAAAGTAAAGAAATTGAAATCTATTTTTATATTCTTATTGGTGCTTTAAAAGATACCAAAATCAGGTGTAATATAATGGCATAAAGAATACATAATAAAATGCTGACAGGTATTTTTCATAGAGCAGCTTAGAAGGAGGACTTGAATATGGGAAATTTTAATGGAAAGACAGTGATTATTACAGGTGGTGGACGTGCAGTGTTAAGTGATGGAAGCTGCGGTTCAATTGGTTATGGTATTGCAACAGCATACGCAAAAGAAGGAGCAAATCTGGTTATAACAGGACGTAACTTAAAAAAACTTCAGGATGCAAAGGAAGAATTAGAAAGACTTTATGGAATCAAAGTTCTTCCGGTACAGGCAGACATAGCGGCAGGTGCAGATAATGAGGCTGCTGCAAAACATGTGGTAGAAGAAGCTGTTAAAGAATTTGGCAGAATTGATGTGCTGATTAATAACGCACAGGCTTCTGCTTCCGGTGTGACAATCGTAGACCATACCACAGAACAGTTTGACCTTGCCATTTATTCCGGACTTTATGCGGTGTTCTATTATATGAAAGCCTGCTATCCATACTTGAAAGAAACCAAAGGCTCCGTTATTAACTTTGCTTCAGGAGCCGGACTTTTCGGAAATTACGGACAGTGTGCATATGCTGCTGCCAAAGAAGGAATCCGTGGACTTACCAGAGTTGCTGCAAATGAATGGGGACCAGATGGAATCAATGCCAACATTGTATGCCCGCTTGCATGGACAGCACAGCTTGAAAAATTCCAGCAGGCATATCCGGATGCATTTAAAGCAAATGTGAAAATGCCACCAGCAGGACATTACGGAGATGTAGAAAAAGAAATTGGTCGTGTATGCGTGCAGCTTGCTTCACCGGATTTCAAATATATGAATGGTGAGACAATTACACTGGAAGGTGGAATGGGCTTAAGACCATAATGAAATATCAATACAGATATTCCCAAAATTGATAAAAAAGCCATATGTTCATCCTAATTATCCCATAAAATGGAAAATCCCTGCCGATGGCAAGAGGAAGAAATTTATTCTGACTCAGGCTCCGGCAGGAATTTTACTGTTTGTCATTTTGAAAAATTTTAATTCCAGTCTTTGCAGACATCAACCCATTCTTTTAAGGTTTTGGCAATGCGGGCAGGCTCGCATCCTACGGCTGCGGCAGCCAGTTCTACCGTTGCACTTGACTCCTCAAATTCTAAAATACGGTTTTCCATCTGAAAGCCAAGAAAATAAGTTCTAACTCGTTCGATTGACATAATTCTACCTCTTTCAGTATAATGTTTTATGTTAGCAAGTTTAGGATGGAAAATATAATTTGTCAATGAAGAATCTTAAGAAATTCTTTCGGGTTTTATGAAGGTTCTTTTTGGTTTCCCATTTTATGATATATCCATACATGAGAGAACTGTAGCAGAAAGGAAGAAACGGGAATGAGTGATACGTATCGAATTTTAGTTGTGGAGGACGACGAGCAGATTCGGGATGGAATTGAAATCTATCTGAAGAGCCAAGGCTATGAAGTCAGCAAGGCAGGAGATGGGATAGAAGGACTGGAAGTCCTGAAGAAAGAAAAGATTCATCTGGCAATCGTGGATGTAATGATGCCAAGAATGGATGGAATACATATGGTTATGCGTCTTCGCAAGGAGTATGATTTTCCGGTTATCATGCTTTCTGCAAAATCAGAAGAGGTAGATAAAATTATGGGGCTGAATATGGGGGCAGACGATTATGTGACGAAGCCGTTTCAGCCAATGGAACTTCTGGCAAGGGTCAATTCGCATTTACGCCGCTATGCAAGATTTATGCAGATGGCAAATGCCAAGGATGAGGAGCAGAATAAAAATGTTTATACCATCCGTGGACTGGAATTAAATGAGGACACCAGAGAAGTCAGAGTAGACGGGGAGTTGGTAAAAATGACTCCGATTGAATTTAAGATTTTATCACTTTTGATCCGCAATCCGGGGCGTGTGTTTTCAGCAGATGAGATTTATGAAAGAGTCTGGAATGAAAGTGCGATTAATACGGATACAGTGATGGTTCATGTACGCAACATTCGGGAAAAGATTGAATATAACCCGAAAGAACCAAAATATTTGAAGGTGGTGTGGGGAGTTGGATACAAAATTGAAAAAAACGCATAAACTTACCGTATTTCTCATTGCACTCGTGGCGCTTGTGCCGGCACTGATTTTAACTGCACTTTATCCAAAGATGGAGAAAGAATATTTAGAAAAGTATAGTGAGTATACAAGCAAGCAGGAGCAGGCAGGACAAAATGGTGCAGTTGTAGGAATTTGGGGAAATTTTGCAAATTATGCCACGGAGGCATCCTATTTTCTGTATGGGATTCTGATAGATGATGCCGTAACAGATGCAGGACAGGATTTCGGTGTGTTATACGAATATGGATGGGGTTCTGATTATGAAGATGTGGAAGCCAATACACAATATTTTGCAAGGTATACCACGGATGATGGTAATGTATTTACCTCTCAGAATACAGAGGATGATCTAAGCGGACTACTGGATAATCCGTCAGATGAAATGCTGGAAGAATGGAAGGCAAAAGGAGCAATTGGTTATCTGGTTGTCAATTTCGACAAATATGGAAGACCTTACAATATTTCATTTACAGATTTGACGGATGGTAATCTGGTATATGCAACAGGAGATGTTTATGACGATGTCAAAGCTTCCGTGAAGCAATATGAGAACAATGTAAAAGCATATAATGAGACAGATGGTGTCTATGGCAAGATTTATTCAAAAGATCTGCTGCCGAAGAATTTTAATGCCGTATTTCTGATTGACGGCGATTCTGATTTTGTCTGGAATCAAAGTGAGACTTACTATAGCTATGTGCTGTCTCCGGAGCAGATTTATGTGGATAATGGGGTAGTCTATATTATTGCTGCACTGGTAGTTGCAGTGGCACTTGCAGCACTTTTGCTTCCGTTTATCCGCTCCTTAGAAACAGGATGGGAAAGAATCTTTTCTATGCATCTGGAAACGAATCTGATTATTGTGGGACTTGGAATTGGCGGAGCCTATGTCATGTTTGAGGCAATGTGTAATTCGAATTATACACGGATTACGGAAATGATTGCAAACCGCGGTGGAATGAAAATATTGGGTTATGGAGTGAATCCGGATGCCTTATACTGGATACTGCTGGTGCTGAATTTTGTTGGCTGGGCAATCCTGTTCTTCATGGAATATGCGGTTGTAGCAAACTTCAGACAGTTCTTATGTTCACCGAAAAACTATATTAAGAACAATCTGTTTGTTGTGAAATTCATGAGATGGTGTGTGAAGAAAGTACGTGCATTGATTGACTGGGTTTCCCGCATTGACCTTACGGATAATCTGCAAAGAAGTATTCTGAAGATTGTAGGTATCAATTTTGTGATAGTGACCTTGCTTTGTACTTTGTGGTTTGCCGGACTCTTTGGAGTTGTTGTTTATTCTGTTGTTCTTTATCTGATTTTAGTGAAATGCGGTGAGAAGATACGCAGACAGTACAAGAGTGTGCTGGATGCGACAGAAGAAATGGCAAATGGAAATCTGAAGATTACGCTGGATGAAGACCTTGGCATGTTTGCACCTCTGGGAGAAAAGCTGGAGCAGGTAAATGAAGGCTTTGCAAAAGCAGTTCATGAAGAAGCAAAAAGCCAGAATATGAAAACGGAACTGATTACCAATGTATCCCATGATTTGAAGACACCGCTTACCGCAATCATTACGTATATTGATTTGCTGAAACAGGATAATGTGTCAGAAGAAGACCGGAAGTCTTATATCCAGACCTTAGACCAGAAGTCCCAGAGACTAAAGGCTCTGATTGAAGATTTGTTTGAAATCAGCAAAGCCAATTCTGGAAACGTGAAGATGAACTTCATGGATGTGGATGTGGTAAATCTGATGAAGCAGGTCCGCCTGGAGTTGGAGGATAAGATTGCAGATAGTAATCTGACGTTCCGCTGGAACCTGCCGGAGGAGAAGGTCATCCTGAAACTGGATGGACAGAGAACCTACCGTGTATTCGACAATCTGATTAATAATATTTTAAAATATGCAATGCCGCACTCCAGAGTGTATGTGGATATAATCGACAGCGAGGATAAAGTACAGGTTATTTTCCGTAATATCTCAGCGTCCGAACTGGATTACAACGTGGAACATCTGACCGAGCGTTTCGTCAGAGGAGATGTTTCCAGAAATTCAGAAGGAAGTGGACTGGGGCTTGCAATTGTGAAGAGCTTCGTAGAATTGCAGAATGGTACATTCAAAATAGAAGTAGATGGGGATTTGTTTAAGGCAATTATCATCTGGCAAAAATAAGGCAAAGATTTATTGACAAGACATATATCAAGCGATATATGTCTTGTCATATTTACACGGAATTTGTATAATGGCGATATTAGGTAATAAGTGTATGTTTACAAGACGAGGTGTCGAGATGTGTCATGCTCTAGCGACAGGATTCGATGGAATTCGATGTCGTAAAAAGATATAATACTCATGTTTCAAAAAAGTGATGAGAAGCTTATAGGAGGAGATACTTGATGGAACGATTGAGCGTGGCGATTGCCGACGATAACGAGAGAATGTTAGATTTACTTGGAGAAATTGTCAGCAACGACAAAGAGTTGAGTCTTGTAGGTAAAGCGACGAACGGTGAAGATGTTTATCGAATTATCAGAGAAAAACAGCCCGACGTAGTTCTTCTGGATTTAATTATGCCGAAAATGGACGGCATCAGTCTGATGGAAATTGTCAATGAAGATAAAGGGATGAAAAAGCATCCGCATTTTATTGTCATAACTGCCATCAGTCAGGAAAGAATTACGGAAGACGCTTTCGAAAAAGGAGCATCTTATTATATTTTAAAACCGTTTAATAATGAAGTCGTTTTACAGAGAATTAAAAATGTAGGAAAAAAGAGGACGGAACTACATAATCAGGAAGAAAAATTTCACAAAGAAGATGAAGAACAGCAGATTGATATGGAAACATGTGTCACGAATATGTTGCATGAAATCGGAATTCCGGCACATATCAAGGGCTATCATTATTTAAGGGACGGCATCTTAATGGCGATTGAAGATATGGATGTACTGAATGCAATTACCAAGGTACTCTATCCTACAGTTGCAAAGAAAAATCAGACTACATCAAGCAGAGTGGAGCGTGCAATCCGGCATGCCATCGAAGTAGCATGGAGCAGGGGGAAATTAGATACACTGGAAGAATTGTTCGGGTATACAGTAAGTAACGGAAAAGGGAAACCTACGAATTCGGAATTTATCGCTTTGGTTGCAGATACAATCAGACTGAAGTGTAAAAATAGATAAAATCTTTTCAACAGGCTTCATTTACGCTATAATAATATAATAAGAATGAGAGGCGAAGGGAGTACGGAATGAAAAAAATATTATTTGCAGCGTCGGAAGCAGTACCATTTATCAAGACCGGAGGTCTGGCAGATGTGGTAGGGTCACTTCCAAAGTGTTTTGATAAGAAACAATATGATGTACGGGTGGTACTTCCAAAATACGCTTGTATAAGTGAAGAGTGGAAGTCGTTATTAGAATACAGATTCCATTTTATTATGGGGTTGAACTGGCGAAAACAGTATGTAGGTGTGTTGGAATACCAGTATGAGGGGATTACATTTTATTTTATAGATAATGAATTCTATTTTAGTGGACCAAAACCATACACAGATTTTAATTATGATGCGGAGAAATTTGCATATTTCTCAAAAGCAGTGTTATGTATGCTTCCAAAACTGAATTATAAGCCGGATATTATTCACTGCCATGACTGGCAGACCGGACTGATTCCAGTGTTTTTGGACAGTCTGAGACAAAAAGATGATTTTTATCTCGATATGAAGACGATAATAACAATTCACAATTTAAGATTTCAGGGAATGTGTGATTTAAATCGGGCGAAAGATATTACCGGGCTGGCAGATTCTTATTTCACAAATGATAAACTGGAGTCGTATGGATGTGCGAATTTCTTAAAGGGTGGGCTTGTTTATGCAGATAAAATTACCACAGTAAGCAGCAGTTATGCGGAAGAAATTAAAACCAGTTTTTATGGGGAACGGCTGGATGGCCTGATGAATGCAAGAGCAGACAGTCTTGTAGGAATTGTGAATGGAATTGATTATACGGAATACAATCCGGAGACAGATGAGGTGATTGCAAGAAATTACACGGTTCATACATTCCGCAAAGAAAAGAAAAAGAATAAGAGGGCTTTGCAGGAAGCACTTGGCCTTACAGTAGATGAACGCACAATGATGATTGGTATTGTTTCCAGACTTACTGACCAGAAAGGCCTTGATCTGGTAAATTATATGATGGACGAGTTATGTCAGGATAATGTTCAGCTTGTAATTCTTGGAACCGGTGAAGAACGGTATGAGAACAGTTTCCGCTTTTTTGCAGAAAAGTATCCGGACAAGGTATCTGCCCAGATGTATTATTCGGAAATGATGTCACATAAGATATATGCGGCGTGTGATGCACTTTTGATGCCATCTCTGTTTGAACCTTGTGGATTGAGCCAGTTAATCAGTCTGCGTTATGGAACCATTCCAATTGTGCGTGAAACAGGCGGTCTGGTTGATACAGTGGAAGCTTATAATGAATACGAAAAGACTGGAACGGGTTTCCGGTTTACCAATTATAATGCACATGAAATGCTGTCAGCAGTCCGTTATGCGGAACAGATTTTTTATGATAAGAAGAAAGAATGGAACAAAATTGTTGACCGGGCTATGATGAAGGACTTTTCATGGCATAATTCAGCGGGATTATATCAGGCAATCTATGATAATTTATAAAATGTCTGCAAAAAAATAAAGAAATATAAAAACAGTTCTTGTGGTAACGCAGGAACTGTTTTAAAATATATGAGAAAATTTACAGCAGGAGTGGAATAGAATATGAAGATTATCGAAAGATTAAATGAAAATAAAGTACATATATCATTTGAAGTTTTCCCGCCAAAGACAGATGCAGGGTATGAATCCGTGAAACGTGCGGTAGATGAGATTGCCGTTTTGAAACCGAGCTTTATTAGTGTGACTTACGGAGCCGGCGGCGGAACCAGCAAGAATACAGTTAAGATTGCTTCACATATCAAAAACGAACTGGGTGTGCCAAGCATTGCCCATCTTACCTGTATGTCATCGACGAAAGAAGAAGTACGGAATGTGATTGAACAGATGAAAGCATCGGGAATCGAAAATATTCTTGCACTTCGTGGAGACAGACCAAAGGATTTGGATACTCCGCTTCCAAATGACTATCATTATGCAAGCGAGTTGATTCGGGATATTAAATCACAGGGAGATTTCTGTATTGGTGCAGCCTGTTATCCGGAAGGTCATGTAGAATCACCATATAAGAAGGATGATATTCTCCATTTGAAAGAAAAAGTAGACTGTGGTGTGGATTTCCTTACAACACAGATGTTTTTTGACAATAATATTTTATACAATTTCTTATACAGAATCCGAGAAAAAGGAATTACCGTTCCGGTTCTTCCGGGAATCATGCCTGTTACAAACAAAAAGCAGATTACACGTATCTGTTCTCTTTCGGGAACGATTCTGCCGGCCAGATTTTATGCGATTGTCGATAAATTTGGTGATAATCCAGCAGCAATGCAACAGGCAGGAATCGCATATGCCACGGACCAGATTATCGATTTGATTGCAAATGGAATCAATAATATTCATGTTTATTCTATGAATAAACCGGAGGTTGCGGTTGCAATTATGTCTAATCTGTCAGAAATTTTGAAATAATACTGGAGTGTGAATATATGGATGCAAGGACGAAAGAGGCGGTTCGTTATCTTGGATTTGGAAGAAATACAGTAGATGAGCAGACAAAGAAGCTGATTTCAGAAGCATTTGCTGAATTGGACAGAATTGCCCGTCCAAAAGCAGTTCATCGCATTTTTTCGTGTACACAAAGGGAAGAAGAAATACAGATTGGCACGATGAAGGTTCACAGTAAAAATCTGGCAAGGAATCTTCAGGGGTGCTCCCAAACGGTACTGATGGCGACGACTCTTGGAATCGAAGTGGATCTTGCTATGCGCAGATATGCACTGACGGATATGGCAAGAGTTGTTATTTTTCAGGCATGTGCGGCGGCAATGCTGGAAGAATTCTGTGATTCATGTCAGGAACAGATAGCGGTTGAAATGGCTCCGGAATATAAGGGAATGCGTCCGAGATTCAGCCCTGGATACGGAGATTTTGATATTCATCATCAGGAAGAAATTCTCAGGATGCTGGATGCACATAAGAAGATAGGTCTTTCGATGACAGAAAGTTATATGCTGACACCGACCAAGTCTGTGACAGCTTTGATTGGATTTGCAGAGAAAGAAATAGGATGCCCTAAGAGTGGGTGTGAAGCCTGTGAGAAGAAAGACTGCATTTACCGAAGAACATAAGGAGGAGCAGACTATGAATATAAAAGAACGGCTTGGGAAAGAACTCTTATTCCTTGACGGAGGAATGGGAACTTTGCTGCAGGAGCAGGGCTTGGAGGCCGGAGAATTGCCGGAGACGTGGAATATTAAATATCCGGACAGAGTAACGAATGTACACAGAAGGTATTATGAAGCGGGCAGTCATGTTGTGCTGGCAAATACGTTCGGGGCGAATGCCTGCAAATTCCACGATACAGATATGACGTTGGAAGCGGTTATTAAAGCAGGGATTGAGAATGCAAGAAAAGCCGGAAGTAAAATAGGAAGAGAAACTTACGTGGCACTGGATGTGGGACCGACCGGAAAGCTACTTAAGCCTATGGGAGATTTGTCTTTTGAAGAAGCATATGAGACCTTTGCAGAAGTGGTAAGATATGGTGTGAAATATGGAGCTGATTTGATTCATATTGAGACTATGAGTGATACGTATGAGGTGAAGGCAGCAGTACTGGCAGCCAAAGAACATTCAGAACTTCCTGTGTTCGTTACCATGATTTTTGATGAGAAAGGAAAACTCCTGACCGGAGGAGATGTACCTTCTGTTGTTGCAATGTTAGAAGGACTCCGTGTAGATGCAATCGGGCTGAACTGTGGTCTCGGACCAGAACAGGCACTTCCGATTTTGAAAGAAATGCGCAGTTACAGTTCGCTTCCGCTTATTGTGAAGCCGAATGCAGGTCTTCCAAAGCAGAAAGATGGACAGACCTACTATGACGTAGAACCGGAAGCATTTGCAGAGACGATGCAGCAGATTGTAGCAGCAGGAGCCTGCGTGATTGGCGGTTGCTGTGGAACCACGCCGGAGCATATTAAGAAGATGACAGATTTATGTGCAGGATGTCAGGTTCAGCCAGTCGAATACAAAGAAGACACCATGGTTTCTTCCTATGGAAAATGTGTGGTTCTGGGAGATAAGCCACTGATTATCGGAGAAAGAATCAATCCGACCGGGAAAAAACGTTTAAAAGAAGCTTTAAAAACCAAGGATTTTGATTATATTTTGAAAGAAGCAATTACCCAGCAGGATAAAGGGGCACATATTTTGGATGTCAATGTGGGACTTCCTGATATTGATGAAACTGAAATGATGAAAGAGGCAGTTACCCAGATTCAGAGTGTAACCAATCTGCCGCTCCAGATTGATACAGTAGATGCAGAAGCAATGGAAGCAGCTATGCGTATTTATAATGGAAAGCCGATGATTAACTCGGTCAGCGGAAAACAGGAATCCATGAATCAGGTATTTCCGCTGATTCAGAAATACGGTGGTGTAGTGGTAGGTCTTACGCTGGATGAAAACGGAATCCCGCAGACTGCTGAAGGACGTGTGGAAATTGCAGGAAAGATTATTGCGGAAGCAGAAAAATACGGAATTCAAAAGAAAGATATTGTGATTGATGTGCTGACAATGACAATCAGCTCCGAAAAAGATGGAGCAAAGGTTGTATTTGAAGCACTCAGGCAGGTGCGTGCAAAATATGGTGTGCGTACCGTACTTGGAGTATCCAATATTTCCTTTGGCCTTCCAAGACGTCCGATTATCAATAGCTATTTTTATGCAATGGCAATGCAGAGCGGATTGACGGCAGGCATCATCAATCCGTCCTCTACGGAAATGATGCAGGCATATGATTCTTATGTGGCCTTAATGGGCTATGATGATAACTGCCAGTCTTATATTGAAAAATATGCAGTGTCAGATGTGGATAAAAAGCCGGTAGAACAGAAAAAGACCGATATGACATTGCAGTATGCCATTGAGCGTGGACTGAAAGAAGAGGCATACAAGCTTACAAAAGATATGATTGGAACCAAAGACCCGTTGGATATTATCAAAGAAGATTTGATTCCGGCACTGAATGTTGTAGGAGATGGCTTCGAAAAGGGAACTGTTTTCCTGCCGCAGCTTCTGATGAGTGCGGATGCCGCTAAAATTGCATTTGCGGTTTTGAAGGATGTCATGAGCAGCAGTGGCGAACAGGAAGAAAAGAAAGATAAGATTATTCTTGCTACCGTAAAAGGGGATATTCATGATATTGGAAAAAATATCGTGAAAGTTCTTTTGGAAAATTATGGGTTTGATGTACTGGACATGGGAAAGGATGTGCCGCCGGAAGCTATTGTGGAAAAAGCAATCAGCGAGGATGTCCGTCTGGTTGGCTTAAGTGCCCTGATGACAACAACCGTAGTGAGTATGGAAGAAACCATCCGTCAGCTCCGCAGGGAAAAACCAGACTGTAAAGTCATGGTAGGAGGAGCGGTTCTGAATCAGGATTATGCAGATATGATTGGAGCGGACTTCTATGGAAAAGATGCAATGCAGTCTGTGCATTATGCTCAGGAATTTTTCGGACAATAAATGGAATATATAGTAGCAATTCAGACAGGTTCAAATTGTGATTTTAGTGTAAACGTATACACGATTTTGAGAAAAAGGTTTGAAATGTGTGACAGTTTGTGGTACTATAGATATAGTTTAGAAAGAGAAATTTACGATTAGGAGGCAATAGATATGGCATTTTTTTCATCATTAATTGGATATTTATTTAAGATGGTTATTATTGGAGCTGTAGCATTTTGCGGTATCTTACTTGGAAAGAAGCTGCGTGATAACAAGGATGCAAAGACAGCAGCAAATACAGATGCTGAGTAGTCAGAAGGACAGGCATTTATCACAAAGAGAAAGAAAATGATTTTAAAATAAGAAGAATGGGCAGGCCACAGAAATCAGTGGTCTGCTTTTTGATGTTTATAAAAGACTTCCGGTCATTGACAAAGTATAGAAAGGGTCTTATAATTAATAATTAGCAAATTTTCATTTTTTATAAATGATGGGAATATACTAGGAGGACAAAAATGCAGGCATATGGAGTAAATGAATTAAGAAGAATGTTCCTCGAATTTTTCGAGAGTAAAGAACATTTAAAAATGAAGAGTTTTTCACTTGTTCCACACAATGACAACAGCTTGTTGCTGATTAACTCAGGAATGGCACCATTAAAGCCATATTTTACAGGACAGGAGATTCCGCCATGCCGTCGTGTGACTACCTGTCAGAAGTGTATCCGTACAGGAGATATTGAAAATGTTGGTAAGACAGCCCGTCACGGTACTTTCTTTGAAATGCTTGGAAACTTCTCATTTGGAGATTATTTTAAAACAGAAGCAATTCACTGGTCATGGGAATTCCTTACAGAAGTAGTTGGACTTGACCCGGACAGACTTTATCCATCTGTATATGAAGATGATGATGAAGCATTTGAAATCTGGGAAAAAGAAATCGGAATTGCACCGGAAAGAATTACCCGTCTCGGTAAAGAGGATAACTTCTGGGAACATGGTGCAGGACCATGCGGACCATGTTCTGAGATTTATTATGACCGTGGAGAAAAATATGGCTGCGGCAAACCAGACTGTAAAGTAGGATGCGACTGTGACCGTTTTATGGAAATCTGGAATGACGTATTTACACAGTTTGAAAATGACGGACATAATCATTATACGGAATTAGAGCAGAAGAACATTGATACAGGAATGGGTCTTGAAAGACTTGCGTGTGTCGTTCAGGATGTAGATTCCATGTTTGATATTGATACACTGAAAGCACTTCGTGACCATGTATGTCAAATGGCAGGTGTGTCTTATCATCAGGATGAAGCAACAGATGTATCCATCCGTGTAATAACAGACCATATCCGTTCTGTATGCTTCATGATTTCAGATGGTATTATGCCATCCAATGCAGGAAGAGGATATGTACTTCGCCGTCTGCTCCGCCGTGCATGCCGTCATGGAAGACTTCTCGGAATTGAACCGGGATTCCTTACTGAACTGGCTCAGACAGTTATCGACGGTTCCAAAGACGGATATCCGGAACTGGAAGAAAAACAGGAATTTATCAAAAAAGTAATCCGCAAAGAGGAAGAACAGTTTGACAAGACCATCGACCAGGGACTTGGTATTCTTGCTGAAATGAAAGAAAATATGGTAAAAGAAGGCGTAAAGACTTTATCAGGAAGCGATGCATTCAAGCTTTATGATACTTACGGATTCCCAATCGACCTTACCAAAGAAATCTTGGAAGAAGAAGGTATGGACGTAGACGAAGAAGGATTCAAAGCTGCCATGGAAGTTCAGCGTGAACAAGCTAGAAAGATGCGCAAGACTACAAACTACATGGGAGCAGATGTAACCGTATATGAATCCATCGACCCAAGTATTACTTCTAAATTCGTAGGATATGACCATCTGGAATATGAGTCAAAAATTACCGTTCTTACAACCGAAGAAGAAGTGGTAGATGCACTTTCTGACGGAGAAAAAGGAACTTTATTTGTGGAAGAAACACCATTTTACGCAACAAGCGGTGGACAGGAAGCCGATAACGGTATTATCCGGTGTGCCGACGGCGAATTTGTTGTAGAAGATGTAGTGAAGCTTCTCGGTGGAAAGATTGGGCATGTTGGATATATGAGAAAAGGTATGATGAAAGTAGGAGATACGGTTTCCCTTTCTGTAGAACCTGAAAAACGTAAACTTTCTGCAAGAAACCATAGTGCAACACATTTGCTTCAGAAAGCACTCCGTACCGTACTTGGAACGCATGTAGAGCAGGCTGGTTCTTTTGTAAATGAAGAAAGACTCCGTTTTGACTTCTCTCATTTTTCACCGATGACACCGGAAGAAATTCAGAAAGTAGAGGACTTGGTAAATGAAAGCATTTCCAATTCTCTTCCTGTTATCATCAAGAATATGCCAATCGAAGAAGCAAGAAAGACCGGAGCGCAGGCCCTTTTCGGTGAAAAATACGGTGATATTGTCCGTGTCGTAAATATGGGAGACTATTCCATTGAGTTCTGCGGTGGTACTCATGTATCAAATACAGGAGAGATTGGTGCATTCAAGATTCTTTCTGAATCAGGTGTGGCAGCCGGGGTACGTCGAATCGAAGCACTTACTTCCAAAGGTCTGATCCATTACTATAATGAACTGGAACATAAGATGCAGGAAGCTGCAAAGATGTTAAAAGCAACTCCGGACAATCTGATTGAAAAGATTGGACATTTACAGACAGAAGCAAAAGAACTTCACAGTGAAGTAGAAAGCCTGAAGAGCAAGCTGGCAAAAGATGCAATGGGCGATGTTATGAATCAGGTGGAAGAAGTAAATGGTATGAAAGTTCTTGCTGTCCGTGTAGATGGTGTAGATATGAATGGACTTCGTGAACTCGGAGATCAGTTAAAGACAAAACTGGGTGAAGGTGTTGTTGTGATTGCTTCCGAAACAGACGGCAAAGTCAGCCTCATGGCAACTGTCACAGATGGAGCACAGAAAGCAGGCGCTCATGCAGGAAATCTGATTAAAGGAATTGCTGCTTTAGTAGGCGGAGGCGGCGGTGGACGTCCGAATATGGCTCAGGCCGGAGGAAAGAATCCTGCTGGTATTCCGGATGCCCTTGCGAAAGTAAAAGAAGTAGTAGCAGAACAGATTCAGTAAATGAAAAGCAGATAACAGCTACATGTTGTAGGACAAGATTATTTTTGGATGTATTTCTCTGGTATTTTTTGGAGAAAATTGAAAGAAAGAACTTGACTAGAAAAATAAATCTGTTATAATATGTTCTAGTGCAATAAATATACCCGATCAGTCGTATCATGCACAATACAGGGCTGGAGGGGAGGTTAGGTGTGAGACTATGTCAAATGTAATCGTAAAAGAAAACGAGACTTTGGATAGCGCATTACGCAGATTTAAAAGAAACTGCGCTAAAGCAGGAATTCAGCAGGAGATTCGTAAGAGAGAACATTACGAAAAGCCAAGCGTAAGACGTAAAAAGAAATCCGAAGCTGCTAGAAAACGTAAATATAATTAATAGTGCAAGTAATGGAGTGTTTGTGTAAACACTCCATTTTTAAATATAAAAATAAGGTACTATAAAAACGATATAATATAAAAATATATGTATACTTCTATAAAATGATGTTGGAGTCAAATGTCGCCAACAGTGATACCTGCGGAGGAGAAAAATGATAAAACGAATGCAATTATTTCCACTCAACTTTTATAAAAAGTCAAACTTTACCGGAAGTGACGGAAAGATGAACTTTCGGCTTGGAAAAGAAGAAATAGAAAAAGGCGAAGAAAAGGAGTTGATTCTGAAAGGATATGTCTGGGAAGGGCCTTTTTGCTTTGATGTCACTCCGAAGGAAAAAATGGAAGGAAAAGAGTTTCCGTTTTCGGAGGAAGGCATCTGTCAGGCCCTTGAGTGGCTGAATCAGAAAAGTACAGAATTTTAGGCGTGTAATAAATACATTTAACTGTGTGCTTTGTCATACAGCTTCTGAATTTCGGCAGGCAGCTTGTCTGGGAGCATGGCACGGATGTTGTCTTCCGTGCCATCTTTCATGGCTGTTTCGTAATACCAGCATTTGAACTCGAGCATGGCGTGTGACTTTTCCAATGCTTTGATTTCTTCTTCTACTACCGCTTTTCGGTGTTCGAAAAGTTCTTTGCGGCATCCATAAGTAGAACTGCCCTGTGCTACCCACTGGAAAAATAATTTAATATCTTTGATTTCAAGTCCGGATAACTTTAGACATTCAATGAGGTGGAGGGCTTCCAGTTCATTGTCACTGAATTTTCGTATATTCCCCACACGTTCCAGATTCGGGAAAAGACCCTCCTTATCGTAATATCTTAATGTTGAAATTGGAAGATTGTACATCTCTGATACTTGTCCGATGGTATACATAAATTTCATCCTTTCTAAACTTTGTATAAAATTTTGAAATAATGCTGCAAAATACTTGACCTAAAGTTAAGTTTAGGTACTATAATGTCTACATTATAAAACAGATTACCTTGATTTTCAAGGGAAAGATAGAAAGAAGGAGAAGAATTTATGTTAGGTAATTTCACTTATTGCAATCCGACAAAATTATATTTTGGAGCTGACGCACTTTCCAATCTTGGTACAGAATTGAAGAAGTATGGAAAGAATGTAGTTTTAGTTTATGGGGGCGGTTCCATTAAAAAGAACGGAATCTATGATGATGTTGTCCGTATTCTTCAGGAAGAAGGCAAAAATGTGGCAGAAATTGCCGGAGTTATGCCGAATCCAACCATCGAAAAATTATATGAAGGTGTAGAAATTGCAAGAAATCATCATGCGGATTTTCTGTTAGCAGTAGGTGGCGGTTCTGTTTGTGATTATACAAAAGCAGTGTCTGTATCGGTAAACTGTGAAGAAGACCCATGGGAAAAATATTATATCCGTTTTGAAGAACCAGATTGTGAGACGCTTCCTGTAGGATGTGTGCTTACTATGGTAGGAACCGGTTCTGAAATGAATGCAGGTTCCGTTATTACGAATCATAAGGCAAAATTAAAGATTGGACATGTCTTTGCAGATGAGAAAATTATGCCGAGATTTTCTATTATGAATCCAAATTATACATTGACACTTCCTCATTATCAGATGGTAGCCGGGATTTATGATATTTTCAATCATATTTGCGAACAATATTTCTCTGGGGAAGACGATAACACAAGTGATTATATCAGTGAAGGACTGATGAAGTCTTTGATTCATTCCAGCCGCATTGCAAATCAGAATGACCAGGATTATGAGGCAAGAAGCAATATTATGTGGACCGCAACATGGGCGTTAAATACCCTTGTGGCAAAAGGAAAGGCTACTGACTGGATGGTTCATATGCTCGGACAGTCCGCAGGAGCTGTTACAGATGCAACTCATGGAATGACGCTTTCCGCAGTTTCCCTTCCGTATTACAAGTATATTATGGATGCCGGACTTCCTAAATTTATGAGATTTGCGAAAAATGTATGGGATGTAAATCCGGAAGGAAAGACAGATAAGGAGATTGCACTTGCCGGATTGGATGCAATGGAAAGCTGGATGCGGGAACTGGGGCTTGCCATGTCTCTTACTGAGCTTGGAGCTACAGAAGATATGCTGGACGATTTGGTAAATGGAGCATTGATTCTGGAAGGTGGATATAAGCCACTTACCAAAGAAGATATCCGGGAAATTTATAAACAGAGTATGTAGGTTATACACAAAACCTATGGAGAAAAGCCATGCATGAGTGATTCGTGCATGGCTTTTTGCGTGAAATAGTATTATAATGGGAGAAAGTTATGTTGTGGATTATAAAAAGAAAGACGAAAGAAGGAATTTAGATGATTTATAATAAAGTAGTTAAGTTGCGGAATGGGAAAGAATGCATCCTGCGAAATGCAGAGCCGTCAGATGCAGAGGCTTTTCAGGAATATTTTGCATTGGCACATAGCGAGACAAACTTTCTCACAACGTATCCGGATGAGTCAAAGCGTAATCTGGAGCAGACGGCGGAACGATTAGAGATTACGAAGGAAAGTGAGACAGATATTGAAATCTGCGCATTTGTAGATGGTAGATTAGTAGGTTCTGCCGGAAACAGTATCATTCATAACCGGGAGAAAACCAGACACCGGGCAGAGTTTGGTATTAGTATTATCAAAGAATTCTGGGGGCTTGGAATCGGAAGCATCTTAACCAGGGAGTGTATAGAGTGTGCGAAAAAAGCCGGATTTTTACAGTTAGAGCTTGAAGTTGTTGCGGAAAATGAAAATGCTATAAAATTATACCAGAAATATGGCTTTGTGGAATTTGGCAGAAATCCAAGAGGCTTTAAAACCAGAGAAGGAAAATGGCAGGAACTGGTTCTTATGAGACTGGAATTATGTTAGAACAGAGAGAATGAGAGAAAAGGATGAGGACAAAAGTAAATGGAAAAAGATTTAACATCAGGGAGTGTATTTAAGAACATCCTGTTTTTTTCACTGCCTTATTTACTGTCATATTTTTTGCAGACACTATATGGAATGGCAGACTTATTTATCATCGGTCAGTTCAATGGAGTAGACCGTATTACAGCAGTATCCGTGGGAAGTCAGGTTATGCATATGCTTACGGTTATGCTTGTAGGGCTTGCAATGGGTTCCACCGTAACAATCGGAAAGGCGATTGGCGGAAAACAGATGAAGGAAGCCTCTCAGACAGTAGGAAATACGGTCATTCTTTTCATGGGGCTGTCGATTGTTCTTACCGCAGTTCTGTTAATTTGTGTAAAGCCGATTGTGGCAGTGATGTCAACTCCAACGGAAGCGATATCGGAAACGGTCCGTTACCTGACCATTTGTTTTATAGGGATTCCCTTTATTACAGCGTATAATATCATCAGTTCTATTTTCCGTGGACTGGGAGATTCCAAGAGTCCGATGTACTTTGTAGCAATTGCCTGTGTGGCAAATATTGTGTTGGACTATTTGTTCATCGGAGGACTACACATGGGCGCAGCCGGGGCAGCCCTTGGAACAACTCTGGCACAAACACTCAGTGTCATTGTGTTACTGGCTGTCATTATCAGAAAGCAGACCGGAATTACATTGAAAAAACAGGATTTCAAACCACAGGCGGAGAAGATGGGAAAAATCCTGAAAATAGGAATTCCGGTGGCTCTGCAGGATGGATTTATTCAGATTGCATTTATTGTAATTACGGTTATCGCAAACCGCAGAGGATTAAATGATGCAGCAGCAGTCGGTATTGTTGAGAAAATCATTGGAGTAGTATTTTTGGTTCCGTCGACTATGCTGTCTACCGTATCAGCTCTTTCAGCCCAGAACATCGGAGCAGGAAAACATGAGAGAGCATCCGCTACCCTGCGTTATGCTATTTTCATTACCGTAGGATTTGGAATAGTGGTTTCTGTCATTACACAATTTATGGGTAATTCCGTGGTGGGAATGTTTACGGAAAATGATGCTGTGATTATTTTAGGTAATCAGTATTTGAAATCATATATCTGGGACTGCGTTTTTGCAGGAATACATTTCAGCTTCAGCGGCTATTTTTGTGCGTATGGTTTATCGGGAATTTCATTTTTGCATAATATAATGTCAATTATATGTGTGCGCATTCCGGGAGCATATTTTGCAACGCTATATTTTCCGGATACCCTTTATCCGATGGGACTGGCTGCACCGGGTGGGTCTTTGTTATCCGTGATTATATGCGTGATTGCATTTATGATATTAAGAAAAAGAACAGGAAAAGAAGCAGAAACGATAGTTGAAAATAAGGAAAACCGGTGATTTTACCAATTAGTTATTAATAAAAAGCGTTTTGGATGGAAAAGGATTGAATATAAAAATGAAAACGGAACGGTTGACAATAAGATACATTGTGGAAGAAGACTGGCCCAGTATTCAGGCTATCTGGAAAGATTTTAACAAGACGGAATATGTCATTTATGATACGGTAAAAAATACGGATAATGATGCTGTGAAAGAGAAGGTATCAAAGTGGGCTGAGGCGAATCGGAAGAGTGATGCACACATTTTTCTGGCAGTGTGTCTTGAAACGAAAGTGATTGGATTTGTTTCACTTAATAAAAGAGCAGAAGACTATGAAATTGGTTATGGATTTCTGGGTGCATATCATGGATTGGGATATGCAAAAGAAAGTTTAACTGCGATTTTAGAATATATGCAGGAAAAAGGTGTTAAGAAGATTCTTGCCGGAACAGCAATCAAGAATTACCCATCAGTCAGATTACTTAACAGTTTGGGCTTCAAATTGATTTGTACAGAAAGAATTTCCTTTCATAAAGATAATAAAGGGAATGATATTTATTTTGAAGGGGGAAATTTTGAGAAGACATTTCGGTAATTCTGAAATTATAGAGAAATTGAAAAAATAAGAAGATTGTTGGATTTGCCACAATTTTTAACAAATCCACTCTAAAATTCCAATTTCCGTTGATAGAATAACATTTCACCTACTGTTATACTTGTGTTAAAAAGAATATCAGAGGTGAGTAGAATGAGAAAGAAGTATATAGACAATATCAGGTGGATTACAGTAGTGTTGGTTGTAATTTATCATGTAATCTATATGTATAACAGTGTAGAAACTGCGGGGGTAATCGGACCGATTTGCGATGTGAGGTATCAGGATATCTTTCAGTATATTGTATATCCATGGTTTATGCTTTTACTGTTTACCATATCTGGTATGTCAGCGAGATATTACTTGAACAATCATACAGACAAAGAGTTCGTTCATTCAAGAACAACGAAGCTTCTGGTTCCATCTACAATCGGACTGGTAGTTTTTCATTGGATTCTGGGATATTATAATATGCAGATAGCAGGGGCTTTTGAAATGATGCGCGGAGTTCCGAAACCAGTGTTGGCATTGCTTATAATAATAAGTGGAACTGGAGCATTGTGGTACATACAGATGTTGTGGATTTTCAGCATGATACTTATCTGGATTCGGAAAATAGAGAAGGAACGATTTTATCGTCGGTGTAGGAAAACCAATGTAATTACATTGATTATGTTGACTCTATTAGTGGTGGTATCAGCAAAGGTTTTAAACGCTCCAGTAATTGTGGTGTATCGTTTTGGTATTTACAGTGTTGGATTTTTTATTGGATATTTTTGCTTATCACATGATGAGGTAGTTGACAGATTGGAAAAATATTGGTATGTATTTACAACAGCAGGTATTATTCTGGCGGTAGTATTTGTGAAAACGAATTTCGGAAAGCCTTATGCAGAACATGTAGTGCTTGATACACCGTTATGCAGTACCTATGGGTGGATTGCAACACTTGCAGTGATTGCATTTATGAAACGATGGGGAGAATGGGAAAGTCCGTTTTCCAGATGGATGATACGAAAGTCATGGGGACTTTATATTTTTCATTATCCGGCACTTGCGGCATGTGCCTATTATTTGAATTTGTATGGAAAAGGAATTCCTGCATTTTTCATCTATATGCTGTCAGCAATTGCTGCTTTTGGCGGGGCATATGTGCTGAATGAAGTGATGAGCCGGGTCCCGTTTTTTAGATGGGCAGTGCTTGGAATTAAAAGGAGAAAATCATAATGTTTGCGGATAATCTGATTGCTTTAAGAAAATTACATAATATGTCGCAGGAAGAACTGGCAGAGCAGATAAATGTTTCCAGACAAACCTTATCAAAATATGAAACAGGAGAGTCAGTGCCGGATATCGAAAAGTGTAGGGCGCTTGCAAAAGTATTTGATGTCGGTATAGACGATTTGGTAAATTATGAAATGAAGGATACGGACAATCTTGGATTTGGGGTTCCGCCTAAAGGGAAACATATCTTCGGGCTTGCTAAAGTGGGTGAAAAAGGACAGATTGTCATTCCTGCCAAGGCAAGAAAAGTATTTGATATTCAGCCGGGAGATAACCTTATCATTCTTGGGGATGAGGGACAGGGACTGGCACTGATCAAAGAAAAGGGGCTTTTAGATTTATTGCATAGGGTGAGAAAATGATGGGATTTCAAATAAGTGCAGTTATTATTTTACTGGTGTTTTATGGATGTTATTTTGGCAAAATGTTTATGCAGAAGAAAAAAGGAATACAGACAGACCAAATTGGAAAGGGCAAAACTGGATTCGTCAAAATGATTGAACTGACGATGAAAGTAGCAACTTTGCTGGTTCCACTTGTGGAGATAATCAGTATTGCCGTGAATGTATCCAATTTATCAATTATTGCGAGATATTTAGGAATTGTGACAGCAATACTTGGAGACATTGTTTTTGTGATTTCTGTTTGGACTATGAAAGACAGTTGGAGGGCAGGGGTGTCACCTACGGATAAAACAGAACTTGTCACAACTGGAATTTATCAGATAAGCAGAAATCCAGCATTTCTTGGATTTGATTTGGTTTACATAGGTGTTTGCCTGATGTTTTTTAACTTGCTATTGTTTCTTGTATCTGTATTTGCCATGATTATGTTTCATTTACAGATTGTAAATGTTGAAGAGGAGTTTCTGCTCGATTTTTTTGGAGAAGAATATATTTCATACAAGAAGAAAGTGAATAGATATTTCGGAAGAAAATAAATACTTCCTAACCTTTGGTTAATGGTTTTTTCATAAGTTCCATCATATGATACAGATATGATGGAACTTATTTTATGCTGTCAGACATGTGACAAAAATGTTCAGCGAACATTTAGAGTTGCCAAGCGTATGTAAAAAAGGTTCGGGAAACCTTTTTTACATAAGAGGGAAAGGATGGGTGGTATTATGATGAAATGGAAAAATCAGAAAAGAAGAATGGTCTGTATGCTATTGGGTGTGACCTTGGGACTTGGTCTGACAGCCTGCGGAAGTGACAAGAAGGAGAACGAGGAAGAAAAAGCAGGTACAGATTGGAGAACGGAAGGAAATATTGTTGGTAGAGGAACCATTACACATGACGGGGACAGTGTGGATGTGGTAGTATGTGTAGACCCGAATAGTGCAGCGTTCTATTGGGATAAGGAGGAAAAACTTCTGTTTGACAGCGTGGCATTTCCGGAAACTCTTTCCGATGCGGAAACAGCGTTTGAAGACATTTCCTTTGATGATATAGATGGGGATGGTGAGACGGATGTGACCATAGATTTTCATCATAATGATGATACTGATACCTATATGGTATGGATATGGGACCTGGAAGAACGCTATGTGTTCCAGCCGGAATTGTCCTATATCCACGGGGAGTTCTATTCACTGGATGAAAATAATGATGCATATTTTGAAGAAAATGGTCTGGACATAGATGGATGGTCAGATGACGGAAGTTATGTACTTACCAATGGTGTTGCAAGTTATGAAGGAGCAGGAGACGGATATGCGGTTGGGGACTGCAGTTGGGAAATCGAGAAGGTAAGTGATTATATCCGTGATGGTGTGCGTGAGATTGAATTTAATGCCTACTGCTATATTCCGAACGCTTCTGTTCCGACATTTACCGGTGATTTCTGGTCCGTGGTAAATGGAGAACTTTACGATTATTATACAGGAACCTGGTTTGCGGCTTCAGATGCTTATTTAAATGATGCAGACGGCTACTATTATTATACGATTGAGTGGGGCGATGAATCTTATGACATCGCATTTGCCTACACGACAGAATGGTCAGGTAATACGGGAGAATGGAGTAATGTGCTTACCAAACATTACATGGTATATCTGTCTGAAGAATATGATGGACTGCTTTTTGCAGGAGAAGCTCAGCCAGACAGCTATTGGGAATGTGCAAAGAGAGATGACCTTGAAAATGTATGCCCAGGATATGGCATTATGGACTGCGAAACCATAGACCCATATGCAAATCTGTATTTCAGTGTGTGCTATTAAAACATTTTCAAAAGTGCTATAAAAAGTGCTGTAAAGAAATAGAAAAAGAAATAGAAAATAAGTAAAAAAAGAAGCTCAGAATGACATTATGTGTCGTTCTGGGCTTTTATAATGAGGAAGAAAGAAAAGAAAGGAGAAGAAACATGATTATTCAATTAAGCTCAGGACAAGGTCCGGCAGAATGTGAACTGGCTGTTCGAAAATTATTTGAAACACTGGCAAACGAATATTCAGATGTGAAATTACTGTCAGCACATGAAGCACGTGAAAAAGGATGCTATACATCCATTCTCTTTTCAACAGAAGAAGATTTGTCAGAATTAGAGGGAAGTATCCAGTGGATATGCAGAAGTCCATTTCGCCCAAATCATAAGAGAAAAAACTGGTTTGTGGATGTCAGCATTATTCCAGAGCGTGAAGATATAAGCAGAGAACAAGACATTCGTTTTGAACGTTTTCATTGTGGCGGAAAAGGCGGTCAGAATGTAAATAAGGTAGAAACCGGAGTACGTCTGATTCATATTCCAACCGGAATTACCGTGACATCTACCGCAGAACGTAGCCAGTATGCAAATAAAAAGAATGCAATGGATAAGTTAAATGCAATTCTGAATCAGAAAGAACTGGACGAGAAGCACAGACAGGTAAATTCTGCATGGAAAGAGCACACAAAGATTGTACGTGGAAATCCGGTGAGAGTATATGAAGGTATGAACTTCAGAAGAAAGAGGTAGAACGTGTACAGTCAGAAAATGAAAAATCCATATATCGGATGGAGAAAAGAAGCATTTTCTCTGATGGAACTCCGATATATAAAGGATCAGAAAGAAATAAGAAAGATTAACCAGGCATACAGAAAAATAAAAAGAGAACATATGAAACATTCGATGGAGGTAGAACAATATTTCCGAAGAAAATGCTGTTTCAAATATGGACTTTCCAAACCAGAATATGAAGGGGAAGAAAAGAAAGAAATTTATCTTGTGTTTTCTTTCGCACCGGAATCTTCTATGGCTCGTGCCATAGCGGCATACACGAACAGTAATTTCTCACATGTATCGCTGGCACTGGATGAGTCCCTGAAAAATATGTATTCCTTTACCATCCGAAAAGGAACAAATTTTTCAGATATAGAAGGCGGTTTTACCTATGAACGTCTGCATGACTATCAGGCACAAAGACTTTGGATTCAAGTAAATGGAATCTATGTCACAAAAGCGCAGTACGAGAGGATTGCAAAAGGAATTTCTGCCATGGCGAAAGAACAGAAGCAGACAAGCTATAATCTCAAAGGGCTGATAGAATACGTGCTGGGGGAAGAACGGCCGATGAATCCAAAAGATATGTTTTGTTCAGAATTTATTATGTACTTGTTTGAACAGGCGGGGGTAGATTTCCTGAACCAGAAACCTGAACTTACAAGTCCGCAGGATTTGGCAGATGCGTGTGCCGATAAATGCGGTTGGCTGGTGTATCGTGGAAACGCAGATTGGTACAGGAGAAAAAATCAGAATGAGTAAGAAAAAAGAAAGGAAGATTAAATTTAAACAATATGATATCTCTTATAAGAATCATTCATATTGCATTTTAATTCCGGAACATACAGAAAATGTACGTGTTACCGGATACGGATTTGCCGTTTGGGGAACAAACTGGATGGGTGACCGGGAAGCTATGCGAACACTGATGTATTCCGCAGCAGTACTAGGATTCAATCCGCAGAATAAAATTATTTATTTCCCGATTCGCAAAAATAAGAAATTGCCTACGTTTGATTACCGCTATGCATTTCCGGGAGAAAAACAGAATGAAGTAGAAGATTGTGACATGATATTTACGACACATCAGGTACAATTACAGAGAAGTAAATGGAAAAAACTAAAGGAGATTATGAAATACACGAAAGCAAGCACTTATGTTTTCGAGTATGATGAGGCCAGAACAGAGGCTTATTTTGAAAATAAGATTCAGCAGTGGAAAAAGACAGATGCATATTACAAAGATAAATGTTTAGTAGAAACAATGGTAGATCATGCATTGTTTTATGTGTTCAGTAAAATGCAGTTTCAAGATGTATATATAGCTTTGCATGATTTTTTGAAAAGCGATTTGGAGCAGGCAACATTGTGTAACAGTGATTATGGAAAATGGATTTGCGCAATGAAAGCTTTAATGGTGTGTGATACAACAGAGGGTGGTGATGATGGAAAAAATTTGTTTAACCACCCATGGCTTCTTTTCTATGACGAAAAAATGGAGAAATATTTGAAGTATAAAAAAATCATAGAGTAACCTACAAAAAGCAGGATTTTCTATTTGAAAAAATCTTCGATTGGGGTGGCAAGAATCTGGGATAATCCCATCAATTCAATATCCGTTATGGTGCGGCTGCCGTCTTCGATGCGGGAAATGGAGCCACGACAAATGTAAATGGCTAAGGTTTCCAGTTTATCAGAAAGCTGCTGCTGGCTTAAGCCTTTTTCCAGACGCAATTGTTTTACCTTGCTGCCGACTAAATTTTTCTGTTCGTTGTCAATGATTCGTGCCATATACTTCTACTCCTTTGTCTTGTAATGAGACAATATAAATGGTATACTATTTGCAAGACCGAGTTGTCCTATCATAAGACAATATTTGGAATTTGATGACAAAATATGTCCGTGAAAAATATTTTTACAGTGACAGAACATGTCTATGCCATCTTCTATAATTGTGTTGGTAGGGAGGTATAGAAATATGCAAGAACATTCGGAAGATAAGGCAGAAAGAATTTTGTCAATTTACAAACAACTGAAGCAGGGAAAAGTGGTTAAGAAGGCACCTTTAAGTACAAGCTATGGGGTCTCAGAGAGAACCATTCAAAGAGATATTACAGATATTCAGTGTTTTCTGCAAAATCAAGAGCTTAAAACAGGGGATATTGAAGAAATTATCTTTGACAAAAGAGCCGGAGGTTATGTTTTACATACGACAAACAGAAGGAATCTGGAAAGCAAAGATATTCTGGCGGTCGGGAAGATTTTACTACAAAGCAGGGCACTGGTAAAAACAGAATTATTTCCGATTCTGTTTAATCTTATAAAAGCCTGCAGTGACAATGAGAATCAGAAAATGATAGAAGATTTGCTTCGAAATGAAATGCATCATTATATAGAACTTCCACATGGAAAAAAGCTGCTCGATATCATTTGGAGCCTAGAACATGCAATTACAGAGCAGAGCTATGTGCGTGTGAAATACCAGAAGAAATACAGAGATGTGAAAATGGTGGAATATAAACTGAAGCCGGTTGGAATTATTTACTCAGATTCGTACTTCTGCCTTACGGCTTATAATGACAGTATTTCGAACAATGAATTTCCAAATTCGACAGGAACATTTCCGGAACAATACCGGATTGACCGGTTTATAGAATATGAAATTTTGGAGGAACATTTCAGGGTTCCTTATAGTGACAGATTCGAAGAAGGTGAATTTAGAAAAAGGATGGAGTGATATTGGAATCTTATGCAAATGTAAAATTGGGGGAACGACATTTGATATAAGAAAATTGTAATATACATGTGCCAGATTCGTTGGGAAATATTGAGAGGTTTCTAAAAATGGATAATTTGCACAATAAAAAGAAAAATCTTGCAGATTTATCGTACATAATTATTAAAAAAGATTGACCCAAATCAGGGAAAAGATTATACTTATGTCAGAGATAGACGGCAAAGCTGATGAAAGTCAGTGACGCAAAACTAAAGGGACTAATGGATGGTAAATTGTTCTATGTCAGCCAGTTGCAGGAGAAGAAAGACGGAATGAGAAATGACATTGTGCGGTTATCCACAGTGTCATTTTTTGCGTATTTTTACATATCAATAGCGAGAATGAGGCTTGTTTTTGCGAGGTTTAATTGCTTGGAAGTATTATGATGATGCTAAAATGTCAGGAGGAACGATGGGATGAGGGATAATATTACGAATCGTATGGTCGGCACTGCAACCGGTAAAAGATTAAAGGAAGTAGTGGAAAGACAAGTGAACAAAGAGGTGGAAAGATTAAATAAGATAAATGAAGGAAACAAGTATATTGTAAAAGTTGCAAATGCACAGAGGAAAAAGACAGAAAATGACTACAAACAGTGCATGAAAAAGGTGATGTGTCAACACGAAGATATATTTATAAAAGTATTGAAGCCTTATTATGAGCAGATGAAGCAATTAGTTGCGAATTTGGATTTTATAAATATAAATAGTAAAGCCCTAGATCTGGATAACATACTAGATAACATAAAAGAAATAACTTATACAGATTATAGCCAAGAAACATATAATGCACATAGTCTAATAGAAATACTAAGAAGTGCTTTTCTAACATTTGTAAAGGTAGAAGGTAGGATTAATAAGGCAAAAGAAGAAAGGATAAGATTAAGAACTAAAAAAGTGGAAATAGATCTATCGTGTATTATGGTACGGAAAAAATTTTTTCTTCTAGAATCTACATATGAAGTAGTGGAGCGTTTAAAAGTTGAAGCAGAAAAATACATTGATATGCTCAAAGAGATGAATTTAAGAAAAGAAAGATGTTGTTCCGATTTTTCTGAACAGGATATAAATATGTTAAAGAATTCCATTAATTTAATTGTCCTTTTGAATCAGATTGTAAATCCAAATACGAACAAAATATTTATGAGTTTGGGTTTTTCGGAAATGACAGGCACAACTTGTGATTTTAATTCAGAAACTGGATTTGCGTATAATGATTCAAATATTTTAAAAAATATAGAAAATAAGTGGATTGATAAAAAGTTAAAAAGATTAAACTGTCAATTAACTTTCGAACAATATAAACGAGCAAAAAAGATTATTTGCAGAGTGAAAAAAGAAAGAAAACAATATGAAATAAATACAAAAGAATTATTAAAGCGTATAGAGGTGGCACTTGAAAAGAAGAATAGCCGTTTATATGAAGAAACCATAAAAAGTTTGTATCAATGTTATGGAATAGATGTTGCAATTAGTTCAAACGATGAAATGATGAAATTTTTACAATCAGCTAATGGAAGTTTGACTTTAGGAGACTTTGTACATGTATCGTATTAGTTGATAAAAATAGAATGAGCCTAATCTCCGTAATTTAGATATTTAGGAGGGATGAGAGATGAACAGTGGAAATCAAAGTTTACAAAACGGGGATTAAGGAAGAATTCTAAAAATAAATGATATTTTGTGACAAATTAACAAAGTAAAATTACAAAAGAATTAGAGGTGTAAAATATGTTTTTAAAATATTTAGAAGAAGAAAATAAAAAAAGATTTTTGCAGTTATGTGTTCATGCAGCATATGCTGACGAGATATTGGAAGAGGCTGAACAAGAAATGATGAGGGAATATTGTAGGGAAATGAATATTCCAGAAGTTATTCCTAATAGGGATATTGCATTAGAAAAGGTTTTAAATGAAATCAAGGACAATTCTAATCATAAGGAAAAGAATATTATTATACTTGAACTTTTAGGATTACTTAAGGCAGATGGCGTTTATGATGAAAGAGAAAAAGTTTTCTTAAAAAAAGTAGTTGATGCAATAAATATGGAAGAGGATGCAGTTAAAAATATTGAAAAGTTTCTTGATGAATACATTGAAATTTGCGCAAAACTTTATACTTTAATTGCAAAATAAAACTATAAGAGGAATGTTACATGTCTAACGAAAGAGGTAAATATAAATTTGAACTTGATATAGAGGGAAATAAAGAACTTTTACAAACAAAAGATAAATGTGATAAGTATGATTACATAGTATCTGTTGCTTGTGGCGCTATCGGTGGAATGATTGATATTTTTCTTGTAGGAGCTCCGGGAGATAGTGCATGTTGTAATTGGACAGATAAGCAGGTAGACGAAGTTGTAATGTCTTTTGCAAGAAAAACGGGGTGGAATCCTAAAGAAAAAAATGCAAACAATGTAAATAGTGCTATTGGTTTTTTGGAAAGGAATTATAAGGTAAATTATGATCAGAGAAAACCAGGTGATGTAAATAATTACTTTAACATTGCCCCCAATACGCATCACATGATGTCATTAGCACATTCTCCAGATATTGTAGGATTGTTTTTTTCAATTGTGAATCAATTTACCGATACTTCTTCTTTTATTGCTAATGGACAATTGATAACAATAAATTCTGAGACTGGAATATTATTAGGTGGCAATTTTGTGATGAAGATTATGTGTGGGATAACTAATTGGTTTGGACATCTGATGTCTGATATGGCAGGAAGCAGTGGGTCTCATAACCGTGGAACTGGTATTGTAATGCCGTTTTATGAATTATTTGGTTTTTGCAAACTTGGTAAGTTTTCTACTCAGAATGGTGTAAAGGATTTATCAGAAATTGCACTTCAGGCCTTTACTCAGGGATATGATTTAAGGTTCGGATTAGCTCAAGCTATTCCAGTTGTGATAACAGAACTTAGTATACGGTTAATATGGTCTATAAGACATCATTTTCAATACGGAAAACCACTCAAAGAATGTATTCCATCTATGGCGCATGATGATTTGAGAGTAATGTTGCTTTTGGGAAATGGAACACTTTGCGTACTGGATGGGATGGATGCGGTAATTAAATCAGGTGGAAATTTTTTGGCCTTTTTTATGCGCTTAAATTTAATTGCATGGTTCAGATTTGTTATGTTGGTGTTGAAGGAAGTTTGTATTAGATTGAAGATTTCAACACGAATGCAAGCTTGTATAGAAGCTTACAAGAGAATTAATGAAGCACTTTTGGATTATTTACATGAATTAGAAAAAATAGATATAGAGGCATTTAGAAGCGAAACAGAAGAATGTAATAATTGGGCTAATATGATTGAAAAGGCAACAGATGCTGAATTAAACACAGTTCTTCTTGAAATATTTGATAAGATGGGGTATGAAAAACCTTGGCAGGGCGATTTTGATACACATATGTCGGATAAAAACGCCACATTGGTATTTGAATAATGTTTAAATGTGAACATTGTGGCTGTTGCTGCAGAAATTTGGATAAAAGTAATATTTATGCATCCCTAGATCGAGGAGATGGAGTTTGTAAATATTTGAATGGAAACGATTGCTCAATATATGAGAATCGACCTTTGCTCTGCCGTGTAGATGAAAGTTATGATTGTTTATTTAGTGAATTGATGTCTAGAGAAGAATATTACGCTATTAATAAACAAGCTTGTAAATTATTGAGAGAATTGGAGGAATGAGTTATGCCGTTACCGTTTATATTAGGGGCTATCGCTGCTGCAGCAGCAGTGGGTGGTGTTGGAAGTGGAATACATGGTGCTGTACAAATGAAAGATGCAAATGATACAATGAAAGCAGCAGAGTATCGTCATAATCGAAATATGGAGAAATTTGAAGATACAAGTAAAGAAACAAATAAAGTGATGGATGACTTAGGTAAATTAGAACTTAACATCTTACATGGTTTTGATGCGTTTTCAGATACTATAGAAAAAATACAAAACAGACCTCAATTTAAAGAGTATAATAACAATGGTGTAAAATTACCGCAATATAATAAAGAGGAGTTAAAAAGCGTTTCAGTAGGGGCAGGTGTTTTGTTAGGAGGAATTGGTGGAGCTGCTGTTGGAACCGCAGGGGGATTTGCCGCTGCAGGTGTCACCACATCGGCAGTAATGGCATTAGGAACTGCATCAACAGGAGCGGCAATTTCATCTTTAAGTGGCGCAGCGGCAACAAATGCAACACTGGCAGCTTTAGGTGGAGGGGCACTTGGGTCAACACCATTGGCAGGAGGAATGGCATTAGGCTCTACTATTTTGGGCGCGACAACATTGGGAGTAGGTTTATTGGTTGGTGGAGTTATCTTTAATGTAGTTGGTGGAAATTTGTCAGATAAAGCAGATGAAGCATGGTCACAAATGAAAAAAGCAGAAGAAACGATTAATCGGACATGCGAATATCTAAATGATCTTAAAGAGGTGGCGAGTAAATACACTTGTTCAATTCGGACAGTGAATAATAAATATAAGAACATATTTGTTACTGTATCGAATGCTGTTAATGTATTACATAAAACGAATTGGTATGAATTTTCGGAGACTGAGAGAAAAGCAACGGAAAATGCAGTTTTACTTGTAGGGTTACTTTATAAAATGTGTCAAGTTAATTTAGTGAACAAATCGAATGATGATAAAGAAATAAATACAGTAAATCATCAGGCGGTAGATAAATCAATGCGTGATGCGGAGAATGTAATAAAAAATTTAAAATAGATTTGCACAGAGATTTTGTTCAATATGGGAAAATAATGTAAATGAAGAAAAATGAAGAGGAAGTAAAAAAAGAATCAAAAAACTTTAGAATCCTTGATATGTATGTCCGCCTTTGTGAAGGAAGAACGATTAACAAGTCTACAGAAGCAGGAATATACAATGTCGATGAACGTTCTATTCAAAGAGATATTGACGATATCAGAACTTTTTTATCAGAGCAAAATGCCAAAACAGGAGGCAGTCTCGAAATTGTTTATGACCGTACTAAAAAAGGTTTTATTATGGCTGGAGCAGAGCCATCTATGATGACAAACAGTGAGATTTTGGCAGTTTCCAAAATTCTTCTGGAAAGTCGTGCTTTCACAAGTCGGGAATTGAAAACGATTCTGGACAAGCTTGTCGAGGGCTGCGTTCCGTTGAAAAACATGAAGCTTGTCAGTGACTTGATTGCAAATGAAAAATATCATTATGTGGAATTGAATCACAAGGAGTATATTCAGGACACGCTATGGGAGATTGGTTCGGATATTCATGAGCATAATCTTGTGTCATTGCACTATGCAAGAGCAAGTGCACCGAGAGAATCAATAAAAAGAGTCATAGAACCGGTTTCTATTTTGTTTTCAGAGTATTACTTTTATTTGAATGCGTATATTGTTGAAAAAGACGAAAATGGAAAATACGTACATAAGTACAGTTATCCGGCTATATTTCGAATCGATAGGATAAAGGATTATAAGCAGTTAGATGAGAAATTCAAAGTATCGTATGCCAATCGATTTGAAGAAGGTGAATTCAGAAAACGGATACAGTTCATGTATGCCGGAAGACTGCAAAAAGTAAAATTGAAATTTTATGGTCCAAATCCGGAACCGATATTAGACCGTCTTCCAACAGCCAGAGTGATTGAACAGTATGAGGATGAATGTATGATAGAAGCGGAAGTATATGGAAAAGGTATTATTATGTGGTTGTTAAGCCAAGGCAGTAAAGTAGAGGTTTTAAAACCAGAAAGTATGAGAAAGGAAATGCAGGAAGTGATTCTGGACATGTTAAAGAGATATCAATAGGTGTAAAGTGTAGGTATGTGAAAAATGGGCATCGGAAGTAAAATCCGGTGCTCAAATTTTATAAATTGTAACTTTCAAATATCAGTCAAATATTTTCAAAATATCTTTAAATATCCATCAAAAATTCAAGAGTGACATATGATGTCATCTATGAATGTTAAAGTGTAATTAGAAAGACGCATAGAAATGGAGCGTGTAAAGAAAGAGAAGGTGAAAATTATGACGATTATGCCAATGTTTAAGATATGTCCTAAGTGTAAAAGAAAGTATTCGTGGAATCCGGATGTCGGAAATATGTGGTGTCCATATTGCGGTCCACTTGCTATACCAACTATAGTACATAACTTGCAGAAGAAGAAAACTGTAAATGATGAGAAAACAAGGAGAGTATAAAAAGAATGGATATTTATTCATTTGTAAATTCAAAAGATATTCGAGAATATCTTAGAAAAATCGAATACCAATTCAATTCGCTGGAAGCTGCATGGTTAATTTATATGTGCCACCATCTTACTTATGAAGAAAAGAAAAACGCATGGATGCAGGTTATTTCAACGATGCCGGATTGTGAAATTCCTGAGCAAATGAATCACCTTGCGGTGAAAGGCATTCATGCGGTGCTGGAAAGATATATGACGATTGTGGATGAGGCGGTTGCTGATTTTATAAAGGAAAGTGCAGACCATAGATATGTATATATGTATTCTTATTTATATGAAGGAGATGCTAGTTGGGTAGAAAATTATCAAACTATTTATGGCTCTCTTGATGCATGCATGAGTGCATATAAGATAAGCGTGAAAACAGGTGTTAAAAATGAAGATGAATCAGGAGAAGATGGAGTTATAAAATACCGAATTCGAAGACAAGACTTAAACAATCCAGGTTTAGTATCAGAAATGGAATATAATGGGAAAGGTCAGCTTCTTAATATCGTAAAGTACCATACTGAGAATGAAATGGATAATGATATTTTGAATTATTTTTTCGAAGCGTTGTGGTTGAATTTCCCGACTCCGTTTGCAAAAGGAGACATTGTATGGATACCGTCGAAGGAGAATAAATTGGGCTTGGATAGTGGTGCTTTTGTATTGGATAATATGGACACATGGAATCCGGTGGAAGGCTTGGAAAAATGGGGTGATTATTCTGATATGTGTGGTGCGGGTTACTTTGTAAATCCAAATGGCACAGTATATTATGAATCAGTGTGCAACTATATGGAACTGGAATATTATCCGGGATCTTACAAATTAAATGAAAAAATATTGTGCCCATTAAGTTATTATATACAGGAAAAGATAGAAGTGGATTTGCTATTGTGCGCATATCGTAAGGCGCTGCTGGAAGTGGCAGCAGATGATATTATGCTAAAAAGCTGGTATCCGAAAGAGTTGTTAAAAGAATTGGATTTATTCACAGAATAGTATATTTTGAATTGGAAAAGGAGAACGAAAATGGGTTCAACTATTAAAGAGCAGTATTATTTTAACCGTTGTGAAGGAGATTCGCATTATGAAGAAATTGATGTATTAGAAGCAACCAAGGATCAGGTAGAGATGGAGTTTGCTTTTGGTTATACGGATGAGCAGGGCAATGATTATGATATGCACAGGGTTCATGTTACACTGACATCTGAGGATGTGCATAAAATCATGGAAGCTATCTGTAGCGATTCACCAATGGATGACATCAAAGCAAAAGCAGAACTTTGTGTATATGATGGAAATAAAGCAGGTGTCTATGATGATTATACGCTTCTCCAGTTGGAACGGGAAGGAACCATTGTAAAACGCAGAGGTACATATGATATGCTGTTATCCTTTGAGATGAATTGCAAAATCCAGCGTTCGAATCTTGGAATTGATGGAACAGAGAAATGCAGTTTGACGATTGGAAAGATTGATTATAAAGAGGACAATGCTTTATATGATGCATTTGGATATGCAGATATGGTTTTACGTGTGTATAAAGATATGGAGGAAGCGGAAGAATTTAGAAGAATCATTTTCGGATAATTGTTTCTATCAAGTACCATATTCCCAGTACCGTATTTTAAAATTCATATTGTAAATATGTATACGCAGAGTATCACGGATAATGTCATATTTTCATCTTACATCACTTATATTATAGTAATAGAATAAGTGGAGTTTTGTATGAAAAGGATAATTGCAGTGATACTCTGCGTTTTGCTATGTTCCCAGACTTGTTATGCTATGTCTATGGATGAGGTTGTTTTCATGGAGGAGGAGACGGCAGCAGATACCGGCTCGGAGGTGGAACTTTCGGCAGAAACAGCCATTTTGATGGAAGCAGAGACAGGTACAGTTCTGTTTGAACAGGACGCAGATAAAGAGCTGCCTCCAGCAAGCGTCACAAAGGTAATGACCTTACTTTTGATTTTTGATGCACTCAAAGAAGGCAAGATAAGTTTGGACGAGGAGGTAACAACATCGGAATATGCTGCGTCTATGGGAGGTTCGCAGGTGTTTTTGGAAACAGGAGAAAAGCAGACAGTAGATACCTTAATCAAATGTATTGCGGTTGCAAGTGCGAATGATGCCTGCGTTGTCATGGCGGAGCGGATTGCCGGAACAGAAGAACAGTTTGTCCAGCGGATGAATGAACGGGCAAAAGGACTTGGAATGGAGCACACCAATTTTGTGAATTGTAATGGGTTAGATACAGATGGGCATGAGACTACGGCGCGGGATATTGCGCTGATGTCGCGGGAACTGATTTTGAACTATCCGCAAATCTTTGATTACACGCAGATTTGGATGGAGAACATCACTCATGTGACTGGTAAAGGCGAAAGCGAGTTTGGACTATCCAATACCAATAAACTGATTCGTCAGTATGAGTATGCCACCGGATTAAAGACTGGTTCTACCAGTCAGGCAAAATTCTGCCTTTCTGCAACCGGTGCCAAAGACGGGATTCAGATGATAGCGGTTGTGATGGCAGAGCCGGATGCCAAATCAAGAACGAAAGATGCCATCAAACTGTTGAATTATGGATTTGGAAGATGCAATTCTTATCAGGATGACAATGTGTTGGATGAGCCTGTTTATGCAGAGGTGAAAAAAGGAAAAGAGGATAAAGTCACTGGTATGTGTGAAGAAAAGTTTCAATACGTAGATTTTGACAATACAGATTTCAGTCAAATACGGAAAGAAGTGGAGATGGAGACGTTAAATGCCCCGGTGGAAAAGGGAGATGAAATTGGAAAAGTCAGCTATTTCCTGAATGATAATCTGATTGGCGAAGTACCGGTTCTGGCAGAAACTTCCGTTGGAAAGATGAAGTTTACAGATGCAGTGAGCGAAATACTGGAAAAAGCAGCGTCTTTTTGAAAAATTATTGGAAAATAAAAAGTAAAGTTCAGAGAAGTTATTTCGTTTGATAAATGAGGTATACAAAATAAAGAAAATCGGCTATCATATAGTATATGCAGGGAATGAACAGACGGGATAAAAGGTCTGAGGAAAGGAGTAAGTAAATCATATGGGAAAATACTTAAACATAGGAAATGCCGGATTTGAAGCTGTCAGAAAGGGAATCTATGTAGATAAGACGGATATGATTTCTTATATCAATGGAGTACTTGGTACAACGGATAAGATGCTGTGTGTAAGCCGCCCGAGAAGATTTGGCAAGTCTTTTGCAGCAAAGATGCTTTGTGCGTATTATGATAAAAGCTGCGATTCGAAAGAACTGTTTCAAGGGCTTAAGATTTCAAAAGATAAGAATTTTGAAACATACTTAAATAAATATCTCGTTATTTATCTTGATATTACATTGTTTACGTCCCGTACATCTGATATCAATACAGTTGTTCAGGATATTAATCGCGAGGTTACGACGGAAATTACCCATGTTTTTCCGAATATTGAAGCAGGAAAAGATTTGGCAGAAATATTGCTTCATGTCACAGAAAAAACGGGTGAAAAGTTCATTATGATCATAGATGAATGGGATGCCGTTTTTCGTGAAGCCAGAGAGAATACAAAATTACAGAAAGAATATGTTACTTTTCTGAGAAGTTTATTTAAAAGCAGTTGGACAGATATTGTGTTTGAGGCAGCGTATCTTACTGGAATTCTTCCAATCAAGAAGTATGGAACACAATCTGCAATGACCGATTTTAGAGAGTATTCTATGCTTGCACCTAAAAAACTGGCAGAGTATGTAGGATTTACAGAGCCTGAAGTCAAAGATTTGTGTAATCAGTATCATATGGATTTTGAAAAAATGAAAAAGTGGTATGACGGATATTCATTCCATAAAGTGAAATCCGTGTACAATCCGAATTCTGTAATGGAAGCAATTAAGAGTGAGGAGTTTGGCAATTATTGGACACAGACAGAAACGTATACTTCATTGCAATTTTATATTGATATGAACGAGGATGGACTGAAAGAATCAATTACACAAATGCTTGGTGGTGCGCGGATTAAAATTGATACTGGAACATTCCAAAATGATATGACAACCATAAAAAGTCAGGATGATGTTTTAACATTGTTGGTTCATTTGGGATATTTAGCTTATGATGCAAATGATAAAGTTGTGTTTATTCCAAATGAGGAAATTCGGGAGGAATTTGTACGTGCGGTGGCAACTGGCAGACATATGGAGTTAGCAAAACTCATCCGAAATTCGGATAATTTGTTAGAAGCGACACTTAACCAAGATGAAGAAGCGGTTGCACAGGCGATAGAAGAAGCACATAGTGCCGGAACAGCACCGACTTTTTATAATAATGAACAGGCATTAAGAAGTGTAGTGCGATTTGCGTATATCAGCAGTATAGATGAATTCCTGAAGATTGAAGAATTGCCGTCAGGGCATGGTTATGCGGATGTTGTTTTTTTTCCTAAAAAATCTTCTGCTATGCCAATGCTGTTAATTGAATTAAAATGGAATAAATCAAATGAGGGAGCAATCAATCAGATTAAGAAAAATATTTATCCTCAGGCAATTAAGGATTATGGTGGAAAGATTTTGTTGGTCGGCATTAACTATGATGCAAAAACAAAAAAGCATACATGCATAATAGAAGCTTATCAAAGATAAGCAGTGTATAATAAAGAGAAAAAAGAGGAAAAGAGTATGTGGTTAGGAATACTAACCTTATTAATAATAGTGATACTATATCTCATCATCGAGATTTACCGAGAAACCCATTCTTTTGTGATAACTCATTATGAGATAGAATCGGAAAAGCTTTCGAAAGAATCAGGCGAGATTCGAATTGCTTTTCTGAGTGATTTTCACAATCAGGAATATGGTCCTAAGTCTTGTGACCTTGTGCGTGCGATTGCAGCAGAGAACCCGGATTATATTTTAATTGGTGGAGATATGTTGGTGGGAAAGCGAGGACATTCTTATGAAAATGCGGTAGACCTTGTGTCACAGCTTCCCAAGATAGCACCGGTGTATTATGCCAATGGGAACCATGAGCAGCGGATGCATGAAAATACAGAAAAGTATGGAGAGACTTATAACAAATATAAAGCAATATTAGAGAAAGCAGGAGTACATTTTCTGGTCAATGAGAAGACCGTGGTGGAAAAGAATGGTCAGAAAATCGAGATTGCCGGCATGGAACTGCCGAAGGGTATCTATGTGAAAGCCAGTCATTATATGCTGAAAGAGGAAGAAATCGAAGCAAGGATTGGAAAATCTGGAGAAAACTATACCATTTTGTTGGCGCACCACCCGAAATATGCGGAAGAGTACTGGAAGTGGGGAGCAGATTTGACACTTTCCGGCCATTTACACGGAGGAGTTGTGCGGCTTCCGATTATTGGAGGAGTTATCAGCCCACAGATTCATTTGTTCCCATATTATTCGGGAGACTGCTATCGGTCGGAGGGAAAGACTATGGTAGTCAGTAAGGGACTTGGAACCCATACTTTGAATATCCGTCTCTGGAACCGGGCAGAACTTGTCATTTTGACGCTTAATGGAAAATAATTTTGTTGAGTTGGACAGAATTATCCGCTATAATGAAAAGGTTAGGAGGCTGATGACATGGGAATTCCGGTTAAATTGCAGGTGTTCGAAGGACCACTGGATTTACTCTTGCATTTGATTGATAAAAATAAAATAGATATCTATGATATTCCAATTGTTGAGATTACCAATCAGTACATGGAGTACATCAATGCAATGGAACAGGAAGATTTGAATATCATGAGTGAGTTCCTTCTGATGGCGGCAACTTTGCTGGATTTGAAATGTAAGATGCTGCTGCCGAAAGAAGTGAATGAAGAGGGCGAGGAAGAGGACCCACGTTTGGAACTGGTAGAACAGCTTCTGCAGTACAAGATGTATAAATATATGTCCTACGAACTGCGTGACAGACAGATAGAGAGCGAACATATTTTATATAAAGAGCCAACGATTCCAGAAGAAGTAGAGGCTTATGTGGAACCGGTAGATTTAGACGAACTTTTAGGTGATTTGAATCTGGCTAAGTTAAATGAAATTTTTCAGGAAGTATTAAAGCGGCAGACGGATAAGCTGGATCCGATCCGAAGCCGGTATGGGAAGATAGAGAAGGAAGAGGTAACTTTGGAGGAGAAGCTGAGTTATGTGGAAGAATATGCCAAAGTACATAGTCATTTCAGCTTCCGTGATTTGCTGAAGAAGCAGGCTTCCAAGACACAGATTGTAGTTACATTTCTTGCCATTCTGGAACTGATGAAAACAGGAAAGATTCAGATTACGCAAGAACATATTTTTGATGATATCGTTATTACAGCGAAAAAAACAGGTGAGGAACAAGATGGAAATTAAAAGGTTGGAAGGCATCATTGAGGCCATTTTATTTACGATGGGGGAATCCGTAGAGGTGGAGCGGATTGCAAATGCAATTGAACATGACGTACCGACTACGAAGAAAATCATCCGTAATATGATGGACCGTTATCAGGAAGAGGACAGAGGAATCCGCATTATTGAGCTGGAGGATTCTTTCCAGATGTGTACGAAACCGGAGGTTTACGAATATCTGATTCGGATTGCCAAGCAGCCAAAAAGGCATGTTCTTACGGATGTCATGCTGGAAACCTTATCGATTATTGCGTATAAACAGCCGGTAACCAGACTGGAAATCGAGAAAATCAGGGGTGTGAAGTCCGACCATGCCATCAATAAGTTGATTGAGTATAATCTGGTATGCGAGGTCGGCAGACTGGATGCACCGGGAAGACCGCTTCTTTTTGGTACTACAGAAGAATTTTTAAGACGGTTCAGCGTGCAGTCGTTGGAAGAACTTCCGGGAGTAGACGCAGAGAAGATGGAAGTATTCAAAGAAGAAGCAGAAGACGAAGCACAATTAAAACTGGATATTTAGAAGCATAGAGTTTCTTCTATTTTCATACCTTAAAAAGAGAGGAAGAAGATGGGAGAGACATGATATGTGGAATGAGAGAAAAAGAGTATGGAATCAGAAACCTCGCTTTAAGAGAGGAATGGCTTTCCTGCTCTTTTTTGTTATAATTATTATCAACTCTTTGGGAGCGGTATTTTCCAGTCAGGCAGAGGAAATGCCGGAGGAGGTACAGAATTTATATGCCCTTTCAGCCGTTCTTATGGATGCGGAATCGGGGAGAGTGCTGGAAGCCAAGGAGGGGGATGTGATGCGGCCTATGGCGAGTACAACGAAGATTATGACCTGCATTCTTGCGTTGGAAGAAGGAAATCCAGAAGATGAGGTTATGGTGTCGGCAGAAGCAGCGAAGCAGCCGGCAGTTCATCTGGGAATGCGGGAAGGACAGACCTTTCGGCTGGAAGATTTGCTTTATTCACTGATGCTGGAATCCCACAATGATACGGCAGTTGCCATAGCGGAGCATATTGGTGGCAGTGTGGCAGGTTTTGCAGAGAAAATGAATGAAAAAGCCCGGGAACTGGGATGTGAGCATGCGTATTTTATTACGCCAAATGGGTTGGATGCATCGGATGAAAATGGCACGCACAGTATTTCGGCGGTGGATTTGGCAACGGTTATGTCATATTGTATTTTAAAATCACCGAAAGCAGAGCAGTTTCTTGAAATCACAAGGACAAACTCATATAGTTTTCAGGATTTATCTGGAACAAACAGTTATTCCTGCCAGAATCATAATGCTTTCTTAACAATGATGGAGGGCGCATTATCCGGGAAAACAGGATTTACCGGGGATGCTGGGTATTGCTATGTGGGAGCTTTAAAAAGGGACGACAGAACCTTCGTTGTGGCACTTCTTGGGTGTGGATGGCCGAATAACAAGAATTATAAGTGGTCGGATACAAGAAAACTGATGGAATATGGGATTGTAAATTATACATATAAAAAGATTCCGGTTGTACAGGAATTCCAGAGTATTGAAGTGGAGGACGGAATGAAGGGGGAAGCAGGACTTTTTGAACCGGTTACGGTAAATGTAGGTCTGAAAGAGAAGGAAAATGAATTTCTGTATTTGATGAAGGCTGGGGAAACGGTACGCGCTGAAATTTCCAGAAAATCGATGTTTACTGCTCCGGTTAAAAAAGGTGAGAATGTTGGAACCCTTACCTATTATCTGAACGAAGAACCGGTGAAAGTCTATGATTTGGTGACGACAGAAGCAGTGGAAAAAAAGAATTTGAACTATATTGTCCAAAACATCTTTTATATTTACTTGGATTTTTCGGCGGTTATATGCATGAAATGATGAAATTCGGGTTAAAATTCTGTATAGATTTATGAAAATATATGATTGTAATCTATAAATTGGTGTGGCATAATAAAAAAAGCAATGTAAAAAATATGTAAAATCTATATTAGATACAGAGAAAAGAACAAATTTGTAATACAAAAGAAATTATCCGGGCGCGGAGCCGGAGGATAATCAGAGGAGAAGGTTATGGCAATTGTTTCAATGATATTATCTTTGCTTAGTGGGGTTGCGTTATTTTTGTTCGGTATGTCTCTTATGGGAGATGGACTGAAACAGGTTGCGGGGAATAAACTGGAGGCATTTCTATATAAGATGACGAACACGCCTCTGAAAGGAGTTGCACTTGGGGCAGGCGTGACCAGCGTAATCCAGTCCTCATCTGCAACTACGGTTATGGTAATCGGTTTTGTTAATTCCGGTATGATGAAGCTGAAACAGGCGATTGGTATCATCATGGGGGCAAATATTGGAACAAGTATTACAGGATGGATTCTCTGTCTTTCTTATATTCAGGGTTCGAATGGAATCGCAAGCCTTCTTTCGACTGCCACGATTTCGGCAGTGGTAGCCGTAATTGGTATTGTTATGCGCATGTTTTGTAAGAGAACCGTACATAAGAATATTGGAAATATTATGCTTGGTTTTGCGATTCTTATGACGGGAATGCAGACCATGAGCGGGGCAGTTTCACCATTGAAAGAAAGCCCTGTATTTATTGATATGCTTACCATGTTTTCCAATCCGCTTGCGGGTATTTTAGTAGGTATTTTATTTACGGCAGTGCTTCAAAGCGCCTCTGCCACTGTCGGTGTATTACAGGCACTTTCTGTAACAGGTCTTCTGACCTTTGCAAGTGCGTTCCCAATCGTACTTGGTATTGGTGTAGGTGCGGCCTGTCCGGTACTGATTTCTGCCATTGGAGCGAACAAAAATGGTAAACGAACAGCACTGGTCTATCTGATTAATGACTTATTTGGGCTGATTATCTGGTCCGTTGTATTTTATAGTATTAATGCGATTGTACATTTTTCATTTATGGATATGGTAATGGAACCGGTAAGTATTGCCCTTTTGAATACGGTATTCCGTGTAGCGACAGTTATTGTACTGTTTCCGTTTATTCCTAAAATTGAGAAGCTGGTATGCTATCTGGTAAAAGACAGTGCGGAAGAACTGGAAGATGAAGCCGATTTTGATTTGTTGGAAGAACGTCTGATTAATTATCCTGCACTTGCAATCGGACAGTGTCACCGCGCCATGAATGGAATGGCGAAGAATCTGCGTAAGAACGTAAATCGTGCCATGAATCTGCTTAACAATTATCAGCAGGACAAGTATGACAAGGTACAGCGCAAGGAAAATCTGATTGATAAATACGAGAGCCGCCTTGGAGAATATCTGATTCAGATTACAAAGCGGGAAATGAATACAGCACAGACAAGACAGGTTTCTTTGTATTTGCACACGATTAATGACTTTGAACGTATTGGTGACCATGCTTCCTATATCGGTCATATTGCAAATGAAATGCACGATGACCATACCAATTTTTCGCAGGAAGCGTGGGATGAGTTGAATGTGGTAATGGAAGCGGTGCGTGAAGAAATCAATCTTACCTGTACTGCATTTAAAAATGATGATAAAGAGTTGGCACAGCGTGTGGCACCTCTGGGAGTTGTGATTTCTTCTTTGTGTGATGAATTAAAATTACATCATGTGGAGCGACTGAGTGATGGCATATGTGGGCTGGAAGAAGGAACGGTATTTACAGATATCCTGAACTGTTTTAACCGTATTGCGACTCATTGTGCAAGTACCATGGTTGCTTTGATGCAGAGCGGGGAGGCATTTCAGGAGGTTCATATTCACAATTCCAAGGTACATCCGACAGATACAAAGGAATATCATATGTATTTCAAAGAATACAATCAGAAATATGATTTAAAAACCATTGGAAAAGTGCTTAGTATGGAGCCGGAAGAAGTTGAATAATCTGAAATGTTTTGAGAGAACAAAATAAATCAACTTACATGAATAAATTTGTCACTTGTATATAAAACAGAATATGATAGTATTGTAGAGAAGCTAAAAAAGGACAATATTATTGACTAAAAATGCTTAATGATTATTTGAATCTATTTTATATACAGGAGAGAGAACATGAAGAATTTTGAAAAGTATGAAAAACAGTATTTTATGCCACCGGAAGTCACATATGACTGGGTGAAGAAGGATGCTATTGAGAAGCCTCCAATCTGGTGCAGTGTAGATTTGCGAGATGGCAATCAGGCACTGATTGAACCAATGAGTCTGGAAGAAAAGCTGGAGTTTTTCCAGATGTTAGTCGATATTGGATTCAAAGAAATTGAAGTAGGTTTCCCGGCAGCGTCAGAGACAGAATACCGTTTTATGCGTACTTTGATTGAGAAGAATATGATTCCGGATGATGTGACCGTACAGGTACTGACTCAGGCAAGAGAGCATATTATTAAGAAAACATTTGAGGCAGTAAAGGGTGCGCCACATGCAGTGATTCATTTGTATAATTCTACTTCTGTAGCACAGCGCGAACAGGTGTTTAAGAAGAACAAAGAGCAGATTAGACAGATTGCTGTAGACGGAGCCGTTTTATTGAAGCAGCTTGCAGATGAGACAGAAGGCAATTTTACATTTGAGTATAGTCCGGAAAGTTTTTCGGGAACAGAGCTTGACTATGCGGTGGAAGTATGTAATGCAGTATTAGAGGTATGGCAGCCGACACCGGAGAAGAAAGTAATTATTAATATTCCATCTACCGTAGAAAATGCAATGCCGCATGTTTTTGCATGTCAGGTGGAATATATGCATAAGCATTTAAGCCACAGAGATGGTGTTTTATTATCTCTGCATCCACACAACGACAGAGGATGTGGTGTGGCTACTGCTGAACTTGGTGTACTGGCAGGTGCAGACCGTGTGGAAGGAACATTGTTCGGAAATGGGGAACGTACTGGTAATGTGGATATTGTTACTCTTGGCATGAATATGTTCTCTCATGGAATTGACCCGGGACTTGATTTTTCAGATCTTCCACATATTCGTGAAGTATACGAACGCCTTACAAGAATGCATGTATATGAACGTTCTCCATATGCAGGTGATTTGGTATTTACTGCATTTTCTGGTTCTCATCAGGATGCTATTGCAAAGGGCATGAACTGGAGAGAAGAAAAGCAGTGCGATAAATGGACAGTGCCATATCTTCCGATTGACCCGAAAGATGTGGGCAGAACCTATGATAAGGATGTTATCCGTATTAACAGTCAGTCTGGCAAGGGCGGTGTAAACTACATCCTGAAGCAGAATTATGGAATTTCACTTCCAGATAAGATGAAGGAAGAAGTAGGATATCTGGTAAAGGATGTTTCCGACAAAGCGCATAAAGAACTTACTCCAGAGTGGGTTTACAATATCTTTGAAGAAAACTATGTCAACTGTAAAGGTGTATTTACCATTGTGGACTGCGATTTCAAGAAAGAGGGCGAAGGCATCCTTGCAGAGACAACGCTCTGTCATGCGGGAGAAAACAGAACGATTACCGGTTATGGTAATGGACGTCTGGATGCAGTAAGTAATGCAATCAAGCAATATTTCGGAATCAGTTATGAGCTTTCCTTCTACGAAGAACACTCTCTGACAAAGGGTTCTTCATCAAAGGCTTGTGCATATGTGGGAATCATATGCAGGGGACAGCGCTACTGGGGTGTCGGAATTGATGAAGATATTATCCATGCATCCATGGAAGCACTTGCGGTTGCAGTGAACAAAATCGATGAGATTAAAGAAGCAGAAGAGTGTAAGGATGAACGTTTGATAGAAATTTTGAATTATATCCAGACGAATTATCTGGATGTTACACTGGAAGATTTATCGGAGAAGTTTTATCTCTCCAAACCGTATCTTTCTAAATACATCAAAGAAAAATCAGGAATGACCTTTGGTGAAACGGTAAAACGTGTCCGTATGAAGAAGGCAAGAGCACTTCTGAAGAGTACGAATATGACGGTGGAAAATATTGCGCTGTCAGTAGGATATCAGAATGTAGAGCATTTTAACCGGTTGTTTAAGAAGGCATACAAGATGACTCCGGTTCAGTACCGAAACAGTAAATAAAATAATAACAAATATTTCAAATGAAAATAGCGATGAGGCAGCTTGTGAGAAGCTGCCTTTTTGTTTTATACGAAGCAACGAGCCAAAGCCAGGGATTGCAGAAGACCTTGGCGTTGCTAAGCACCAGTGGCACTTGTGAAAGAGTCCTTAAAAGGTGTGAAAAAAATAACGAAACAAACTGAAATAGTTGCACACTATTCTGAAAATCGTTATAATAAATATAACGAAAATGAAAGAGTTATCAGATAAATAGAGAAGTATGGAGGGATAGTTTATGGAGAATAGGAAGACATCAAATCCGGCAAAAATCAGAATTGATGCCTTGCTGGATGGTGGAAGCTTTGTGGAAATAGGCGGTGCAGTAACTGCGCGCGCAACGGACTTCAATCTGCAGGAAAAATGTGCCCCGTCGGATGGCGTGATTACAGGATATGGCACCATTGAAGGCGGTCTTGTGTATGTATACAGTCAGGATGCTACCGTTTTAAATGGGTCGGTAGGAGAAATGCATGCGAGGAAAATTGCCACGCTTTATGATATGGCAATGAAGGTGGGAGCTCCGGTGATTGGGTTTGTGGACTGTTCAGGCATCCGTCTTCAGGAAGCTACCGATGCACTAAATGCACTGGGAAGTATGCAGTATAAGAAAGTAATGGCATCGGGAGTGATTCCGCAGATTACAGCGGTCTTTGGAAACTGCGGTGGAGGACTTGCTGCGGATGCGGCTTTGACGGATTTTGTATTTATGGCACAGACAGGGAAAATGTTTGTGAATTCACCGAATACTATTTCTGGAAACAGCAAAGACAAATGTGATTCTTCCAGTGCCGCATTTCAGAGTGAGAAAAATGGATTTATTGACATGGTAGGAACGGAAGGAGAAGTCATCGAACAAATCCGCGCATTGGTTTCCGTACTTCCGGCCAATAATAAGGACCATGATTCTTATGAAGTGGGAGCAGATGATTTAAACAGACTTTGTAAAGGAATTGAGAGCAGAGTGGAAGACCCGGCAGAGCTGCTGGCTATGCTGGGAGATGAATACCTGTTTTTCGAAACAAAAAGGAACTATGCGAAAGATATGGTAACGGGATTTCTGAAGCTGAATGGTATGACGGTAGGAACAGTTGCCAACCGGAGTGCAGTCTATAATGAAGACGGAGAAAAGACGGACACTTATGACGGATGCCTTTCAGCAAATGGATGTCAGAAAGCTGCAGAATTTGTGAAATTCTGCGATGCCTTTGGAATCCCGGTACTTACCCTTACGAATGTGTCAGGTTTGCATGCCTCTATGTATTCGGAACAGCACCTGGCTAAAGCAATGGCGATGCTGACGTATGCATTTACAGATGCGACAGTACCAAAAGTCAATGTAGTGACAGGCAAGGCATACGGAAGTGCCTATGTGACAATGAACAGTAAGGCTGTAGGGGCGGATTTAGTCTATGCGTGGCCGGATGCAGAGATTGGTATGATGGAAGCAGATATGGCAGTGAAAATCATGTATACAGGTGCAGATGCAGAGGAACTTGCTCGTCAGGCAGAAGCCTATCGCAATCTGCAGTCCAGTCCGGTTTCAGCGGCAAAGCGTGGATATGTGGATGCGATTATCGAGCCACAGAGCACGAGAAAATATTTGATTGCAGCCTTTGAAATGCTGTTTACCAAAAAAGAAATACGTCCAGCAAAGAAACATGGAACTGTATAGTGAGGTGAGAGAAAATTGAAAAAGAAATGGAATTTTCTTGTCTCGATTGTCTGTATTGTTATGTTTACAGTGGTTTCTACAGGTTGTGGGCAAAGTAAACAGATTGCATATGATGAGGCACAGATAGAACAGGCATGTGATAATATTTTTCAATTGATTTCCAGTGGCTATCTGACCGAAGAAAGTGTTAGTGAACTATCCGAGTGGAATCAGGGGTATCTGATGGCACAGGTGGAAGATAAGACGGGAATCAAAATGAATGCGGAAGATTTTGCTGCGGCACTACAGGGCTGGGAAGCTTCCCAGGAGGAATGTGGAACTTATATCAGCCATGGAGATTATACGTGCGAGGCATCTGCTACAGGAGTTACGGTTACGACACCGGCAACATTTTCTGACAGGGAAGCTGATCTGGAATTTAGCTTTGATAAAAATCTGAAATTAGAAGCCTTTACCGTCAATGCACATTTTAGTGTTGGAGAAATTATGCAGAAGGCGGGAATCAATACAGTTCTCGGAATGGGAACGGTATTTCTGGTGTTAATTTTTATGAGCTTTTTGATTTCTTTGTTCAAATATATACCGGCTCTTGTGCAGAAGAAAGAAGATAAGAAACAAGGAAAGCAGAAGAAACCACAGGTTCCGGCAGAACAGGTGGAAGAACCGGAAGAAACAGACGAGACGGAGCTGGTGGCAGTAATTGCGGCTGCCATTGCAGCCTATGAGGGAACGACAACAGATACATTTGTTGTGCGTTCTATAAAGAGAAGAAAATCAAATCAGTGGAATCGATAGGCGGGAGGAAGAAGAATGAAAAGTTATACAATTACAGTAAATGGAAATGTTTATGATGTCGTAGTGGAAGAAAAGGAAGAAGGAAGTGCTTATGAGGCACAGACCCAGAAGGCAGCTAAGGCTCAGACTCCTGTAGCTTCACCGGCACCAAAGAAGGAAGCTGGTAACGGAAAGATTAAAGTGGCCGCAGGCGCTGCAGGAAAAGTGTTCAAATTAGAAGCAGGAGTCGGACAAAAGGTAGAGAAAGGTGATACAGTTGTAATCATTGAGGCGATGAAAATGGAAATCCCGGTCGTTGCACCGGAGGCAGGAACTGTTGCCAGTATGGATGTGGCAGTGGGTGATATCATTGAAGCAGGCCAGGTGCTTGCAACTTTGAATTAGTATTCACCGGAGAGTGAAAACCATAAGAAACAACTGGAGGTTTTAACATGGAATATATAACAACAACCTTGGGAAACCTGGTTCACCAGACTGCGTTCTTTAACCTGACATGGGGCAATTATGTCATGATAGGTGTGGCATGCTTTTTCTTGTATCTGGCAATCCGCCATGAATTTGAACCGCTTCTGCTGGTGCCAATTGCATTCGGAATGCTTCTGGTCAATATTTATCCGGATATTATGCTTCATGCAGAGGAAGCGGCAAATGGAGCCGGGGGACTTTTATATTATTTTTATAAATTGGATGAATGGGCAATTTTGCCGTCTCTCATTTTTATGGGGGTAGGAGCTATGACGGATTTTGGCCCGCTGATTGCCAATCCAAAAAGCTTTTTACTTGGTGCGGCAGCCCAGTTCGGTATTTTTGCTGCATATTTGCTGGCAATGTTACTTGGATTTTCCGATAAAGCGGCAGCTGCAATTTCCATTATCGGTGGAGCGGACGGACCAACTTCTATTTATCTGGCTGGGAAATTGCAACAGACATCCTTGATGGGACCGATTGCGGTGGCGGCATATTCTTATATGTCACTGGTTCCGATTATCCAGCCGCCGATTATGAAAGCATTGACTACCGAAAAAGAACGAAAAATTAAGATGGGGCAGTTACGACCGGTAACCAAACTGGAAAAAATTCTGTTCCCGATTATTGTTACCATTGTGGTTTCTTTGATTTTGCCAACCACAGCACCACTTGTTGGTATGCTGATGCTGGGAAATCTCTTTAAAGAATCTGGTGTGGTACGACAGCTTACCGAGACGGCTTCTAATGCCATGATGTATATCGTAGTTATTTTGCTTGGTACTTCTGTCGGAGCAACCACAAGTGCAGAAGCGTTCCTGAACTGGAATACCATTAAAATTGTAATCCTTGGTCTGGTGGCGTTTGCTTTTGGAACAGCGGCTGGTGTTCTGTTCGGTAAACTCATGTGCTGGGCAACCAAGGGTAAGGTGAATCCACTGATTGGTTCGGCTGGTGTTTCTGCAGTTCCGATGGCAGCACGTGTTTCCCAGAAAGTAGGAGCGGAAGCTGACCCTACCAATTTCCTGCTCATGCACGCTATGGGACCAAATGTGGCTGGCGTGATTGGAACGGCGGTAGCGGCAGGAACATTTATGGCGATTTTTGGTGTAATGTAATTGTGGTGTAATTGACGTAAAGTAGAAAAGGGAGGAAACTTTCATGGCAAATAATATAGAAGCAAAACCGGTTAAAATTATGGAGACGGTACTTCGTGATGCACATCAGTCTTTGTTGGCAACACGTTTGACAACGGAACAGATGCTCCCAATCGTGGATAAGATGGATAAGGTGGGATATCATGCAGTGGAATGCTGGGGAGGTGCAACCTTTGATGCATCCTTGCGTTTCCTAAAGGAAGACCCGTGGGAAAGACTGCGGAAGTTTCGGGATGGATTCAAACACACGAAACTGCAGATGCTTTTCCGGGGACAGAACATCCTTGGTTATCGGCCTTATGCAGATGATGTGGTGGAATATTTTGTGCAGAAATCCGTGGCAAATGGAATTGATATTATTCGTATTTTCGACTGCCTCAATGATTTAAGAAATCTGGAAACAGCGGTGAAGGCAGCAAATAAAGAACATGCAGAAGCGCAGGTGGCACTTTCCTATACGCTTGGAGATGCCTATACCTTGGATTACTGGGTAAATATTGCAAAACGGATTGAGGATATGGGCGCAGATTCCATTTGTATCAAAGATATGGCGGGATTACTGCTGCCGTATAAAGCGACGGAACTTGTTGGAGCACTGAAAGAAGCAACGAAGCTTCCAATCCAGCTTCACACCCATTATACCTCCGGGGTTGCTTCCATGACTTACTTAAAAGCAGTGGAAGCAGGCGTGGATATTATTGATACAGCCATTTCCCCGCTGGCACTTGGTACATCGCAGCCGGCTACAGAGGTTATGGTAGAGACATTTAAAGGGACACCATATGATACAGGCTTAGACCAGAAATTACTTGCAGAAATTGCAGACTATTTCCGCCCAATCCGGGACGAAGCGTTAGAGAGTGGACTGTTAAATCCGAAGAATCTGGGGGTAAATATCAAGACCTTGTTATATCAGGTTCCGGGTGGCATGCTTTCGAATCTGACTTCCCAGTTGAAAGAACAGGGAGCAGAAGATAAGTTCTATGAAGTGCTGGAAGAGGTTCCGCGTGTACGAAAAGATTTAGGAGAACCACCACTCGTAACACCGTCTTCTCAGATAGTAGGAACTCAGGCCGTGTTTAATGTACTGATGGGTGAACGTTATAAGATGGCAACCAAAGAGACCAAAGATGTACTGAGCGGTAAATATGGTGCAACGGTAAAACCGTTTAACGAAGAGGTCAAGAAAAAGGTTCTGGGAGAAGACGCAGAAGTCATTACCTGCCGTCCGGCGGATTTGATTCCGGATGAACTGGAAACGCTGGAAAAGGAAATGGCGCAGTATAAAATGCAGGATGAAGATGTCCTCAGTTATGCATTGTTCCCACAGGTCGCAACGGAATTCTTTAAATATCGGGATGCACAGATGAAAAAGATTGATACGACGATTGCAGATACGGAGAATGGCAGCTATCCGGTATAGAACAAAAGCAGGGAAAGTTAGAACAGAATATCCATAAGATTAAAAATTGCAAACATTTACAAGTTGATTTTTGCGTGGTACAATAGAGAGAGTGAACAGGCACGGCCTGGAGCTCGGAGGAAGACAGTGAGTACACAGAATGAATTATTAGCAAGATTAGATGAAAAATATCCGAAGTTAAGTAAGGGACAAAGACGTCTGACGGATTACATCAGACAGAATTATGATAAAGCAGCATTCCTGACAGCGGCCAAGATGGGGGAGGCAGTTGGAGTGAGCGAATCAACTGTTGTCCGGTTTGCTACACAGCTTGGATATAAGGGATATCCGGAATTTCAGAAGGCGTTGGGCGAAATGGTTCGTACAAAGCTGAATTCTATTCAGAGAATGGAAGTTACTTATGGAAGAATTACACAGAGTGAGATTTTGACCAATGTACTGCATTCGGATATTGAGAAAATCAAACTGACTATGGAGAGTATTGACCAGCAGGCCTTTGAGATGGCAGTTGATACGATTATCAATGCAAAAAAGATTTATATTGTGGGAATCCGGAGCTGCGCACCCCTTGCAAGCTTTTTGGCATTTTATCTGAATCTTATTTTTGATAATGTTGTTACGGTAAATGCCAATGGTTCCAGTGATATTTTTGAGCAGATTATTCATGTGGATGAAGAAGCAGTTGTAATCGGAATCAGTTTTCCAAGATATTCTATGCGTACATTAAAGGCATTGGAATTTGCAAGCAACCGAAAGGCGAAAGTGATTACGCTGACAGACAGTGTGCACTCGCCGATGACACTTTATTCTTCCTGTAATCTGATTGCCAGAAGCGACATGGCATCGATTGTGGATTCACTGGTTGCACCGCTCAGTGTGATTAATGCGTTAGTGGTGGCGGTTTGTATGAAGAAGCAGAATGAAGTAATAAGCACACTTGGAAAACTGGAAGAAATCTGGGATGAATATCAGGTTTATTCTCGCGATGAACTGAATCCGGTAAATGACAGTGTGGAACTGAAAATGGAAAATGAAGAAAGATAAAAGGAAAATCAGATGAGTAAAGTACTGATTGTAGGTGGAGGCGCAGCAGGAATGCTAGCCTCTATTTTCGCGGCACGCAATGGAAATGAAGTGCATGTATTTGAAAAAAATGAAAAGCTTGGGAAAAAGCTATTTATTACGGGAAAAGGAAGATGTAATCTGACGAATGCCTGCGATATGGATACCTTATTTGCAAGTGTTGTGACGAACGACAAATTTTTATATAGTAGTTTTTACGGATATACCAATCAGGATGTAATGGACTTTTTTGAGTCCATCGGATTACAGATAAAGGTAGAGCGCGGAAATCGTGTGTTCCCGACCTCAGACCATTCTTCAGATGTGATTAAAGTGCTGGAAAAAGAGATGAAAGCACAGGGTGTTCAGGTTCATTTGTACCAGACAGTGACGAAGATAGGTCAGAGGGATGGAAGGTTCGCATTTCTGAAGCTGGCAGATGGAACTAAAGTGGAAGGAGATGCCTGTATTGTCTGTACAGGAGGAATGTCTTATCAGACTACCGGTTCTACGGGAGATGGCTATCGGTTTGGAAGAGAACTGGGGCATACAGTTACAGAGCTCAGACCATCATTGGTTCCAATAGAAACAAAAGAATATTTTGTGCCTGAACTGATGGGATTGTCCCTGAAAAATGTAGAAATCCGGATTCTGGACGGAAAGAAAGTACTCTATCAGGAGTTCGGTGAAATGTTATTTACCCATTATGGGGTGAGCGGACCGCTTATATTAAGTGCAAGTGCTTATGTAGGTAAAGCACTTACAGGGAAAAAGGAACTGAAGTTAAGTATTGATTTAAAACCATCTTTATCAGAAGAACAGTTGGATGCGAGAGTACTCAGAGAGTTCGAAGCAAATCATAATAAACAGTTCAAAAATGCCATAGGAGGGCTGTTCCCTTCTAAGTTAATTCCGGTAATGATTGCACAAAGCGGAATCGATTCGGAGAAGAAGGTAAATGTGATTTCCAAGGAAGAACGGCAGGGATTTGTTCGTCTGATTAAGAATTTTGAAATGACTCTTACCAGACTGCGCGATTATAAAGAGGCAATTATCACACAGGGTGGAATTAAAGTGAAGGAAGTGAATCCATCCACAATGGAATCCAAATTAGTAGAAGGACTGTATTTCGCAGGAGAAGTGCTGGATTTGGATGCCGTGACCGGCGGATTTAATTTACAGATAGCATGGTCAACGGCCTATGCTGCGGCCAGCAATATCTGGTAGAATAAGGTGAGGAGAAGAAAATGGGATACAATATTGCAATTGACGGACCGGCCGGAGCTGGAAAAAGTACCATAGCCAAACAGGTGGCAAAAGAAAAAGGATATATATATGTAGATACAGGTGCTATGTATCGCGGGCTGGCCATTCATTTTATGGAAAAAGGGATTCAGCCGGATAATGTGGCAGAGATTGAACAGGCATGTGAAGATGCGGATGTTACACTTGGATATGAGAATGGAGTCCAGCAGATTTATTTAAATGGAAGAAATATTACTTCCAGACTGCGCGAAGAGGCAGTGGGAAATATGGCTTCTAAGAGTTCTGGTATTCCGAAGGTACGTGCTACACTTATGGATTTACAGCAAAATCTGGCAAAGGCGAAAGATGTTGTTATGGATGGAAGAGACATCGGAACCGTGGTTCTTCCTCACGCAGATGTGAAAGTATTTCTGACAGCAAGTGTTGCCTGCAGAGCAAAAAGAAGATATTTGGAATTGCAGGAAAAAGGGGTTCCGTGTGAACTGGCAGAAATAGAAAAAGAAATCGAAGAACGGGATTATCGGGATATCCACCGGGATACTTCGCCACTTGTACAGGCAGAGGATGCGGTATTAATTGACAGCTCCGATATGACAATCGATGAGGTGGTAAAGGCAATTCTCCAGCTTTGCAAATAAGTAAAAACAATAAGAAAAAGAAAATAAAACAGAAATGGAAAAAATAGTATTTTATACTTGCAATTGCGTACATTATCTGTTAAAATACATTATGTTGCGAGTCTGTATGGATAATATAACAGACATATAAGTTCGTTAGGAGGTGCAATCATGGCTAAATGTGCTATTTGTGAAAAGGGTGCTCATTTCGGAAATAACGTAAGTCACTCTCATAGAAGATCATCTAAGATGTGGAAATCTAACGTAAAATCTGTAAGAGTTAAGACAGAGAACGGCGGAGCAAAGAAAATGTATGTTTGTACAAGCTGCTTAAAGTCTGGACTTGTTGAAAGAGCTTAATTAAAACGGAATGAAGAGAATGTGCTCGGCACATTCTTTTTTATTTGTAAAATGTTTCTAGATAGAGTATAATGTATGGAAAGTATGTGAAAAATTACTTTCTCAGGAATGCAGAAGCACTCCTGAAGGTTCATAGAAAATGGAGGTACGAAAATGCAGGGTAGTATGAGTACGAACTTAGGTATTATTACAATTGATCCGGAAGTGATTGCAAAATATGCAGGTTCCGTTGCAGTGGAGTGTTTTGGAATTGTAGGTATGGCGGCTGTCAGCATGAAAGACGGACTGGTCAGACTCCTGAAAAAAGAAAGCATCACAAAAGGTATCCAGGTACACATTGGAGAAGATAATAAGATTACACTGGACTTTCATGTAATTATTGCCTATGGTGTCAACATTTCGGCTGTTACAGATAATTTAATGAATAATGTAAAATACAGAGTAGAAGAATTTTCAGATATGCAGGTAGAGAAGATTAATATCTATATCGAAGGCGTACGGGTAATTGATTAGTTAAGGAGGACTTTGTAGTGGCAACAAAGAGTATCAATGTGGAGATGCTTGCAAAGATGTTTCTTGCAGGTGCACAAAATATTGAATCGAAGAAAGAATATATTAATGAACTGAATGTATTTCCGGTTCCAGACGGAGATACAGGAACAAACATGTCTATGACAATTATGTCAGCAGCTAAAGAAGTGACAGCAATCTCAGAATTGAATCTGACTTCTCTGGCTAAGGCAATTTCTTCTGGTTCTCTGCGCGGAGCAAGAGGTAATTCAGGAGTTATTTTGTCACAGCTTCTCCGTGGTTTTACTAAATCTATCCGTGAAGAAGAAGTGCTTGATGTTCCAGCACTTGCCAGAGCAAGTGTGCGAGCAAAAGAAACAGCATACAAAGCTGTTATGCGTCCAAAGGAAGGAACAATCCTGACTGTTGCAAGAGGAATCGCAGATAAGGCAGTAGAACTTTCTGAAGTGACAGATGATTTAGAAGAATTTCTTGAGAAAGTTATCGAAGAAGGTGAAGCAGTTCTTGCACAGACACCAGATATGCTTCCAGTTCTGAAAGAAGCTGGTGTTGTAGATTCAGGCGGACAGGGACTCATTGAAGTCTTAAAGGGTGCTTACGATGCATTCCTTGGAAAAGAAGTAGATTATACTGCGATTACTCCGGGAACATCATCTTCTGCAACGAAAGTAAATACAGAAGCTGCAGCAGATATCAAATTCGGATATTGTACGGAATTTATCATTCTGTTGGAAAAAGAATTTACTGAGAAGGATGAAGTGGCATTTAAGGCATATCTGGAATCAATTGGAGATTCGATTGTGTGTGTGGCAGATGATGATGTAGTGAAAGTACATGTTCATACCAATGACCCGGGTCTTGCAATCCAGAAGGCACTTACATTCGGTCAGTTATCAAAGATGAAGATTGATAATATGCGTGAAGAACATCAGGAAAAACTGATTAAAGATGCGGAAAAGCTTGCAGCACAGCAGGCTCAGGAAAAGAAAGAACAGCCTCATAAGAAATATGGATTTATTGCAGTTTCCGTCGGAGAAGGCATGAATGATATTTTCACAGAACTTGGTGTAGACCATATTATTACAGGTGGTCAGACGATGAATCCAAGTACAGAAGATATGTTGAATGCAATTGAAGCGGTAAATGCAGAGCATATTTATATTCTGCCAAATAATAAGAATATTATCATGGCAGCAAATCAGGCACGTGATTTGACAGAGGATAAAGAAATCATTGTAATTCCAACCAAAACAGTTCCACAGGGAATTACTGCAGTGATTAATTTCAGCGCAGAAGCAGAAGTGCAGGAAAACGAAGAAACAATGCTGGAAGCGATTGGAAATGTCAAGACAGGACAGGTGACTTATGCTGTTCGTGATACTCATATTGATGACAAGGATATCCATGAAGGGGATATTATGGGAATTGGTGATGACGGAATCCTCGCAGTTGGTCCATCTATTGATGGAACAACAAAAGAAATGCTGGAACATCTGGTAGATGATGATTCTGAACTGATCAGCATTTATTATGGTGAAGATGTATCGGAAGAAGATGCTGAAAAGCTGATTGCTGAAATTGAGGAACTGTATCCAGAACAGGATGTAGATGCACATCGTGGTGGACAACCTATTTATTATTATATTCTGGCAGTAGAGTAATATGAATGAAAAATCAAGTATTCATGAACTGAAGGGAATTGGCGATAAAACAGAAAGCTTGTTTCACAAAATCGGTGTGGAAAGTATTGGTGATTTGCTCCGCTATTTTCCCCGAGGTTATGATGTATATGAAAAACCGGTTCCGATAGCGGAACTGGAAATGGGAAAAGTATATACGATTTCTGGTGTGATTCAGGGAAGAGTACAGCTTGCGGGCAGACCGAATATGCAGATTCTATCTGTAAATATAAAAGATGATTCGGGTAGCCTGAAGGTTGTATGGTATCGTATGCCTTTTCTGAAAAATACATTATCGGAATATCAGGAAATTACACTTCGTGGAAGTGTGGTACAGAAGAAGGGGCAGAAAGTAATGGAACATCCGGAACTTTTTGTCCCGGTTTCTAGTTATGCAGCAAAACTTGACAGCCTGCAGCCCGTGTATCCGCTGACATCGGGTCTGTCAAATAACCTGATGATTAAATCAGTAAAGCAAGCCTTGGATTATCTGGATTTGGCACAGGATTTTCTGCCTCAGAATATACGAATGAAATATCATCTGGCAGAATACAATTACGCACTAAAAGGAATTCATTTTCCACAGAGCAAGGAAGAATTGTACTATGCGCGGGAACGTCTGGTGTTTGAAGAGTTTTTGATTTTTATTCTTGCACTCAGGCAGACAAGAATAAAACAGGAAAAAGAGGTAAATGAATATGACATATCCATGCATCCCAAAATTTTAGAATTTCTTTCTAAGCTCCCGTTTGAACTTACCGGGGCACAGCAAAAAGTGTGGAAAGAAATCAGTCAGGATGTTTGTGGTTCCTATACGATGTCCCGTCTGATTCAGGGAGACGTAGGCTCTGGAAAAACCATTGTAGCTGTACTTGCACTGATGTTAGTAGGGTTAAATGGCTATCAGGGGGCTATGATGGCTCCGACAGAAGTATTGGCGAAACAGCATTATGAGAAAATTACCGGTCTGATGGAACAGTATGATATTCCACTTAAGGTCGAACTTGTGACTGGGTCCATGACAGCAAAAGAGAAGCGGTTGGCCTATGAACGTATTGAAAATGGAGAAGTGCAGATTGTTGTTGGTACCCATGCATTGATTCAGGAGAAAGTGCATTATCAGAACCTTGCACTTGTTATCACGGACGAGCAGCACCGGTTTGGCGTAAGACAAAGAGAAACTTTGGCACAAAAAGGAAAAACACCCCACATTCTTGTAATGAGTGCGACACCGATTCCCAGAACGCTTGCGATTATTTTATACGGAGAACTGGATATTTCGGTAATTGATGAACTGCCATCCAATCGTCTGCCGATTAAAAATTGCGTAGTTGATACGGGATATCGTTCAACGGCATACCGTTTTATGAAGAAAGAAATTGCAGAAGGCAGACAGTGCTATATCATTTGCCCTATGGTAGAGGAAAGCGAAGCCGTAGAAGCGGAAAATGTGACAGATTATGCCGAGAATCTGCAAAAAGAGATGGGAACATCGATTCGGGTATGTGCGCTTCATGGGAAGATGAAACAGAAGCAGAAGGATGAAATCATGGAACAGTTTGCGCGGAATGAGATTCAGATTCTGGTGTCAACCACTGTAATCGAGGTGGGAATAGATGTGCCAAATGCCACAGTAATGATGGTGGAAAATGCAGAACGATTTGGACTTGCACAGCTACATCAGCTTCGCGGAAGAGTAGGACGTGGAAAATATCAGTCTTATTGTATTTTTATGTCTGGATCTAAAACGAAAGAAACAAAGAAGAGATTGGAGATTTTAAATCAATCTAATGATGGGTTTCATATAGCAAATGAAGACATGAAGCTTCGTGGACCAGGGGATTTGTTCGGAATCAGACAGAGTGGCCTGATGGATTTCAAGATTGGAGACGTGTTTCAGGATGCAAAGATTCTTCAGCAGGCAAATGAAGCGGCAAGCGTGATTTTAAGAGATGACCCTAAGCTGGAAAAGAAAGAAAATGAACGGCTTGCGGAGCATTTATTGCGGTATCTGAATTATATTAATCTGGAAACTACGTTATGATGTATTTACTACTGTATGATTGAAATTACATAATAGTGAAAAATGCTTGCTTTTTTGAAAAAGTCTGATATAATATTTTTGTTGACTTTCTTATGAATATAGAAAGTCGATTTGCTGAAATAGCTCAGTCGGTAGAGCACTTCACTCGTAATGAAGGGGTCGAGGGTTCAAGTCCCTTTTTCAGCTGAGTTGAGAAACCTTGATTTTTCAAGATTTTTCGTATATTTACGACAAAAATCGCACCTCATTTTGAGATGCGGTTTTTGCGTTTTGCCCAAGTTTAGTCTAACTTTGGTCTAACTTTATCAGATGCCTATTTTCCGGCCATCTTTTTTTCCTGTTCTTCAATCATTTTTTTGACCATATAACCACCGACTGAACCATTCTGTCTGGATGTCAGGTCACCGTTGTAACCATCTGTCAAAGGTACTCCTAATTCGCTTGCAACTTCATATTTAAATTTGTCTAATGCACCTTTTGCTTCAGGTACAGCTGTTCTGTTAGATGAACGATTTGCCATTTCATTTTCCTCCTTTTTTGTAACTGTTTGATTGTTACGCTATTAGTATGTGAAAATAAAAAAGCTTTATACTGGAAAAAACTGAAAATTAGTTTGGCAGTTCATTTTCATTTTCAAAAAACATCAAAATAAATACAACTAATAATAAAACGGTAGAAACGGCAATTGCTGCTGACTGTAAATATCCAATTATGATGCTTCCGATGACAGCTCCAATTACGAACAACAAAATGATTCCATAATAAAGAAACGCATGTTTCAGGTGTTCTTTATCATGTTCGAAGAAATAGCGGCATAAGCTTTGTGTTCCACTTCGGAGATCGCCGATGCACATGGTAGTTGCGATAGGCAGATTATGTATTTTGCGGAAACATTCTACCTGAATACCACATGCCATAGAAATCATACTGTTTGCAATCAAGTTATAAGTTTGCGGAATAAAACATACCATGAGCAAAAGAACTGCTTCAACAAGAAGCGCGATTTGTTTCCAACGAAGTTGAAATTGGTTTTTATAGCTGTAATGAATCATATTTGAAATGATAATACCGATGAAAAATGCAATGACAGGGCAAAAATAGTGTAAGGCCTTTGTGTAGTCCTGTTCAGATAGACTTACACCCAGTAGTAAGATGTTTCCTGTTTGTGCATTGGCAAATACATGGTTTCTGTACAAATAGGAATAGGCATCCATAAATCCTCCTGACATCGTAAGTAAAGCATCGAGAAGAAACGGAGATATTTTTTGCGGTTGTTTCATAGTTACCACTCCTTTGTTGATGAGTATATACTTTTTTCAGGCTAAGAATAGTTCCCTTGATTTGAAAAGTCAAGAAAAGAGAAAGACATTTCGCAAAAAAATCACAAATTAGCCTTTCTCTTTTTTCTCATACATATGACAGATTATTTGAAATATCTCTTTCTTTAAACCAGTTCGGCAATTCTGGAAACTCCGACGTAAATTTCAGAGATTTTATACCATGTACGATAATCCACAACGCCTGTTTGAGGTAATCCAAAGACTGACTGGAATACACGGACAGATTCTGCCGTGGCCGGACCATAAATGCCATCTGCATCGATTTTTGGAATCAGTGGATATGCTCCTGCGATGACATTTAACTGCTCTTGCATTTGACGTACTTTATCACCGGAGCTTCCTAATGTTAAATCATATCCCGGCCATGAAGATGGTACACCGGAAATTTCCTGAGCAGTATTGATATACATATCATCTCCATAGTAATACCGAAGAATTTCAATCGTGCTGTAGCCTTGGTCGCCTAAGGACTTGGAACCCCATTGGGTCATCCAGTTTGGACACTGCACCTGTCTACCATCACAATACTGCGTCAGAATCGGCTGCCGCACATTCGGGCGTGATAAATAGTCGGCAAACAATTCGTCTACAATTAGGGAAATGCTTTCGTAAATGTTGCGCTCTGGTATCCATTTGTGGTCGAATGCAGTGGATGATGTAATAGTAAAATCGTACCCTTGATTGCGGTACCATTCCGTATATACACGGTTCAGTGTAAATGACATAATTGCAAGTACATTTGCCCGGATGGTGTTTTCAGGCCAGGTAGCATAAATTTCACTGGAGGCAACATTTTTGATATAATCTTTATATTTGACATAATAATTTCTGGCTGTAGAATCCCGAGGGGAGCCGTCATGAACAACAATGTATTCCGGTACAACAACCCGGCTTAATACGATTTCTCCTGTTTCCTGAGTCGGCTTAATTTCAGCTTCTGGTATTTTAGGCGGATATACACCATAAAGAGTATGGGCCGGTATGACGTATATCTGTGGTGGTTCTGCCGGAATGACTGGCCGCATGCGTACATTTTGCAAAGCCAGTGTATTGGCGAGAATTTCTACTCCGGCAATGGTGATTGGTTCAAAATCAGGTGCTGTGATAGTTAATGTGTATTCTGAATAGGGTTGTTCCTCGATGGCAGGGTCCAGACTGTATTCTTCCGGTGGGGAAGGAAGCTCGATTTCATCGGTAGAACCAGAAGAATTGGTGGTCAATTCCTCCAATGTATCTTCTGGAACTCCGGTATATGAAATCTGAATAGACGCATCGGGTACTGGAAATGCGTTTTCCTCCGATGTGAGAGATATTTTTAATTTTCCTGAATCAGAATTCTCCTGCTGTGAACGAATAAAATTCATAATAACGCCTCAAAAATCTGCTGTTATTTATAGTTTATGCAGGAGAACTGTGCAGGAATACTAGGATGCGGATTTTTCTTCAATAAATGTCTTGATAGCATTTAATAATCGCGTATTATCTTCTTCCTTCATAATACAGAAACGGAAAAATTCACCATTGAGGCATTCAAAGGAAGCACAATCCCGCACCATGAGTCCCTGATGCATGAGCGTATCAAAGAGGTCATAAGAAGTAATCTCTGGAATTTGTATTTTTACTAAAATAAAATTTGCATAAGGTTTGTATAGCTTTAATTGTGGAAAATCAGATAAATAGTCATACATACGGGTCCGCTCTTTGTTAATAAAAAAACGAGTTTCTTCTATATATAATGTATCTGAAAACATATATTCACCGGCCAGCGCACCAAGACTGTTCAGACTCCATGGATTCTGCTGCTCGGCAAACGCTTTTAACAGAGAAACATTGCTTGTTGCAGCATAGCCTAGACGGAGTCCCGGTGCTGCGTAAAACTTTGAAACACCCCGGAGAATAATAAGGTTGTCAAATTTTGAGATGAGAGACATGGCACTTATTTTATTGATATCAGGTGCAAACTCCACATAAGTCTCATCGATCATCAGGAAACAATTGTTTTCCTTTGCAGAAATCAGGATTTCTCGTATTTCATCTACTGTTAAAGCAGAGGAAGTAGGATTATTCGGATTACAGATAATGACAAGCTCATATTTATCATTTTTTATTTTCTGGCAGAAATCTCCTACATCCAGTTGAAAATTTCTGGTTTCGTTAAGGACATACTCGTCCAGAGAACATCCGATTAAAGAAAGCTCCCGCTTATATTCGGAATAAGTTGGTGCAAGCATTAAAGCCTTCGCAGGATGACGGGTATGAATCAGTACAGATATCATTTCGGTGGATCCGTTTCCAACCAAAATATGTTCGGGGCTGATTTGACAGTATGTTCCAATGGCTGATTTTAATGCAGTATAATTCCGGTCTGGATAAGAGGAAAGTACGTCGAGATTTTGAGCAAGTTTGTCTTTTAAAGATTTGGAAAGCCCGAGAGGATTTACATTTGCACTAAAACAGGTAATCTGTTCTTGCGAAATGTGGTAATATGCGGAAGCAGCCTCGATGTCGCTTCCATGGAAAGAAATATGTGGTGTCATAAGAATCTCCTTTGTGTGTAAGATATCTGGATATATCTATTTGTAAAATTTTAATCAGTTTGGAATATGAATAATTCGATTTCCGGCATTGCTTACCGGATAGAATAATGATATAATTAATTATAATGCCTTTTTTGAAAAAAGCAATACGAAGAAGTAGGTGACGAAGAGTGAAGAATAAGATAAAGAAATTTTCCAAAGGGGATTTTAGAATGCCTCATCCAGATATTGTTTTTCCAGAGACGAATCTGGTTTTGAAAATTGGAGAAGGTGAAGTTTATCGCGGAAGCTTTGTTCTCAAAAACAGAAAAGAAGGTGCAATAAGAGGACTTGTGTATTCTTCTTCCTTTCGTGTACATATAGACAGACAGGGATTTGAAGGAAACCCTGTGAAAATTACATTTTCTTATGATGGACGTGGTCTGAAGCCGGGTCATGTAGAACAGGGTAAATTTACGATTGTCTGCAATGGCGGAGAATTCGAAGTAGGATTTACAGTAGTGATTGAAAATCCATACATTATGACATCTTATGGTAAAGTACAAAACGTAAGAGATTTTCGCAATTTGGCAATGCAGGATTTTTCGGAGGCACTACGTCTGTTCCGCTCCAAAGATTTTTATGAAGTGATTAAATATGAAGAGCCAAGGATTCAGCATTTATACGAGAATATGCGCACATGGTCTTTGGGCGAACAGGCTATGGAAGAATTTCTGGTGGGAATTAAACAGAAGGAGTGTCTCTATCTCACTATGAACAAAGTGCAGCGGACATTCCGTAATCTGGCAGAAGCGACTAGAGAAACCATACAGTTTACGAAAAACACATGGGGCTATATGCCAATTAAAATATATGTAGACGGAGACTTTATCCAGATTACAAGGGATACCTTTTCAACGGATGATTTTGTAGGAAATCAGTTTGAAATCAGTTATATTGTTCATCCGGAAAAGACCCATGCAGGAAAGAATTTTGGAATTATTTCTTTTGAAACTCCGTATGAAGTTCTGAAGTACGAAGTACAGGTTGTAAATCATAAAAATCACGAAGAGGACAGAAGAGATGTGGATATAATCCTTGCCTCTACGTTGAAAGGTTTTCTTTCTGCTGAAGCGGGGAATCAGACGATGAAAGAATGGGCAGAAGAGGCGCGGAGAAATTTGTCTGGTCTTAATATCTATACGGAAAATGCAGATGTTTATCCGCTGTTGGATGTACATATGCATCTTCTTTGTGATGAGGAAAAAGAAGCAGCAGCCATTTTAGAGGATTATAATTATGCCCGGTCTCTTTTGGGAAAAGAAAGTCTGGTTGCAATTTATTATCAGTATTTACTTGCCAAGCTTAAAAAGAGCGGAAGCCATGTGAACCGCGCAGTGGAAGAGATTAACAAGGCATATATGAAGCGCCCGAAATCGTGGGAGCTTGTGTGTATGATGATAGAACTTGACCCGGAATATAGAAATTATACAAAGCGTCTGAATGTACTGGAACGTCATTATAACAATGGCGCAAATCAGGTGCTTCTGTATTGGCTTGCGTATAAGTGCTTTTTGGAACATCCGGCAACCTTGAAGAAGTTATCATCATTTGAGATTCAGATATTGAATTTTGCGGTAAAACACCATCTGATGACGAAAGAAATTGCACTTTATATGGCGAATCTCGCCACGCAGCAGAGAAACTATGACAAGCGTCTGGGGCGTCTTCTTTGTCAGGTTTATGATATTTTCCCGGATACCATGATTCTGACAGCAATCTGTACTGTGTTGATTCGTGGAAATTGTACGGGAAGGGAAGCTTTTAAATGGTATGAGATGGCGGTGGAAGCGGATTTGAAGATTGCACAGCTTTATGAATACTATATGATGTCGGTAGATGAACGGCAGCTCAAAAAAGAATTTCCAAAATCAGTGTATTTATATTTTATGCATGGAAATACGCTGGATTACAGGAAAGCAGCAATTTTATATGCGAATGTAATATTGTTTCTAGATGAAACTGGCGAGCTTTATGATATGTACCGAGAGCAGATGGGACGCTTTGCAATGGAACAATTGGAAAAATTGCGAATTAATGAAGCACTCCGGATTATTTATAAGAGATGCTGTAAAGAGCAGGATATGACCTTAGAACAGATGCGTTTCATGTATGCAATTTGCCATGCTTATGAGGTGAAAACCTCTGTAAAAAATATGGCTTATGTGCTTGTGATAGATACCGACGGAAAAATTTCCCAGCGAGTGCCATATAGTCAGGAAGGAACGATTGTATTTCTTTATCATCAGGAAGAACGAATTGTATGGGAGTCAAAGAGTGGACGCCATTATGTAGATTCTATTCCTTATGATACCCTTCGTTTGTTCTTTGAAAGCCGGTATACCGATATGTGTAGACGTTTGGAAGAACAGGATGAAGAGGAAGTACGTAAGAGAGAAAAAGAAGAACTGACATGGGAGAAGGTCTGTGAAAAAGGAATTGACAGCTTTGAAGAAACCGAAGTATTCAAGGTGTGCAGCATGCAGGTGCGTGATAATGGATATGAAGAAGACGAGCTGCTCACTGAATTCTGCTTTGAAATTCTTCAGAAGGGTCAGTTTGACAAAGCAACACTCACGTATCTTGTAGAGTATTATTGCGGTCCAACGGCGGATATGAAGCACTTGTGGCATATTGCACAGGAGTATGATATCCCTACTTATAAATTGTCGGAGCGTATTATCACACAGATGCTGTTCTCGGAAATGATGTTCGGCGAAGAGGAAATTTTTGCAGACTATTATGAGGGAAAAACATATTTCAGACTGAAACAGGCATATCTTGCTTATGTTTCAAGGGAGTATGTGGTAAATGGACGTCAGGTGAAAGGGTGTGTATTTGTAATAATTGCAAATGAATACCGAAAAGGAGAGGAACTGCCGGATGTCTGCAAGATAGCATTGTTAAAATATTACTCATGTCGTGAAATACATCAGGGAATTGAAAAAATGCTGCGGGGATTTTTGCGTGAGATGTGTGAAAAGCAGTTGTATTTTTCTTTCTATTTGAATTATCCGGAAGCATGGCTTCGCGAAGTGCAGCTATATGATAAGAGTATGATTGAGTATCATGCAAAGGCAGGCAGTAAGGTGACAATTTCTTATCAGATACTTCAGAATGGTACAGAAAGTCTGAATTATCAGCACGAAGTTCTGCTCCCGTCTTATGAAGATACATATATTAAAACGTTAGTACTTTTTGCAGATGAAACATTGCGATATTATTTTACGGAAACACATGGCGATGAAGTGAAAGTGACGGAAAAGCAGATTTATGAACCACGAAAAATGCGTGCCATCGGACGTTATGGAAGAATGAATGACATGCTACGTATGGATGACAAGGAGCTGCCGAAAGCAATGGCAAAATATTGGGAAGAAAATCTGCTGGCAGAAGAAATTTTTAAAGCATATTAAGGAGGATAGGCATGGCTCAGGGAAAGATTATAGGGTATGATATTAACTCCAAAGTGTGCCAGATAAGTGTATTTGATGAAAATACGGGAGAGCCGGAGACGGTTGAAACTGGAAGAGATAATTATCAGACTCCTATGGTGGTAAATTATTACAAAGAAGAGTGGACCTATGGAAAAAATGCAATCCGGATGGACAGCGTGAAAGGCAGCACTCTGGTAGAAAATATTTTTGAAAAAGCACTGAAGCATGAAAAGGTGTTAATTGAGAATGAAGAGTATGATGCAGTATGGATTCTGGCAGAATTTATTCAGCAGACTCTGAAGGATTTCGATGAAATAGAGCAGATTGTTTTTACAGTTCCTGAAATGAGTGAAGATATCCGCTATTTACTGAAAGGTATGGGACAAAAACTTGGAGTTTCCAAAGAAAAGATTTATGTACAGGACTATAAGGAGAGTTTTTGCCATTATATGTTTAATCAGCCGAAAGAGTTATGGCAATATGAAGCAGCACTTTTTTACTGCGACAGAAATGTAATCCGTGCATATATGCTTCGTGAACTGAAAACGGGTACAAAGGGAAAAGAATGTTTTGTAACAGTAGAAGAAGTAGCTGATGCAGAAATGGAGGAGCTTGAGCAGGTTTATCCGGTGCTCAGCATTGACAGAGCACGGGCTGCAGATGAACATTTCAGAAGATTTATCCAAAGCATTTTTAATAAAAAGTCGGTATCCTCGGTTTTTCTTACGGGAGATGGATTTGAAAATAACTGGTATCCGAATTCTCTTAGGGTTCTCTGCAATGGACGCAGAGCATTTATGGGAAACAATCTTTACAGTAAAGGCGCCTGCTATACAGCACTTGATAAGGCAGAAAACATTATGGATGGTCTGGTGTATCTGGATGATTCCAAGCTTACAGACCAGATTAGTATGAAAATGAGAGTTGCTGGAGAAGAAACTCTTTTCCCACTCGTAACATGGGGAGCTCACTGGTATGAGTCGGACAAAGAATGGGAAGTTCTGTTGGAAAATAATGAAGATATAGAATTGTATATTGATTCATTATCTACAGGAAAACGCAGAACAGAGACTGTTTCTTTAAAAGGATTGCCGGAGCGTTTTAATTATGCATTAAGACTTCGGATTAGTACAATGTTTTTGAATGATAAGATGTGTAAAATTACATTTGAAGATGTCGGATTTGGAGAATTTTTTCCACCTACAGGCTTCAGCGTGGAAAAAGTAATTGAGTTAGGAGGCAGCAATGGGCAGTTTAATTCTTTGTCATAAAAAAAGGGCGAAACATCCTTATGAAGTTTCCCGTATTCATAAACATATTTATACCATTGAAGAATTGTGCTATTACCTTTGCAATAATTTATACTTAATTGATTATACTATCATGAATGAACAGCTCTGCCATTGGATTGCGGATGAGCTGGAACTGGAGAGCATGGCGGATGCACTGATTAATGTACTGCGTAATCAGGGAACCGTAGAACAATTTGTGTTGAAAATGTTGGAAGAAGCAAAAATTTACACGCCGGGCGAAATGGCACATATTCAGAATGTACTGCAGAAACTGAAAAATCAAAAAGATGTGGAACGTCAGAAATTTAAAGCGGACAAGCTGATGGAGAGTGGAGAATTGGAATCAGCTATTTTGATTTATGTCTCCATTGTAAATGGAGACTGGGATATGTCTATGGATAAGCGTTTTTATGGCCGGGTGTATGCATGCCTGGCTGCAGCTTATGGAAAGTCTTTTTTGTATGAAGAGGCGGCTAATATGTATGAAAAGGCATATAAGCTCTGTGAAGATGAAGGTATGCTGGAGAGCTATTTATATGCATGCAGTAAATATATGCCGGTAGAGGAATATCAGAAGATGGTACGACAGAATCAGATACTTCTGGAACTGGATAATATTCTGGCAGAAAGGACTACAAGAATCAGAGAAAAAAATAATCAAAAATTTGCAAAAGAATTGCTGGAAGAGTGGAAGAACGCATATCGGAAAGAATAAGCTTTAGATATTTTTTACAAATATACTAATAGATGATTCATTTATTGAAAAAAACTATAAGAAATAACGAAAAAATCTATAATAAGGACTAGCATTTTTGGTGAAGCTATGCTATAATGAGTATGTCAAAAGAGTGGCATTGCTATTTTTTTGACAAGAGGAATTATGTAGGGCAATCTTTTCTATGAGAGAACTGTATGGTGTATATATTATACATTGGTAAAGTCGCCGAAGGGGCAAATTTTTCTGGGTAACAAGCGTTCCGGAAAGAATGAAACTCTCAGGCAAAAGGAATGGAAAAGAGTCTACACTCTGAATCCAGACTTATAGATGTGGAAACAGAAGGGGCAATGAGACAGGAAAGTTTTTATTGCCCCTTTTTTTAAGGGTGGCACATGTATAAGGAGACAGAGAAGCGGAAAATCTAATTTGGAAGGTAACAAGATGGAAAAGCGATTTATAATTATTACGAACAACAGTATGGTAAGGGATGAACTTTCAGCTAATTATCAGGTTGAATATGAGGATATTTCTTACGAGGACGTACTTAGAAAGGTTCGTGACAGAGTTTATGCAGGGCACAAGCTTCTGACACATCCGCTGTCGGGCAGTGTAAAACCGAATGAAACTCCATATAAATCGGTTATGATATCGACGGAACCAGACAAACTGGATTTAGAATCGGTGGAAATCATAGAACGTGCAATTCATTCTTGTGCGAAGTTTGAATTTAGATCGGACAAGTACAAGCCAGAAGTGTATGAAGATTTTCGCACTATTGATTTTACTCTTATTTCAAGTGCAATTCCGTCTACGGATTTCTTATAAAACATGAAATGAGGGTTAGACAAGGCAACTAAAGCGTAAAGCTTTTGACATGCAAATCATTTATTTAAGGAGGGAATTTACAGTGAAGTTAGAAATGGGTCATATTTTCATTAATGACATTCAGTTTGGTGAAGTTTCCAAAATCGAAAATGGAGTACTTTATGTTTCTGAAGATGCTGTAAGAGAAATCGTTCTTGAGGACGAAAAAATTAAGAGTGTAAGCTTTGACATCGCAAGACCAGGCGAAAGCGTACGTATCACACCAGTTAAAGATGTTATCGAACCACGTTGCAAAGTAGAAGGAAGAGGAGGAATCTTCCCAGGAGTAATCGCTAAAGTAGATACAGTTGGATCTGGTAAAACATATGCATTAAAAGGAATGGCAGTTGTAACAGCTGGTAAAATCGTTGGTTTCCAGGAAGGTATCATTGATATGACTGGCCTTGGAGCACAGTACACACCATTCTCTAAATTAAACAACTTCGTTATGGTTTGCGAACCAGTTGATGACATCAAACCACACGATTATGAAAAAGCAGTTCGTCTTGCAGGTTTCAGAGTAGCTTGCTACCTTGGAGAATTATCTCGCGATTTAACACCAGACGAAACAAAAGTTTATGAAACATATGGCATTATGGAAGGAAAGGAAAAATTCCCTAATCTTCCACGTGTAGCTTATGTACAGATGTTACAGAGCCAGGGACTTCTTCATGACACATACGTATATGGCGTAGATGCTAAGAAGATCGTTCCAACAATTCTTCATCCAACAGAAGTTATGGACGGAGCTATTGTTTCAGGTAACTGTGTATCAGCTTGTGACAAGAACCCAACATATGTACACTTAAACAACCCAGTTGTTCACGACTTATTTGAAGAACACGGTAAAACAATCAACTTCGTTTGCCAGATTATCACAAACGAAAATGTTTTCCTTGCAGACAAAATGCGTTCTTCTGACTGGACAGCTAAACTTTGCCGTTTCTTAGACTTAGATGCTGTAATCGTATCTCAGGAAGGATTCGGTAACCCAGATACTGACCTTATTATGAACACAAAGAAGATTGAAGCAGAAGGTGTTAAGACTGTAATCATCACAGATGAATATGCTGGACGTGACGGAAAATCTCAGTCACTTGCTGATGCAGATCCAGCAGCAGATGCAGTAGTAACAGGTGGTAATGCTAACCAGTTAATCACACTTCCAAAACTGGATAAAGTTATTGGAACATTAGACTATGTTAACGTTATCGCAGGTGCCAGCGACCATACTCTTCATGAAGATGGAACACTTGAAGTTGAACTTCAGGTATTAACTGGCGCAACAAACGAAACAGGATTCAACTTGTTGAGTGCACGATAGAAAGGGAGGACGTATCGTAATGAGTAAGATTAAAGTTGTACATTATATCAATCAGTTCTTCGCTAATATCGGTGGAGAAGAAAAAGCAGATTACCCTGCTGAAATTCGCGTAGGCGAAAAAATTGGTCCAGGACTTGCTCTGGAACAGAAATTCGGAGAAGAAGCAGAAATTATCGCTACAATCGTTTGCGGTGACTCATACTTCAACGAGAACCTTGACAAGGCTAAAGCTGAAATCCTTGCAATGGTTAAAGAACAGAATCCAGACGTATTTATCGCTGGACCAGCTTTCAATGCCGGACGTTACGGTGTTGCTTGCGGAACAGTTTGTGATATGGTTCAGGAAGAACTTGGTATCCCAGCTGTAACAGGTATGTACGTTGAAAACCCAGGTGCAGATATGTTCAAGAACAAGGTATACACATGCCCAACAAAGAACAGTGCAGCTGGTATGAGAGATGCTGTAGGAAAGATGGCTCCACTTGCTCTTAAACTCGCTAAAGGTGAAAAGATTGGTGCATCTTGTGAAGATGGATATATGCCAAACGGAACACGTGTAAACTTGTTCGAAAAAGAACGTGGATCTAAGAGAGCTGTTAAGATGCTTCTTAAGAAACTTGCTGGCAAACCATTCGAAACAGAGTTCCCAATGCCTTCATTCGACAGAGTTGAACCTGCAAAAGCTATCAAAGACCTTAGCAAAGCTACAATCGCTCTTTGTACTTCAGGTGGTATTGTACCAAAAGGAAACCCAGATCACATCGAATCTTCAAATGCTACAAGATACGGTGAATATGACATCACAGGCGTTAATGATCTTACAGAAGAAACATACGAAACAGCCCATGGTGGATATGACCCGGTATATGCAAACGAAGATGCAGACCGTGTACTTCCAGTAGACGTTCTTCGTGAAATGGAATCAAAAGGAATTATTGGAAAATTACACAACAAGTTCTATACAACAGTTGGTAATGGTACTGCAGTTAAATCTGCAAGAGCATTTGCTGATGAATATGCTCAGAAGTTAATCGCTGACGGCGTAGATGCAGTCATCATGACTTCTACTTGAGGTACCTGTACACGTTGCGGCGCAACGATGGTTAAAGGTATCGAAGCTACAGGACTTCCAGTAGTTCATTTATGTACAGTAACTCCAATCTCTATGACAGTTGGAGCTAACAGAATTGTACCTACAATCGCTATTCCTTATCCACTTGGAAATCCAGCACTGGATAAAGATGAAGAATATGCATTACGTTACAAGATTGTAGAAAAAGGCTTACAGGCTTTATGTACAGAAGTTGACGGACAGACAATTTTTGAATAATTTTTAAATTATTAAATTTATAAAGCTTAATTAAAAAGGAGAATGCGTTATGAGCAAAGTTTATGACGTGATCGTCCTCGGAGCTGGACCAGCAGGATTATCTGCTGGTCTGTATGCAGGACGTGCTCGCCTCTCAGTATTAATTATTGAAAAAGGCCAGGACGGTGGACAGATCGCCATCACAGATGAAATCGAAAATTATCCAGGACAGACAGTAGAAGGTGAAAGTGGTCCTTCTCTTATCGCTCGTATGACACAGCAGTGCGCTAAGTTCGGATGTGAACGTGTTTCTGATACAATCACAGAAGTAGAACTTGACGGAGAAGTAAAAGTTCTTAAGAGCGCTAGAGAAGAATACCGCGCTAAAGCCGTAATCATCGCTACAGGTGCTTTTGCAAGACCAATCGGATGCAAAGGTGAAAGAGAATTCTTAGGTAGAGGTGTATCTTACTGTGCTACTTGCGATGCTAACTTCTTTGAAGATTTCGAAGTATTCGTAGTTGGTGGTGGTGATTCAGCTGTAGAAGAAGCTATGTACCTTACAAAATTTGCAAGAAAAGTTACTATCATTCACAGACGTGATGAACTTCGTGCTGCTAAATCTATTCAGGAAAAAGCATTTAAGAACGAAAAACTTCACTTTATGTGGGATACAGTAGTAGAAGAAGTTGGCGGAGACGGCATGCTCTCTACTATGAAAGTTAAAAATGTTAAGACAGGTGAAGAAACTGTTATTAATGCAGATGAAGAAGATGGATTAATGGGTGTATTCGGATTTATCGGAACACTTCCAAATACAAAAATCTTCGAAGGAACAAGCCTTAAACTTGATGAAAGAGGATACATTCCTACAGATGCTGACATGCATACAAATATTCCAGGTGTATTTGCAGCTGGTGATGTACGTGTTAAGAGTTTCCGTCAGGTTGTTACAGCAGCAGCAGATGGTGCTATTGCAACAAAACAGGCTGAAGAATATCTCAACAGCCTTGAATAATAATTTTTTATACTAGGAGGAACAGTAAAATGTTAGATGTAGATAAGAATACGTTTAAAACAGAAGTATTAGAAGGAGAAGGATATATTTTCGTAGATTTCTACGGTGATGGATGTGTTCCATGTGCAGCTTTAATGCCACATGTACATGCATTAGCAGACAAATATGCTGACTCTAACTTAAAATTCACATCTATGAACACTACTAAAGCTCGTCGTGTAGCTATCAGCCAGGGAATCTTAGGACTTCCAGTTATGGCTATCTACAAAGATGGACAGAAAGTAGAAGAATTAGTTAAAGATGATTGTACACCAGAAACAATCACAGCAATGGTAGAAAAATACGTTTAATATTAAGCGGATTAAACGAGTAATATTTGAAACCATTACAAGCGTAAAAGCGTATTAAGCCGTTTGGCTTTTTACGGGGGATGTTTAAGCGGCATTCTCTAATATAAACAAAACAAACAAAAAATATTAAATTGAAAGGAAGGAGGAAAACTAACATGGCAATTTTAGAAGGTAAGAAAGTTATCATTATTGGTGACCGTGATGGTGTTCCAGGACCAGCTATTGCAGAATGTGCAAAGACAGCTGGCGCAGAAGTTATTTTTTCTTCAACAGAATGTTTCGTCTGAACTAGCGCAGGCGCAATGGATCTTGAAAATCAGAAAAGGGTAAAAGAATTCGCAGAGGAATATGGCCCAGAAAACTTAGTAGTTTTACTTGGTGCTGCTGAAGGCGAAGGTGCAGGTCTTGCTGCAGAAACAGTTACAGCAGGTGACCCTACATTTGCAGGTCCATTGACAGGAGTCCAGCTTGGACTCACAACATACCATGTTTGTGAACCAGAAGTTAAGGCTGAGTTTGACGAAGCTGTTTACGATGAACAGGTAGGCATGATGGAAATGGTTCTTGATGTCGACGATATCGTAAGCGAAATGTCAGCTATCCGTGATGAATACTGTAAGTATTTATAGAATATAAAATTTGAAACACTATTTCGGATTTTGGGCGGTGAAGTAAATACTTACCTCACCGCCCTTATTTATAATAATACCTGAATTCAGATGAATTTGGGTTTATTGTGTATCCCCGGATATAACAATAAAGGAATAATATCAGGGTAAATTAGGAAAGGTGGACACTTACGATGAACAGTGTAATTAAAGGAGCAAGTTATGTACTTGCACATACTCCTCAGATGGTATTATATAATGGAACAACTCAGACAACAGAAAGAGTTGTTAATCCAGATTCAGAATATTTAAAAGAATTACCAAGTCATCTTCGCTCATACGAAGAATGTGTAAATTACTGGCCAAACCAGGTTTACATTGGTAATGCACATCCAGATGAATTGGCTGAAGTAGAATTCCCATACTACGACAAAGTCAGAGAAGGTGCTGAAAGATTTGGAAAATATGGCGAAATTATGCCAGAAGAAGAATTTATTCTTTTAGCTCAGGCTGTAGACGTGTTCGAAGTAGTTAAATTAGATAAAGATTTCGTAGCAGCTAACAAAGAAAAACTTGCTGCTGACCCTATCATTACAGAAGATATTATGGAACAGATTGAAGCTGGTGTTGAACTTGCTGAAATCGAAGCTCTTGTAAAAGATGAACATGCTGAACCAATTTATCATGCTGACAAGTTAGTTGGATGTGTTAAGAGAGCACATGATATTGATGCAAACCTTTCCGCTCATGTAATGCATGAAAACATTATGAGTAAAGCTACCAGCGTACTTGCATTATTATATGGTGTAAGAAATGCAGGTATCGAAAAAGCTGATGTTGAATATGTAATCGACTGTGCAGAAGAAGCTTGTGGAGATATGAACCAGAGAGGTGGCGGTAACTTTGCAAAAGCTGCTGCAGAAATCGCTGGACTTCCAAATGCAACAGGATCTGATACTCGTGGATTCTGTGCTGGACCTTCTCATGCATTAGTAGAAGCTGCTGCACTTGTTTCTTCAGGAGCTTACAAGTGTGTAGCTGTAACTGCTGGTGGATGTACAGCTAAATTAGGTATGAATGGTAAAGACCATGTTAAAAAAGGTATGCCAGCTCTGGAAGACTGCTTAGGTGGATTCTGTGTAATCATCGCAGAAAACGATGGTGTTAACCCAGAAATCAACCTTGGAATCCTTGGACGTCATACTGTAGGAACAGGTTCTGCTCCACAGAACGTTATCGGAAGCCTTGTAGCTGATCCACTTGAAAGAAACGATATGAAGATTACAGATATCGACAAATTCTCTCCAGAAATGCAGAACCCAGACATCACAAAACCAGCAGGAGCTGGAGATGTACCTCTTGCTAACTACAAGATGATCGGTGCTTTGGCTGTAAAACGTGGAGAACTTGACAAGAAAGAACTTGCTACATTCCCAGTTAAACATGGTTTAACAGGATGGGCTCCAACTCAGGGACATATCCCATCAGGTGTACCATACATCGGATTCTGTAGAGAAGACATTCTTGCAGGCAAGATTAAAAATGCTATGATTATCGGTAAAGGATCTCTGTTCCTTGGCCGTATGACAAACTTATTTGATGGTTGTTCATTCGTAATCCAGGCTAATACTGGAGCACAGGACAACAGCGGAGTATCTGAAGACGAAGTTAAAGGATTAATCGCTAAAGCTATGAAAGATTTTGCTGCAACATTGATGGCAGAATAGAGAGGTGGACTAATTATGGCAAACGGAATTGAAAAGATTATTGCCAACACCTTTATGGAAATGGCTCAGGGATTAGAAACTGGAAGTTTCGGAAAACGTCCAAAAATCGCTTTAACAGGTATGGGTAGCGAACATGGCGAAGAAAACGCAATGGCAGCTGCTTTAGCTGCAGCTAAAGATGGAATCGATGTATATTACATTGGTTCATTAGAAGCTGAAGGCGTTACAACAGTAAAAGTTGCTAACGATGAAGAAGGCCATGACAAGATGGAAGAAATGCTTGCTAATGGAGAAGTTGACGGTGCAGTAACAATGCACTTCCCATTCCCAATCGGTGTTTCTACTGTAGGACGTGTTGTTACACCAGCAAAGGGCAAAGAAATGTTCATTGCTAATACAACAGGTACTTCTAGTACAGACCGTATCGAAGGTATGGTTAAAAATGCCGTATACGGTGTTATCGCTGCTAAGGCTTGCGGAATTGCAAACCCAACAGTTGGTATCTTAAATGTTGACGGTGCTCGTCAGACAGAAAAAGCTTTAAAACAGCTTTCTGAAAATGGATATCATATCGATTTCGCTGAATCAGGACGTGCTGATGGCGGATGTGTTATGAGAGGTAACGATATTCTTCAGGCTTCTCCAGATATCATGGTTACAGATTCATTAACAGGAAATATCCTTGTTAAGATGCTTTCTTCTGCTAATACAGGCGGAAGCTTCGAAGCTACAGGATATGGATATGGACCTGGAATCGGTGAAGGATATACTCAGTTAGTTATGATTGTATCTCGTGCATCTGGAGCTCCAGTTATTGCAAATGCTATCCGTTACGCAGCTCAGCTCGTAAGAGGAAATGTATTTGAGGTAGCAAAGGCTGAATTCAAAGCAGCTAAGAAAGCTGGATTCAAAGAAATCTGCGAATCTGTAAAGGCTAAGCCAGTAGCTGCTGCTGAAGAAGTAAAAGAACCACCAAAGGAAATCGTAACATCCCAGATTCCTGGCGTTGAAGTTATGGACCTTGATGATGCTGTAAAAGCTCTCTGGAAAATTAACATTTACGCTGAAAGTGGAATGGGTTGTACAGGACCTATCATCCGTGTTTCTGATGCTAATCTTGCAAAAGCAGAAGAAGAACTTAAGAAATGTGGATACATTGGCTAGGTTTATCTAGAACATAATAATAAAAAAGCGTTGATTCTGAAAAGAATCGACGCTTTTTTTCTTGATTTTTAAAATAAAAAAGAGTATGATGGCATTTGAATTTAAATAGGATTTGAGTAAATCAGAAAGGGCTGGCATATATGGATGCGCAATTATTGATGAAGACTGCCGCTCTGGCAGGAGAATTGATGTTATGCAGTGGAGCTGAAACATATCGTGTAGAAGATACAATGCATCATATTTTAAAAACAGCAGATAATTTGGAGATGGCGGAAGTTCTTGTAATTATGACAGGGATTACAGCGACTATCAAACAAAAAGATGAGAATGTTATATCGATTGTAAAGAGAGTGAACAGCAGATCGACGAATATGAGCCGTATTATGGAAGTAAATGATATTTCCAGAAGATATTGTGGAGAAGAAATTACGTTAGAAGAAGCATATAAGGAATTATCCGGTTTGAAGAAGAATATTTATTCCCGCCTGGAAAACCGGTTAGGGGTATTAGGAATCTGTGTGGGATTCTCCATTTTCTTTGGCGGCGGCATCAGGGAAATTCTGGTAACTTTTCTTGTGGGATTGGTGCTGACTGCTTGTATGACGATTGGAGAAAAGATGCGGTTTCATGCATTTTTGCAGGATGTGTTTGGTTCTTTTGGTATTGCAGTAAGCAGTCTGCTTTTAAGTTCTTTGGTGAAGATTAATCTGGATACCGTAATTATTTCTTCTATAATGCCAATGGTGCCTGGAGTGGCTATTACGAACGCAGTACGGGATACTTTACAGGGAGATTATCTTTCTGGAAGTGCGAGAGTACTGGAGGCATTTTTGAAAGCGGCCGGAATTGCAGTGGGAATTGCCATAGGTTTGTTATTAATGGGAGTAGCAGGATTTTAAGGAGGTAAATAGAAGATGAAAATGTTAATACAAGTCGCAGGTGCCTTTTTAAGTATTTTTGCATTTGCTGTTTATCTGGAAACACCGAAGAAACATTTAGTAAAGTCAGGAATTGTAGGTGCGGTTAGCGGAGTTGTATATCTGGTGTGTATGGAGTTGTGGAATGGAGAAGTATTGGCATCCTTCATTGCAGCATTGGCAGTATCTCTGGTATCCAATATTTTTGCCCGGAAATTTAAAACTCCAGTAACATTATTTTTGGTAGCTGGAATTCTGCCGATTGTTCCGGGAGCAGGAATGTATCGGACGGTACATTATATTTTGAATGGTGATGAATCTATGGTTGCTTATTATCTGACACAAACGCTGGAAATTGCCGGAGTCATTGCACTTGCTATTTTTATTGTAGATTCTATCTTTCGCGGTGCAAGCCGAGGAGAGTGGAAACAGCAGTCTATGAAATATGTAAGGAAAGTTCACTTGAAGTAGCCATGGGAATGTGGTAGTATTGTAAAGGATATAGATTTATAATAAGAAAGGAATGTGTAAAATGAGTAAAGTAAGAACGAGATTTGCGCCAAGCCCAACGGGAAGAATGCATGTTGGAAATCTCAGAACCGCATTATATGCATATCTTATCGCCAAACATGAAGGTGGCGATTTTATGCTTAGAATAGAGGATACCGACCAGGAACGTTTCGTAGAAGGCGCTCTTGAAATTATATATAGAACACTGGAAAAGACTGGCCTTGTACATGATGAAGGACCAGATAAGGATGGTGGATACGGACCATATGTCCAGAGTGAGCGTCAGGCGGCAGGAATTTACATGAAGTATGCAAAGCAGTTGATTGAACAGGGAAATGCATACTACTGTTTCTGTGACAAAGAACGTCTGGAATCATTAAAGACTTCTGTATCAGAAGATGGTACACAGATTGTGAATTACGACAAACATTGTCTGCATTTGAGCAAAGAAGAAGTAGAGGCAAATCTGGCTGCTGGCAAACCATATGTTATCCGTATTAATATGCCTACAGAAGGAACTACTACTTTTCATGATGAAATTTACGGAGATATTACAGTTCCAAACGCAGAACTGGATGATATGATTCTGATTAAGTCAGATGGATATCCTACTTATAATTTTGCAAATGTAGTAGATGACCATTTGATGGGAATTACACATGTAGTCCGTGGAAATGAATATCTGTCTTCTGCACCAAAGTACAATCAGCTTTATAAAGCATTTGGATGGGAAGTACCGGTTTATATACATTGCCCACTTATTACAGATGAGACACATAAGAAACTCAGTAAGCGTTCCGGACATTCTTCTTATGAAGATTTACTTGACCAGGGTTATTTAAGCGAAGCCATTGTCAACTATGTTGCATTACTTGGATGGTGTCCGCAGGATAACAGAGAAATCTTCTCTCTGGAAGAACTGGTAGAAGTTTTTGATTATCATCATATGAGCAAATCTCCGGCAGTATTCGATACCACCAAATTAAAATGGATGAATGGTGAATATCTGAAGGCAATGGACTTTGAAAAGTTTTATGAGATGGCAGAACCATATATCAAAGAAGTCATAACAAAAGATTATGATTTGAAGAAGATTGCAGCACTTGTGCAGAGCCGTATTGAAATCTTTCCTGATATCAAAGACCAGATTGATTTCTTTGAAGAAGTGCCGGAATATGATACTGCTATGTACTGTCATAAGAAGATGAAGACCACAGAAGAAACCTCTCTTGAAGTGCTGAGAGAAATTCTTCCAAGATTTGAAGCTTGTGATGATTACAGCAATGATGCTTTGTTCGCATTGATGAAAGAATTTGTAGAAGAAAAAGGCTGCAAGAACGGTTATGTAATGTGGCCGGTGAGAACTGCTGTATCTGGAAAGCAGAATACACCTGGCGGAGCAACGGAGATTATGGAAATTCTTGGAAAAGAAGAATCTGTTGCACGTATTAAAAATGCAATTGCATTATTAGAAAAATAGGAACATTGCATGAAGCTGAATAAAGAGCAAAATGATGCTGTACTCTATGGAGAGGGACCTTGTATGGTCCTTGCTCCACCGGGTTCAGGGAAGACCCTGGTGATTACCCGGAGGGTACAGCATCTTATTGAAGAGAGACATATTCCGCCGGAAAAGGTACTGGTAATTACTTTTACCCGCTATGCGGCAAGAGAGATGAAAGAACGTTTTGTAAGACTGGTAAATGGGGTGAATTATCCGGCTACATTTGGAACCTTTCATAGTGTATTTTACAGTATTTTGCGGCAGGAATATGGAATTAACAGTCATCATTTATTATCAGAACAAGAGAGTCTTATCCTATTAAAAGAGTCCTTAAATCAGACCTATATTGAATCCGAAGTGCAGGTGGAAGACGAAGAAGAACTTCTGCGGGAACTTTCTCAGGAAATAGGGGTTGTAAAGAACGGACTGTATCGTCTGGATGAATTTCAAAGTCAATATTTGAATATGGAAGAATTTACGGAGCTGTTTCGGGCATATGAGTCAAAGAAAAAACAAATGCATAAATTTGATTTTGATGATATGCTTGTTCAGTGTTATGCCCTTTTTCGAAAATACTCGGCTATACTGCATAAATGGCAAAGAAATTTCCAATATATTTTGATTGATGAATTTCAGGACATCAATAAGGTGCAATACGAAGTGATCAAAATGCTGGCGCTTCCGGAAAATAATTTGTTTGTCGTAGGGGATGATGACCAGTCGATTTATGGCTTTCGTGGGTCTGATCCGGAATTTATGCAGGATATGCGAAAAGATTATCCAAATCTTACAGTCATTCCGCTTTCCTATAATTATCGTTCTACTGAATATATTGTAGGTGCGGCATCCAGAGTCATTTTTCATAATGAAAAGCGTTTGAAAAAGCAGGTTATGGCATTTAAAGAGAAGGGAAAATCCGTACATATTCAGGAAGTCAGAGATCAGGCGGAAGAAAGTGATTATGTAGCATCTGAGATTGCAAAGAAAGTGCAGGAAGGCTGGAATCCTGGTGAAATTGCGGTGTTATACCGGGCAGGGCTTCATGCACGTATGCTTACGGAAATGATGAAAGACAGGCAGATTCCGTTTCAGATGAAAGAGTACGTGCCGAATTTTTATAAGCATTTTATAGTGAAAGATATGCTGGCTTACATGCAGCTTGCTATGGGTAAGCGGGACAGGCATTTGTTCTTACTTATCTGTAACCGGCCGGTTCGGTATTTGGCGAGAAATGCGATGTCAGGTGAGCAGATATCCTTTGAAGAGCTGCGCCGGTTTTATTGCGATAAGGCATGGATGCAGGATATCATTGACCAATTTGACGTAGATATCCGTATGATGCAGAATATGGCGCCCTATGCGGCAGTACAGTATATCCGTAAACGGATTGGATATGATGAATTTCTGAAAAAATATTGTGAAGAAAAAGAAATTCCACTTGCGCAATGTATAGAGGTGCTGAAGGAGTTTGAGACAAGGTGCAAACAGTATCAGACATATCAGGAGCTGTTAGAGCATGTCCGGATTTATACAGAGGAGCTGGAAGAACAGGAGAAACAAAAAGGACGTAGACAGTCTGTAGAAGAGGATAAAGTACAGCTTATGACCATGCATGCGGCAAAAGGACTGGAATTCCGGGCAGTTTATATTATTCATGCCAATGAAGGAGATATTCCATATCAGAAGGCAAAATCACCGAGGGAACTGGAAGAAGAGAGACGTCTGTTCTATGTGGGCATGACAAGGGCAAAGGAAGAGCTTACTATTTCTTATTATGTGGAAAATAATGGGAACCGGGCAGAGCGCTCCCGTTTTGTAAATGAGATTTTTGGAAGAAAAAAGAATATATAGCACAAAAAAATCAGGACAAGTCAAAAGATAACTTGTCCTGATTCTGGAAATGTCCGGTTATTAGATGACTTCGTTGAATTCCTGTGTGTCAAGCCATTCATCAAACTTGTCTACAGCAATTTCGTATTCGTCATCGTCATCAATATTGATGATTTCATGGTTGTTTCCGCCAGTGGTATCACGGCTAAAACGATAAATCCATACATCACCATCTTCGTTTTCCCCATTTTCATCGAGAGGAAGAAGAACGATATATTCCCTGTCTTCAATCTCGTATGTAGTAACGATGGCACATTCTACCTCTTCGTTGTCATCTAAGGTAAGTGTGACTACCTGAGTTTCCAATAACTGTTCGTTTTCCATTGCTAATCTCCTTTACGGTTTTCTAATTTACACTGTATCAGAGTATGACAGGATTTGCAAGGGGAAAAACTATTGACATTACTTATAAAAAAGTTAAAATAAATAAAAGAAAGAAATTGAGGTTGAGGAGAAGAATTATGTCAAAACGTATATGGACTGTTTTGCTTGTAGTAAGTACGATGTGTATTGCGCTTACGGGGTGTAAGAAGCAGGTTGGAACAAGTGAAGATAACGCCATTATAGATGATGAAGAGCATGCAGAGTCAGAGTATTTTACCTTTGGGTTTAGTTGTATGACTATGGAGAATCCGTATTTTATTACGCTGGAACAGGCACTGAGAGAAGAACTGGAAGGAGAGGGGCATACTTTGATTTCAAAGGATCCTGCAATGGATGCGCAGCTTCAGAATGAGCAGATTGAGCAAATGATTTCTGAGGGTGTAGATGCAATATTTTTATGTCCGGTTTCATGGGAAGAAATCACACCGGCTCTTGAGAAGTTGAAACAGGCAGAAGTAAAGATAATTAACATTGATTCCGAAGTCAAGGATATGGATTACATAGATGCATATGTTGGTTCGGACAATTATGAAGCAGGGGTAATCTGTGGAAATGATTTAATGGAAATGTGTCCGAATGGAGGGAAAATAGCCATTCTGGAAAGCCCATCATTAAATTCGGTGAATGACCGGATTACTGGATTTGAAGAAGCCATTGCAGGAAAAGGATTTGAAGTAGCCGCCCGCTATGATGTGGCAGGAGATTTGAATAAGGCGAGAGAAGCTGCTGTTAAATTGTTCGAAGAACATGATGACCTTGTTGCTGTTATGTGCGGAAATGACCAGATTGCACTGGGAGCACTTGTAGCTGCCAATGCAGGAAATGTTTCAAATGTTATGATTTATGGCGTAGATGGTTCACCGGATTTGAAAAAGGAATTAAAGAAGCAGGGAACCCTGATTCGGGGAACTTGTGCCCAGTCACCGATTACAATGGGAAAAGATGCAGCGAAAGTCGGTGTACAGATGCTTTCGGGAGAATCCTATGAGAAGGAAATTTATGAAGAAGTATTTTTCATAAATGCTGATAATGTAGATATGTACGGTGTGGATGGCTGGCAGTAGAAAGAGAAAGTGGGAATGGAAAAATGAATGGCTGGAAACATTTTTGTACAATTACGAGACACAAATACCTTGTAATGAAACATTGCTTTAAGGTCGGATTATACTGGCAGGGGCTCGTTCATGATATGTCGAAATATTCCTGGGCAGAATTTTCCGTGGGCTGCAAGTATTATCAGGGAACGAGAAGCCCGAATAATGCAGAACGTGAAATCAAAGGATATTCTTCTGCATGGTTACATCATAAAGGAAGAAATAAGCATCATTATGAATACTGGATTGATTACAGTCTGAAGAAACCGGGACTTGCCGGTATGAAGATGCCGAAGAAATATGTGGTAGAAATGTTTATGGACCGTGTTGCAGCGTCTAAGAATTACCTGAAAGACCAATACAGAGATGATTCGGCATTACAGTATTATTTAAGTGGTCTGGAGCATCAGGTGATGCATGATGATACGAGAAAATTATTAGAAGAAATGTTGTATATGCTGGCAGAAAAAGGGGAAAAAGAGACGTTTTCCTATATTAAAAATCAGATTCTGGCAACAAAAGATTATTAAATGGAAAATAATGAAATAGAAAATAAAAATAGAAAATATTTCAGAGAAGATGAGATGATTCAGACAGTGTTTTGAGATACAGAAAGGTAAAACAATGGAATTGAAAGAATTATTAGATATTGATATCACAAAGGAGGCACCGGTGCAGGAGCCTGAAAGACAGTATTATTACATGACAAAGGCGAGAAAATATGTCGCACAAAAGTCTCAGGAAATTGGCCGGCCATTGACGTTTTGTGTCACAACCTTTGGTTGCCAGATGAACGCAAGAGATTCGGAAAAGCTGGTAGGTATTCTGGAACAGATAGGATATGTGGAAGAACCAAACGAAGAAGAAGCAGATTTTGTAATCTATAATACCTGTACTGTCCGCGAAAATGCCAATAAACGTGTGTATGGACGTCTGGGACAGCTTGGTCATATGAAGAAGGAAAAGCCATATATGTTTATCGGACTTTGCGGCTGTATGATGCAGGAGCCGGAAGTGGTAGAGAAGATTAAGCAGAGTTACAAGTTTGTAGATTTGATTTTTGGAACACATAATATTTTTAAATTTGCGGAGCTGATTGCGACCCGATTTGAATCAGAACGCATGGTTATCGATATCTGGCAGGACACAGATAAGATTGTAGAAGACCTTCCAAGTGAACGTAAATTCTCGTTCAAGTCCGGTGTCAATATTATGTTTGGATGTAATAATTTCTGCAGCTATTGCATTGTACCGTATGTGCGAGGCAGAGAGAGAAGCAGAAATCCAAAAGATATTATCCGTGAAATTGAACGTCTGGTGGCTGATGGAGTTGTCGAGGTGATGCTGCTTGGACAGAATGTAAATTCTTATGGAAAAACATTAGAAGAACCGATGACCTTTGCCCAGCTTTTGCAGGAAGTGGAAAAGATTGAAGGACTGGAACGGATTCGTTTTATGACTTCCCATCCGAAGGATTTATCCGATGAATTGATTGAAGTGATGAGCAAGTCCAAGAAGATTTGTAAACATCTGCATCTGCCGATTCAGTCAGGAAGTACGAATATTCTTACGAAGATGAACAGACGTTATACGAAAGAACATTATCTGGAACTGGTCCGCAAAATCCGTGCTGCAGTGCCGGATATTTCTCTGACAACGGATATTATTGTAGGTTTCCCGGGAGAGACAGAAGAAGATTTTCAGGAGACAATGGATGTAGTAAGAAAAGTACGTTATGACAGTGCGTTTACCTTCATTTATTCAAAACGTACTGGAACACCTGCTGCCGCCATGGAAAATCAGGTTCCTGAGGATGTAGTGAAAGACCGCTTTGACCGTCTGTTAAAAGAAGTGCAGGGAATTTCGGCTGAAGTATGCTCTGTACACGAAGGAACAACTCAGGAAGTTCTTGTTGAGAGCAAGAATGACCATGACCCGAATCTGGTTACCGGACGTATGAGCAACAATCTGCTTGTACATTTTCCGGGAAGTGAAGAATTGATTGGAAAACTGGTAAATGTCCATCTTACAGAGGCAAAAGGCTTCTATTATATTGGAGAGATGGTTTAAAAACGAAAAAAATGTCCACACTATGTAGAAAATACACATAGTGGGGGCATTTTTAGATGAAAAGAAAAACGGCAATACGTGCGAAAAAAATAAGTGAATTAGGGTTCTTCTGGGTTCTTGGAGGTGGGATTTACTATGGAATAGAAATGCTGTTCCGGGGATTTTCTCACTGGAGTATGTTCTGCATTGGAGGATTTGTGCTTTGCTTCTGTGTCTTTCAGGGAACAGAAATGAGGTGGAATGAACCGTTGTGGATTCAGGTCCTAAGGGGAACTTTATTTACGGTTTCACTGGAATTTATCACTGGAATTATTGTCAATAAATGGTGGAGACTGGAAGTGTGGAATTATTCAGACCAGCCATTTCAACTCTGGGGACAGATTTGTCTGCCTTTTGCAGTATTGTTTTCCGGACTCATCTGCATTGCTATCTGGATAGGAGGCTATCTGGCGTTCTGGTTGTTTAAAGAACCACGTCCAAATTTGTTTATCTTGTAAAAAATATATGTTATACTAATAAAGTATGTAAAAAAATAGAAACGGAGAGAGAAAGCATGGCTGAATTAACTCCTATGATGCAGCAATATATGAATACAAAGAAAGATTATCCGGACTGTATTTTATTTTACAGGCTGGGCGACTTTTATGAGATGTTTTTTGAGGATGCGCTGACTGCATCCAAAGAATTAGAAATTACTTTGACCGGAAAGAATTGTGGAATGGAAGAACGGGCACCTATGTGTGGTGTACCGTATCACGCAGTAGACGGCTATTTGAACCGACTGGTGTCAAAGGGATATAAAGTGGCAATCTGCGAGCAGGTGGAAGACCCGAAGCTTGCAAAGGGCATTGTGAAGCGGGAGGTTGTCCGGATTGTAACACCGGGAACCAATCTGGATATGCAGGCACTTGATGAGACGAAGAACAATTACATTATGTGTATTGTGTATACCGGGGAACACTATGGACTTTCCGTGGCGGACGTTACTACCGGAGAATATATGGTGACAGAACTGGAGTCCTCTGCAAAGCTGATGGATGAAATTTATAAATTTGTTCCATCGGAAATCATTTGCAATGAATCGTTGTATGTGAGCGGAATTCCTTTTGATGATTTGAAAAACAGGCTTGGAATTGTCATCTATTCACTGGATGCATGGTATTTTGACGATACCATTTGCAGGCAGACCCTGCAGGATCATTTTAAAGTACAGTCTTTGGAAGGACTTGGACTTGCAGATTATGATGGCGGAGTGCTTGCTTCCGGGGCATTACTGAAATATCTGGAGGAGACGCAGAAAAATTCACTGAGTCATTTAAGTAAGCTGACAAAATATACCACGGGAAACTTCATGGTTCTGGACAATTCTACAAGGCGGAATCTGGAGCTGGTGGAGACCTTGAGAGAAAAGCAGAAACGAGGCTCCCTTCTTTGGGTTCTTGATAAGACAAAGACTTCCATGGGAGCCAGAATGCTCCGCAAATATGTGGAACAACCTTTGATTGAGAAAGAAATGGTTCAGAAAAGGCTGGATGCAGTAGAAGAATTGTTAAATAATGCAATTAACCGTGAAGAAATCCGGGAGTATTTAGGACCAGTTTACGATTTGGAAAGAATCGGCGGCAAGATTACATATCAGACGGCCAATCCGAGGGATTTGATTGCGTTTCAGACTTCTCTTTCCATGCTTCCGCCTATTAAATGCATTTTAGGGGACATGAAATCGGAACTCCTGCAGGAAGTGTACGGGAAAATGGATACCATGGAAGACCTCTGCAAACTGGTAGAGAGGGCTATTGTAGAAGAGCCGCCTCTTGCTATGAAAGATGGAGGAATTTTAAAGGAAGGCTATAATGAGGAAGTGGACCGCCTGCGTAAAGCGAAATCGGAGGGAAAGAGCTGGCTTGCAGAGCTGGAGACAAAAGAACGGGAAAAAACCGGTATTAAGAATTTGCGGATTCGCTATAATAAAGTCTTTGGATATTATCTGGAAGTAACAAACTCCTTCAAAGAGATGGTTCCAGATTATTATGTGCGGAAACAGACCCTTGCCAATGCTGAGCGTTATATTATTCCGGAGTTAAAAGAACTGGAAGATACCATTCTTGGAGCGGAGGATAAATTATGTGCACTGGAGTATGAATTGTACTCGGAAATCCGGAATAAAATTGCTTCAGAGATTGTCCGTGTACAGAAGACAGCCAAGGCAGTAGCGGAACTGGATGTACTTGCATCTCTTGCTGCAGTGGCAGAAAAGAATCATTATGTTCGCCCGAAAATGAATGATAAGGGTATTATTGATATTAAGGATGGAAGACATCCGGTTGTTGAAAAAATGATTCCGAATGATTTGTTTATTGCAAATGATACCTATTTAGATGATAAGAAGAATCGGATTTCGATTATTACGGGACCGAATATGGCAGGAAAATCTACCTATATGAGACAGACTGCCCTGATTGTATTGATGGCGCAGATTGGTTCCTTTGTTCCGGCTTCTTCGGCAAATATCGGAATGGTAGACCGTATTTTTACCCGTGTTGGTGCTTCGGATGACTTGGCATCAGGACAGAGTACTTTCATGGTGGAAATGAATGAAGTTGCAAATATTCTCCGCAATGCCACCAGCAAGAGTCTGCTGATTTTAGATGAAATCGGACGTGGAACCAGTACCTTTGATGGCCTCAGTATTGCATGGGCTGTAGTGGAACACATCAGTGACAGTAAGCTTTTGGGCGCGAAAACATTATTTGCCACCCATTACCATGAGCTTACAGAACTGGAAGGAAAGATTGACAATGTGAATAATTACTGTATTGCCGTAAAAGAAAAAGGCGATGACATCGTATTCTTGCGTAAAATCGTAAAGGGCGGGGCAGACAAGAGTTATGGTATCCAGGTAGCCAGGCTTGCAGGAGTGCCTGATTCAGTTATTCAGCGTGCCAAAGAAATCGTAGAAGAACTGGTTGATACAGACATTACAGGAAGAATCAAGGATATTGCAGTTCAGGGACATGAGACAAAGAAAAAGCATACCAAGCCATTAGATGAAGTGGATATGGCACAAATGTCGTTGTTTGATACGGTAAAAGATGCAGATGTATTAGAAGAACTGCGCAATCTGGATGTGAGCAATATGACACCGATGGATGCCATGAACAAGTTATATCAGTTACAGAATAAATTGAAGAACCGTTGGTAAAAAGTAACGGAAAGGAAGTACAATGCCACATATTGAATTATTGGATCAGATTACAATTGATAAAATTGCGGCAGGAGAAGTGGTGGAACGACCGGCTTCTGTTGTAAAGGAACTGGTGGAAAATGCCATTGACGCAGGAGCCAGTGCAGTTGTTGTTGAAATAGAAGATGGCGGAATCGCGCTGATGAGAATCAGTGATAACGGTTGCGGAATTGAGCAGTCCGAAGTGCGGAGTGCATTTCTTAGACATTCCACCAGTAAAATACGTTCTGCGGAGGATTTGGCGCATGTTGCCTCGCTCGGTTTCCGGGGTGAGGCACTTTCCAGTATTTCAGCAGTAGCTCAGGTAGAACTGATTACGAAGACAAGAGAAGCACTTTTTGGAACGAAATATGTCATAGAAGGCGGAAAAGAAAAGAAACTGGAAGAAGTGGGAGCACCAGATGGAACCAGCTTTTTTGTCCGTCAGCTCTTTTATAATACACCTGCCAGACGTAAATTTTTGAAAACACCTATGACAGAAGCGGGACATATCAGTGATTTATTGACAAGGCTGGCACTTTCGCATCCGGAGATTTCTATTGAATTTATCAATAACAGACAATCAAAGTTACATACTTCGGGAAACGGACAGATGAAGGATGCGATTTACCATATTTACGGACGGGAAATTGCTAATAATCTGTTGCCACTGGAATTTGAACGGAATGGAATTAAAATCGAAGGATTTCTTGGAAAGCCAGTTACATCTCGTGGAAACAGAAATTTTGAAAATTATTTTGTAAATGGACGTTATGTCAGAAGTAATATTTTGTCCAAGGCTATTGAAGATGCCTACCATGATTATACGATGCAGCATAAATATCCTTTTACGGCATTTCATATCCATGTAGAACAGGAAAAAATCGATGTGAATGTACATCCATCCAAGATGGAATTAAGGTTCAGTAATCAGCAGGAAGTCTACAATCTGGTGTATGAAGCAGTAAGAGAAGCGTTGAAAGAAAAGCCACTTATTCTGGAAGTAGATGTGCCGGAGCCCAAAATGGATATAAAACCGGTGCAAAATTCGAAATCAAAATCGGAATCAAAACCAGAATTAAAATCTGGATTACAATCGGAACCGAAACCAGAACTGAAATCAGAGCAGAAGACATCCGTGCAGTTTGCTAGCACCGTGAGAGAGTCTTCTGACGTATACGGAAATGCAGAACCTTTATCCGAAAAGCAAGTGACGACATCAGATAAGGCAGAATCATCTTATGGAGAGCCACAGTCTGAGGAAGATAAACGCCTGAATTATTTTATGAAAAAGATGAGAGAAAGAGTGACCTCTTACCATAATCAGAATTCTCAGGCGGAAGTTCTGGATAAAAGAGAGATTTTTGACAAAGCACTACAGCTTGATAAGGTCAAAAAGGCTGTAGAAGAACGAAAAATGAGAGAAAAAACAGAGTATACTCCACAAAAAACAGAGCGTACTCTGGAAAAAGAACGTCCAGAAGAAGAAAAAACAGAGCAGCTTACACTGTTTGATGAGGAAATCTTAAAAAAAGATGTCCGTCAGGAGTACAGAATCGTGGGACAGGTATTTGAAACCTACTGGATCATCGAATTTCACAATAGTATGTACATTATTGACCAGCATGCTGCCCATGAGCGTGTTTTGTACGAAAAAACCATTGCAGGAATGAAAAACAGGGAGTATACTTCTCAGTGTTTGAGTCCCCCGATTGTACTCAGTCTTTCCCTTCAGGAGATTAATGTACTGGAAACTTATAAGGATAAATTTACGGCAATCGGATTTGAAATTGAGCCTTTTGGCGGAGATGAGTATGCAGTCCGTGCGGTTCCGGCAAATTTATTCAGTATTGCAAAGAAAGAACTTTTACTGGATATGATTGACAGCCTTTCAGATGGAATCAGCAGTAATACAGAGCTGAATGTGATTGATGAGAAAATAGCATCCATGTCCTGCAAGGCTGCGGTAAAGGGAAATAACAAATTGTCTTATGCGGAAGTGGACAATCTGATTGGAGAGCTTTTGACTTTGGAAAATCCATATCATTGTCCGCACGGCAGACCGACGATTATTTCCATGACAAAGCGGGAATTGGAAAAGAAATTCAAGAGAATTGTATAGGTGATAGATATGAAAAAGAAACCGCTCATTATTCTGACCGGTCCTACAGCAGTAGGAAAAACAAAGGCATCCATTGGGCTTGCGAAAGCCATAGGTGGGGAAATTATTTCTGCTGATTCCATGCAGGTGTATCGAAAAATGGATATTGGCTCTGCAAAAATCCGTCCGGAAGAGATGGAGGGAGTCAGACATTATCTGATTGATGTACTCGACCCGGCGGAAGAATTTAATGTAGTACTGTTCCAACAGATGGCAAAACAGGCAATGAATGAAATTTATGCAAACGGACATATTCCTATTGTGGTTGGAGGAACTGGATTCTATATTCAGGCGCTTCTCTATGATATTGATTTTACGCAGGAGGAAGAAGATAATAGCATCCGTACAGAACTGGAAACCATTGTAAAAGAAAAAGGAGCAGAATATTTACATCATATGCTTCAGGAGATTGATGCTAAATCTGCGGAAAGCATTCATGCCAATAATGTGAAACGGGTGGTACGGGCGATTGAATATTACCGTCAGACCGGACAGCCTATTTCCGAGCACAATGAAAGAGAGCGACAGAAAGAATCTCCTTATGCCTTTGCATATTTTGTTTTGATGGATGAACGTCAGCGATTATATGAACGGATTGAAAAGCGGATTGACCTTATGATAGAGGAAGGACTTCTGAATGAGGTAAAGGCTTTGTACGAAGAGGGCTACACCAGAGACATGGTTTCCATGCAGGGACTTGGCTATAAGGAAATTCTGGATTATCTGGATGGAAAACTGACACTGGATGAAGCGATTTATATTTTAAAAAGAGATACCAGACATTTTGCAAAACGGCAGATTACTTGGTTCAAACGGGAAAAGGATGTCTGCTGGATTAATAAATCTGCATTTCAATACGATGAAGACAGGATTCTGGATGAAATGTTAACTATATTAAAAACGAAGGAGATTTTGTAATATGAATATACAGGAACAGACAATGGCAATTTATAAGGAAATGGGAATTTCGGAAAAGGTATATGCCTTTGGTACAAGCATACTGGAAGATTTAAAAGAACGATTTACAGAAATTGATAAGATGGCAGAATATAATCAGTTAAAAGTAGTTCATGCCATGCAGGAGGCAAGAGTGGGAGCAGAATGCTTCAACTATGCGTCAGGATATGGATATAACGATTATGGAAGAGATACACTGGAACAAGTCTATGCCAATGTATTCCACACAGAGGATGCATTGGTGCGCCCACAGATTACCTGCGGAACCCATGCGCTTGCACTGACACTTTCTGCGAACTTGCGTCCGGGTGATGAGCTGGTTTCCATTGCCGGAAAGCCTTATGACACTCTGGAAGAGGTGATTGGAATCCGTCCGTCTACCGGTTCTCTTGCTGAATACGGAGTGACTTACAAGCAGGTTGATTTACTTGCAGATGGAAGCTTTGATTTTGAAAATATCCGCAAAACTATTTCGGATAAAACGAAACTGGTAACCATTCAGCGCTCAAAAGGATATCAGACCCGTCCAAGCTTTTCCGTGGCACAGATTGGGGAAGCGATTGCATTTGTAAAAAGTATCCGCTCTGATATTATCTGTATGGTGGACAACTGCTATGGAGAGTTTGTAGAGGAAAGAGAACCGAGTGATGTGGGTGCAGACCTTGTGGTCGGCTCTTTAATCAAGAATCCGGGAGGTGGACTTGCGCCAATTGGCGGCTATGTAGCAGGACGCAAGGACTTGATTGCACAGTGTGCTTACCGTCTTACTTCGCCAGGACTTGGAAAAGAAGTAGGCGCTTCTCTTGGTGTTATGCAGTCCTTCTATCAAGGACTCTTCCTTGCACCAACTGTTGTGGCAGGTGCCTTAAAGGGTGCGATTTTTGCGGCAAATATTTTTGAAAAGTTAGGCTTCGGTGTAGTTCCAAATGGAACAGAAAGCCGTCATGATATTATTCAGGCAGTAACCTTTGGAACACCGGAAGGCGTTATTGCATTCTGCGAGGGGATTCAGGCTGCTGCTCCGGTAGACAGCTATGCAAAACCGGTTCCGGGTCCAATGCCGGGCTATGACAGCGAGGTAATTATGGCGGCCGGAGCTTTCGTGCAGGGGTCTTCCATTGAACTGAGTGCGGATGGACCGATTAAACCGCCATATGCGGTGTATTTTCAGGGAGGACTTACCTGGGAGCATGCAAAGCTTGGTATTCTGATGTCTTTACAGAAATTATGTGAAGCAGGAGTTGTGAAAGAATTATAAGGAGTCCCAGATGAAAAGACGAGTGATTGTAGTTGGAGGTGGGGCAGCCGGAATGATGGCTGCCATTACTGCGGCAAAAGAAGGCGCAGAGGTAAGAATTCTGGAGCATAATGACCGGATTGGAAAGAAAATCCTATCCACCGGAAATGGCCGTTGCAATTTTACAAATGAATATCAGACACCATCAGACTACCGAAGCGATGAAGAGCAGTTTCCGTGGAAAGTCATTTCCCGGTTTCCGTATGAAGAAACAATGTGTTTTTTTGAAGAACTTGGCATTATGGGAAAGAAGAAAAATGGAGGTCTTTATCCGTTTTCGGAGCAGGCAAGTGCCGTGTTGGATGTGCTCCGCATGGAAGTGGAGCTACGTAAAATAAACGTATGCACTGGTATGGATGTGAAAAAAATCCAGATTACACGAAAAGGCTTCCGCGTAGAGGGAATTTCAAAAGAACTGGGAAAGCAGATTTTTCATGGGGATGCACTGATTCTGGCTACGGGGTCAAAAGCAGCACCGAAGCTTGGAAGTGATGGAAGTGGTTATTCTCTTGCAAAAAGTTTGGGGCATAGTATGATTCCGGTGGTTCCGGCTCTAGTTCAGCTTGAATGCAGTGAGAATTTTTATAAAGCACTGGCAGGCGTCCGGGTTTATGGAAAAGTGACGATGCTGGTGGATAGCAAGACTGTCGCAGATGATACAGGCGAAATCCAGCTTACAGAGTATGGGATTTCAGGAATTCCGGTTTTTCAAGTAAGCAGGTTTGCGTCGCGTGGGTTGTATGAAAAACAAAAAGTAGAAGCAGTTCTGGATTTTATGCCGGATATTTCGGAAGAAGTATTTGACACCTACTTGAAAAAACGGATATCGGAGAGACCAGACAAGAAAATGGAAATGTTCTTTACCGGAGTTTTCCATAAGAAACTGGCACAGGTGTTTCTAAAAAGAGCGGATATCAGGCCAGAAAAAGAAGCGGGAATGCTTACCGGACAAGAGTGTAAACGGCTTGTCCAGACCGTGAAAAAGTTCCGGACTACGATAAGAGCGACGAAATCTTTTGAACAGGCACAGATTTGCGCAGGTGGTGTAAATACAAAGGAACTGTATGCAGAAAATATGGAGTCCAAACTGGTAAAAGGATTATTTTTTGCAGGAGAACTGGTAGACGTAGATGGTATTTGCGGTGGCTATAATCTGCAGTGGGCGTGGTCCAGCGGATATGTTGCCGGGAAAGGAGCAGCCAATGCTTAGAGTCAGTCAGGTAAAACTTCCGGTTACCCATACCGAAGAGGAACTGGAAAAGAAACTGATAAAAATGCTGCACATCGAAAAAGGACAGCTTTTATCATGGAACATATGGAAACAGTCTCTGGATGCCAGAAGAAAACCGGAGCTGTATTATGTGTATACACTGGATGCGGAGGTAAAAGGCGAAGCGTCCGTGTATCAGAAGCTGAAAAAGAAACATCAGGATAAAAATGTGGAATGCTGTCAGAAACCAGAATATCATTTTCCAGATGGGAATCCAGATGGAAAGGATTTAAACGAAAGACCTTATGTCATCGGTTGTGGGCCGGCGGGGATTTTCTGCACTTATTTTCTGGCAGAAGCGGGCTATCGCCCGGTTTTGATTGAGCAGGGAGCACCGGTGGAAGAGCGGCAGCAGGATGTGGAAACATTTTGGAAAACGGGTGTTCTGAAACCGGATTCCAATGTACAGTTCGGAGAAGGCGGAGCAGGCGCATTTTCCGATGGAAAATTAAACACGTTGGTAAAGGACCCGGGAAACCGGATTCACAAAGTGATGGAAATATTTGTGGAGCATGGGGCTCCAAAAGACATTCTCTATGCAAATAAACCGCATATTGGAACAGATATTTTATGCAATGTGCTGAAGAGTATGCGGATGAAAATACTGGAAATGGGAGGTTCCGTGCAGTTTCATACCAGAATGGAGCAGTTACTGCTGGACGAACATAATGGCAAAGTGACTGGATTGGAATTAAGAAATTTACAAACCGGGAAAGTACAGTGCATTCCGGTAGAGGTGGTAGTTCTTGCGCCGGGACACAGTGCAAGGGAGACATTTTATCAACTGTATCAACAGAAGATTCCAATGGAACCGAAATCTTTTGCAGTCGGATTCCGTGCGGAACATAAACAGAAAATGATTAACAAGTCCCAGTATGGAGAGGGTTATCCGGAAGAGCTCGGTGCGGCTGCTTATAAGTTGACGGCGAAGCTTCCAGATGGACGAGGGGTCTATACCTTTTGCATGTGTCCGGGCGGATATGTGGTAAATGCGTCCTCGGAAGAGGGAATGCTGGCTGTAAATGGAATGAGCTATCATGACAGGGCGAGCCAAAATGCAAACAGTGCAGTGATTGTAACTGTATTTCCGAAAGATTTTGGAAGTGAACATCCGCTTGCGGGAATTGTGTTTCAGAGGAAGCTGGAAAAGGCAGCTTATGAAGTAGGCAACGGAAAAATTCCGGTGCAGAGATACGGGGACTTTTATGAAGAAGTTACCGGACAGAAAAAGGGAGAAGAAAAACCAGAAGAATCCGAACTGACACCTTGTATGAAAGGAGCATATCAGTATACTTCCCTGAAGCCGATTTTACCGGAAGAATTGAATCAGGCATTGGTCGGCGGAATGGAAGAATTCGGCAAAAAAATCAAAGGATATAGTGCCCCGGATACTGTATTATCTGCGGTAGAAAGCAGAACCTCTTCTCCGGTCCGTATATTAAGAAATGAGCAGATGGAAAGTATGATCAGCGGGCTTTATCCATGCGGAGAGGGGGCCGGATATGCAGGAGGAATCACATCGGCAGCAGTGGACGGTATGAAAATTGCAGAAATGATTCGAAAAAAATTTCGCACATTCGACAAATAGCAGAAGCTTAATAAAAAATTAATAACCGAAAAGTCTATACACGATTTTTGAAATATGCTAGAATAATACCAGTTTGTGATGTGAGAACAACAACGGAACATCATCGTTTCTTATGAGATGCAGGTGCATCTCTCGGTTGGGTTCAGGTTTGTTTGTGTGAGAAGACAAATTCGGAAAGAGAATGAGTGAAAAAGAAAATATAAAAGAAATGCTTCTGGAAGAACGTCCATATGAAAAATGTGAGCGTTTTGGGGCGGGCAGTCTTACAGATGTGGAGCTGCTTGCGGTGCTTTTGCGGACTGGGACTAAGGGTGAGAATGCGCTTAGTCTGGCGCGCAGACTTTTATATCCGGAGAGAGGAACACCAGACAATAGGCAGACCCATCTGCAGAACTGGACAAAAGAAGAGCTTTTGAAAATACACGGAATTGGTAAAGTAAAAGCAATTCAAATTCTTTGTCTTTGTGAATTGTCAAAAAGAATGTCCCAATTTTCAGCCGGACAGGAATTGGATTTTTCCAAACCTCATACGATTGCAGAATATTATATGGAGGATATGCGTCATCGCAGGCAGGAGCATATGAAGCTTCTGATGCTGAATGGACGCTTGCGTTTGATTGGAGAAAGTGAGATTTCCAAAGGAACGATCAACATGTCGGTTGTCTCTCCGAGAGAACTGTTTTTAGAGGCGCTTCAAAAGCAGGCGGTTTATATTATTTTATTACATAATCATCCCAGCGGCGACCCGTCTCCGAGCAAGGAGGATGTTCTGGTGACAAAACGTGTCCGGGAAGGCGGCAGTCTTCTTGGAATTGAACTGCTGGACCATATCATAATTGGAGATAATTGTTATGTCAGTTTCGCAGAAGAGAAACTCCTGCGGGATGCATAATATTGAAAGGAATAGAGAAGATGGCACGTAATGTATACGGTCTTGACCTTGGTACATACGAAATTAAAGTATATGACAAGAAACAGGATACGATTTGGAAGGAAAAGAATGTCATAGCTATCGCAGATGAAAAAAACATATTTGCGGTGGGAGATGAAGCATATGAAATGTTTGAAAAAGCACCGGGAAATATTGAGGTAGTATTTCCAATGAAAGAAGGTGTTATCAGCCGTTTCAGTGATATGCAATATCTTTTGCAGAGTATCCTTAAGAAAAAAAGACGGTTCTCTCTGGGAGCCAAGTATGTTGTGGCAGTGCCTACCGATGTTACTGAGGTGGAAAAAAGAGCATTCTTTGATCTGGTTGTACATTCGGCTGCAAAGGCGAAAGAAGTCAGCATTGTAGAACGTGCACTTGCTCAGGGAATTGGTCTTGGGATTGATGTAAAACAGACAAAGGGGATTATGATTGTAGATTTAGGAGCTGAGACAACGGAAATTTCCGTGGTTGCAATGGGCGGCCTTGTTTTGAACAAAATGTTGAAAATTGGCGGGACATCTATGGATACTGCAATTTCGCATTTGGTGAGGAGACGTTATGATTTCCTGATTGGACAGCTTACAGCGGAAATGCTGAGACGCCGGTTTGGTATTTTTGGCGGAGACAGCGGTTCAGCTATGGTGGTGGCAGGACGCAATTTACTGACAGGCGTACCTCAACAGGTGGAAGTTCCAATCAGTCTTGTGCGGGCGGCCATAAGGGAGCCGCTGGCTGAGTGTGTATCTAATATTCAGCTTATGCTGGATAGAACACCTCCGGAAGTATTGCGTGCGATTCAGAAAAATGGAATTTATCTGGTAGGAGGACTTTCCAATTTGCCAGGACTGTCCAGATACATAGAAGAGGCGCTTGGCTATCCGGTCCATGTAACAAGAAGACCGGAAGTCTGTACGGTTGAGGGATTGAGTAAAATAATGACATCGAAGGAATGGAAGAGTCTTACTTATTCCATGATGGATGATAGATATAGGTGGTTGAGATAAATGAAAACAAAGAATCAATTTTCACTTTCAAGTAAATATCTGTTGCTGATACTGGCAATTGTATGTATTATTCTGATGGGACTTTCCGGATTTGCAGAACGCACGGGAAATCCGCTTTCGTGGATTGCGGGGTATACGGTCGTTCCTATGCAAAAGGGCATCAATACCGTAGGAATGTGGATGAGCGATGTGTCAGATAACTTTGCCACTCTTCAGGAAATGAAGGAAGAGAATCAGTCACTGAAACAGAAGCTGGCTGATATGACAGTAGAAAATAACCAGCTCAAGCAGAATGCAGCCACTCTGGAGCGTTTGCAGGAGTTATACAAGATGGACCAGAATACAGCCGATTATCCAAAAGTAGGGGCTAATGTAATCGCAAGTGATAACAGCAACTGGTATTCGTCTTTTACAATTGATAAGGGAAGTCAGGATGGAATCCGTAAAGATATGAATGTATTATCTGGTGCAGGGCTGGTTGGAATTGTGACGGATGTAGGGCCAAACTATGCCATTGTCAGTTCGGTGATTGATGATAAAAATGTCAGTGCCATGATTCTGACCACCTTCGATAAATGTATTGTGAGTGGTGATCTGACACTGATTGACGATGGGGTAATTAAGTTCCAGCAATTGGAAAATAACGGCAATGAAGTTCCGATTGGAGAACAGGTTGTCACATCAAATATCAGTAATAAATATCTGCAGGGGCTTTTGATCGGATATGTATCTGAAATTCATGTGGATTCGAACAACCTGACCCGTTCCGGTTATATTATTCCGGCTACAAATTTTAAAGAACTGCAGGAAGTACTGGTCATTACAGTAACAAAGGATGATTTGATTAAAAAAGAGGAATAGAAAATGCGAAAATTGAAACGTATTGCTGTATATGTAGTTATGGTAGTTGTGTGCTATCTGCTGGAAACAACCGTGTTTCCACATCTGGCACTGGCTTCTGTAATACCAAATACACTTGTTATTGTAACTTCTTCCATTGGGTTTATGCGTGGAAAAAAGGAAGGGCTGATAACAGGGTTCTGCTGCGGGCTGCTAAAGGATGTACTGGGCGGCGGACTGATTGGTTTTTATGCTTTTATCTATATGATGATAGGCTTCGGAAACGGTTTCTTTAAGCAAGTGTTCTATGATGAAGATGTGAAGCTGCCAATTGCCCTTATTTCCGTAAGTGAGTTTTTATATAGTATTGCAGTATATGTATTTTTATTCATGCTAAAAAGCGATTTTAAATTCGGTTATTATTTCGGACATATCATTATGCCTGAATTAGTATATACCATTCTGGTGACATTGGTGTTGTATCAGATTCTGCTGCATATTAACCGGTTACTGGAAGAGAAAGAAAAAAGGAGTGCAAGTAAATTTGTTTAAGTGGGTTGAACGATTGAAATCCTGGATACTGGAACTGGTAAAGTCCAGAACATTTGTATTGATTCTTGTCTTTTGCGTGCTGACAGGAATTTTAGTACAGCGTGTGTTCTACCTTCAGATTGTAAGTGGACAGGAATACCTGGATGATTATACATTAAAGATACAGAAAACAAAGGAAGTACAGGGAACCAGAGGACGTATTCTGGACAGAAACGGAGTGGTTCTTGCAGATAACAGGCTGGCATATTCGGTTACTCTGGAGGACAATGGTGTTTATGATACCACAGCGGAGAAAAACGAGGTAATCAATGAAACCATTGGACGAGTGATTGATATCGTAGAAGCAAATGGTGATTCCATTATCAGTAATTTTAAGATTGTGTTAAACGATAATGATGAGTATGAGTACACCATGGATGAAGGGACATCAAGACTGCGCTTTATTGCAGATGTCTACGGCCTTGCAACGATTGATAAGCTGAGTGAGGAACAGAAGAACTGTACGGCCCAGCAGATGATTGATTATTTGTGCACCGATAAAAAATATGGTTATGGAATTGATCAGGAAGCCTATACAAAGGCAGAAGTACTTAAGCGGGTAAATATCCGTTATGCCATGAGCCTGAACCGGTTTCAGAAGTATGTGGCAACAACCATAGCCAGTGATGTGTCCGAGCAGACAAAAGCCGCAATTATGGAGAATCTTGACAGCCTTCAGGGAATCAATATCGCAGAAGAGTCTCTGCGTACCTATAATGACAGCAAATATTTTGCTTCACTGATTGGTTATACAGGACAGATTTCCCAGAGCGAATATGATAATCTGGACAAGGAAGAACAGAAAAAATATTCACTTACAGACATTGTGGGAAAGGCCGGACTGGAACAGGTAATGGATGCCCAGCTTCAGGGAACCAAAGGTGAAATCAAAATGTACGTTAATAACGTAGGAAAGGTGATTGAATCTATTCAGGTTTCTGAATCCGGGGCGGGAAATGATGTGTATTTGTCCATAGATGCAAATTTACAGAAGGTTGCCTATGATTTACTGGAAGAAAAGCTGGCAGGTATTCTGCTTGCAAAGATACAGAATGTAATGGAATATGACCGGAATCAGGTAGGAGACGACAGTGATGTGGTTATTCCGATTGGGGATGTATATAATGCCTTTTTTGCGAATGAGATTCTGGACACCAATCATTTTGCCGAAAAAGATGCCGGAGTGACAGAAGCTGCGGTAAATCAAAGTTTTGCAGCCAGAAAAGAATCGGTACTGAGTGCGATTCAGACGCAGCTTGAAAGTGCAGATGCGGATGCATACAGTAATTGTTCCAAGGAGATGCAGGCGTACCAGAGTTATATTGTAAGTACTCTGCTGACTTCGAATACATCCCTGCTTCTGACCGATAAAATTGATAAGAATGATACAACCTATTTACAGTGGGAAAATGATGAGAGTATTAGTCTTTATACATATTTGAATTATGCTATATCCCAGAACTGGGTAGATACTTCGCTGCTTAAGAACTATCTGAATGAAGACAGTACGTACAATGATTTGAATGAAACTTATCAGGGACTTGTAAAACTGATTCTTTCCAAGCTTTCCCAGGATTCCCAGTTTGATAAGCTGATTTACAAGTATATGATTCGTTCCGGTGAAATTACAGGAAGACAAATCTGTATGATGCTCTATGAGCAGGGGGTACTGGATTATGATGAAACTCAGTATCAGAATCTGGACAGAGGTGCAGTATCTGCCTATGATTTTTTGCGGAATGCAATTGATAATCTTCAGATTACTCCGGGTCAGCTTGGACTGGAGCCATGTACGGGGTCAGTGGTTGTGACAGATCCGAATACAGGAAAGTTACTGGCATGTGTCTCTTATCCGGGATATGATAATAACCGGCTTGCCAATACCATGGATTCGGCTTATTACAGTAAGCTGCTTCATGACCAGGCATCACCGCTTTATAATAATGCAACGCAGGAACGGACTGCGCCTGGTTCTACTTATAAACCACTGGTTGCTGTTGCAGGTCTGACAGAGGGAGTCATCGATGCTCAGAGTACCGTGACCTGTACCGGTGTTTATGACAAGACATATTTAAGCCCGAAATGCTGGATTTATCCGAAATCTCACGGTACTTTGAATGTGGTTGGCGGTATTCAGAATTCTTGCAACGTATTTTTCTACGAAGTTGGCTACCGGCTTGGACTTACCGGACAGAATACAGAATCCGGAGAAGAACGTTCGGAAGACCAGGGGCTGGCAACTTTGGCAAAATATGCAACCTCTTTTGGACTAAACCAGACCACTGGAATTGAGATACCGGAATCAGAACCGGAGATATCAGATGAGGATTCTGTTCGTTCTGCAATTGGTCAGGGAACCAATAACTATACGACTACGCAGCTTGCAAGATATATTACTGCTATTGCAAATAAAGGAACCGTATATAATCTTACTTTGTTAGACAAGGTGACGGATGTATCCGGTCAGGTAGTGGAACAGCAGGAACCGGATATACTGAATAACATTACAGACGTTTCCGCAGGAACATGGAGTACTGTCCAGCAGGGCATGCGTGCGGTTATTACAAGCAGCCGTACTTATGATGTCCTGGGAGATTTTGAAATGTCAGGAAAAACAGGTACTGCCCAGCAGAGCAAAACCCATGCAAACCACGGATTATTTGTAGGGTTTGCGCCGAGCAGTAATCCGGAGATTGCGTTTGCAATCCGTATTAAAAATGGTTATGAATCTTCTTATGTAGGTCAGATAGGCCGGGATTTGGTAAGATATTACTATGGTCTGGCTGATTATAGTGAACTGGTAACTGGAAAAGCGTCTACGTTATCCGGTACGGTACACAGTGACTAGAGGGGTGAGAGAATGAAACAGAAAGTGATGATAAAGAGTAATAAATATGGATTGATTGTCTATATGGACCCACAGTCAGAGTTTCGTGAGATACTGGAAGAGATAAAGGAAAAATTTACAGAGTCTGCCCGTTTTTTCAGGGGGGCAAACATGGCAATTACCTTTGAGGGACATGTCCTGACGAAAGTACAGGAACAGGAAGTGATTGAAACCATTATAGAAACGGCAAAGGTTAATATTGTCTGTATATTTGACAACAATGAAAATACGGAACGCCTGTATCAGAGCGTGGTAGAGCAGAGTCTGGAAGATATGCCAAGAAGAGAAGGTCAGTTTTACAGAGGTACCTTAAAGAAAAGACAAGTGCTGGAATCAGAAAAGAGCATTATTGTCCTTGGAGATGTAGAGTATGGAGCTACGGTTGTATCCAAGGGGAATATTGTAGTACTTGGTACAATTTGGGGCAATGTACATGCCGGTGCAGCAGGAAATAAGAATGCGTTTATTGTAGCATTGTCTATGAAACCTCAGTCTCTTCGGATTGCCGATATTATGGAGAACCATATGTATATCCGTAAGGAAGAAAAACCAGAGGCCAAGATTGCATGGATGGATGGTGATCGCATTTATATTGACCCACTGAAAGATCAAGATTGGTAGGAGGAGTATAAAATGGGTGAAATCATTGTTGTAACATCAGGAAAAGGCGGAGTTGGAAAGACAACCACAACAGCAAATATCGGAGCAGGACTTGCTGAGATGGGAAAAAATGTTCTGGTTATTGATACGGATTTGGGGCTGCGTAACCTGGATGTGGTAATGGGGCTGGAAAACCGGATTGTTTATAATCTGGTGGATGTGATTGAAGGTGGATGCCGTCTGAATCAGGCATTAATCAAGGACAGCCGGTATGAAAATCTGTATCTGCTTCCATCTGCACAGACAAAGGATAAATCAGCAGTTACACCAGAGCAGATGATAAAACTTACTGCGGAATTAAAGCAGATGTATGATTATGTACTGCTTGACTGTCCGGCGGGAATTGAACAGGGATTTCAGAATGCGATTGCAGGAGCAGACAGGGCACTGGTGGTAACTACACCGGAGGTATCGGCTATTCGTGATGCAGACCGTATTATCGGACTTCTGGAAGCAAATCGGATAAAGAAGATAGATTTAATTATCAATAAACTGCGGGTTGAGATGGTAAAGCGCGGCGATATGATGTCAGTGGAAGATGTCACAGAAATTTTGTCAGCAGATTTAATCGGAGTGATTCCAGACGATGAGCAGGTTGTGATTGCGACCAATCAGGGAGAACCAGTGCTGGATATGGACGCTCAGTCTGGACAGGCATATAAAAATATTTGCAGGCGTATTACGGGAGAAGAAGTTCCCTTTCTTAATTTTGAAAAAAACAAGAGATTTCTATCAAAACTGACTCATGTGTTTCGTAAAAATTAGGAGGGACGAAAATGAAAGTATTTGAGAAACGTGTGACAGCATCTTCTGTTACGGTGGCAAAAGACCGGCTAAAGACACTTCTTGCTTCTGACAGAGTACAATGCCAGCCGGATACATATGATATGTTGTACAGGGAACTTTACAGCACGCTTAGAAAATACTTGAAAATTTCAGAGAAAGACTTTGATGTCAAAATTACGAGAAAAAAGATTTATATTACATTATCAGGAGAAGAACTGTGAAAATAACAAAAAAAATGAAACCCTATCAACTAAAAGATTATAAATTTACATTGGTGATTACTGTGCTTGTTTTGACCGTTTTAGGAATCATGGTCATTGGAAGTGCAAAAGCATCTGTGCAGAACAAACAGATTCTGGGACTAGGAATTGGAATTATTGCCATGGTGGTAATTTCATTACTGGATTATGTGTGGGTGTTGAATTTTTACTGGGTTTTATATTTTTTAAATATTGCAATGCTTGTATTTACAAGATTTTTTGGAACTGAGGTAAATGGGGCAAAACGATGGATAGATTTGAAAGTGACGACTTTCCAGCCTTCAGAAGTAACGAAAATTATTATGATATTATTTTTCGCAAAATATCTGATGGACCATGAAGAGACAATTAATACTCCAAAAACAATCATTACGTCCATAGGACTGATGGCACCGACCCTGATTCTGGTAGTGAAGCAGCCGGATTTGTCTACGACAATTTCAATGGCAGTCGTATTTGGAATTGTGATGTTTATTGGTGGACTGAGTTATAAATTGATTGGAACAGTATTTGCAATTCTGATTCCTGCAGCAGTGATTTTTATCAGTGCTGCTGTACAACCAAATCAGAAGTTTTTACAGCCTTATCAGCAGAAACGTATTCTTGCCTGGCTGGAACCGGAAAAGTATGCGGATGATGAAGCGTACCAGCAGATGAATTCGATTATGGCAATTGGTTCAGGGCAGCTTACAGGAAAGGGCCTGAATAATAACACAACAACATCTGTAAAAAACGGAAATTATATTCTGGAGCCGCAGACGGACTTTATTTTTGCAATTGTAGGTGAAGAATTGGGATTTGTAGGTTGCTGTATTGTGATTGGGCTGTTATTATTAATAGTGATACAATGTATTATAATTGGAATGAGGGCGCAGGATCTTGCAGGGCGGATTATCTGTTGCGGAATCGGAGCACAGATAGGAATCCAGTCTTTTATCAATATTAGTGTGGCAACTGGTATTTTTCCAAATACAGGTATTCCGCTTCCGTTCGTAAGTTATGGACTGACTTCGCTTGTCAGTATGTATATGGGAATTGGCTTTGTGTTAAATGTAGGTTTACAGCCTAAAAAGTATCAATAGATAAAATAGAAATAAAAGAGGGGGAATGAGCATGAATATTGGACTCATTGCACATGATTCAAAAAAGGCACTGATGCAGAATTTATGCATTGCTTATCGTGGAATTTTAAGTAAACATCAGTTGTTTGCTACAGGGACAACCGGTCGGTTGATTGAAGAAGTGACAAATTTATCAATTCATAAGTATTTAGCAGGACCGCTTGGAGGGCAGCAGCAACTGGGAGCCCAGATTGCACAGAATGATATCGATGCGTTAATTTTTTTACGTGACCCTTCGAATCCAAAGGCACATGAACCGAATGTAAATGATGTGATTCGTCTCTGTGATGTACATAATATTCCTATGGCAACGAATCTTGCTACAGCAGAGATTATTATATTAGCTTTAGACAGAGGAGATTTGGACTGGCGTGAAATGTACAAATAAGTGGAAAGCATCTGTAATATGCAGTATTCTGATTCTGACAATTTCCGTGTGTGGCTGTGGTGGAAAGAATCAGAAGTCTGTTGCAGCGTATGAAAAAGAAAATTATAGTAAGAATTTATATACAGGAAGATTATTTGCAGAAGATTTATGTGTATCAGAGTCGGATGTAGAACTGGATGGTTATGAGGAAGATACAAGTGTGCAGGCTGCGGCACTTTACGCCCAGACGGAAGAGAAGGTATTGTATTCATATTCCGCTCATAAGAAAGTCTATCCTGCAAGCATTACCAAGATTATGACTGCACTTCTTGCACTGGAAAATGGAAATCTGGATGATGAAGTAGTCATCAGTGCCAATGCGGATGCTTCCAGCTTCCCGGTGGCAGCACAGGTGTGTGGAATTAAAAAGGGACAGACATGGACATTAGAAGCACTGTTAAATGCACTTTTGTTGTATTCGGGAAATGATGTGGCGGTGGCAATCGCAGAGCATATCGGAGGTACGGAAGAAGCATTTGTACAGATGATGAATGAACGTGCCAAAGAACTGATGGCATATAATACACACTATTGTAATCCACATGGACTGCATGAAGATGACCATTATACTACGGCGTATGATATTTATCTGATTTTTCAGAAATGTATACAAGATGAACGATTTATAAATATTATCAATCAGGATGCATGTACAGTAAGTTATAGAAATGCAGATGGCAGCACGGCCCAGACAACATTTCATGCAACCAACTATTATGCAAAAGGACTTGCAGAAAAGCCAGATAATGTTACCATTCTTGGGGGCAAAACCGGAACTACAGATGAAGGCGGTTATTGTCTTGTCCTGTTGGAAAAAGATGCGGCTGGTAAGGACTATATTTCAATTGTGATGGGAGCAGATGCAAAGAGTGTATTGTATCAGGATATGACCAGTTTAATTGAGGCGATTCCGTAAGAACATGTAGAGCATGTAAATACAAACAGGAGGGGCATCACGTCTGTGCGGTACCCCTCTTCCTTGTGTAATGGCCGGTAAAATGTATGGACATACATCGTCAAATTATAGCTCGGACATGCTGTTCATACGTCCGTAAAGACTGATGAGGTAAATACCACAGAGTCCGACAAGTGTGTAGATAATTCGACTAATCCATGTAAGACTTCCAAATATCCATGCGACTGCATCGAAACGGAAGATGCCGATGAGGAGCCAGTTAATGGCACCAATGATTACAAGAGTAAGAGCGGTATTATCAAACCATTTCATGTTTGTGTTCCTCCTTGTTTAATCTCAAAAATAGTATGTACCGAAAATATTTATTTATTCAGGAAAAGAAAAATGTTATATTATGCATATTCAGATTATCTAAAACAAAAATATGGAGAAAAAGTATACAAATTACCGATTAATCTTCCGGTTACCTGCCCAAATCGAATGGATGGAAGAGGCTGTGCGTTCTGTGCCGGTGCAGGGACGGGATTTGAGGCAATGGCTTCATCAAATGGTGTAACGAAACAACTTGAAAAAACGCGGGAATTGATTGCACGTAAATATCATGCTGGTAAATATATTGCGTATTTTCAGAATTATACCAATACGTTTTTGCCAGTTGAAGAATTTCGCATGTATCTTCAGGAAGCTGCTGCATTTCCTGATATTGTAGAAATTTCTGTTTCTACAAGACCGGATTGTATTACGAAAGATTATCTGAATGTTATGCAGGAGCTAAGAGAACGAGCCGGGATTGAAATGACTGTAGAACTTGGACTTCAGACAGCTAATTATCACACGCTTGAGAAAATAGACAGGGGACATGGACTGGCAGAATTTATTGATGCTGTTCTTATGATAAAGCAATATACAGGTTTTCAAATTTGTACCCATGTCATATTAAATCTCCCTGGAGATACACTTGTGGATGCAAGGGAAACAGCAAGAATTCTCACTGCATTAGGTGTGGATATTGTGAAGCTTCATTCACTTTATATTTCACCTGATACAAGATTATATGAATGGTATCAGGCAGGGGAGATTGCTTTATGCTCCAAAGAAGAATATTTTGAAAGAGTGATTACATTTTTAGAGCAGATTCCTGAGACAATTGCAGTGGAACGTTTGTTTTCGCGTGTCCCGGAAAAAGATGCTGTGTTTTCTAACTGGGGATGCAGCTGGTGGAAATTGAAGGATGAACTTCTTCAAAAAATGGAAACAGAAAATCATTACCAGGGAAAAGAATGCCATTATTTAAACGGTGCAGCACTTGGCAGATTGAAATAGAAATTGGGAGGTCTTTTCATGGCTGAGAATAAAGATATCGTCAGCATTAAAAAGTATAAGAAAAAACCACATTTAAATATCGGTGTTGTTTTATTTGGAGTTATCTTTTTTTATTTGATTGTTACAATCATTCTGTATCTCTCCAAGAGCAAGACAGCTGTTTATGAAGTACGTGAGGGCAGTATCCTGAAAGATACTTCTTTTACCGGAATTGCGTTGCGGGAAGAAAATGTGGTTCGCGCAGAAAAAGATGGATATGTGAATTATTTCTTTGAGTCGGGAAAGAAAGTGGCAACAGGAAAAAATGTGTATGTACTTACGGCAGATGCTATTTTAAATGACAGTGCACAGGATTCTAATGATGAAGTAAATCTTGGAACAGATAATTGGAGCAGTCTGTTGCAGAAAGTACAAGGATTTAATGACAGTTTTAACCGGAATGAATTTCAGTCAGTTAAGACGCTTCGGGATGAAACCAGTACCGTTTTGCAGAATAATACAACCCAGAACCGGGTTGCAAGATTAAATGAGTTATTGGGAACTGAAGCCGGAAATGGTGCATCGACATATACATCAACAGATGATGGGATTATTTGTTATTCTGTTGATGGGTATGAGGGATTAAAGGCCGGTGATGTGACAGATACAGAGCTTACCAAGAGCAATTATACTAAAATGTCATTGGTAAATAATACACAGGTAAAAGCCGGAGATCCAGTATATCGTTTGGTTACCAGTGAGGACTGGACATTGGTTATCAAGCTTTCAAAGGATATGGAAAATTATTTTCTGGATGCAATGGGAGATAAAGAAAGTAAATATGTTAAACTACGTTTTGTTAAAGATGACCAGACAGTATGGGGAAATCTGAAAATCTATCATTCAGGAGCAGATGATGCATATGGATGTATCAGTTTATCAGATTCTATGATCCGTTATGTGGATGACAGATATTTGGATGTGGAAGTGATTCTGGAGGATGAATCAGGACTTAAGATTCCGAAATCGGCAGTTGCAGAGCAGGAATTTTATGCAGTACCAGAGGACTATCTGACTGGCGGCGGTTCTACTTCAAGTACCGGTGTCCTGCGTCAGAATGCAAAAAAAGGGACAGTAGAGTTTGTAGAAACCAGTATTTTCAGCCGTGACATAGAAAATGGGCTTGTTTATTTAAGAAAAGGCCAGCTTCAGGATGGAGATATCCTTGTAAAGCCGGAATCTACAGAGACAATGACATTGTCTGAGAAAACCGTATTACAGGGTGTTTATAATATTAACAAAGGATATGCAGTATTTACGCAGGTAAAGATTTTGTGCGAAAGTGAAGAATACTATATTATCGAAGAAGGAAACAAATATGGTTTATCCAATTATGACCACATTGCATTAGATGGAAGTACAGTTCAGGAAAATGACATTATCAGTCAATAAGGAGATGGAAGCATGATAACAGAAAATTTACAGGATGTAGAAAAAAGAATTGCCGCAGCATGTGAACGTTCCGGAAGAAAACGGGAAGAAGTAACATTAGTATCGGTCAGTAAGACAAAGCCAGTCGAAATGCTGCAGGAGGCTTATGAAGCAGGCTCCAGATATTTTGGTGAAAATAAAGTACAGGAGTTGGTGGACAAGTATGAAGTAATGCCGAAAGATATTCACTGGCAGATGATTGGACATCTGCAGAGAAATAAGGTGAAATATATCGTTGATAAAGTAGATATGATTCATTCGGTAGATTCCATCCGTCTGGCAGAAGAAATTGACAAAGAGGCTGCTAAAAAAGGTGTTATTGTAAACGTTCTGTTAGAAGTTAATATGGCAAAAGAAGATACAAAGTTTGGATTGATGTCGGAAGATGTGATGGATTTCGTAGATGAAATTGTAAGATTTCAAAACATCAGGGTGCAAGGATTGATGACGATTGCACCATTTGTAGAAAATCCGGAAGAAAATCGTAAACATTTTGCTAACTTAAAAAAATTATCTGTTGACATTGCAAAGAAAAGAGTGAATAATGTTAATACGAGTGTTCTTTCGATGGGGATGACCAATGATTTTGAAGTTGCGATTGAAGAAGGTGCAACAATGGTTCGCGTGGGAACCGCGATTTTTGGCAGGCGAAATTATATTCAGTAGATTAATTGTACAACAGATAGGAGTGTAAAAAAATGGGTGTTTTAGATAAGTTTTTGGATGTAATCAAATTATCAGATGATGAGTATGATGATGACGATTTCTTTGAAGATGATGATTTTGACGACGATTACGAAGAGGAAAAGCCAAAAAAGGGACTCTTCAAGAGAGAGAAGCCGTCTTATGATATGGATGAAGAGGAAGAAGAATATGAGCCGAAGAGAAGCGGACGTGCAAATAACAGCAAGGTTACACCGATGCGTCAGCCGGCAAGAAGGAGTGCTCCAGCAATGGAAGTATGTGTAATTAAGCCAAATAATATGGAAGACAGCAGAGAAATCACAGAAACGCTTCTTGGAGGACGTACTGTAATTTTGAATCTGGAAGGTCTGGATTTGGAAGATGCACAGAGAATTATTGACTTTATTTCCGGTGCAACATTTGCAATTGATGGTAACCTTCAGAAAATCTCTAACAGTATTTTCCTTGTTACTCCTGCAAATGTAGATATTTCTGGTGATTTACAGGATTTACTTGGTTCCTCTTTAGGTGCACCGGCAATCCAGAATCGTTACTAAGCTGACAGTCGGTTTTCAATATGGTGGGAAACAAGAATGGAAAAAGAAGAGACTTTGTTGCGTAAGCGTTTTGTAGAATTATCCAATACAGCTTATCAGCGTGGAATTGCAACTTACTCAGATTTCCTGAATTTGAATGAACTTAATATTTTACATACTACGCCAAAGGATTTATTTCCGGTTCCGTACCGAACCTTTGGCGGGTATACTCAATCCGAGCGTCAGATGGCTGCATTTCTACCTGATGCTTTTTCTATGTATATGGAGGAAGAAGAAATACATCAGATGTATCCTATGCAGATTCTGAAGATTACACCGGTTCATTCAAAATTTGCAGAGAAACTAGGGCATAGAGATTATCTGGGAGCACTTTTGAATTTGGGAATTGAACGTACAAAAATTGGAGATATCCTGGTACAGGAAAAGACTGCGTATGTATTTGTACATGAATCCATGGCAGACTTTTTGGTAAAAGAACTGGTAAAGGTGCGTCATACGGTGGTACTTCCATCTATAGAGGCTTCTGCAGATTTTGTGTATGAACCGAAATTTGAAGTGATTAAGGGAACTGTCCCGTCGGTACGGCTGGATGCTTTGTTGTCGCTTGCTTTTCAGTCGTCCAGAAGTAAGCTGACACCTCTTATTGAGGGCGGCAGAGTATATGTAAACGGAAAACTGATTACCAGCAATGCGTACCGCGTGAAGGATGATGATATTATTTCTGTCCGTGGAATGGGCAGATTCCAGTTTAAAGAAATTGTATCTCAGACCAAAAAGGGACGATATTGTATCGAATTGTATAAATATGTGTAAAAAGAGGAGAACATGATGGGAAAAAATACGAAAACCAAGGAGTACATTTGGGCGATTTTGGCTGTAATCGTTCTGACTGCTTTTGACCAGTTTACAAAATTGCTTGCACTTAGGCAGTTAAAGGGAAATGAGCCGTTTGTTCTATGGGAGGGTGTATTTGAACTTCATTATTTGGAAAATCGAGGTGCGGCTTTTGGAATTTTACAAAATCAGCAGTTTTTTTTCGTGTGCATTACCATTATTATGGCAGTAGTGATTGTTACATGCTTTTGGCGGACTCCAAGGGATAAGAAATTTTTACCAATGAAGATTACACTTGTATTTTTGCTTGCTGGAGCAATCGGAAATTTTATAGACCGGATGGTCCGGGGATTTGTGGTTGATTTCTTTTATTTCAGTTTAATTGATTTTCCGATTTTTAATGTGGCAGATATTTATGTGACGGTCAGCTTTGCGGTTCTGGCTGTACTGATACTCTTTGTATACAAAGAAGAGGACTTGGCAGTCTATACGTCAAAAAAGAAAAAGTAAAAGAAAAGGTAGAATTCATGAAGATTCAGGAATTTCAAGTAGAAACAGAAACGAACGAACGAATTGATAAATTCTTGTCTGTTCAGATGGAAGAGTTATCGCGCTCTTATGTGCAGAAACTCATTAAAGATGGACATGTAAAGGTTGATGGAAAAGTAGTAAAGGCAAATTACAAACTGAGCTATGATGAATGGATTCAGGTGACGATTCCAGACCTTACAGCACCGGATATTGTGCCGGAAAACATTCCATTGGATATTTTATATGAAGATGATGATATTCTGATTGTAAATAAACCGAAGGGAATGGTTGTTCATCCGGCTGCAGGACATTACAGTGGAACGCTGGTAAATGCACTGATGTATTATTGTGGAGATTGTCTGTCAGGAATTAATGGTGTTATGCGTCCGGGAATTGTTCATCGTATTGACATGGATACAACAGGTTCCCTTCTGGTCTGTAAAAATGATTTTGCACATCAGAATCTGGCAGAGCAGCTAAAGGTACATTCTATAAAACGGGTGTATCATGCAATTGTGCATGGAAATATCAAAGAAGACAGTGGAACCATAAATGAACCGATTGGCCGGCATCCTACGGAACGGAAAAAAATGTGTGTCAATCCTCAAAATGGTAGAGAAGCGGTTACACATTATGAAGTGTTGGAACGGTTTGGAAATTATACCTATATTGCCTGCAGATTAGAGACCGGAAGAACACACCAAATCAGGGTGCACATGGCAAGTATTCATCATCCATTGCTTGGTGACCGTGTATATGGGCCGCAGAAATGTCCGTTTCCGGAATTGCAGGGGCAGACGCTTCATGCGAAGATCCTTGGAATTACCCATCCAAGGACAGGAGAATATCTGGAGATAGATGCGCCACTTCCTGAATACTTTGAAAAATTGCTTCAAAAGTTAAGACGAAATTAAAATTTGAGAAAAATTAAATAAAAAAACGTAAATTTATATACATTTATCTCATTATAAGCTATAATATATCTGTACATATTATATTTATGTACATGATAAGGAGCGTGATGATTATGAGTAAAACAAATATGATTATTACAATAGGACGCCAGTTTGGAAGCGGTGGAAGAGAAATTGGTATAAAACTGGCAAAGGATTTGGAAATCGGATTTTATGATAAAGAGATGTTGGAAAGAGCATCGAAAGACAGTGGAATCTGCAAAGAATTGTTTGAAACTCATGATGAGAAACCAACCAGCAGCTTTTTGTATTCGCTGGTAATGGATACATATTCTATGGGATATTCTTCTAGTACATATACAGATATGCCTTTGAATCATAAGGTATTTCTGGCGCAGTTCGAAGCAATTAAGAAAATTGCAGAGGAAGGTCCATGTGTATTGGTAGGACGTTGTGCAGATTATGCGCTGGAGTCCTATGACAATGTGTTAAATGTATTTATCCATGCAGATTTGGAAAGTCGTATCCGCAGGGTAGCAAGAGATACAGATTCAACTGATGCTAAGGCAAAAGATTTAATCATCAAACAGGATAAAAAGAGAGCAAGCTATTATAACTATTATACCAATAAAAAATGGGGCGATGTAGAAAGTTATGATCTCAGCCTGAACAGTGCTAAGTTAGGAATTGATGGTACAGTAGAAGCAATCAAAGATGTGCTTGCAAGATGTGAAGCGGCAGGAAAAGTTGTTTTATAATTCAGGTTTTTAAAAAATATGGTTATAATATCAGACATTAAATGGGGCGGAGTAATCCGCCCTTTTGTATCGTGAAATTGTGATGATATTTATACTTGGGAAAGAGAATTTTATATACTAGAAAATTACAAGAAACGATTGCCCATCCTGTTCTAAAATGGTAAGATATATCCGGTAAGAATGTACAAATAAGAGATTATATAGAAAAGAGGATATAGATAAAATGAAGTTTGTAATTCAGAGAGTAACAGAAGCCAATGTGAAGGTGGATGGCAAAGTAATCGGTGAAATCGGCAAAGGCTTTATGGTGCTGATTGGTGTAGGTCAGGAAGATACCAAAGAAATTGCAGATAAAATGATTAAAAAGATGGTTGGACTGCGTATTTTTGAAGATGAAAATGGAAAAACCAATTTATCACTTGCAGATGTAAATGGTCAATTATTACTGATTTCTCAATTTACACTTTATGCAAACTGCAAAAAAGGAAACCGTCCAAGCTTTATCGAGGCGGGGGCGCCGGATATGGCAAATGATATGTATGAGTACATCATCAATGAATGCAAAAAATCTGTTCCAGTGGTTGCAAGAGGCTGCTTTGGAGCTGATATGAAGGTATCCCTGGTAAATGACGGCCCATTCACAATTGTTTTGGATTCTGATAAGTTATAAATAGGGTAAATCATAATGATAAATTATAAACATGATAAATCATAAAAAGAATTATCAAATAAGAATAAGAAAAGGAGAATCAAACATGAGTTATGATGCATTAAACAACAAGATTTTAGAGATGAAAGATGAGATTCTTGCATCAATCCAGCAGAATATGCGCATTGAAAGTGTACGTGGAGAAGCAAAACCGGATGCGCCATATGGAGAAGGCCCAAAAGCTGCATTTACAGATGTACTGGAATTAGGAAAAAGACTCGGATTTAAAACAGGTCATGCAGATAACCGTATGGGATGGATTGAATACGGTGAAGGTGAAGAAATGGTTGGTGTATTGGGCCATGTGGACGTAGTGCCGGCAGGAGCAGAAGGCTGGACGTATCCGCCATTTGCAGCAGAAATCCATGACAATATTTTATGGGGACGCGGATGCCTGGATGATAAAGGCCCAATTATCGGTGCAGTATATGCATTAAAAGCAATCCGTGATTTACAGCTTCCAATTGACAGACGAATCCGTGTGTTATTCGGTTCGGATGAAGAATGTGGATGCTCATGTGCAGATTATTATGTAAATAATGGTTATGAAATGCCAACTATCGGCTTTACTCCAGACGGAGATTTCCCACTTATTTTCTGCGAAAAAGGAATGTCCCACTTCATTATCTATGGAGATGTGAAAGACAAGGGTGACATCGAAGTAGAATATTTTGGTGGTGGACTTGCATTAAATGTGGTTACACCAAAGTGTAAATTGGTTGTTAAGGGAAAACTTAATGTAACACCAACTGAAGGAATTACTGTTACAGAAGAAGATGGAAAGACAATTGTAGAAGCAGTAGGATTAAGTGCACATGGAAGCACTCCTGAACTGGGTGTAAATGCTGCAATCAAGCTGTTAAATGCAGTAAAAGAAAATCATTTTGGCGGAGATTTCCAGCGTTACATGGATTTCATCTTAGACAAGATTGGAACAGAAGTTCATGGAGAATCTTTAGGTGTACATTATACAGACGAAGAAACAGGAGAGACTTCATTAAACCTTGGTGTACTTCATTTTGATGATAAAGAAATGTCATTTACATTGGACATTCGTTATCCAAAGAATGCAGAAGCAGAAGAAGTAGATGCGAGCGTAGTTAAACATATTACAGAAGCTGGTTTTGTGGTACGTGAAAAGACAAATGCACATCTGTTATATGTTCCGAAGGATTCAGAACTTGTTACAAAACTGATGAAGGTATTCAAAGAAGAAACAGGAAGAGATGATAAGCCGCTTGCAATCGGTGGCGGAACTTATGCAAAAGAATTCCCGAATATGGTTGCATTTGGACCATGTTTTGTAGAAGATCCTGCAGTCATTCATCAGCCAAATGAAAGAGTAGAAATTGATAAATTGATGCAGGCAATCCAGATTACTGCCGCAGGTATGTATGAACTGGCTGTAAAGTAAAAAAGTAAAATAGAATATATGACAAACAATAAAGAATAAATATAAACATAAACAAAAATAAGTCCTATACGAAATGAAAGTACCTTTCGCTGGGGCTTATTTTTGTTGGATTTATATTCGGATTAATTTATTAACTAAAAATTAATCGAAAAGTTCAAGCTTATTTTTAGTTTTATGGTTCCCGTAGTTTTACCACATTGGCAGCCTTACGTTTGCGGTCCTCATCAGAGGTTGCATAATGCTTTTTGGTGGTGTTTACGTCTTTATGGCCTAAGACATCGGCTACAAGGTAAATATCGCTTGTTTCGCGGTATAAGGCGGTTCCATAGGTGCTTCGCAATTTGTGTGGAGTGATTTTCTTGGAAGTTACCTGACTGGCATATTTTTTTACCATATTTTCGATTGCCTGAACACCCATGCGTCGTTTCTGGGTTGACAGAAAAAGTGCATTTTCATATCCAGGCTGTGGTGTGATTAAGGCACGACTATTGTCAAGATAATTTTTTAACGAAGTTTCAACTTCATCACCAAAATATACAACGGATTGATTTCCACCTTTACGTGTGACGGTAATACAGTTGTTATTAAAATCAATATCTGTCAAATCCAGTCCAACGCATTCGGATACACGGATTCCGGTTCCAAGTAAAAGCGTCAGAATTGCAATATCCCGGTCTTTGGTCTTCTCATAATAGAGCTTTGCCTGTCCAGAAAGCGTTTCACCGCAATTTTCTACATAATCCAGTAAACGGGCAACCTCATCGGAATCCATTCTTATAATAGCTTTTTCATGGAGTTTAGGCATATTTACTAATAAGGTCGGGTTTTTATGGATAAGCTCCCTTTTATAATAATAGGCATAAAAACTCCGTAAAGAAGACATTTTACGGGAAAGACCTTTTTCCGTATTTGTGACAAGTCTCTGATTGGAAGCCTGATATACTTTTAAATATTCCTGATATTCTTCGATATCCAAAGGAGTCAAATCTTCTAAATCAGTGATACGAAAATCTGTCATTTGAAAATCTTTGAATTTTGGATTTGTTTCTAACAGAAATTGAAAAAACACACGAATATCATATGCATAAGAAATTCTTGTTCTTGGTGAACTGGTTGGTTCAATAGAACGAAAATAATCTTTTGCAAATTCTGGTAAGGTGTTTAGTACACCGCGGAGTTTAATTGTATTATCAATATATACTTGTTTTTGATAAGTATTGGATTCACCTGACATTTTAATCCCACCTTTGTATAAAATCATAAAAAAGAGATACATCTATTGGATAAATATGGATTTGTCTTATAGATTGGTATCTCTATATAATGCACGTCTGCATATTCACTGTGTACTGTTTTCGCATACACATCTTCTTGCGACATACAATATTCTAAAACTTTCCTAGATTTCGAAATAAATTCATAAACCATTGGTTCATCCAAATTCCTGGATGCCCAATATCGTTTCTTTCCCTTTGTAACATCACATAAATTTTTTGTAATATATTTACACATATAACTTGACGCTTTATCAGCATCCGTAATCTGTGTAGCTGTAGAAAATCCCAATCGGTAGTTATCCACATTATAAATAATTCTGCCGGGATTATCCACACGTCCTGAATCAGTAAATTCTAATGCATCAACCTTTGCAAATAATCCGTGAAAATGCCATCTTCCAGACTTGTGCTGTTCCGGCACAACTAAATAACGCATTTCCGGGCATTTCTTTTTCATGTTTTTTAACCATTGAGAAAGCTTCTTCGTGCAATCATCATAATTAAAAGAGTCTACTTTATCTGGATTAAATGTTAATGTAAAAAACCATTCCCATTGATGATTGCGTGCTAAATCATAGATTTTATTAATTGACCTAGAACGGGAAACACTTGCACTTCTCTTCTGTGCTTCTTCCAGTTCCTCAAACGAACGCATGTTTTCCATTTTGCCCGTAAATGGATTTTCTGTTTTTTTGCGTTTAGATACCTTTTTACCACCATAAACAAAATCACTATACACCCTGATTTGTACAACATTAGCTAAAAATTTCACCCTAACATTATACATTTTTTCACCCTAATTTTAAAGTTTTAAAAGAGATTTTTTGCAAAAATACTCTTAAGTGTTGCTATTGTCAAGTATAGAGCAACACCCCTCGCCTTTTTCAGCGTCTAAGGAGAGCCACCACATTGACAGCTTAGAACGGAGTCCCAAGGGACAGCCGTTCTAAAGCTGCTCAATGTTAATGTGTACTTCGTCCTTAAAGCCACTATCCACAAGGCTGTCTATTACCCTGTACGTGTCATAGCTTGACCTGATTTTCTTTGTATGGACAAAATAATAAAAGCCTCTTCTCTTCCACTCTTTCACATCCCCTTTATCATCAAGAATAGCTTCTTTCCTAGATACGAAAGTAAGACAGCCAAAAAAGGTTACACATTCCCTGACTTCTGTAGCTTGCGAACGAATAGCCTTTGCCAGCAAATAAAAATTCTGTGCAGTACCAAGTATCAAACGTCTGTTTTTCCTATTTTGCGTGATAACTGCCAGCATTTCCGGAGGGAAGTTCTTACTTTGATTACTGGAGAACCAATTCTGCATCTCATCTATACCAACTACAACCCCTTTCACATCGTTTTTATAGTCTGTAAGCTGTCTCCAATGTTTCAACTCATCATCCTCATACAGATAAGCAAAATTTGTTAAAACCTTACAGAGTGGATAAGACTCTTGAAGGTGCAAGATATATTCAGCCATAGCGATTGTTTTACCTCTTCCCTGCCTGCCAGTAAAAATGATAAGTCCTTGCGGATTAAAAAAATCGGCAGGCTTAGAAAACCAGTCTTCTACCATCTGCCTGGGAGTCATATAAAACAGACTCTTAAACAGACCCGGACGTTGAACGTAGCGCACACTTGTAGGCGCTGGACGTCTGCCCGAGAGCCACTCTTGCGAAAAAAAGATACCCAACAGCACCAAAAACACAAGGGCAAGGATACCCAAGTAGAGAAGCGGAAATTTAAGCAAATCCCAGAACCCCGCAAATATAGCAATAAAAGCTTTTATCATACAAATACACCCTTTCTTTTATACAATCGGTAAAATACCCCACAGAGCGCGTAAAAACGCAATTATAACACGTATAACCCACGTAGCTAAAGTTATACCTAATATCGTGTTTATCGTGCCAACAGGAAGAAAATAAAGCACACCTGATACTACATCGAACACATACGAAATAAATGTACTGTTTACCAACACATTAATAGGCTTAAATAAAGACACCAAAGGAGATACAATTTTCAATACAACCATCAAAATACTACTTGTAATCATTATTCTTCGCCCCCTCTTCTTCTGTTCATCCTGTTATCAAAGTTAATGGAATCCCTGGTAATAAAGCCAGCACCGCTTATTATATCTGGAACACGCTTAAACAGATACCAAATATAAAGTACCCACAGAAACGCACTAAACATTAAATCCCCAGTAGGCTTATACTTCGCATACCATCCGAAATTAATAGCAAGGCATTTACCAGCACCGACATATTTACTATCTTCCGCTTTCGTAAAGTCTAAATACAATGTAGGCGGTTCTCCTGCTTCTAATTTCAACATCATATCATTGACTAAACTATTTAAGTCTCCGACCCATTTAAAACTGTTACCAATGTTATCCAGTTCCGTTTGTACTAATGACAAATCGGGAACAAATAACGCTTCCAAAACGTCTGTAATTGTACCAGCAACCGCACTAGGAATAGCAAGTACAGCGTCCTTGACAGACACAAGACCATCTGAAAGAGCACCTACCCCAGCCGAAAGAGCACCTACAATATCTTTAGGTACTGTAGTTATCCACTCTTTTATATCTTGAGCAACTGGAAAGACCTCTTGTATAGCTTGCACCACACTGGCAGGAACACCAGTAATCAAAGTTAGCATACTTTCTTTCGTAGGAAATATCTCCCGAAAGCCATCAACTAACGTAGCTGGAATATCAGTTATCAAGTCCTTAATAGACGTGGTAGCGTTGAATACATCCGACACAAGTCCAAAACCAGTTACAAGAGTAGAATCAAATTTACTAAAAATAGACGCAGGAACGCTTAATATTGCGTCTAATATTTTAGAAAGCCAGTCCAAAATACCTGTATTTTCGCCACCTGTAGATGGCTTATCAGTAGCATTTGCTTTAGCATCAGCAATGCCCTTTGCGTAAGCGTCCGCTACCGCTTGTGCAACAGTATCAGTCCATGTGAAATCAGTTGTACCAGTCCATTGCTTATTAGCGTCAAGTGCACTATTAACTTTTGCCATCACAGAAGAAACAACGCTTGGAGTAACAACAAGGCCAGCAAGGCTCCCAATATTACCAGTAGCATAATTTCCATAGGATGTTAAAGCATTACTATAAGTCTTACCGCCCGATATGCTAGAAGTAGCTAACGCAGTTAAAGTCTTTAAATTAGACGGCAAAACAAAATAATTTTTAGATGTCGGCAAATGATAAATAGGAATAGTAGAACGGTACGCACAAGCAGTAATATCAAAAGGGTACCAACTGCCCGAAGATGAAATATAACGATACTGTAAACCATTAAAATAAAATCCACCATCACGACGTACAGAATTAATTGAACCATCAGCAGAAACAAAAAAAATACATGACTCGCTATCTCCGTCAGTATCAGTAAGAACAGCAATACCATATTGAACACCAGCATCTAAATTTTTATAAAAACAAGTACCATCAGTTTCGCCAGATTTAGCAAAAACAACATAATTAGAAGATGTGATTATTTCATCCAAAATATAATCAACAAAATATAATCAAAAACAAGCTTCGAATAAGCAGTTGGAAACGCTCCACCAGAAGCATAAGTGGCACAATCCACACTACCTACCTTTCCGCTAGTCAATGAACTAAATTTACTACCTATCCACGTACCAACATCTGAAATTAAATCCAAAGGTAGCGCAAAAGTAGCTTTATTGGCTATATTCTTCCACTGCTCCACTGATTCAGAACTACCGCTACTGTTTAACCAATCTCCAAACGAATCAGACAGAGAATCAAGCGCACCGCTTGCCACAGTAACACCATACCCAGCAAGCACCAGCTCCAACACAGAGCCAGCAGTAAGCGTCCCCATTGCTTCTGTTTTCTTCATTCCACTTGTATCAAGATAATCTGACAATGGACTCATAAACAAAAGCAATGAAGCTAATAATATACATAAAATCCTTTTCACATATTTCATAAAACCACCTTTTCAGACCAAAATAAAAAGGGATAAGCGAAAGCCTATCCCCATGCGACAATCATTCTATCCTTATGCAGAATGGAGAATATCGCGTACGAATCCAATACCTTTACGGATTGCAATAGAGCCAACCATGACTGGAATACAAACAGGTAACAAACTTGTAATTTCAGTAAGTACACCATTAAGCATTTCAGCAGTAACAATTTTACTTAAACCAGAAGCGGTTTCCGTTGCTAAAAGTCCCATAAATTAGCCCCCTTTCTATCAGAAAAACATTCTGAAAAATTTATAGACATAGTTCAAAAGTAAAACCAGCATAAAGATAATCAAAAGCGAAACACCATATTGGACCACTGAATCCAAATGGGTTAAAGTCTCATCCATCCTTTGCAGGACAACCATTTGAGTCTCTTCTGTTTCCGCTAAATCTCCATTAGCTTCTTTAACTTCTTCGCTATTCTTCACGATACTTTAATATCATTTTACCTCATATTTTTTATGGTTTTCTCTCCAAAATACAGTGAAAAACGACTGATTTGTACTATTTATTTTTATTTGCCTGATTTCTCGGCACCGTTTTGGCACCGGAAGCCTCAGTCAAAAAGCTTCTCTTCTGCTGTTTATATTCTTCTCTATCAGCTTTAATTTATAGCCAAAAAGTAGCCAGTCTTTCATATAAATAATTTCTAATAACTTTTATCGCCTTTCTTCAAAGGAGAAAACGTAATCTTGTTTGCCAAAAGAAAAAGAATTATTATTACAATACCAAATCCCACAAAAAGTGAACTTGTATCAACAACAGTAACTTTGTATATAATACTAATCACAAAAGATACCACTGGCGCGCATGCGTATGTAAGTGAAAATCGAATTGCAGAAACACGTCCTATATATTCTTTAGTAACTTCTTTTACAAATTTCACTTGTACATAAGTAATCATTAATCCCAATGCTGCACCAATTATTATCGAACCGATTAGCAACAGTAATTTTTGAGTTATAGGATTTGCAATATATATTGAAACAAATGCAATAAAAACATAGTATACACCTAAAACAATTCCACAAAATGTAACAAGTGTATTATTTTTTTTCTCCTCTTTCATTTTTGCAAAAGTCAATGATCCCAAAATAGTACCAATAGTTACGCTTACACTTAGTAATGAAACAATTTTGGCATCTCCATTAAACATTTCTCTTGCAATCGGGGCGAGCAGTGCATCAAATGGAACCACTGCTGAATTAATTAGAATACATAAAAAACATAGTTTTAATAGCTTCTTATGGTCAAATACATAACTAAATCCATCTCTAAGCGAAATTAAATATTCTCTGCCAATTATTCGGTTTGTCTTCTTTTCTTCTTGAACAAAAAATTCAATTTTTACTATAAGCAACGCTGATATTAAAAATATCAAAGCATCTATCGCTAAAGAAATACCTATTCCAAATGAACTAATCACTATACCTGACAAGCCAGTTCCAACTAATACTGCTATTTTGGTACAAGACACATTGACACTTACACCTTTATCATAATGTTCATTAGGAAGTACATGCTGAATAACTGCTACCCCTGCTGGCATATGAAATGCTTCTATTAATGAAATGGATATTGTCATAAAAACCAATATTAATGGTGAAAGCATGTTTTGTGTATATACATATAATATATACAAAACTAACAGAACTCGAGCTATATCTGAAAGTACTAACACTTTCTTTTTATTCATATTCTCGACTAATGGACCTATAAATGGTTGAATAATTACAGAAGTAGCTTGATTAATACCAAAAATAATCGCAGACCACCCTGCACTATTTGTAAGTAGATATACCAACCATGTAAAAAGTATTGTATCTAATGAATCACCACATCGATTAATAATATTAGAAATCAGCAGATAAACGTAATTGTGGTTATGATACAACTCATGTTTGTTCATACCTGTTTCCTCTCTCTACTTTCTTATTTATTTTGCACAAAAAGCCTCTATTTTAGCTGTTTGTACAATAATTCACAAAATTGTAAGCAATGATAAGCATTCATACTAGATGGAATCTGTGTCATTTCAGTTGCGATCCACTTCGTTTTCCAGTCAGAAAGGTACACGAAATAAAATGTCATCCTTTTTTGAAGACGAATCTGTGTTCCCTTCTTCCCTATACCTGCTAACCTCTCATGTCTAACAGGATTATCCTACTATTAACCGGAATCTAAATCCCTTCGTCCAGCCTGCCTATAGTGGTATGCCGCCTCTGCTCCTACTTATCTTGATTATACACTTCTTACTTTCAAATATCAAATTAGTTTCATTATTTATCAGAAAATTTTAGTTTCAAATTCTTATTTTATTCGTAACATAAATTCTGCTTTCTACGCATACATCATTTCGCTTAACATTATCTCCTCCACGTATTTCAGAATATTATTCATCAGCCCCTACCCTGGCTTCTTTATACACCTTCCTCAATATTCCCGGTAACAGCATAAACTGATAGTTGGCGGACTTATTTTCCTTTAAATATATTTTACGCAACATTCCATACCTTCTATCTATTCGTACCCTCCTTATCTTGCACCTTTGTCATATCTCTTTTTTAGTGCCTTTCTTATTTCATATTCTTCTATCTCCCGATTTCTCTCTGCTTGAACAAGCATATCCGCCTTATTCTCGCCAACTGCTCGTTTCAATCGGTAATAATCCTGATTTTCTTCTTTAAGACTGTCGATTACCTCTATCTGCTCCTGATTCTGCATAGCTAACATTTTGTTTGAACTCTCTAATCTGTTATATTTATACTGAACTCTATCAACTTCTTCACGAATTTTGATATATGCCAGATACAAGCTATATAGTAATTCCTTCAATTTTCCAATCACAGGCTTTGCCTTCTTCTCTCGATAGGTTTTAGCAGATTCCAGAAAGTCTGCTTCTGGAAGCGCAAGTGCCATAATCAAGACGAACATCTACCACTCACAAGACCCAGCTATCAGGGTAACGCACGGAGCAGTGACGCTAGCTTTGTTCGCTTAAGACAAATCTCCGTTTGTTACATAGATGTTACTACAAGAAAGGGGCTGTCGCTTTAACGATTTCTAAATCGTGAAGCGGCAGCTTCCTTTTTTCTGATTTTCTCTATATAATTGCTCTGTTTCTATTGAAACGATAACTTTTTCGTAAAAAAGCCGTACTTTAATACAATCCAAAACTGGATTTGAAAAAATTTTTGGATTTTCTAAATTTATGCACTCTTCAAAGGAAATAAATGTCTTCCCATTTTTCCTTTTTGGATTTTATTATGAAGTTTATTTACATTTTTTGCCATTGCCAGCAAAATACTTTCAGCAAGAACATTCGATGTGCCGCGACTCAAATATCTGCGAAACTGCATATCATGTTTCAGTTCACCAAAAGATCCTTCTGCCTGGATGCTTCTGTTTATTCTAAGAAGAATTCCTTCGTCAGAGAGAATCCGTTCCAAATCCTCCTCTCGATATTTCAAAAATGTTTTTGCCACAGAAAGCACTTTGTTTCGTTCTTCTATTGGTGTTTTACAGTTGTTCCCTTTGATACACTCTTTCTTGTAAGGACAATCTTTACATTCCTTACATTGATAAATGTTTTTTACACTGACATATCCGGTTTTTGATTTAGAACGCCGGAGATGTGTAAAGGACAGCTGTTTCCCATTTTTACAAATATAAGAGTCATTTTCTTCATCGTAATCCATATTTTCTATACGACCGATGTCATTTTTATATTTTCTCTTTTTTGATATTTCATAATTCGATGGTTTAATAAATGCCAGTTGTTGATTTGTATCTAAGAACACGTAATTCTCTTCGCTTTCATATCCGGCATCTGCAATGATTTTTTGATACTTGAACGCCAGATATTCTTCTGTTTCCTTTAAGAAGGGAATTAAGGTGGTAGTATCTGTAGGCTGAGGTCCGATTGTCAGCCATACAATGTATTCAGAATCAACTCCATGCTGTAAATTAAATGCTGGCTTTAACTGTCCATTTCCCATTGCATCTTCTTTCATCCGCATAAAGGTTGCATCCGGATCTGTTTTAGAATAACTGTTCCTTTTTCCACAAATATGCAGTTTTTTTGTATATCCTTTTAAACGCTCCAGATAGTCTTCTAATGTTTCGATAGTCTTTTGCAACTGAGTTTTTCGTTTCCCAATACCATGTACAAATACAATGTTTTCTTCTTGTTTTAATGCGTACAGCTTTTTACGTAACTGCTTTACATGTTTCATTTTAACAATATCACCGTGAACAATCCGAATACCGTAAAGGTGCTCACATTCTGCAATAAGATCGGCGGTTTTAATCAGCAACTTCGCCTGATTTTTGGTTACCGCCTTTTTCCATACAAATGTATATTTATTGGCGCAGGCTTCGATTTTTGTACCGTCTATAAAAATCGTTTCTCCCGAAATTTCTCCAAGTTCGTAAAGGAGATTAGACATTTCAGCGAGAATTCGTTTCGCACACGGAGCAAAATGAATACTGCGGAAACGGGCAAAAGTGGCATGGTCAGGAACTGGTTTTCCCTCTAAAAGATACATGAAATTAATATCTCGCTTACAGTTCAATTCCATAGAGCGAGAGGAATAATCACCATTCATATAGGAATATAAAACAATCTTCAAGAGCATTCTTGGCGATACTGTATTTATTCTTTCATAAGTAGAATATAAGTCCGTTAAATCCATAGCCTCCACAAACTGACTCAGCAACCGCACAGAATCATCTACTGGAATAATTGTTTCTAAGTTTAAAGGAAGTTTTAGTTGATATCCTTCCTCATTCAAAGTATAATTCTTGTGTAATAATATAGGGGTTTGCATACTTATATTTTACACCAACAGCCAGACTTTTCGAAGCCTGGCTGTAATTTTTTGCATAGAAAAGAGGCTGCACACTAATTACTTAGTGCGACAGCCCTCTCATCATCTAACGCTAAAGCTTGTAACAAACCTGTTGGATTTGTCTTATAGATTGGTATCTCTTTCTAAGATACATTATTTCATGTGTGTTGTCAAATAATCTTAAAATTCTGTTTCATTCGGCTTTATCCGGTGTTTTAATTATGCCTTTTATAGGTTACTCTTGTATCACTCAACATATCGTGTAGGGCTGCTTTATCGCGGTTTGCAATGGAAAATAAATAACCAATATATAAAATTATTTTTGATAAAAATCTTCCAACAGTTTCACGATATAAAATATCAATGAATGAATATTTTTCTGACTGATTTACAGAAACCACATGAATTTTCAACACATGTTTACCTAATGTAGCTCCAGTATAGTATGTCATTAAAACAAAGTATGCAATACGTATGATGTAAAGTAAAATGTCACATATTGAATATTGGAACAAAACATCGTTTGAAAGAAAATAGAGCCCTCCAATATGTGTGGCAATTAGTAAAATAATTCGTACAATTAACAGTCCAATGAATAAAATCAGGTTGTCAATGAAATAGGCAAATAATCGTACGCCAAATCCGGCATATTGTTCTTTGGGTAATGATGATGTTTGTGCTGATTCGGAATTTGTATTATAATCATCTGAATTCATTGAATCGGTTAAGACGGATACCGTATTTGTACTGCCAGAATAAAAATCGTCCAGTGAATCTTTGTTATTCTGTGGATTGTCGACATAATGGTATCCAGATGTAAATGTATCATTGTTATTATTGTAGTTGTTCTGCATAGTACATCAACACCCCACTCTCCATCCCTTCAGCCTTCTCAGATAAAACCTGAGAGTCTGATTTTGGAAGGTTATTCATTATTTTTGAAAAAATAGCTGAAAAAATATTTTCTTTTGTCTCTGGCTGATACAAATCATATACTCCAAAATAAGAACACATTTCATTGGCCATATCATCATAAGAGCTGATTTCATCAATTAAACCATTGGATAATGCCTGATTAGCTGTATAGGTACGTCCGTCAGCAAGTTCTTTCACTTCATCTACGTCCATATTTCGTCCAAGAGCTACTTTCTCAACAAAGGCTTCATAGCTTTCATTAATTTGTTCCTGATAAATAGCAATCTGTTCATCGGTCAGTAAGCTGCTGTCTTTGTTAGCACCACTTGTGATACTTACATATCGAATCCCCAGTTTTTCGTACAAGCCGGATAAATCGTAGGTAGAGAGAATAACGCCTATAGAACCGGTTGTTGTATTCTTGTTGGCATATATTTTATCAGATGTCATTGATATCATATAACCACCTGAAGCTGCGTAATGTGCCATATACGTCCATATAGGTCTTCCTGTTTCTTTGTATTCCATCAACTTGTCATATAATTCTTCGGACTCATATACCGTTCCACCAGGAGAATCCACATATAACAAAATACCTGCATTATTTTCATCGTCCATTAAATCATCAATGTAAGACATTGTTGTATTGTGCTGATATCCTTCTGTGGTTTCAAATATGTTTGTTGATGTCTGTTGCTGGATGGTTCCTGTTACTTGTACAATTGCAATGTAGGAGTCTTCAGGAAAATCCTCGGAATCTGTGAAATCTGTTACTCCGGCTAAACTGTCTGCAAGTACAACTTGGGATACCGTATTTGTGAATACACTGACTACACCCGTAAACACAAACAGAATCACAGCAATAATTAAACCAATGATTTGCTTTTTCTTCATCTTTTGCGTCCTCTTTCTTCTTATTCTGATTATAAGATAGTATTTTGTTTGTTTTATCTAATAGTATAAGAGGAATGTGTATTTTCGTCAATTATTGTGTAAGATTTAATTTGACGCAAGATTTAAATTTCATCGTAATATGACACTGTGAGGTAAGTTCCCTCCTTTATGGAATCTGCACTTATAGTGGAAATGTGATTTATTTCTGCAATTTCATCCATATATTCATCAATGGAATCATACTCCTCTGTTATATTATCGCAGGCGATACTCCACAGAGAATCTCCTGCCTGTACTTGTATACTTTTGTAACATTTGTTTTTCAATGGTTCCTTTCCGGTGCTTTCGTGAGCGCTTGAGAAAGAACTTCCAAATATGCAACAGCATACTACGATTAAGGCGAAGGATAATATAATGGAACGGGAATAGTCTGCTGAATGTCTGCGTATTTTACCGGTTTTGCTTGTTGTGTGGATAGTCGAATGCTTCTGCCTGCTGTGTGTGTTGTGTTTCATAATAATGCTCCTCCTGCTTGCTTTATTTTTATTACATTTCATATCTTCCATATCAAATTTTTATATCATTTACTGCGTATATTTAAAATAATACGAAAGTCAAATCGAAAATATGTTCCTGAACAAATGTTCTGAAAAGAATATAGCATCAGAACATTTGTTTGTCAATGGATAAAAAGAAAAAAATCGAACATATTTTCTAAACATTTGTTTGCTATTTTCAAAGTTATATGCTATCATGAAAAAAACAAAAAATGATACATTTTCAAATAGAGTTATCATGGTTATATGATTTGAAGGAGTTGGTAGAATGGATAAAGGTAAGATAAGTAAAAAGCAGGAAGAAATTCTGGAATATATTAAATCACAGATTCTGGAGAGGGGATTTCCACCTGCTGTGCGTGAGATATGTGAGGCAGTGAATTTGAAGTCTACTTCTTCTGTCCATTCGCATTTGGAGACCTTGGAGAAAAATGGTTATATTAGACGCGACCCTACAAAGCCACGGGCAATAGAGATTTTAGATGATTCGTTTAATCTGACCCGCAGGGAGATGGTACAGGTTCCTATCCTTGGCCGTGTTGCTGCAGGTGAACCACTTCTTGCAGAACAGAATATTGAAGAATATTACCCTATCCCCGTTGAGTTTATGCCGAACAGTGAATGTTTTATGCTTAAAGTCAGGGGCGAAAGTATGATTAATGCGGGCATTCTTGATGGTGATTATGTTGTCGTAGAAAAGAAAAATACGGCTTCTAACGGAGAGATGGTTGTGGCGTTAATTGATGATGGCGCTACAGTGAAGACGTTCTACAAGGAAGAGGGTATTATTCGCCTTCAGCCTGAAAATGATAATATGGAACCTTTTATTCTGGAGAGCGTTGACATTCTAGGAAAAGTAATTGGGGTATTTCGGTTTTTGAAATAATTTGAATTTATTTGATTGAATTTCGTATGCAAGAATTTGGAAAAGCTGATGCACTTGTTTGCTGCATCAGCTTTTCTGGTAATTGTTATTTACTTCTATGCTTCTATAATTCTGAGATATCTACCTGTTTTCCATCACTCCAGATACGTTCTAAATCATAGAACAGACGATTTTCTTTATCAAATACATGGATGATAATATCGCCAAAGTCCATGAGTACCCAGTTGCCAAGACCGTGGCCTTCAGTTTGTTTTACCTGAAATCCTTCTTTGGACAGTTCCTCTTCTGCATTGTCGACCAATGCTCTTACCTGGCTTTCATTGCTTCCGTTGCAGATGATAAAATAATCTGCGAGAACAGACACCTGAGAAATATCGATGATTTTAATATCCTCTCCCTTTTTATCATCTAACGCCTGATAAGCAATTTTTGCCATTTTTTTTGATTTTTCCATATCCATAGCATTTCTTTCCTTTCTACTACAATATATTTATGGTTAATATCCCTTACAGCCAGTAAGGAATTATCCATCTTGTTGCTTAAGTTGTATAATGATGGAGCAATTGGTATATCGGATCCTTTCTTGGACTTCGCGTCCGTAAAACAGACTGATAACCAGCTCCTCATTCACAGCGTTCGTTTTATATTAGCCGATGTTATTTTTTTGTGTCTTGAAAAGATTATCATAGTATAAAAAAGTCTGTTCTGTCATGGAGTCAATGACACAGTCTTTCTGCTTCAGGTATTCCAGAGAATCTTGAAGAATTTGATAAAGACATGCATCTAAATCAGAAAATGCAAGTTTTCTTATTACTGGAAGATTGGCTGCATCTTTTCGGCCGGGTTCAATATAATCTGCGATATACAGAATTTTATCGAGCAATGTCATTCCCGGACAGCCAGTTGTGTGTACAGAAATTGCATGGAGCACTTCTTCATCTCCTATTCCATACTGGCTTCTTGCGAGATATGCCCCCAGCTTTGCGTGTAAAAGGCCTGGATTGACCATTTCAGCCTCTGAAATTTCTATATGATATTTCTTACATAGTGCATACTTCTGAGACGTTGGAATGCATTTTGCACAGTCATGGAGCAGTCCTGCAATCATCGACTGTCTGAGGTCTGCATCGTACTTCATGGAAAGGCAGGCGGCAGTGTGCATAACTCCGATTGTATGGTCATAACGATATTTATCCAGACACGGTTTTAGTTTCGTTTCAAGTTCAAGCAATTCTTCTGTCATTTGGTTATCCTTTTACGTCTAATTTTTTTTCGATTTATATAGATTATGGTTGAAAATATAATCCGCGACTTTGGGAGGAACAGGAAGCTGTTCTTTTTTGACTCCATTTGATACGGCTTGTCTGATTTCATGGGAAGAAACTGGGACAAGTGGTGTTTTGAGAAGCCGGATATCCCCGTCAAATTTCTGATTGAGATAAGTAATTTGCTCTTCCATTTCCTCAGGTGTATCTATATCATCTCTGTAAGCGGCTAAAATTGATATTTTCCCGATAATTAATTCTGGATGAACCCATGACTCAATGGAAAACAGTGAATCAGCACCTAAAATAAAATAATAATGATGTTCCGGATATTTCTCACAAAAATGAGCAATTGTCTGATAAGAATAGGACGTGGTTGCTTTATCCGTTTCATAGGTATTTAATTTAAAATAAGGGACATTTTCAATTGCCAGTGAAGTCATTTTAAGTCTATCCTGAACATTTTTGAGAATGTCAGGAGTATGTTTATGAGGTGGATTTCCATTGGGAAGAAACCACACCTCGTCTAACTTGTAAAGCTTGTAAGCATAGTAGGCAATAGTTAAATGTCCATTATGGATGGGGTCAAAAGTTCCTCCCATAAGTCCTATTTTCATGTTTTTCTCCAAATCTGTGTTGTGGGCTGTATAAAAATGAATTAAGGAAGAATGATTTTCTTTTTATCGTCTTTTCCTTCTTTATACAGTACAATTTTTTTGCCAATGACTTGAACAACCTGTGAACGTGTTCTCTCTGCAAGTGTATTTGCCATTTCTCGAATATCCCCGTCGCAGTTCTGAAGAACGTGAAGCTTGATAAGCTCGCGTGAAGCCAGAGCTTCGGATACAGCTGCTGTAAGTTCAGGAGTAACGCTGGATTTTCCAATCTGAAAAATATCATCCATTGTCATGGCAAGACTCTTTAAGTATGCGCGTTGCTTTGATGTCATAATATCATCCCTTTCTGAATTTGATTTTTATTTTTGTTGTATATTCGTTTGTTACTGTCTGGTATATGTTTAGCGGAAATATTCAAACTGTAATCCATACATTTTTACTGTGTCGCCTTCTTCAATACCGGCATTTTCCAGTGCTTCCAGAATACCGCCTTCTTTTAAGAACTTCTGAAAGAAAGCAAAGCCTTTTTCGGATTCCAGATTGGTATATCCAAGCATTTTTTCGATTTTCGGACCTTCTACTACATACATATCGTCTTCTATTTCCACGGTAAATGGAAGGTCAGTATGGATGATTGCATCTTCCGGGAAGAATTCCTGCTCAAATACGATTGGTTTGTCATCCATTTTCTGAAGTTCACCGCTTACATAGTAAAGCAGGCTGCTGAGTCCCTCTCCCGTCACACCGGAAATTGGAAATACTTTGATTCCCTGTGGTTCAAATTCTTTGCGCAGACGTTCTACAGGGTCCTCATCTTCAGAATAGATTAAGTCGATTTTATTGGCTGCAATTACCTGTGGGCGACTGGCAATCTCTTCGTTATATGCTTTCAATTCAGCATTGATTGTGTAAATATCTTCTACCGGGTCACGGCCTTCTGTTCCGGCAGCATCTACTACGTGAATCATCAATTTGGTACGCTCCACATGACGTAAGAATTCATGCCCAAGTCCGATTCCTTCGGATGCTCCTTCGATTAATCCCGGAATATCCGCAATTACAAATCCTTTTGCATCATCTAAATCCACTACACCAAGATTCGGTGAGAGTGTTGTAAAATGATAATTTGCAATTTTAGGCTGTGCGTTGGTTACACGGGACAGGAAAGTTGATTTTCCAACATTCGGAAATCCGACCAGTCCAACATCTGCAATTACTTTTAATTCCAGATTGACCCAGAGCTCCTGGGAAGGTTTGCCAGGCTGTGCATATTTAGGAGCCTGCATGGTAGCTGTTGCAAAATGCATATTTCCAAGACCACCACGTCCACCCTTTAAAACTACTTGTCGTACATTATCTCCGGACATATCAGCGATAACTTTGTTGGTTTCTGCCTCACGTATTACGGTCCCTTCCGGAACTTTTAAAATAATGTCCTCTGCGTTTTTGCCGTGGCATCTTCTTTTGCCGCCCTGCTCTCCGTCCGGTGCAACGTATTTCCGCTTGTGACGGAAGTCTGCAAGGGTGTTTAATCCTTTATCAATTTCAAAGATTACGTCCCCGCCACGTCCGCCATCGCCGCCGTCAGGACCGCCGTCTGGTACATATAATTCACGTCGGAAACTGCAGTGACCGTCACCGCCTTTTCCAGAACGGATATATATTTTTGCTCTGTCTGCAAACATAGAAATGCTCCTTTCAAATAATTGGAAATTTAAAATAAGGCCTCAAACTGATTAGTTTGAAGCCTCTTGTTACAATGCTTATTCAGCTACAGGGTAGATAGAAACCTGTTTCTTGTCTCTACCTTTTCTTTCGAAACGAACAACACCATCTACTAATGCAAATAATGTATCATCTCCACCACGTCCTACATTCACACCTGGATGAATCTTTGTTCCACGCTGTCTGTAAAGAATGTTTCCGGCTTTTACAAATTGTCCGTCCGCTCTTTTAGCACCAAGTCTCTTTGATTCAGAGTCACGTCCGTTCTTTGTAGAACCAACTCCCTTTTTATGAGCGAAAAACTGAAGGTTTAATTTCATCATGGTTTACACCTCCTCGTATGTTAAATCCATATACTTTCTATAATCTTCATCGTTTGCAATTTCCTCTAATCCGAGTACCATTGCATTCAACAGAAGCAAAGCTTCTTTGCTGTGACTGCCTTTTAATTGAAAATCAATTCTGGCAGTTCTTTCATCAGATACAAGAGTTGTCTCATCATCCGTAAATTTCTCAATGGAATTCACGGTGTTAATTGTCAAAACTGAAATGGCGGCGCAGACAATGTCATATCCTGCTTCGCTGTATCCGGCATGACCTGATGTACAAAAACCTACAGTCTGATGTTTTGCGTTCTTATAAATAACTATTTTTACCATCGGAACACCAGCTTTGAATTAAGCGTTGATTTTTTCAATCTTAACTGCTGTGTACTGCTGTCTGTGTCCGTTTTTCTTGTGGTAACCTGTTTTTCTCTTATATTTGTAAACGATAACTTTTTTAGCTTTTCCATCACCAATAACTGTTGCTTCAACTGATGCACCTTCTACTACTGGTGTTCCAACTTTAAGTTCATTATCACTTACTGCAAGAACCTGGTCAAATGTATAAGTCTGTCCGGCTTCCACACCAAGCTTTTCTACTTTAATGATATCGCCTTCGGCTACTTTGTACTGTTTACCACCTGTTGCTATAATTGCGTACATATGGCACCTCCTATTATCATTACTCGCCAACTTTGGTGTCTGTAAAATACAGAACTTCAACCTCGTTGTGCGGCATACTCATAAAGTATACATTAGGTATCCTTATTATGTCAAGAATATTTTTACTTTTTGTATAACATTTTTATAAAAAATTTTATATAATTTTCTGTTTTTCCAATTGAAGCAGGTCTGCAGCGTTTTTCCATGCAATTTTGTCACGTTGCTCTTCCGTAACAGGAAGTGCGCGCAGATAATCGGCATCTTCTTTCTGGTCACTCCACGGGGAATCTGTTGCAAACAGGATTTTGTCATAAGAATGTCGTTCAAACATTTTCATCAGACGTTCCTGTGGAATCCGTCTTAGCACATAGGCGGTATCCAGATATACATTTTCTCCAAGAATATATTCTTCTACTTCATCCCACATCATGCCGCCACACATGTGGGCAAGCACCAGTTTTTCGGGCCGGACTTCGTGAATGACTTCCTGTGCCATCTGCGGTGTACAGTGAATATCATCCGGGGACAGTGGGTCATATCCTGCATGTGTTACAATCACGAAACCGAGTTCGGAAGCGAAATCAATGACCCGTTTCATACGGATATCATTGAAATACATGCCCTGATAATCGGGATGCAGTTTGATTCCGATAAATCCATGGTCCTTTAGATAACGAAGTTCTTCTTTATAATTTTCGCTGGCAGGATGAATGCCGCCAAAGGAATACAGTGGTTTGCTGCGGAACTGTTCTGCAAAACGGGTGATAGATTCAAACTGTTTTGGTTTGGTGACTACCGGTAAAATGACAGAAAGGTCTATGCCTGCTTTTGCAGCTGATTCGGCCAGACTGTCTGCGGTCCCTTTGGTAAATGGCTCCGAATGGAAAGTTTTTGCCAGAGTATCAAGTGTCCGCTCGGCTATTTTTTCTGGAAAGATATGGGTATGCATATCAATAATCATTCAAATCACCTCTTCTGCTATTTCACAACGGCAGCGTATACTATATCAATATAACTGAATTTTGCCATTCCATTAGCTGTTATAAGAGTTATTATAACTGGATTGTAACAAAAATATCATAAATTGCACGGATTGCACGTTCAAAATCGTGGGTTCTTACACCAATAATAATATTCAGCTCACTGGAACCCTGGTCAATCATTTTTACATTTACATGAGCATGTGCCAGTGCGGAGAAAATTCTTCCGGCAGTTCCACGGGTCTGACGCATTCCCCGTCCTACTACAGCGATTAGGGCAAGGTCAGATTCCAACTCTACCGCATCCGGTTCTACTGCCCGGTGAATTTTTGCAATCACTTTCTGTTCATGGGCTTCAAATTCATCCTGATGAACGAAAATAGTCATGGTATCAATTCCAGATGGCATATGTTCAATGGAAATTCCTTCATCTTCAAATACGCTCAGAACTTTCCGACAGAAGCCGACTTCGGAGTTCATCATGGCTTTTTCAATAGTGATAGAAGCAAATCCTGTTTTTCCTGCAACACCGGTAATGGTATAACGTGGTTTTCTGCAGGTGCTTTCTACAATCAGAGTTCCTGCATCTTCTGGTTTGTTTGTATTGCGGATATTAATCGGGATTCCATCTTTTAAGATTGGAAACATGGCTGACTCGTGAATAACGGTTGCACCCATGTAGGATAATTCGCGCAGCTCTTTATAAGTAATTACATCGATGGAAGCCGGATTTTTGATAATCCGTGGGTCCGCAACAAGGAAACCGGAAACATCGGTCCAGTTCTCATACATATCTGCATGAATTGCCTTTGCTACTAAGGAACCGGTTACATCGGAACCTCCTCTGGAAAATGTCTGAATAGTTCCGTCCTCTCTTCTTCCGTAGAATCCCGGAATGACAGCATTTTCGCAATCCTTCAGACGTTCCTGAAGTAACTGATTGGTTTCTTCTGCCATGCAGTTTCCGTTTTCATCAAAAAGAATTACTTCGGCTGCATCGATAAATTCAAATCCAAGGTAAGATGCCATGACAATTCCGTTTAAATATTCGCCTCTGGAAGCTGCATAGCATTTCCCAATTTTATTTTTAAAATTTTCACTGATAATTTCAAATTCTTTATCCAGTGATAAATCTAATTGTAACTCGTCAATAATTTCCTGATAGCGGTCCTTGATAGCAGTTAAAAGTTCGGAAAAATCCATATCTGCTACTGCTTTTGCGTAACATTGATATAACATATCGGTTACTTTGATATCGGATGGGAAACGTTTTCCCGGTGCGGATGGAATCACATAGCGTCTGCTGGAGTCGTCATGTATAATTGCCCCTACCTTTTTAAATTGTCCGGCATCAGCCAAAGAACTTCCGCCAAATTTTACTACTTTGTTCATTCCTTTGTCCTCCGTAAGATGTCTCTTGTTTCCTACTTTATTACTTTAGCATGGGAAACGCAACCCTTTTCTTTTGCTTTTTATTGGATTTTAATCGGAAAGACTTTCTGCCAGAGTCTTTCGTATTTTTTTTCTTGTAATTTCAACCAACTGGAGTTTCGTCATATCAACCACCTTGCCTGGATTACGGTCCAGATAAAGTTCCTCCTGAAGATATTTCATAAGGGATTCTTTTTCTGATGTATCAGAAAGGTTAATAAAATCAATCAGGATAATTCCAGATAAATTGCGAAGTCGGATTTGTCTTGCGGCTTCTGCCGCTGCTTCACGGTTTACCTGTAAAAATGCCTGCTTCTTTTTCTGGCATTTTCCGGAATTGACATCAATCACGGTCAGAGCTTCGGTGGGCTGGATTACCAGATACGCACCGGACTTCATCCAGACTTTTTCTTGCATGGCAAGACTGGTTTCCTGCTCCAGATTATAGCATTTCACAAGAGGGTAAGAAGCATCTGTATATGGACGCAGAAGTGGTAAATCTTCTGGCTGTTCCCTCTTTAAAAAGGATTCTGTTTCCCGATAAAGTTCTCCGTTTTCGCAGACTGCGTCTACTACGATTTCTTTCAATGAATCCTGCCGTAAATCACGCAGAATGGAAATGGCCGAATCTTCTGCTTTGCGTATACAGCTAAAGCAGGTTCTTGTTTTTCCATACTGTATCATCTGTGTATATTCGTCATAAAGCTTTTGGATATCGGTTAAAATCTGTTCTTTGGACGTATCTCCCGCGTTTGTGCGGAAAATAATTCCAAATTCTCCGGGAAAGGAAGGGGCAGTTTCATTCCACCATGCAAGGAGTTCGTCTTTTTTGGATTTGGAAAGCTTATTGGAAACACCAGCCGTATGATTGCCGGATGTGATGACGGCATATTTTCCGGTAAAACTTAAGTTTCCTGTTACAGAGGGCTGTTTGGTTTTCAGTGCTTCCGTGTGAATCTGTACAAGGAGCTCGTCACCTGCAACCAGTGCATTTTTTCCAAGTTTTGAAGTGAAAACAGGGCTGCATTTTTCTTCCAATGGGTAATAACATTCCATATGATTTCCGATTTCGACAAACGCTCCGGCTTTATTAGGGAGAATTTTTTTGACTTTTCCTACATAAATTTCGCCTAATCTGTAAGGTTTTGTTTTGTCAGAACTGTAATGCAGTTCTACAACTTTGTTATTTTCAAAAAGGGCAGTCAGACGCCTGCCCTTTGTTTCTGTAATAATGATTTTCTGCTCTAACATGAGATAATCTCCGTTCCAAGACTGTCAAGGGGGACAAATTCAGGATGTTCTTCTGTTCCCTGATTAGCATAAGTTTCCAGCCGGTGATGTGCGAATATGCAATCGGTCAGCCCAAGATAAGAAGCAAATGCGTCTGTTACCAGCTCCGGCTTCAGATTCTGTACACTTCCTGCTGCTACCTTCATATAAATTCCGTTGTCTCTTGGAGCAAGCTCGTAAATCATAGGTTTAATATTGACCTCTTTTTCACTCTTTTTCGTCGCTTTCCATACTAAAATTTCTTCCTGAGCATAAAACTCCTGAAGCTTTTCCTTCCAATTTTCCGGGAAAGAAGTGTATTTTGGATAAGAATAATAATCTGCTCCGGCAACGATTGACATTCCTTTTGCTTTTTTGTCATCCGGAATCTGTACAAAACTGAGGACCTCCATTCCTTCTGCCATCTGCGCATTCAAACGCTTTATGGCTTCTTCACTGGAAATCGGTTCTGTCAGTTCTAAGTCAAAATATTCCCCATCACTGGTAAGACCCACTCCGAGCGGGTTGGCAAAGGACATAATCATATGCGGGCTGAAACCACCGGAAAATGCCACCGGAATGTCTGCACGACGTAATGCTTTCTGGAAGAAGCGCATAATATCAAGGTGTCCAATGAATTTCATTACACCATTTTTACGAAATTTAATTCTGACCTTCAAAACAAACACCTCCTCCATAAATTCTCGCACCGCAGCCGGAACATTTTTCGCGGCAGTTCGGGGTGACTTCTCCATTCAATGCCTTTTCCCATTCCCGACGGAGGAATTTCTTACTTACACCGCAGTCGATGAAATCCCATGGGAAAATTTCGTCTGCCTCTCTGGTTCTGAGATTATAAAAATCAATAGAAATATTACATTCGTCAAAGGCATGTAACCATGCGTCATATTTGAAATATTCATTCCAGGAGTCGTAAATGCAGCCAGAACGATAAGCATACTCCAGCGCCTTACAAAGCTTCCGGTCACCGCGGGCGAAAACACCCTCCAATACGGTAATTTCCGCAGTGTGCCAGTTGTAGCGCAGACTTTTGCGGTTTAACTGATTACGCATTGCCTCCTGCACCACATTTGCACGACGGATATATTCTTCCGAAGGGAACATGGTTGCCCATTGAAGCGGTGAAAATGGCTTTGGAATAAAGAAGGAGCTGCTTGCAGTAATCTGACATTTTCCGTTTCGCTGGTCTTTCGGAATCTCATAATACCGTCTTGCCACCTTATCGGAGAGTACAGCAATTCCTTCCATATCCTCTTCTGTTTCTGTAGGAAGTCCGAGCATGAAGTAAAGTTTTACTTTATTCCAGCCGCCTTCAAAGGCCTGTCCTGCTCCGTTAATAATATCTTCTTCAGTCAATCCCTTGTTGATTACATTACGCATGCGCTGAGTGCCGGCTTCCGGGGCAAAAGTCAGGCTGCTTTTACGGATATCCTGAACTTTGCTCATTACATCAAGAGAAAATGCATCAATACGGAGAGATGGAAGGGAAATATTTACACCCTTTGATTTAAATTCATCAATCAGAAAGGTAACCAGTTCTTTTAATTCGTTATAATCACTGGAGCTTAAGGAACTAAGAGTAATTTCCTCATGCCCGGTATTCTGGAGCATGGCGTATGCTGTCTCTTTCAACATTTCCAGAGAACGCGGTCTGGTAGGACGGTAAATCATACCCGCCTGACAGAAACGGCAGCCTCGGATACAGCCTCGCTGGATTTCCAGTACCGCTCTGTCCTGAGTTACTTTAATAAATGGTACTACCGGCTTTAACGGGTACGTTGTCGTTGACATATCCGAAACGACCTGACGTCGTATTTTTTCTTTGGCATGTGTATTGTTTGGAAGAAAGCTTTCGATGGTTCCATCCTCTTTGTAAGTAACATCATAGAAAGCTGGAACATAGATTCCTTCAATTTCTGCTGCCATTTCCAGAAACTGCTGGCGGGTTCCACCTTGTTTTTTCCAAATCTTGTAGGAGTCCAAAAGCTGGTCGTAGCAGGTCTCACCTTCTCCGATGTAGAACATATCAAAAAAGTCTGCAAGTGGCTCCGGATTGACGGAACATGGACCACCTCCGATCACAAATGGGTCATCCAGAGTTCGTTCCCATGAGTGAAGTGGAATGCCGGATAAGTCGAGCACTTGTAAAATATTGGTGTAGCACATTTCAAACTGAAGGGTGATGCCCAGAAAATCAAAAGATTTCACTGGTTCCTGAGACTCCAGTGCAAAGAGCGGAATCTGTTTTTCCCGCATAACCTTGTCCAAATCTACCCAAGGGGAAAAGACACGTTCACACCAGGTATCTTCTCTCCGGTTAAACATGTCATATAAAATCTGAAGTCCAAGATGGGACATACCGATTTCATAAACTTCCGGGAAGCACATGGCAAAGCGTACATCTACCTCATTTTTGTCCTTCATTACCGCGTTTATTTCATTACCAATGTAACGTGCCGGCTTGTCTATTTTTAACAATATTTCATCATCTAAAGCTAGTTTTCTCAATTTATAACCTCGATTCTTTGTACAATTTAAACAAATTCAACGGTCTGCTTCCGGTTTGGAAGAAAAACCTTCCACTTTCTCATAAGTGATGGTAAAGTTATTAAAATTAACTGTTCTTCTTATATACCTCCATGAATTGTTAATAAATCTAATCTCATTATCCATTAAATTTCTTCCATTCTCGCATTCTAAATTGAAATTGTTTCTTATGGAGAAATTGATAATTCGCTTCATTGTACCATATGGCTCATTGATTCGTCAAAGTATTCTGTACACAAAATGGGTCAATTAGGCAGAACCAGATGACTCATACCTGTGACGTATTTTTTTGGGCGGTAGGCAAGTTTGACTAATTTCCATTCAGCCAATTGTCGAAGCTGGACTTCAAGATTCGATAATTGCCCCCACTTTTAAAACGCGAAAGGGTTTCTGGTCTTCATACACCTTTTTGATATAGCTATATGCAGTATTTCTGCTGAGATTCAGCATCTTCTTTATCTCCGCGACTATAGGTAATTTTATTCATATCCATTTGAGATTTTCCTTATTTCAACTTCATTTTATCAGTTTCATAAGCTGAATCACTGGTAAGTTTGCAAGCGCAAGACCATATACCATCATCAGCTGTGTAACGTTCAATGTAGTTACTTTAAAGACTGAATGCAATGCTGGCACCATCAGTACAGCTGTAATTAATACAAATCCAGTCACAAATGCACCAATCAGATAAATGTTGTTAAAGAATTTCTTCGTAAACATTACTGGTCTGTCCGATTTGCAGTTAAATCCGTGAACCAGTCGTGAAAGACATAAGGTTCCGAATGCAAATGTACTTCCCAGTGACGCGCCGTCTGTTTTGTAACCAATCATAAATCCAACTACAGTCATAATCGCAATCACAAGACCTTCACTTCCGATTTTCGTCAGGAAATCTTTCGTCAGAATTGACTCGTTCATCGGACGAGGTTTTTCTTCCATGACCGCTTTGGTATGTGGTTCTAATCCGAGCGCAATCGCTGGAAGACTGTCTGTGAGCAGGTTGATAAAGAGCAAATGTACCGGTGCAAACGGAACTGGAAGTCCTGCAATCGAAGCATAAAGTACCGCTAAAATTCCACCAAAGTTACCTGATAACAGGAACTGAATTGAATCTTTGATGTTCTTGTACACATTTCTTCCGTTTTCCACAGCTTTGACAATAGTGGCAAAGTTATCATCCGTCAATACCATCGAAGACGCATCTTTTGACACTTCTGTTCCGGTAATTCCCATCGCAACACCGATGTCTGCCTGTTTCAGTGCCGGCGCATCGTTGACACCATCACCTGTCATTGACACGATATTACCTTTTTCCTGCCATGCGCGGACGATACGAATCTTATGTTCCGGAGACACTCTGGCGTACACAGAGATGCCTTCTACGAAATCTTTCAATTCTTCGTCTGACATATTTTCAATTACGGCACCTTCGCACGCTTCTGACATATCCTTAAGAATTCCAATACGTTTTGCAATTGCAGCCGCAGTCACCTTGTGGTCGCCTGTAATCATAATTGGTTTGATACCGGCTTTGATACATTCTGCAACAGCAGCTTTTGACTCTTCTCTCGGAGGGTCCATCATCGAAATCAATCCAAGGAAGGTCAGATCTTTTTCATCTTCCACACCTGGTACAAACTCTTCGTCAATCTCTCTGTATGCAAATGCGAGCACGCGAAGACCATTTTCTGAGAATTCCTGATTCTGCTTCTTGATTGCAGCGATATCATCTTCCGTGATTCCCACAATGATTCGCTCACCGTTTTCTTCCGTCTGAATGCTTGTCATGCGTTCTGTCAGCACATCCACTGCACCTTTGACAACCATCAGCCGTTTACCATCGAATTTGTGTACCGTTGTCATCAGCTTACGGTCACTGTCGAACGGAATTTCCGCCTCTCGTGGAAATGTGTCTCGTATCTCTTCTACATCTTCACCGAGCTTTAATCCAAGATTGACAAGTGCAGTCTCGGTTGGATCCCCAATTTCCACACCATCTTTATTCGTTGAATCGTTACACAAAACACTAAATGTCAGTAACTGATTCTGTGTCTCATCCTGCAGATCAATTGCATCTGCCTCAATTACCTTACCTTCTACATAATACTGTTCTACCGTCATCTTGTTCTGTGTCAGCGTACCCGTTTTGTCTGAGCAAATGATAGAAACGCTTCCAAGACCTTCTACCGCCTGGAGTTTACGGATAATTGCGCCTTCTTTTGCCATCTTCTGTGTACCAAATGACAATACGATGGTTACGATTGAACTGAGCGCTTCCGGAATCGCCGCTACTGCCAATGCAACTGCGAACATAAATGCATTTCCAATATTCTCGCCACGGAACACGCTGATTCCAAATAAAATTCCACAGAAAATTAAGATAATAATTGATAACTTCTGTCCAAACTGATCTAAGTTCACCTGAAGAGGTGTCTTCTTCTTAGATGTCGACTTCAGAAGGGAAGCAATCTTACCAACCTCTGTCTTCATACCGATATCAGTTACAACGAAGCTGCCTCGACCATAAGTAACGAAACTTCCTGAATATACCATGTTCAATCGGTCGCCAAGTGGCACTTCCTGTGCAATTACTTCTTCATTCTTCTCAACACCAAGACTCTCACCTGTCAGTGCACTCTCGTCCACCTTCAAGCTGTAGTTCTCAACAATTCGTCCATCGGCAGGAACCACATCGCCCGCCTCGAGCATAACGGTATCACCTACGGTAATCTCCTTTGTTGGGAGAAGCACAACCGTTCCATTACGGAGCACCTTCGCCTCCGGTCCCGACAACTGCTTCAAACTGTTGAGCGACTGTTCCGCCTTAATCGTCTGAATCGTTCCCAAAATTGCATTGATTGTGATAACAACAAGAATTACAATCGCACTCTCTGCATCCCCTAAAAATCCAGATACAACCGCTGCGATAATCAAAATGATAACGAGGAAATCACAGAACTGCTCTAAGAAAATCTGCAACCAATTCTTCTTCTTTCCTTCCTCTAATTCATTAGCTCCGAATTTTTCTTTGTGGAGCTTCACATCTTCCTCGCGGAGCGGTTCCTCATAACCGTTCACATCCAGTTTTACTTCATTCGCTGACAATTGATAATATTCCTTCATACAGCCTCCTCCTTGTTTCAAGTATTTTCATTGTTTCTTAAGTTATACAATAAAAGTTTTCTGTTACACGAAAAAAGAGACTTCTATTGCATCTTCTTGTGCAATAAAAGTCTCACCAGTTCTACTCAACGCCGGGTGTTTCTCACCGTACTGACGACATTGCGAACGCATCACACGTCGGTTACTCCCTTTTATATGTATTATTACTATACTCGGGTTTTGGAGAAATGTCAAAGGATTTTTCCCTTTTCTTTAATTATCAAGCATTGCCATTTTTAACATTTCATTCGAAATATTTAATGAAAGCACCTAGCTTGTCTGTGTTCGCATGATTGATATCTAATAAATACCGCACATGCATACCTTCTTCAACTTCATCACTTTTCTTGTCTTTCAGAATAACAGAAGAAATTTTAACCAGCCATGTTCCTATTGGAAGCAATAATAATGTCGTCACAATGTTAAACATCGTATGCAAATTTGCGATTTGTGCAGGTGCATTCCCAGGTGTCCAGCCCTCAACGATAAAAAGAATTGGTGTCACCATGCAAAGAATCGTAAATACAATCGTTCCAAATACATTAAACATAATATGAATGACTGTGGTACGTTTTGCATTCCGATTTGTTCCTATTGATGCCAATAATGCAGTGATACAAGTTCCAATATTTTGTCCAAAAAGCACAAACGCTGCACTTTTTAGTCCAACTGCTCCACTTCCGGCTAATGCCTGTAATATACCAACTGATGCAGAGGAAGATTGAATCAAAGCCGTAAATACTGTACCTGCCAAAATTCCTAAGACAGGATTTTCAAATTTCGTTAACAGACTCACAAAACTTTCCGAATCAGCTAATGGTTTCATGGCAACTCCCATCATATCCATACCAATAAAGAGTATGCCCAGACCAGCCATAATTTCACCGATATGTTTTGCTTTTTCATTTTTCAAAAATACAATTGCAGCCACACCGCCAAATGCTATGAGGGGTGCTATTTCACCTACATCCAATGCTATGAGCTGTCCTGTAATCGTTGTTCCTATATTGGCTCCCATAATAATCCATACAGCCTGATTTAATGTCATCATACCCGAATTCACAAAACCAACAACCATAACAGTTGTGGCAGATGAAGACTGAATAACTGCGGTAATAAATGCGCCAACCAGTACACCCACAATTCTATTTGATGTTAATTTCTCCAGTATCACTTTCATTTTATTTCCAGCTGCAGCTTCCAGTCCTGAGCTCATCATTTGCATTCCATAAAGAAATAATGCAAGGCCCCCGAGAAGCCCCATTACATTCGAAAAATCCATAATTTAAATCCTTTCAACTCTATTTTTCTCTGATGTTCTACATGGGTACCATGTGAAAAATTCAATCTAGCCACATTCATTCCAGCCCTACACATTTTCGCTAGAACCGAATCATCCTCACAAGCAGGTCCGATGGTACATATCACCTTAGTTTTTCTCATTTTTCTTCTCATCTTCCCTGCAATTATCTTTTCCTTTTCCAAATGTACCGCCATTGTCAATCCACCAGACCAAAAAAACTATCGCTATTACGATGACAAACATAATACCCACAAATATATTTAAAATCATATTATTCCTCCATAAATGGCATACAGAAATAAACATACTGATATTCTGTATGCTTCTCACTTTTTTCCATATTCAAATATGCCTATATCAATATATAGGAATCATCTGGGATTGTTCTTAGATTTGTCTTTCGATTCGTTTTTTTCCGTCTGAACTCTGAATATAATTTATGATCAGTTCATCTACATACCAACTGCTAACAGTGGATGCTTCTAAACCCATAAAGAACTTGTTTTTCTGCAACTGAAATGTATCTGGGCACAAAGAATTAAGGGATGTTCTCAATCCCCATTTCAGAGCATTACAACGACTTGTTAATTGTTGTATATGACTTGTATTTTGTACGCCTACCATTTCCGATGTGCAAATCTGTGCATCTATCGTCGGTATATAGACTAATTGTATACTGGAATTTGTTTTTTCAATTGGTGCGCATACAAATGAATTATCTGCCGGAACACTTTCAATGAAAAACCCAGAAAAGAATACGAGTATTGCAAAAATAATACATGCTATCTTATTATTTTTCAATTGCACCCGATTCACTTCCTTCCCAACTCTCTTTTATCAGTTATATGCCGTATTTAAACGCGCTAAACTACTTTCAGATTATACACATTCTAATCCACTTTGACAATACATTTTTCTGCACGTTAGATCTTTATATATCTCTGATTTCTGCTATTTGGTTTATCTGGAATTGTCATCCGAATCAGATTCCATTCAACGGCAGGGTGTAAATAATTCCGGCGGAATCCTTCTCTGGATTTCAAACCTAACTTTTCCATAAGAGTTTTACTTGTATAAGGAACATCGTATTCCATGATATCAAGCAGTTTTTTGACTGTTTCAGAAAGATGTTCGTTTTCTTCATTTATCTGCACAACATCATAGTGAAACGCTGCTCAAGATCAAAGGGTGCACTTCGTCTTTTACCGACTTCATCCAGTCAAATAAGTCTTCTATCAGCTGAGGCACAAGCCGTGCTGGTGGAGCCATAAAGATGCACTGTTCTCCATTGAAAACGCCTTCTTCGCCCTGCCGGAATTCACCGGACTCCTTCACCAGATACTTCGTCATAATTCCATGGAACTTTTTTAAGTGCCGAATACTATAAGGATCTATTTCTGGGATCTGTTCATATTTTTCCGCATAGCTGTTCACTTTACACAATCTATCAGCGCTGGTGTGCGCGCCAGAATGGAAACAACGGCAACCACTGCTAATACCGCCACTACAAGGATAATCATCATCGCGATTTTTCGTTTCATCGAATCACCTGTCCTTTTTTATTTCTTTAGATACGTATTCTTGTATTCTTCTCGAACCGTTTCTGGGACAAGACTTCCACCTGTTGCCCATGCAATGTGTGTCACATTCTTCATTTTATCCTGAAGATGATTCTCAAGCAAGTATTTACGAACGTCTTCGTTCTTCTCAATCTGCATCGGGCCTTCCAAAGCAGCACATGCGCTTGGCTCAAGGAATAGCTCTTCCGTCTCGAGCAAATCTCTCAGATAATCGTATAATTTTCCATCCCAGATGGTAAATTCTCCGCTAAGCAAGTGCTTCATGACACCTCCTACAAAGCCTGACGGACGCCCTACCGCAAGACCATCTGCATGCGTCAGTCCCGAAAGTCCGATATCCTGCACTGATATTTCCTGGTTGAGTCCCGTTGCCATACCGACTAGCATACAAGGCGCCTGTGTTGGTTCCACAAAAAAGCAATGTACGGCATCTCCAAATAATAATTTCAACCCAAAGCATACACCGCCCGGTGCTCCACCTACTCCACATGGAAGATACACAAACAACGGATGTTCTTCATCTACCGTAATATGCTGTTCTTCCAATTGCTTCTTCAAACGCTTTGCCGCTACCGCGTAACCAAGGAACAGTGTTTTTGAATTTTCATCGTCCACAAAATAACTATTCGGATCCGCATCTGACAGAGCTCTTCCATGTTTCACAGCCTCGCTGTAATCGGACTCATATTCTTTTACAGTTACACCATGACTTCTCAGCAGATCCTTCTTCCACTGTTTCGCATCTGCAGACATATGAACAATTACTTGATAACCAACTGCCGCACTCATGATTCCAATACTGAGCCCCAGATTTCCAGTTGAACCAACCTGAATGGTGTAGTTTTTAAAAAACTCTCTGCATTTCTCATTTGCCAGTTTCGCATAATCGTCTTCCAGACACAGGAAACCTTGCTCCAGAGCAAGCTCCTCTGTATGCTTCAAAACCTCATAGATACCGCCACGCGCTTTGATGGAACCTGCAATCGCCAGATGACTATCCTGCTTCAATAATAAAGTTCCTTGCAAATGACTGTGATACTTCTCATTCAGCAGCTCTTTCATCCTTGGAATTGGGGTAAGAACGGACTCGATGCTCCCGCCCCTTTCCTGGGTTTCCGGGAAGCATTTCATGATGAATGGAGCAAACCGCTGCAATCTGCTTTCCGCATCATCTACGTCCGCCAATCCCAATTCGATTTGTTCCATAGCTTTCCCACAGGCTGTTTTGTCTGGGTTCATCCAAAAAACTTCCTCTCCAGCACATATTTCCTTCAAAATCGGTGTTTTCTTCTCCAATTCAGTTATATTTAACATCGTCTACATCCCTCCAAACTAAAAAGTATTTTTAAGAATTATTTCCTTACCAGCCCTGGACTTCCAATCCATTGGTTGGTTACCTTCGCTCCACTGGCGTTAAAATAATAATATTCTCCATCTATGATGACCCAGCCGGTTGCCATCGCTCCGTTACTCTGCAGATAATAAATGTTATACAGCCAACAATCTGTATACAACTTGCCTGTTTCTAGATTACCATAATAATAAGTATTGTCAACCAATATCCATCCGGTCTGTTCGAGCGGAATTTGCAGCTCAAAAAAAACGACAAAGCTAAAAATAGCTTTGTCTTTTAAATATCTTATTTTGATGTCCTCTTAAAAAAATCTAGGGTTCTTTGTTCTTTAATAGAATGGAAATATCATTTTCATTATATATTATGTTAAGGACAACTTCTTCTACATCGTTTTTGAAATAATCCTCCGTAGCAAAACATGTAATGTAACTTCCTAAAAACTCAGGATTACTGTTATCAGGAACATATTCCAAATCAACTGAATATATTTTCTTTTCATTTGAAATAATATTAGCAGTTATCTTAGACGGTATTGCAAAGTCGTCTCGTCTTGGTTGTATACACAATTCACTGTTATATCCTAGTTGTATGTTTAAATAAGCTTTCCAGTATTCATTATTTCCAGATAAATCTATACTTTGACCTTTATCATATAGTGTCAGATTTTTCCAAAAAATTAACATACTTAGTCCAACAGCAACTATGACTAAGAGTACAATTCTTTTTTGAATTATTTTTTCCCTTAAATTCTTTAATATTACACATTGCATTTTTTCTCCCTAATTTTTTATAGCTAATATAAGCTATATAGTGGCTCAGTATCGTATGCTGTTCCATAAGCGACTGCATAGAGTCCCATATAGGCGCACCCTTCATTTCCTTTTGCTCAGGATGTTCCCCGGTAACTGGTATAGTTCCAGCTCTTCATGGACGATGGGGCAAAGTAGATACCATGTCCATACTGTTTTACCTTCTTGATGTTATGTGTTTTCAGATATTCATCAAAGTGTTTCTGCTGTTCTTTCGGAATCACGCGGTACACATGTTTTACTTTCTGATTGGTTTTTATCTAAGTTTATCCTATTACAAGCATTTTAACTGCCCACAAAATAAGAAGATGGGCTGGATAAAATGCGTAAAATGCATATTTTGGAAGCTTTGTCTCTCCTTTTTGCCCGGTATAGCGGTACATCATAAGAAAAGAGAAAACAGAGGTCAGTTCATAGCTGAATAAAATTGCGCCAATGATACACTGCTTCTTTGGAGTATCATGGAGCAGGTAAAGAATGACGATCAGCAATACCCCCATATAAGAGTAATCAACGGACAAGAAATACGCAGCCAGACAACCGGCAATCACGGAACAGCCGGATATCAGATAATAAGAAGCCCTAGACGAAGCTTCTGTCTGGGCAGACTGTAGTCCTTTTAACACAAGAAGACCTATGAAAAGGGTAAAGAATACATTCTGGTGTGCCAGAGTCAGTTTCCCGAATGCTGCCAGATCAAACGGTATTTCCGAGATAAAGGCAAAAATAAGCAGTCTGCAGGCATAGTTTCGCAAATTACTTGTGTGCAGAAATCCTTCTACCAGTAAAAATGCAAATAAGGGAAATGCAATTCGTCCGATCAGCCGGATACAGACATCCAGCATCTGAAAGCGTTCCATTTCATATAGTCTTGTGTTTTCAATAAAAACTACACCAATATGGTCAATGAGCATGGTTACCATAGCGATGTATTTCAAATCTATTCCATCATATTTTCTTTGGAGCATTGGTTTTCCTCTTTCTGGCGTAATTTGTCCTATTTGCTCATTATACAGTTTGTGATGGCAAAATACAAGTGTTCCTCGTACCTGGAAGCGAGGATACAGAGCAGGAAGAATAAAAGACTGAAGAAAATACGGATGCCGAGAGAAGAACCTTCCGCATGCTTCTCTTCATCCTCCCAGGATGCAGATGAAAGATACCTTTGATGAACCGGCCAAGGCTCATAGTGGGTGTCATATAATTTCCTTGTATTTTTTAATAATTCCGTGCGACGTTTTTCTGTTTCATTCATGGAAAGCTACCTCCGTATAGGCTGTAAATTACAAGAAGCCATATATCCAAAGTATATGACTTCTTTACTGAGAACATCCTATCTTTTATCAAATTCTTCAGCGATATCTTCCCATTCAATTCCCCGTTCGACCATGAGAACCATGACATGGTACAGCAAATCGGAAATTTCGTGTTTGGCATCATTCAAATTGGCATTCTTGGCGGCAATGATTAACTCGGTAGCTTCTTCTCCGATTTTTTTCAGGATTTTATCTACGCCATTATTCAGAATATCATTGGCATGTGCTTCATCGGACAAATGCTCTTTCCGGTAAATGATACTCTGGTGCATGCGGTCCAGAATCTGGAGCGGGGATACTTCTCTTCTTCCGGTTCCTGCAATTGGCCGGAAGAAGCAGGATGGATTTCCCGTGTGGCACGCAGGACCAAGTGGGTCCACTTTGGCAAGGAGTGTGTCTTTGTCGCAGTCTATGGTAAGTGATTTGACATACTGATAATTGCCGGATGTATCACCTTTGACCCAGATTTCTTTTGTATCACGGTTATAATAGGTCATTCTTCCGCTTTTGATGGTATTTTCAAAGGCTTCTTCATTCATATAAGCTGCCATCAGGACTTCCGATGTTTTTTGATTCTGAACGATAACCGGCAATAAGCCTTCCTCATTCAATTTGAATTCCGAAAATTCCATCATACTTTCGAAGGCAGTCATTTGTATGCCTTCCGCGCTGCAGCGCTTTTTATAATCTTCAAAGTCCATATTCAACTGGCTGACGTATTTACCGGAAAGTCCTTTTACTCCCGGTGATTTCAGAATTTCAAATAATTCTGGTTCTTCCATGGTATCGGTTACGATAATGCAGGGGATATCGGTTACATTCATAACCGAATCCAGATCCAGCCGGTGCATGAAAATCAGTTCACTACTGTAATCCCGGATGATATTCTGTTTTTTGAATAATTCGTCAAAGCTCTTTAAAGAGACAGCCAGTTTTTCTTTTCCGTATTGTTTTGTGGCATCTTTGACCATTTTTACGGAATTTGGCTTGGAAAAATTCAGAATGGCACGTTTGGCACCTGTGTCCAGAATGCGCTGAATATCATCAAGTTCCTTAATATTTCCTCCGACAACCATTGGAATTTTGATAACACGGCTGATTTGCCCGATTAAATCCAGTGCAATATCGCTTTCTTCATCTGTTTCAGCCAGATTAAAAATTAAAAGTTCATCTGCTCCATGATTGCTGTATTCTTTGGCAAGTCTGACTACGTCAGATGAAAGCACTTCTGTATTGTTAAACCATGTGACAGCCGCTCCATCTGCAATAAAAATGCATGGAATCAGTCTTTTATAACTCATTGTTTTCTCCTCTATAAAGTAGTATCGCGGAGCTCTAAATCCTTCTGGATCATATCCAGATAGGGGATGAATGCACCGCCTTTCATGTGGATAAAAAATTCCGGTGTCAGTTCTTCATAACGAATACTTTTCCGTCCACCTTTTTGTGCCCGTTCCCAAAATGATAATATTTCGGAAAAACGCATATAGTACAGTTCATTTCGTTTCGTAAATGAAATGATCAGAAAGGAAATGCCCTGCTGTTTTTCAAAATTCTGCATAAATGTTACCTGATGCTCATGCAGGTTTTGCAAGGGAAAGGTATCTGCACTACATTCTTTGGCATCAAAGCAAACAGGAATCCCCTGTACTGCACCGATGTAGTCTACTGTACTTTGTTGGTCAAAATAGGCAAGGGTAATATGTCTGTGCTCCTTGTCAATCCGTACCGGTGTAATGGGAGTTGGGATTTTCTGGATAAGTGCAAGCCCCATAGAGAGATACTTTTCGTTTGTCTGGTTGATGAAATCTTCTAATGTAGAGCCTCTTAACCCTCTTGAGTTCCATGTTCCCATCGAATACCCTCTCCTTTTATGATTCTGTTAAATTTCTCTGGAATCGGAGCATAAATTGTTTTGCCCTTAAGGCTGGAAAGTACATCTTCCGTACAAAGTGCTTCCTTTGTATCAGGAAAATGCATACGCCACGCATGTAAGAGCTGCGCAGTCAAATGATATTTTTTCTTCAGTTGTATATTAATCTCCTGATTTCCGTATTTGGTATCTCCGATAACCGGGTATCCGGCAGAAGCAAGGTGCGCACGAATCTGATGGGTGCGTCCGGTAATCAGATGTACCTCCAATAAAGTATAGTTTGCCGTATGAGCAAGCGGCCTGTAGACTGTTTCGATTTCCATGGCATCTTCAAACGGTGTTTTCTTAACCGTTACTTTATTGGTTTTTTCATTCTTTTTCAAATATCCATGGATATAAGTCTGCTCTGCAACCTGACCGGAAACAATAGTCAGGTAATATTTTTCCATGGTACGGCTGCGGAACATTTCGCTGAGCTGCTGAAGCCCTTTCAAGGTTTTCCCGGCTGCGACAATTCCACTGGTGTTACGGTCCAGCCGGTTGCAGATGGACGGACGGAAGCTGGTCAGTTCTTCTTCTGTCAATGTGCCATTCTGCAAAAGATAAGTTATCACATATTCATTCAAAGAAAAATCATCAGGTTTTGATTTCTGTGATAACATGCCAACTGGTTTATTTAAAAATAATAAATGTTCATCTTCATAAAGTACAGGTACGCTTTTCTGTGAATGAGCCGCCTGCTTAAGAAGCTGCATGGATGAATCCGGCTTTCCTGCAAACTTCTGATAGGTTTCGTCAGACAGGAAGAAGACAATTTCGTCGCCTGTTTCCAGCTTTTCATTTCCTTGTGCTTTTTTCCCGTTTAATGTAATATTTTTTTTACGAAGCATTTTGTAAAAAAAGCTTTTGGGAGCTTCGCTTAGATATTTAGCCAGAAGCTTGTCCATCCGCTGCCCTGCTTCATTACTTGAGACAATGATTTTCTTCATGTCTGCTCCTTTGTGTGTCTGAATTTATAATAAATACTTAGAGTGAGATATCCTGGATAATCTGTGCAATCTCCTCTTCTCTTTCATGGGTAGTGAGATGTTGTACAGATACAATATTTTCCATTCCTTCTGCCCTGCTTTTAAATGCTGTATAATCTTTGAAAATTTTTACGGTCATTTTCTCAATATTGTTTTTTGCCAGCATATTTTTGATATGTACGGAGGCATGTTCTGTGTCAGTCTGTGGTGAACTGGTATAACCGCAGATGGTAGTCGGCGAGATGACAAGTGCATCAATTTGCATGGCTTTTTTCTCGCTGGTGATTACCAGGTCATATAATACGGTTAAATCTTCCGTTACAGATGACAATTCCATCTCGATTCTCTCACTGGCTGTGTGGTGCGGAATCAGCATGATTAAATTCACAAGTGTTCTGCAGATTGGTATGCAGATGATAACTGCAAGTACGGAAAGAATATTCAGTCTTGTGTCAAAAACAAAATATCCTGCAGCGAGAAGCAAAATGGCAATGACAGCCACAATTCCAATGATAAATGCAAGTTGTCTTTTTTTTGCGGAAATATATCCGGCAGTTCCCTTATGTAATTTCATGATGATACCCCCTGTTATTTATAATTTTTCCATCATCTGGATGACAAGACTGTGTGGAAGCAGTTTAGCTGCTGCTTCTGCGCCTTTCATCATGATACCATAGACAGAGACTTCTTTTTTGCACCGTGAATCAGAAAGGGCCTGAGATACTACTTCCTCAGGGCGGACCATCAGAGATTCTTTGGTGAGACTACCTGAGTTACCGGCTTCGTCAAAAAATTCCGTTTCTACTGGGCCTGGGCAGACAGCCGTTACATAGATGCCTTTTTCTTTCAATTCTGCGTGAAGTGCTCTGGAAAAACTAAGCACATAGGCTTTGGTAGCAGCATAAACTGCAAAACCACTCTGCGGGCAGAAAGCGGCAGCACTTGCAAGATTGATAATCCGGCTTCCCTTTGAAAAGTACGGCAGGCAGATTTCCACCATTTTTGTCAGGGCGCGGCAGTTTACATCAATCATATCTGTCTGGGCGGAGCACTCTGACAAAGCGATTTCTTCTACAGTGCCGAATTTGCCAAAGCCGGCAGCATTTACCAGCATACGGATATCAGGCTGTTGATTTTCCAGACGATTCTGGATTTGCTTATAAATCAAGTCCTGCTTCATATCGCCTGCGAATATGCGGATATACGTGTGCTGTGTTTCTTTTAATTGCTGCAGACGTTCCTCACGTCTTGCGACAACCCAGATTTCATCTAAGTTTTTATAGAATGCTTCAAGCTGCCGGACAAATTCCCTGCCAAGTCCGGAAGAAGCACCTGTTACGATGGCGATTCTCATTTTTGCGTCCCCTTTCCTTTTCCATGTTTATGCACATTGCGGATTGCTTTCTTTTTCAGTACGGTATTTTTGGATTCCTGGTTTCTAGATTCTTGATTTTTGTGCTTTTGTGAGTGGTTTTTCTTCTGCCCGGTATCGGAATTCATTTCCCCATGCAGTTTTCTTGGACGGATCAGACATTTTGGACCAAATCCAACCAGATCCATCCGGTTCGTCATGCGGAGGGCTTCCATTACCAAGTCATAATTTTTCGGGTCACGGTACTGGATTAAAGCGCGCTGCATTGCTTTTTCGTGTGGATTTTTCGGTACATAAACCGGCTTCATGGTTCTTGGGTCCACTTCGGTGTAATACATACAGGTGGAAATAGTAGACGGTGTCGGATAAAAGTCCTGAACCTGCTCCGGCATATAGCCAAGGTCTCTTAAATATTCGGCAAGCGTTACAGCTTCTTTCATGGTCGAACCCGGATGGGATGACATCAGATAAGGAACCAGATACTGTTCTTTTCCGAGTTTTTCATTCATCTCTTTATATTTATTACAGAATGTGCGGTAAACGGAGTTCTCCGGTTTTCCCATCATTTCCAGAACCGGGTCTGCCACATGCTCCGGGGCAACCTTTAACTGTCCACTGACGTGGTATTTGCATAATTCTCTCAAAAAAGTATCGTCTTTGTCAGCGAGCAGATAATCGAACCGGATTCCAGAACGGATAAACACTTTCTTTACTCCCGGCAGAGAACGGAGAGCGCGCAGCAGTTCCAGATAATCCTTGTGGTCTGCAATCAGATTCTTACATGGTTTTGGAAACAGACACTGCTTGTGGGTGCATGCTCCGTGGGTAAGCTGTTTTTTGCAGGCCGGTGCACGAAAGTTTGCGGTAGGACCGCCTACGTCATGGATATAACCTTTAAATTCAGGGTCATCTAAGAAGGTTTTCGCTTCTTCGATGAGAGATTCATGGCTTCTGGTCTGAATGATACGTCCCTGATGGAAGGTCAGGGCGCAGAAGCTACAGCCTCCGAAACAGCCACGGTTGCTGATAAGACTGAATTTGATTTCCGAAATAGCCGGAACACCGCCATCCTTTTCATAAGATGGGTGGTAAGTACGCATATAAGGCAGTGCGTAAATGTCATCCATTTCCATCTGTGTTAAAGGTTTGGAAGGTGGATTCTGTACGACATATAAATGTTCCGAGTATGGCTCTATGAGTCGTTTTCCAGAAAATGGGTCCGTATTACAATATTGGGTGTAAAAGCTTCGTGCATAAGCCAGCTTATCTTCTTTCATTTCTTCAAAGGACTGCAGGCGGATAGCATCGTAAACACTGTCTAAATCTTTGACTTTACAGACTGTTCCATCAATGTAGGTGATGTCCTGAACAGGAATTCCGGCATCTAAGGCTTCTGCAATTTCAACAATTGAGCGTTCGCCCATTCCATAAGAAATCAAGTCTGCACCGGAATCTAATAGAATCGAACGCTTTAACTGGTTAGACCAGTAGTCATAATGAGCCAGTCTTCTGAGACTTGCTTCGATGCCGCCTAGAATAATCGGTGTTTTTTTGTAGGTCTGACGAATCAGGTTTCCGTATACAACGGCAGCGTAATCTGGACGTTTTCCCATCACTCCGCCCGGTGTATAGGAATCCTGTCTTCTTCTCTTTTTGGAAACGTAATAGTGGTTTACCATGGAATCCATATTTCCGGCAGAAACGAGGAAACCAAGTCTTGGCTCGCCAAATACGCAGATGCTGTTCTTATCCTTCCAGTCAGGCTGTGCAATGATTCCTACACGATAGCCATGTGCTTCTAAGAGTCTGGTAATGATAGCATGCCCAAAGGAAGGGTGGTCAACGTATGCATCACCGCAGACATAAACGAAATCCACCTGCTGCCAACCGCGTGCTTCCATCTCTTTTCTGTTAATAGGTAAAAATGCTTGTTCCATTTATTATAATACCTCAAATGTATGGTCTGAAATTTCTGTGTAATCCTGAATATAGTAATCCGCGAGTTCTCGCTTCTTTTCCAACTGCGGTGCAGAAAACCAGTCTTCTACAGCGCATACCTGCATACCCGCGTTCTTGCCCGCAAGGATTCCCATAGGCACATCTTCAAACACAAGACAGTTTTCCGGTTTTACGCTTAAGTTTTCAGCAGCCTTCAGATATACATCCGGTGCAGGCTTTCCTTTTTTAACTTCGCAGCCGGTACTGATGGTATCAATCACATCAGAAATACCTAAAGAAGCAAGACATGCTTCTACAAGCTGTCTGTCATTACTGGTGGCAATTCCGGTTTTCAATCCTTCTTCTTTTGCTTTTCTAAGAAATGCTTCTGCTCCCTTTTTAAGCTGGATTTCATGACTGTATTTATACAAGGCCATGTGATACCATTCCTCTTTCAATTCTTCTACCGTATGGGGAAGTGTTGGAAACACTTTCAGAAAATATTCTGCGGTTTCCGTATAACTGAGGCCTTCCATATCTTTGTGGAAATTTTCCGGTTCCGTTAACTGGTATTTTTCAATATATTCTTTATCAATCTCTACCCATACACCCATGGAATCAACTAAGGTACCGTCAAAATCAAAGATGAGGGCTGATTTGTTTTCTAACATAATTCTTTTATCTCCTGTTCTGTGAGGGCGCGGAATGCTCCTTTTGGAAGGTCTTCGTCTAAGCAGAGTGTTCCCATGGATAAACGTTTTAAATAAATGACTTTTTTCCCAACTGCTTCAAACATGCGTTTCACCTGATGAAAACGCCCTTCCTGTATGGTGAGCAGAATCTCAGATACTGTATCAGAAGACTGGATTTCCAGTTCCGCAGGAAGTGTCAGTTCCGGATCACCAATATCAAGCCCTTGCGAAAAGGCAAGAACATCTGCTTCTGTTACTGTTCCTTCTACCCGTGCAAAATATACCTTGTCCACATGTTTTCCCGGAGCGAGAAGCCGGTGGGCAAGGGCACCGTCATTTGTTATCAGGAGCAGTCCTTCTGTGTCTTTGTCCAGTCTGCCGACTGGAAATAAATCTTTTCGTTTCTGGACAGTCAGTAAGTCCAGTACTGTTTTCTCTTTTTTATCTGTGGTTGCAGATACCACTCCGGCAGGTTTGTGAAGCATATAGTATTCATACTCCTGGTAAACAACGGGTGTATTATCAAAGGTAATCTGCTGCGTGGCAGTATCTACTTTCAATTCCGGTTTCTTTTCTATACGGCCGTCGACCTGAATCCGGCCGGAACGGATGAATTTCTTTACTTCTGTGCGTGTGCCGATTCCCATATCTGCAAGGTATTTATCCAGTCTGATCATGAGGACTGATTCCTCCATCCCGGTAAATATTTATTTTTTAATGTGCCACGATTTAGTTTGCCCCATCCAAGCGGATAACCGTCCACACATACTAACTGCCATCCATTTTCGTTTGCATCTGTCAGGTCATCCACCTCAATGGTCTCGCCTTTCAGATAACGGGTGATTCGTTCGTCTTCTGCCGTCAGATTGATGGTATGTGCAAATTCTGATTTTTTCAGATACATAGCCAGAGCCTGACTTGGCTCAAAGCGGTTCTTCTTCAGTTCACCGAGAAGCAGACCTGTACGAAGAAAACGGATTCCACGCATATCCGGCAGATTTTCAGGCATATAGTAAACCCGTTCTCCATGAATATCCAGTCGTTCCGGATGAAGTTGCCAGCTCACATTCTGGAAGAACTGTTGCATATCTTCCGGAATTCTCTTCTTGCCGGAGGACGTAGTAGATTTGCTTCCAGATAAAGTTTCTTCTGGTTCACCCTTTTGAAGCAGTGCAAGGAAATGTCCTTCTCCCTTCATCTTATGTGGGAAAATACGCACTGTTCTGGCTAAGTCTGGATTTCCCGATTCGCTGAACTCCGGGCGGCCTTTGGCAAAGCCCTCGTAGGACTGCATTTCCAGAATATGGAATTCCGGGAATTCTTTCAGTAGATATTCGATGGTCCCTTCGTTTTCAAGGACATCAAAAGTACAGGTAGAATAAAGCATGATTCCACCTGGTTTTAGCATACGTGCCGACTGAGTAATGATGCTGCGCTGCAGCTTGGAGAAAAACGCAGGACCGTGTTCTTCCCATGCCTTTACCATTTTCTTGTCTTTGCGGAACATTCCTTCCCCGGAGCAAGGTGCATCAATGAGGATTTTATCAAAAAATTCAGGAAAATAATTTTCTAACTTTCCCGGTTCTTCGCTTAGAACCAGCATATTTCCAATACCGAATACTTCCAAGTTCTTCAAAAGGCCCTTTGCACGGGAACTGCTGATGTCGTTGGCAATCAGAACCCCTTTTCTGTGGAGCTTTGCACCAAGTTCTGTTGCCTTGCCACCCGGAGCTGCACATACATCCAAGACTTTATCACCCGGTTCTACCGGGAGGCGGTTAGCCGGAGTCATGGCACTTGGTTCCTGTAGATAATAAAGACCTGCATAATAATATGGGTGTTTGGCAGGTGAAATTTGTTCTCCGTCATAATAAAAACCATTTTCAATCCATGGGATTGGGGTTACTTCGAATGGACAGATTTTTAAGAAATCTTCCACCGAAATTTTTTGTGTATTGACGCGCAGACCATAATAGCGGGGCGCATCATAACACTTTATATATTCGTCAAATTCATCGCCAAGTAAGCAACGCATTTTTTCTTCGAACTCAATGGGTAATGTAATCATTTGTGATTCCTCCATATCATATCATTGTATGACTATACAAAGTATACCATAGTTAGAATGAACAGGAAAGCCTTTTCTCTTCAATCATTTTCAAAATCCAGTAAGGGTTGATGCTGATTTCTGTATCATTTTCATACAGGTAGATTCCGAGATGAAGGTGCGTGACAAACATGCCCTTTGTGCCTTCTTTTCCGTATCCGCTGTTTCCCATAAATCCCAGAATGTAGCCAGCAGGGATTTCCATTCCCTCCTCAATATTACCGTAAGAATCCAGATGTGCATAGTAAAAATAGCCACCGGAAGGGGACTGTACTCCGACCCGGTATCCGCCCTTTTCCAGCCAGCCAATTTGTTCGATCACACCATCTGTCATACTGAGTACCGGGTAAAGTCCGGGAATATCCTTACTGGCAATCAAATCTGTGCCTTCGTGTCCTCTTTTCCCTCCATAGGTCCGCTCTGTCATCCAACTGTCTTCAAAAGAAACCTGATATTCTTCGTGGGAGCTGGATATGGGTATAGGGAAATATGTGATATCCTGCCAGATGGCATTACAGCAGTTTATGTAAAAATCCCAGTTTTTATTCTTGGAAAAAGGGGTTTCATCGAAGTTTGTACTGTGCTGTAACAGATAGAGTCCTGCCAGTTCGCCTCTTTGGGAAGGTGACTGGGTTTTCAGAAGCGATAGGAGTTCCTCGTTGAATTCATGAGCACGAAATTCGTCCTCTTGTATATAGCTTCTGGTTAATTTAGAACTGAGTGATTTAAGTGTAATGTTGTGAAGTAAAATTGAGGTAAACAGAGCAAGGAGAAAACAAAATAACAGATAATTTGACTTTTTCATAGTATTCTACTGGTTTTCGTTATTTTTATACTATATGTGTCAGGAATGCTATTCTTTCCAGTGATTCATCAGGTATCCGTGAGACAAATGATTCGCAAGACATAAGAAATCCGAACATGTCATAGATTAAAGGGAAGTGAAATACATAAGCAGGAAGGTAATTTATGCTATCAGTGTTGCTTCTCTTTTGTCTGGGATTTATGCTTATATTTCCAAATATTATTTTTGACGGGGCAAATACGGGTCTACTTTTATGGTGTCAGACAGTACTGCCTACTTTATTTCCATTTTTTGTCATCAATGCATTGCTTTTAAAAAGCGGGACTATTTATCAGTTTTCTAGAATGATTTCCCCTGTATTTGGTCCATTTTTTGCTATATCCAAATGGTCTTCTTATGCGGTCCTGTGTGGGTTCTTCTGCGGAGCACCTGTTGGAGCAATGGTGATTGGTGAATTGGTTTCCAGTGGAAAAATCAGTAAAATGGAGGGAGAATATCTGCTTTCCTTCTGTAATAATACCAGTCCTGGATTTGTGGTTGGATTCGTGTTTGAACAGTGTTTGAAACGTCCGGAGATGGCATACATTAGTCTGGCAATTTTAATGAGTTCCTATGTCTGTTCCAGTTTTCTCTTCCGAAAAATGTACTATCCAGACCTTGGTCTGAATAATAGCAAAAAATTTAATGCTGACAGGGAGAAAAGTTTCCTTCAGTCCAGAAGTCTGGATGAAAGTATCTGGGAAAGCTGCGTAACGATTTTAAAAATTGGAGGGTATATTATTGTTTTCAGTGTACTGCTATACGGGTTAAAATCTCTGCCTGTTCAGAAAATGGTATGGAAGTTTCTGTTGCTTCCGTCTCTTGAAGTCACCAATGGTATTAAAATGATAACAAGTGCTGAAAAACTCTCCTTTAATCTGAAATACGTTCTTTCCATGGGACTTCTGGCCTTTGGAGGAGTCTGTGCAGCATTTCAGACCCAGTGTATCATCGACAAAGCAGGGTTATCCTTTAGGCAGTATATAAAAGAAAAACTGATTACCGCAATGGTAACCAGTTTATTTGCAATTAGTTATCTTTTGTTGTACAACCGTTTTGCCGGCTGAAATACACTTGCATCTCTCCCCTTATGCCTGTGTACCGTCCTGACCGAATTCTGCCTCCAGTCCACGGGAAGACTTATCCGGAACATCTAATTCTGCACGATTATTTCTGACAACATTATAACATTCCTGAAGGGAATTTACAAGGCTGTCATACTTGGTCGTATAGCTGTCAAGTGTATGACCGATAATGCTTTCTGCATTTGCAAGCAAGTCATCTGTATACTGGATTGCTCCGATACGGATGTCATTGGCATCGCTTGTGGCATTATCCAAAATCTGCTGTGCCTGCTCAGTAGCTGCCATAACAATTTCGTTTGCCTGAGCATATGCCTGCTGCATAATCTCGTGCTCGCTGACAAGCTCATTAGTCTGAACCTGTGCTTCTTCTAACATGCTTTCTGCCTTTGCCTGTGCATCAGCTAAAATAGCGTCCTTATTTGCGATAATCTTCTGATAACGCTTGATTTCATCCGGAGTCTTCATACGCAATTCGCGGAGAAGTTCGTCTATCTGGTCTTTGTTTACAATAATCTTAGTCGTTGACAATGGCTGAAATTTGCAACTGTCAATGTACTCTTCAATTTCTTCAATAATCTGTTCAATACGGCTGCTCATTTTACACTCTCCTTCTTACCGCTGGTTATTGCGGTACTTTTCTGCGATTTCGTCAATCAGCATATCGGGAACAAAATTGGAAATATCACCCCCGAAAGCTGCAACTTCTTTTACCATAGATGAACTTAAGTATGAATATTGCAGATTGGTCGGAAGGAAAATGTATTCCACATCCGGTGCCAGCTTGTAATTGGTCTGGGCCATCTGCAATTCGTATTCAAAATCAGTAATAGCACGAAGTCCACGGATAACAACGGATGCATCCATGTCTCTGACAAAATCGACAAGTAATCCGTCAAACGGAATAATTTTTACATTTGGAAGGTCTTTCGTCACTTCCTCTAACATTTTAACACGTTCTTCTACAGAAAACAACGGCATTTTTGCGTTATTACGAAGAACTCCCACAATCAGTTCATCCGTGATGTGGCTTCCTCTTTTAATAATATCTACGTGTCCAAGAGTGACCGGGTCAAAGCTTCCGGGATAAATTCCTCTTAACATTGCTACCTCTTTCTTTCCAAAAAAATATGTGCATTTGTTTTATATTCTTTTCGCTTAATAAGGGAATAACCAAGTTCTTCCAGATAAGAAAAATCTGTTTCTAGTGATGCTTCCACAATAATCAATGCATCCGGCTCAAGAAGAGTGGATGCCGCCAGATATCCCAGTACCTGTTTTTCCAGTTCATGATTGTATGGCGGATCCATAAATACATAATCAAAGGTCTTCTTTCCATCTAAGCGTCGCAAAGCAGACAGAACATCTGTATTCATGACCGTTGCATGCCCAGACAATCTTGTTTTACTCAGATTTTCCTGAATACATGTGGTTGCTTTTGGATTTTTTTCGACAAATACGGCTGTTTCGGCTCCTCTGCTTAGGGCTTCGATTCCAATGGCGCCACTTCCGGAAAACAAATCCAGAAATCTGCAGTCACATAATCCATGTGCAATCATATTGAATAAAGTTTCTTTAATGCGGTCCGTAGTGGGTCTGGTATCCATCCCTTCTATGGTCTTCAGTTGTATGCTGCGTGCAGTTCCTGCAATGACTCTCATAGTAATCAAACTTCCTTTTCTGTCTCATTATATCGACAATCCATCTATGTTGTCAAATGATTTGCCTTTAAATTAATTATCTAAATGCACCTGAAGCTGATTATAAGGAATTTCAATCTGGTTTTCATCCAGTGTCAGCTTCACATTTTCTAAAATACGCCATCTGCTTTCCCAGTACTCTTCGGTCTTAACCCATGCCCGGAGTCCGATTACAACGGAACTGTCACCTAAATTATCGACAAAAACATTTATTTCTTTGTCTGAAACAATGGATGGGTCATTTTCTAAAATTCCCTGTAAAAGCTGTTTGGCCTTTTTTAAATCAGAATCATAGGAAATATCCACTCTCAAATCTAACTGTCTGTATTCCTTGGCCGTTACGTTTGTCAGACTGTTATTTGCAAGTGCACCATTTGGAATGACGATAGTCTTATTATCGATGGTTGCCAGTTTAGTGTAAAAAATCTGTATTTCCTTCACGGTACCCTCATTTTTATGGGTATCTTCGATAATGTAATCCCCTACCACAAAAGGCTTCAGGGTTAGAATCAGAATACCGCCGGCCAGATTGGAAAGACTTCCCTGCATGGCAAGACTGACAGTCATACCACCGGATGCTACGAGCGCAGCCATGGATGTAGATTCAATTCCAAGGCTGTTCGCCAACACAACGACAAGCATAATATGAAGTCCGTATTTTAACAGAGAGTCGGCAAACTGACGGATTCCAGCATCTGTATTTGCATGTTCCATAGAACGCTGTACCAGCTTCCTCACCCATCCGATTAATTTGTGTCCAATGATAAAAATGATGATTACCAACAGGACTTTGCTCCCAAACCGGAGCAGAATACTGCTTTTGGTATCAACAAGGCTCTGAATATTATTTTCCAGTTCTGTCATGATCATTCCTCCTTCAGTGCCAGGAATGCGGCTAATGTTCCACGTTTTCCATGGGAAGCCCGATGTGAAAACAGCAACTCAGAATTGCAGCAGGTACACAGGTTTGTCACTGCCAGGTGTTCTGGTAAAATACCGGAATTTAACAGAATCCATTCGTTCGCCTTCCAGAGATTTAACTGATATTTTCCGTTCTCTTTCCGGTAATACAAGTCCGGCCAGATTGTTTCCGGAAAGGACTGTTGGAACTGTAAAATGACATCTTCACTTACTTCGTAACAGTACTGACAGATGGAGGGCCCGATTGCGGCCAGGATATGTTCCGGCCTGCAGCCAAATTCGTTCTGCATTTTCTGAATTGTTATTTCGCCCATATGTCCTACGGTTCCACGCCAGCCTGAGTGACTGGAAGCAATGACCTTCTGAACCGGGTCAAGAAATAAAAGCGGAACACAATCAGCATAGTAAGTTACCAGACATAAGCCGGGAACATTTGTAATCAGTCCGTCAATATCCTGATAATCCTTTGGTTTCAGGAGCCCCTTCCCGGCATCTTCACCGGTTACAACTTTCACGTTTGTAGTATGTGTCTGATCCGAGCAGACCATTTGTCCGGTAGAAACACCGATGGTGTCTGCAATGATCCGATAATTTTCCTGTACTTTTTCCGGGTCATCTCCGCGGGACTGACCAAGGTTCATACTTGCATATATTCCAGTGCTGACACCGCCAAGGCGGGTAGAAAATCCGTGATTCACCATATCTGTCTGATTAAAAATAGAAAATTGCAGTACAGGGGTGTCTTCATTTTGCTTTATGGAAAATATGGGATTCGTGTTTTTATAATGAAAATCTAAATTCATATTAACCTCCAGTGTAATAAAATGCGTTTTTTATATGCCGAATCTGTGTATCGGTGATACCAATCACATCAAATCTGCATGGAATTCCCATGAAACATTTCCTGCTTATATAAAAAAGAGCTGCACGGGAAATTCGTTGCTGCTTTCGGATGTTGACAGCCTCTAAAGAACGCATCATGTCTGTTCCTTTTCGGTATTTTACTTCGCAGAAAATAAGGCAGTTTCCATCTTCTGCTATAATGTCGATTTCAGCGTACCGGCATTGGAAATTGTATTCCAGAATCCGATAGCCTTGTTTTTCTAAATAAGAACCAGCCAGACGCTCGTAAGCGAATCCCGTCTGGCGTGTATTATGTATCTGTTGCATAAAATCTGGTCTGAATTCTCACGCATTTAAAATTGAACCATAAACATTAATTTTATACAAAATTTTTGATAAAGGTTGTTCGGTGAATCGGGGTCGGACCCAGTTCTTTTAGAGCAGCAATATGCTCAGCAGACCCATACCCCTTATTGCTTGCAAATCCATATCCCGGCAGAACTTTGTCATATTCTTCCATTAAATGGTCTCTGGTTACTTTCGCTACAATACTTGCGGCTGCAATGGAAACACTTTTCGCATCTCCTTTGATAATCGGAACCTGTGGAATCGTAACCTCCGGGATAGTGACTGCGTCATTCAGCAGCGCTTGTGGGGTAACGGAAAGGTTGCTGATAGCTTCCCGCATTGCCATATAAGTAGCCTGTAGAATATTTATTTCATCAATTTTGGCAGGACTGACAATTCCGATTCCAATGGCAATTGCTTTTGCCTTGATTTCTTCACAAAGTTCTTCTCTCTTCTTGGCAGAAAGCTGTTTGGAATCGTTGATATATAGAATTTCGCAATCTTTTGGGAGAATCACTGCACCTGCCACAACGGGACCGGCCAAAGGCCCTCGTCCTACTTCGTCAATTCCGCAGATATACTCATAATCATGATATTTTTCTTCATAGGTACGCATTTTCTGGATGCGGAGACGTTCAGATGCAAGTTTCTCATCCTGCTTTTTATATTTTGCAAGTAATTTCTGAACCCCGGTGCGTTCATCTGAAGCATAAAGCTGGTATAAACCGGTTCTGTCTCCCGTGCAGCCCTGTAATTCAGATTCAATATCATGAATACTTTTACTGTGGACCGTCTGTTTACTCATGCCTGATCACTCCTATTTTGTTAAATGGGAAAATGCGGACCCATGCTCTTCCGATTAAATCATCCCTTGTCAGAATGCCTACACTTGGGTCACGGCTGTCAGCGCTGTGGTTACGGTTATCACCAAGTACAAAATATTCATTTTCCCCAAGCGTAATTGGATTTTCTGCGATTCCACTATTTGTCATAGGTTCGGCTCCGTAGGTTTCGCCAAGAAGTTCTCCGTTGATATAGACTTCTCCATCCTTTACCTGAACCGTTTCACCTGGAAGGGCGATAATTCGTTTAATATAATAAGTGTTTTGTGCATGCTTGTATGGAAATACAATAATGTCATATCGCTGCGGGTCACGGAACCGGTAAGACAATTTGTCTACAATCAGGTTATCACCATCGGAAAGAGTCGGTTCCATGGAATGACCGTCCACCTTAGTGCGTTGTCCTACGAAAGTAATAATCAAATAAGTAATTCCGATAATCAGTAAAATATAAAGCACCCATCCAAGCGCTTCGCGCAGAAATCCTTTTGGCGCTGTGTTTTCTGTATTATTCATGTTCATACTCCTCTGGAAATTCTAATGTAATGCGTCCGATTCTTCCGTTTCGGAAGTCATCGAGCAATAAAATAGCTGCTTTGTTCATATCCAGTTCATTTCCCCGCACTAGACAATGACGGTTCTTTGCAATTTCTTCCAGACAAAGATACGGATTTCCATGTTCGGTAATTCCGTATTTTTCCTGAAGAATTCCCGGATAATTATCGGTAAGTGTATGAATCAGTTCAGCTGCAAGTTCTTCCAGATTCATAATATCGTCTTTGATGGAACCAATAAATGCCAGTTTTAAGCCAACGGACTGGTCTTCGAATTTCGGCCAGAGAATACCCGGTGTATCTAATAATTCTACATTCTTGTTCAGACGAATCCATTGTTTGCCCTTTGTGACACCCGGTTTATTTCCTGTTTTGGCGCAGGCTTTTCCTGCAAGGGAATTGATAAATGTGGATTTTCCTACATTTGGAATGCCGACAACCATGGCGCGGACAGGACGGTTTAAGATACCACGTTTTCTGTCACGTTCAATCTTTTCCTTACAGGCTTCCTGAATGACTCCGTGGATGGATTTCAAACCACCGTTTTTGCGGGCATTTACCTTCACTACGGAATATCCTTTTTCTTTAAAATACTGCATCCATGCATCGGTTTGTTTGTCATCTGCTAAATCTGATTTATTAAGCAGAATCAGTCTTGCTTTATTTTTCCCAAGCTCATCAATATCCGGATTACGGCTGCTCATGGGAATCCTTGCATCTACAAGCTCGATGACAAGGTCAATTAATTTGATGTTTTCCTGCATCATACGCTTTGCTTTTGTCATATGACCAGGATACCACTGAAAATTCATATACTGTTCTCCTCTTTTATTTGATTCGTCCCATCCGGGATTTGGGCGATATAATAAACCACGCCTTCCCTTCGAATTCGGAACGCTTTACGTTACCAATATCAGACGAACGGCTGTCGTCACTGACCTGACGATTATCACCAAGCACAAAATATTCGTCACCAGTGAGCTTTACCGCTTCTTCTGCCAGACCGGCATCTGTAATCTCTGTGGTGGTGTATTTTTCTTCTAATTCTTTTCCATTAATATAAATCACGCCATCTTTAATCTGTACGGTTTCGCCCGGAAGCCCGATAATCCGTTTGATATAGGAATGAAGGTGTTCGTTTCCATTGGGCTTAAAAACGATAATATCCCCTCGCCTTGGTGAACTGGCATCGTACCGGAAGCGGTCCACAAGAACAACATCTCCGTTCTTTAATACCGGATTCATAGAATCACCGATGTTACTTGTTTTCTGTCCGAAATACCAGACAAAAACAAAAGCAAAAAAACAGACGATTCCTATTTGAAAAAATAATTTTAGCGCACCTGGCACCCAGTCCCAGCTCCGGCGGCGTGTTTCTTTTCCGAACCTCAATTCTCCGCGCATATGTTACCTCTTTGGTTGTAGTGTTCTGCTAATATCCTTACTATATCTCAAATTAAGAAAAGGGACAAGTACCAGATTGTATTTGTCCCTCGCATCCATTTACTATTTTACTAATTCTTTTACTTTTGCTTTCTTACCAACGCGTCCTCTTAAGTAGTTAAGTTTTGCACGTCTTACTTTACCTCTGCGGACAACTTCTACTTTTTCAACGTTTGGTGAGTGTACTGGCCATGTCTTTTCAACGCCTACACCATTAGAGAACTTTCTTACTGTAAATGTTTCTCTAACTCCACCGCCCTGTCTTTTTAAAACAGTTCCTTCAAAAACCTGAATTCTTTCGCGGTTTCCTTCTTTGATTTTACCGTAAACTTTTACAGTATCACCAACTCTGAATTCTGGAGCATTTTCTTTTAACTGTGCTGTTTCGATATTCTTAATAATTTCGTTCATTTGTGTGACCTCCTTCATATTTTGACGTTCTTAATACATTTTTGTACCAGAGGACCATCTCTTTCTTCACAACGTGTTATATGTTACCATATTTTCTTATCTTTTGCAAGTGGTTTATTCGTTTTCTTTTGTTAGATTTTGTGCTGGATTTTCAGATGTTTTCTGACTTATGATTTCCGCTGCCAGAAGCTGTTCTTTATCGGTAAGCTCTGCCTTTTCCAGTAAATCAGGCCGCCACTTTGCAGTCCGTATAACCGACTGTTCCCTACGCCATTTTTCTACATTAGCATGATGGCCGGATAACAGAATCTGTGGCACCTGTCTGTTGTGCCAGATTTCTGGTCTGGAATAGTGCGGATATTCTAATAAGCTGTCCTGAAAACTCTCAAATTCAGCCGAGGTGTCATTGTGCAGAACTCCCGGAATCATACGGGAGATGGCATCAATCATAATCATGGCAGGAAGTTCTCCTCCTGTCAGTACATAATCGCCAATGGAGACATAATCTGTTACGATTTCTTCCAGTACACGTTCGTCAATTCCTTCATAATGTCCGCAGAGTAAAATCAAGTGTTCTTCTTTTGCCAGTTCTTCTGCCATCTGCTGATGAAAGGTCTGTCCCTGAGGGGAAAGATAAATGACGCGCGGACGTTTCTCATCAGAAACTTGAGCATCTTCACAGATTGCTTTGTAGGTCTGATATACAGGCTCTGCCTGCATGAGCATACCTGCACCGCCTCCATAAGGATAATCATCTACACTATTATGTTTATTAAATGCATAATCACGGATATTCCATGCATGGATATCCAGAATGCCTTTATCCATTGCCCGTCCCGTGATACTGGTTCCCAGTCCATTCATAATCATTTCAGGGAAAAGGGTCATGATATCAAATCTCATTGCATTCTCCTCTTAAATCAATCCATCCAGTAGATGAATAGTCATTTTGTTTTCTTCTGTATCGATATCAAGAATACAGTCTTTGATTGCAGGAATCAATACTTCTCCATGAGATTCCGTAGAAATGATATAGACATCATTTGCACCGGTTTCCAGAATATCGGTCAGCTCACCGAATTTTTCACCTTCCTCTGTATACACGGTCATACCGATGATATCTGCCATGAAATACTCATCTTCTTCTAATTCTACCGCATCCTCACGGGATACCAGAAGCGGGCATTTTGTATATTTTTCTATGTCATTGATATTATCGATTCCTTTGAATTTCAGAATGACATATTGTTTGAAGTATTTTACATTCTGAATTTCCAGAGGAAGCAGTGCCCGTCCGGTGTCTAGCATGACATGTTCTAATTCTTCAAATCTTGCAGGATCATCCGTTGTGGGAAATACTTTTACTTCGCCACGGATTCCATGTGTAGTGGTAATGACACCAACCTGTAAATAATCTTCTTTCTGCATACAAATCTCCATCTTCTATAGTAACAAATATATGATGATAGTAACAAACCGCAGATAATATTACTTACCTGCGGTTTTGGCTGTCAAGCATACGTCAAAAAGGTCCATTGAACCTTTTCTAGTACCCATACTATTGCATAATTTCAACTACAACTTTTTTATCTTCTTTTGCTGCGGCTGCTTTTACAACGGAACGGATTGCTTTTGCAATTCGGCCTTGCTTTCCGATTACCTTGCCCATGTCGTTATCTGAAACGCGAACTTCAATAATCGTAGTCTTGCCATCGTGTTTTTCTGTAATTACAACATTTTCCGGCTCATCAACAAGCGCTTTTGTAATTACTTCTACCAAATTTTTCATTAACTCACACCTCCGTGGAGCAGATTATTTTTCGATTCCAGCTAATTTGAAAATCTTTCCAACTGTTTCTGTTGGCTGAGCTCCGTTGTTTAACCATTTCTTAGCAGCTTCTGCATCTACTTTAAATTCGCTAGGATCCTTAGTTGGGTCAAATGTTCCGATTTCTTCGATGAACTTTCCGTCTCTTGGTGAACGAGCGTCTGCTACAACGATTCTATAGAAAGGTGCTTTCTTCTGTCCCATTCTTTTTAATCTGATTTTTACTGCCATTTTATTGTCCTCCTGAAATTTTTTCTATAAATTATTTGTATTTATATATATCGCATCTGCGTATATACCTAAGTGATTAGAAAGGCATACGGAATTTTCCTTTTTTGCCTTTGCCGCCGAGCATTCCCGGCATTTGTTTCATCATTTTCCGCATCTGGTCGAACTGTTTTACGGTTCTGTTTACTTCCGCAATATCTACACCTGCGCCCTTGGCAATGCGGTGTTTTCTGGATGGATTTAATAAATCCGGATTCTGGCGCTCTGCCGGTGTCATGGAATAAATGATGGCTTCAATCTTTGCCATCTTCTGTTCGGCTGCATCGGTATCAATGTCTGGCATCTTACCACCTTTGCCGCTCATGCCTCCAAGTCCCGGAAGCATACCCATAATACTTCCAAGTCCGCCCATTTTCTTCATCTGCTTCATGCTTTCCAGATAATCATCAAAGTCAAACTGTGCTTTTTTGATTTTCTCTGACATCTTGCGGGCATCTTCTTCATCAATCTCGGCACTTGCCTTTTCAATCAGGCTTAAGACATCACCCATCCCCAGAATACGGGATGCCATTCTGTCTGGATAAAACTGTTCCAAATCCGAAAGCCGTTCGCCCATACCAACATAGAGAATCGGGCATCCGGTTACTGCTTTAATGGATAAAGCTGCACCGCCACGGGTATCACCGTCAAGCTTTGTGACAATCACCCCATCAATCCCAATCTTCTGATTAAAGGTATCTGCAACATTTACCGCATCCTGACCGGTCATAGCGTCAACGACCAAAATGGTCTGATGTACTTCTACGGTATCTTTGATTTCCTGAAGTTCGGCCATCATGTCTTCATCAACATGAAGACGTCCTGCCGTATCGAGGATGATCAGGTTGTGTCCGTTCTTTGTTGCGTGCTCAAGCGCTGCTTTCGCAATATTGGCAGGCTTTTGATTCTCACCCATGGTAAAGACATCAACACCCTGTTTTTCACCGTTAATCTGTAACTGCTTAATAGCAGCCGGACGGTAAACGTCGCATGCAACAAGAAGTGGTTTCTTGCCTTTTAATTTGAACTTTCCGGCAAGCTTTGCGGTTGTGGTTGTCTTACCGGCACCCTGAAGACCAGCCATCATAATGACTGTCTTTGCACTTCCGGGCTGTAATTTAATCTCGGTTGTCTCAGAACCCATTAAGTTGATCAGTTCTTCATTTACAATCTTGATAACCATCTGCCCCGGGTTCAGTCCGTTCATCACGTCCTGTCCAATGGCACGTTCCTGTACATCCTTGATAAATTTCTTTACAACCTTAAAGTTTACATCTGCTTCAAGAAGTGCCATCTTGACTTCGCGAAGTGCTTCCTTCACATCGTCTTCTGTCAGTTTTCCTTTTCCGCGTAGATTTTTAAAAACATTTTGAAGTTTTTCTGTTAAGCTGTCAAATGCCATATTATAACTCCTCTATGATTTCACCGGACAACTGTTTTACCTGCTGAATCAGAACTTTCTCATCCTGATTCTCGTAGTTCTCCAGTAAGGTGTCAATCTGATGAACCTTTTCCCGTACAGACATGAACTTTTCTACCAGATGAAGTTTTTCCTCATAGCCTTCCAGTGTCTTGTTACAGCGCTTGATAAGGTCGTGTACCCCCTGACGGCTGATACCACTGTCTTTTGCTATTTCGCTGAGAGAGTAATCTTCCAAAACAACCTGAGAATAAATTTCTTTCTGGTGTTCGGTAAGAAGTTCTCCGTAAAAATCAAATAGTAATGTCTGCTTTAAAATTTCATCCATTTTTATCACCTGAGTTATCATATAACAAAAAGAATATTGTGTCAAGTAAAAAAACTTGACATTCAAAATATTTTTTAGCAGTATGTTTTCATGCTGCATATGAACCTTATTTCAGAAAGCGCTTTATATTGATTCTGCCATGCCCCTGGCTACTTTCTCTCATATACATATCATCACCACTCTCCCATAACCGCATTTTCACTTCTACATTTTCCATCTGCGGATATTTTTCTAACAGGAGTGCCACTGCACCTGAAATGACCGGAGTTGCCATGGAGGTACCGCTTTTGTGGACATAGGCTTTTCTGCTTTTGTATGGATAACGGTAATTGCAGGAATAAATGCTGTTTCCCGGTGCACAGATATCCGGTTTTTTTACACATTCTTTGGTAGGACCGCATCCAGAATAGAAATTCCGGTTCGGATAATTGCGCGCAGCAATCTCATCGCAGGCGCCTACAGTAATCACCTTTTTGCTGACTCCGGGAAGCGTGATACTGCCATAGTCAGGTCCCATGTTTCCGGCAGCGGTAATGACAACGATTCCGGCATCCCACATTTTCTCCACCCACAAAATGAGTGTTTCTTCGTCCTGATTCTCCTCATGTCTTTCGGTTCCAAGGGAAATGTTGACGATACGGATATTCCATTTCTGCTGCATAGCTAAAATAAACCGGATTCCGGTGATGACATCCTGAATCTTTCCGTTCCCGGCTGCATTTAACACCTTTACACTGACAATTCTGGAAAAGGGAGCAATTCCAGAATAAAGTCCATTGGAGCAGAAGCCATTGCCGGAAATGATTCCACTGACGTGGGTTCCGTGTCCGTTATCATCATATATATATTGTCTGTCATTTACGCAGTCTTTCCATCCAAGAATCCGTCCCTGTAAATCCGGATGTGCGGAGATTCCTGTATCCAGTACGGCTGTGGTGATGCCTTTGCCACCCAGATGATGAATCAGAATATCCGGGCAACGGTAGTGAATTTTTTGCTTGAGTTCTCTCATCTTAAAACACCTTTTTTATTACCATATGAAAGAGGATTGAAAATTTCTATCATTTGAAAGCAACAATGGCAAGCCTTGCGACATATGATGGAAGTGTAAAGAAAACCTATTGGAGGCAACAAACATGAGTGAACTTAGTGCAACAAACTGCGGATGTGGATGTGATAACAATACATCCAACTTAGGAGGATGTGGAATTTCTTCCTGCGCATTGATTCTGATTCTCCTTTTCTGCTGTGGCGGATTTGGATATGGATGCGGAAATGACAGAGGCGGCTGCGGTAATAACGATAGTTGTCTTTGGATCATTCTCCTTCTTATTTTCTGTGTCGGATGTGGAACAAACACATTTGGCGGAAACGGATGCGGATGCTGCTAAAGGAATGTTTATGAAATATGCAGGCGGCATGTTTCAAGTACACATCAGCGAAAGGGATGCTTACCGGCATCCCTTTTTTTCGTGTTGTTCTTTTGTCTGTTTTTGCTGTTTCATTTGTTCTTGCCTTTTTTGCTCCTTTTGTTCTCGTTTCTGAATACACTCTTCATCTATTTCATAAACGGCTTTTCCGTCAATTACGATTTTGCCCATGTCGGTTTCCTTTTCTGTTTTTGCTATACTATATGCATCTGCATAAAAAGACTTGTCAGTACATATATTTTTATGAATTTATCTTCTGGAGGAAATGGAAAATGACGCAGAAACTGACGCCTCTTGATATGGCAGTGACAGATGAGAAATTGCAGACGCTAAAACTGATGCTGCCCTATGTTCCTTCAGAAGTCCAGCCCTTTTTGGGCATTTATGTGAAATTTGCAGAGTTTCAGAATACCGTTTCCTATTTTCAACAGTTTCCGGGAAGGCATTTTGGAAAATGCAGAAATCAGAATGTCTCGGTAGAATCCATCGTGGAGGATTTAAAAGAATATTATCCGGAGAAAAACTTTGAAATGATGGAAACATTTATACAGGCAATGAATATGATGGAAATGATGCAGAATATGAATGCGGAAGATATGTTTAGTAATATGAACATGAGTGACATGTTTCAGGTATTTCAGCAGGAAAGGGCGGAAGAAAATGGAAGAATGGATGAATCATCCGGCAATGAAGAATCTTGACCCGGTGAAACTGGAGCTGATTCGGACTGCCGCAAGACAGACGGAAGGAAAATCTGGAAAGGCACTGGCACCTGTCATGCTGTCTTTAATTGTCAGTGCCAACAAACGAGGAATCCGGTTTACCCCGGAAGAAACGGATTTGATTCTGGCTATTATGAAAGAAGGCAAATCGGACAGTGAGAAAAAACAGATAGACCATATGGTAGATTCGGTCAGAAAGACAAAAGAAGGAAGTCATTAAGGCTTCCTTCTTTGTATGCTGTACTTTTGGTGCTGTAAATGAAAATACATAGAGAATCACTATTAAGATTCTAAATATTTCATCATCTTGTCAAACTGTTGTTCCATGGTCTCGTATCCGTGTTCATAGAATGCTTCCAGCTTTTCTACGTCCTTCTCAATTCGGTGAACCGGTTTATGGGTAGGGCGGATAACAAAGATTTCTCCCTTCTCCTCCAGCCAGTCGATATAATTCATGGTGACATTATAGCGCTTGTTGCGGAGAATACAGGTTTTGACAAGTTCCGGATATTTGCTGTACATTTTCCGGTATAATTCAATATAAGCTTTTGAAATCTTCTCTTTGCGATATCCCTTCTTGCGTGTCAGAATAATTACGATTTTCTCAGCACCGCGCGCTTTTACATGTTTTACCGGAACAGAATCAGCCAGTCCGCCATCCAGATATGGAATCCCGTCTACATTTACAATCGGGCATACCAGAGGCATACTGCTGCTTGCACGACACATCATCATCAGACGCTGCGGGTCGGAGTCTTCGGTTAAATATTCTGCTTTTCCGGTAATACAGTTGGTTGTTACGATTTCGCAGTGAACACCGGAATGAAAATATGCATCAAAATCCAGTGGAATCAGACTGTTCGGCATTTTATCAAAAATCATATCCATATCCAGAATACTGCGCTCTTTGATAAACCCCTTCAATCCGTAATAATAATTATATTCTTTGCCTCGGTGAATCATACATTTCTTTGTACGTTCCGGCTGCTTTGCTACATAACCCACTGCATTGCAGGAGCCAGCGGAGACACCTGTTACATCCGAAAAGTAAATATCCCGTTCCATCAGATAGTCCAGTGCACCGGAGGTAAATACTCCTCTTGTGGCACCGCCTTCTAAAATCAGACTTCCATTTATCATCCTTACACCCCTTCTTCTGCTTTAAGATACCATAAGTATAACACAACATGGTTTTCTTGTCTTGCGAAAAAAGCATTCTCATGGTACGATATTAAGCGGTAAAAATAAACTATAGGATTATGAATAATAATATGAAGGAGAAAATTCAATGATTAGTACAAGTAATGTTACCCTCCGCGTTGGGAAGAAAGCATTGTTTGAAGATGTAAATATTAAATTCACCGAAGGAAACTGCTATGGACTTATCGGGGCAAATGGCGCCGGAAAGTCCACCTTTTTGAAAATCTTATCCGGACAGTTGGAACCAACTTCCGGTGAAGTAATTATTTCACCGGGAGAACGTCTGTCTTTCCTGCAGCAGGACCATTTTAAATACGATGAGTTCCCGGTTCTTGATACGGTAATTATGGGAAATGCCCGTCTGTATGAGATTATGAAGGAAAAAGAAGCTATTTACGCAAAAGAAGACTTTACCGATGAGGATGGAATCAGAGCCAGTGAACTGGAAGGAGAATTTGCCACTATGAACGGATGGGAGGCAGAATCCGATGCTGCTTCTCTCCTGAACGGACTTGGTATTGAGACCGAACTTCATTATACACTGATGCATGATTTAACTGGTGCGCAGAAAGTCAAGGTATTATTGGCGCAGGCACTCTTTGGTTCGCCTGATATCCTTCTTCTGGATGAGCCAACCAACCATTTGGACTTAGACGCAATCGCATGGCTGGAGGAATTCCTGATTAACTTTAACAATACCGTTATCGTTGTATCACATGACCGTTATTTCTTAAATAAGGTATGTACCCAGATTGCAGATATCGACTATGGCAAGATTCAGCTCTATGCCGGAAACTATGATTTCTGGTATGAATCCAGCCAGCTGATGATCAAGCAGATGAAGGAAGCCAACAAGAAGAAGGAAGAGAAGATCAAAGAGCTTCAGGAGTTCATTCAGAGATTCTCGGCAAATGCTTCAAAGTCCAAGCAGGCTACCTCAAGAAAGAGAGCCCTTGAGAAGATCGAGCTTGACGAGATCAAGCCATCAAGCAGAAAGTATCCATACATTGATTTCAGACCTAAGAGAGAGATTGGAAATGAAGTTCTTACCGTATCCCACATTTCGAAGACAGTGGACGGAGAGAAGCTTCTTGACGATATATCATTTACAGTGGGACATGATGACAAGATCGCATTTGTAGGACCTAACACAAAGGCAACAACAATGTTATTCAAGATCCTTGCAGGCGAGGAAGAGCCTGACAGCGGAAGCTACAAGTGGGGCGTTACCACATCCCAGGGCTACTTCCCTAAGGACAACACAAAGGAATTTGACAATGACCTTATCATCGTTGACTGGCTCACACAGTATTCAGATGAGAAGGACGCTACATATGTACGAGGCTTCCTTGGAAGAATGTTATTTGCCGGTGAAGACGGAGTCAAGAAGGTTAAGGTCCTCTCAGGAGGAGAGAAGGTAAGATGTCTTCTTTCAAAGCTCATGATCATGGGAAGCAACTGTCTCATCCTTGATGAGCCTACGAACCACCTGGACATGGAGTCCATCACAGCCCTTAACAACGGACTTATGAAGTTCCCGGGCGTTGTGCTGTTCTCGTCCCAGGATCACCAGTTTGTACAGACCACAGCAAACAGGATCATAGAGCTTACAAATACAGGACTTATCGATAAGCAGACAACTTACGATGAGTACCTTGCAAATGATGAGCTGGCAAGAAAACGTCAGGTCATGAATATGGATGTTGAAGACTAATACATTAGGAGGCGTAAAGCAAATGATAGACGGAAAGAAAGTACTGCTTTCAGGAATGCAGTCAACAGGAATTATAACACTTGGAAATTACCTTGGAGCCCTTAAGAACTGGGTGGACTTAAATGATGATGAGTCGGTTCAGTGCTTTTATGCAGTTATGGATCTTCACTCTATCACTGTAAGACAGGATCCGGCAACACTAAGAAAGAACGGAAGGACGCTCTACGCCCTTTATATAGCAGCGGGACTTGATCCTGAGAAGAACTGCCTGTTCTTCCAGTCCCATGTGCCTGCCCATGCACAGCTTGCATGGATACTTAACTGCTACACCTACATGGGAGAGATGAGCAGAATGACCCAGTTCAAGGACAAGTCAGCAAAGCATGCGGATAACATAAACACAGGATTATTTACATATCCTGTACTTATGGCAGCAGATATCCTTCTCTATCAGGCAGATATGGTTCCTGTAGGTAAGGATCAGCTCCAGCATCTGGAGATCGCAAGAGATATTGCCGGAAGATTTAACGGTATCTACGGTGATGTATTTACAATACCGGAAGCTTACATGGGCAAGAGCGGAGCCAAGATAATGAGTCTTCAGGATCCTGCAAAGAAGATGTCCAAGTCAGATGAGAATCCAAACGGAAGCATCCTTCTTCTTGATGATACAGATACGATCATGAGAAAGTTCAAGAGAGCCATTACAGATTCGGACGGATTTATAGCATATTCAGAAGATAAGCCGGGCATCAAGAATCTTATTGATATCTATGATGCAGTAACAGGAAATACTCCTGAGCAGACAGTTGCCGAGTTTGACGGCAGGGGCTACGGAGACTTCAAGATGGCAGTTGGAGAGGCTGTTGCTTCGACCCTTAAACCTGTACAGGACGAGTATGCAAGACTTATTGCAGATAAGATGTACCTTGACAGCATGATGAAGGAGAATGCTGCAAAGGCGTCCTACTATGCAAATAAGACACTTCGCAAGGTATATAAGAAGGTTGGATTTATCGAGCTCCCAAGATAGGGAAGACAGGTTGCAGGATAGAAAAAATATATATCGGCAGTGATAACAGGCAAAAACGGCGGGCAGAGAAGGTTGAATT